>NZ_LZJR01000174.1 GCF_001667925.1 Mycobacterium sp. E2479 | reverse complement strand
TGCCCACACCGGCGCCCGAGGACATCGCTTACCTGATCTACACCTCCGGCACCACCGGAGTCCCCAAAGGCGTTGCGGTCACCCACCACAACGTGGCCCGTCTGTTCGACTCGCTCGACGTCGGCCTGCGGCTCACGCCGGAGCAGGTGTGGACCCAGTGTCATTCACTGGTCTTCGACTTTTCGGTGTGGGAGATCTGGGGTGCGTTGCTGCACGGGGCACGGCTGGTGGTGGTGCCCGAGTCCGTGGCCCGGTCGCCGGAAGACTTGCACGCGTTGTTGATTGCGGAACAGGTCACCGTGTTGAGCCAAACCCCCAACGCGGTGGCGATGCTGTCGCGGGAGGGCTTGGGGTCCGTCGCGTTGATGGTGGCCGGTGAATCATGTCCTGCTGAGCTGGCCGAGCATTGGGCGCCGGGGCGGCTGATGATCAACGGCTACGGCCCGACCGAAACCACGGTGTATGCGTCGATTAGTGCGCCGCTGCGCGCCGGATCCGGTGTGGTGCCGATCGGTACGCCGGTGCCGGGGGCTGCTTTGTTCGTCCTCGACAGATGGTTACGGCAGGTGCCCGTCGGTGTCGTCGGTGAGCTGTATGTGGCGGGTTCAGGACTTTCGTGTGGCTATGCGCGCCGGGCGGGGCTGACCGCTGCGCGGTTTGTGGCCTGCCCGTTCGCCGGTGACGGCGCGTCGGGGCAGCGAATGTACCGCACCGGGGACCTGGTGTTCTGGGGTGCTGACGGACAGCTGGTTTACCGGGGACGCGCGGATGAACAGGTCAAGGTCCGCGGGTACCGGATCGAGTTGGGGGAGATCCAGGCGGCATTGGCCAAGCTGGACGGGGTCGAGCAGGCCGTCGTGGTCGCGCGTGAAGACCGTCCCGGCGACAAGCGGCTGGTGGCATATTTCACCGGAACCGCCGATCCGGCGCGGGCTCGCGCGGAGCTGGCTGAACGAATGCCGCCCTATATGGTCCCCGCCGCGGTGGTGACGCTCGATGCGCTGCCGCTGACCGTCAATGGCAAGCTCGACAAGCGCGCCTTGCCTGCGCCCGAATACGCCGCTGGCGACGGTTACCATGCGCCGGCCAGTGGCATACAGGAGATCCTGGCCGGCATCTACGCGGAAGTCCTCGGTCTCGACCGAGTGGGGTCTCAGGACTCGTTTTTCGATTTGGGCGGCGATTCGTTGTCGGCGATGCGTGTAGTGGCCGCGATCAACAAATCTGCGCAAGGCGACATTTCGGTCCGTACGCTGTTCGAGGCGCCCACGGTAGCCCAGTTGGCATCGCGTTTGGGCGACGCGGAAGACCGGCTGGAGCCGCTGGTGGCGACGGAGCGGCCCGCGGTGGTGCCGTTGTCGTTTGCGCAGAATCGGTTGTGGTTCATCGACCAGCTGCAGGGTCCCTCGGCGGTGTACAACATGGCGGTGGCGCTGCGCCTGAGCGGGCGGCTGAATGCCGACGCGTTGGGGGCCGCTCTGGCCGATGTGGTGGGCCGTCACGAAAGCCTGCGCACGCTTTTCCCGGCGGTCGAGGGGATTCCCCGGCAACTGGTTATCCCTGTGCAGGAGACCAACTTTGGTTGGCAGCGCGTGGATGCCACGGGCTGGTCGGCCGACCGGCTGCGGGAGGCAATCGCGGCAACGACGCAGCGCGCTTTTGACCTGGAATCCGAGATCCCGTTGCGGGCACAGCTTTTCCGCACCGCCGATGAGGAGCACGTGCTGGTGGCGGTGGTGCATCATATCGCCGCCGATGGCCTGTCGATCACCCCTTTGGTGGGTGACTTGGGTGTCGCCTATGCCACCCGGTGTGCGGGGCGCGCCCCGGATTGGGCGCCGTTGCCGGTGCAGTATGTCGATTACACGTTGTGGCAGCGCGAGCAGTTGGGTGAGCTGCAGGATCCGCAGAGCCGCATTGGCGGACAGGTGGCTTACTGGGAAGACACGCTGGCCGGGATGCCGGAGCGGATTCAGCTGCCCACCGATAGGCCCTATCCGCCCGTAGCCGATTACCGTGGCGCCAGCGTGGAGGTGGATTGGCCGGCGCATTTGCAGCAGCGGATTGCTCGGGTGGCCCGTGAGCACGATGCAACCGGCTTCATGGTGATGCAGGCGGCCCTGACGGTGCTGCTGGCCAAGCTCAGTGGCAGCGCCGATGTGGCGGTGGGCTTCCCGATCGCCGGGCGCCGAGATCCGGCACTCGATAAGTTGGTGGGGTTCTTCGTCAACACCTTGGTGTTGCGCGTCGACCTGGCTGGTGACCCCACGGTTGCCGAGGTGCTGGCGCACGTGCGGCAGCGCAGCCTGGCTGCTTACGAGCACCAGGACGTGCCGTTCGAGGTGCTGGTCGAGCGGCTTAACCCGACCCGATCGCTCAATCATCACCCGCTGGTCCAGGTGATGCTCGCCTGGCAGAACTTCGCCGGTGACCCAGCCACCGGTTTGGCGCTCGGGGACATGAAAGTCAGCACCGTGCCTACGGAAACCCGCACTGCCCGGGTGGATTTGACGTTCTCGTTGGCCGAACGCTGGACCGAAGCCGGTGCCCCGGCCGGCATCGGTGGCGCGGTGGAGTTCCGCACCGATGTGTTCGACGTGGAAAGCATTCAGACGCTGATCGAGCGGTTGCGGCGACTGTTGGAGGCCATCACCGCCGAGCCGACTCGGAGGTTGTCGTCGATAGACGTGCTGGTTCCCGGCGAGCACAGCCGCCTGGACCAGATCGGCAACCGGGCGGTACTGACCCGGTCGGCGGCGTCGGCGGGCTCGATTCCGGAACTGTTTGCCGCGCAGGCGGCGCGCACACCGGGGGCGGCGGCGCTGACCTTCGAGGGCCGCTCGCTGACCTACCGCGCGATCGATGAGGCGTCAAACCGCCTGGCGCACTTGCTGATTGCCCGGGGCGCAAGGCCAGGCGAGCGGGTGGCGCTGTTATTGCCTCGGTCGGTCCAGGCGGTCGTGGCGATGTTGGCTGTACTCAAGACCGGAGCGGCGTACGTGGCGATCGATCCGGCGCATCCGGTCGCTCGGACGGAGTTCATGGTGGCCGATGCCGCGCCGGTCGTCGCGATCACCACCGCAGGCTTGGCCCATCGTTTGGACGCCCGCCGATTGGCGGTCGTCATCGTCAACGACCCGGGAATTGAGTTCCTGCCCAGCACCGCATTGCCCGCTCCGGCGGCTGAGGAGATCGCCTACCTGATCTACACATCGGGCACCACCGGAGTGCCCAAGGGGGTGGCCGTCGCTCATCAGAACGTCATTCGGCTGCTGGAATCGTTGAATGTTGACGAAGAGCTGACAGGGCAGGTGTGGACGCAGTGCCATTCGCTGGCCTTCGACTACTCGGTGTGGGAAATCTGGGGCGCGTTACTGCACGGGGGCCGCTTGGTGATGGTGCCCGACTCCGTGGTGCGGTCCCCGGATGAGCTGCACGCCTTGCTGGTTGCCGAGCAAGTAAGCATATTGAGTCAGACCCCGTCGGCGTTCTATGCGCTGCAGACCGCGGATGCGCGGGCAGCTGAATCGGGCAATCGGCTCAAGTTGCAAACCGTGGTGTTTGGTGGTGAGGCGCTGGAACCTGGGCGCCTCGACGCCTGGTTGGACCGCCACCGCGCATCACCGCGGCTCGTCAACATGTATGGCATTACCGAGACGACGGTGCATGCCTCGTTCCGGGAGATCGGCGCCTCCGACGTTCACCGCAGTGTCAGCCCGATCGGCTTGCCGTTGGCCCATCTCGGATTCTTTGTGCTCGACAAGTGGTTGCGCCCGGTGCCGCTGGGCGTGGTGGGTGAGTTGTATGTGACAGGCAGCGGCCTGGCGTATGGCTATGTGGGACGCGCCGGGTTGACTGGGTCACGGTTCGTGGCATGTCCGTTTGCCGACGGCGGGGCGCGAATGTATCGCACCGGGGATCTGGTTCGCTGGGGGACGGACGGCGACCTGCAGTACCTTGGCCGTGCCGATGATCAGGTGAAGATTCGCGGCTATCGCATCGAACTCGGCGAAGTGCAGACGGCCCTGTCCGCGCTGGCTGGGGTCGAGCAGGCGGCGGTGATTGCCCGTGAAGACCGCCCCGGCGACAAACGGCTGGTCGGCTACATCACCGGTACCGCGGATATGGCCCAGATCCGCGCCGAGTTGGCCGAGCGACTGCCCGCCTACATGGTGCCGGCGGCGGTGGTGGCGCTTGACCGGCTGCCGTTGACGGTCAACGGGAAGCTCGACATCCGGGCCTTGCCGGCGCCGGAGTACAAAGAGAGCGGTCATTATCGGGGCCCCGCCAGCGCCGTCGAAGACCTTTTGGCCGGGGTGTATGCCCAGGTACTGGGGCTGGAGCGGGTCGGCGTCGATGAATCCTTCTTCGATTTGGGTGGCGACTCGTTGTCCGCGATGCGGGTGGTGGCCGCGGTCAACACCGCTCTAAACGCCGGTCTCGCGGTGCGCACACTGTTCGAGGCGCCCACGGTAGCCGAATTGGCATCGCGCCTGGGCGACGCCGGCGGTGGGCTGGAGCCCTTGGTGGCCGTGGAGCGACCCGACGTGGTGCCGTTGTCGTTCGCCCAGAACCGGTTGTGGTTCGTCGATCAGTTGCAAGGCGGCTCACCGGTGTACAACATGGCGCTCGGGTTGCAGCTGAGCGGGCGTCTGGATGCCGAGGTATTGAGGGCGGCGCTGACCGACGTGGTTGGTCGCCACGAAAGCCTGCGCACGTTGTTCCCGTCGGTCGAGGGGATTCCCCGGCAGGTCGTGGTGCCGGTCGAGCTTGTCGATCTCGGTTGGCAGGTGGTGGACGCCAGCGACTGGCCGACCGGCCGGCTGACTGACGCCGTGGGCGAGGTGGTGCGAGACCCCTTTGACCTGACGTCCCAAATCCCGTTGCGCGCAAAGCTTTACCGCATTAGCGACACGGAGCACGTATTGGTGGCGGTCCTGCATCATATCGCCGCCGACGGCTGGTCGATCGGGCCGCTGGTGGGCGATCTCGGTGTGGCATATGCCAGCCGGTGTGCGGGCCAGGCTCCGGGTTGGGCGCCGTTGCCGGTGCAGTACGTCGACTACACGCTGTGGCAGCGCGAACAGCTGGGTGAGCTGCAGGACCCGCAGAGCCTGATCGGCGCGCAGCTGGCTTATTGGGAAGACGCGCTGGCCGGCATGCCCGAGCGAATTCAGCTGCCCACCGATCGGCCCTATCCGCCGGCGGCCGATTACCGCGGGGCCCGAGTGGTGGTGGACTGGCCGGCGCAGTTGCAGGAGCAGGTCGCCCGGTTGGCCCGTGAGCATAATGCGACGAGCTTCATGGTGATGCAGGCCGCGTTGGCGGTGCTGCTGGCCAAGATCAGCGCCAATTCCGATGTGGCCATAGGATTTCCGATCGCCGGAAGACGGGACCCGACGCTAGACCGTTTGGTGGGATGCTTCGTCAACACGCTGGTGTTGCGGGTTGATCTGGCCGAAGACCCCACCGTCGCGGAGTTGTTAGCCCAGGTGCGGCAGCGCAGCCTGGCCGCCTACGAGCACCAGGACGTGCCGTTTGAGCTGCTGGTGGAGCGGCTCAACCCGACGCGATCGATGAACCATCACCCCTTGGTTCAGGTGTTGTTCGCATGGCAGAACTTCGCTGGGCAGGAAAATAATCCCGCCGCCGGGCTGACTCTGGGCGATCTGCAGGTCAAGCAGGCGCCGGTGGATACCCGTACCGCCCGGATGGACCTGACGTTCTCGTTGGCCGAACGCTGGACCGAGTCCGGTGAGCCTGCCGGGATCGGCGGCGAGGTGGAATTCCGCACCGACGTGTTCGACGCGGCCAGCATCGAGGTGTTGATCGAGCGGTTGGGGCGGGTGGTGGCCGCGGTCACCGCGGACCCCGGTCGGCGCTTGTCGTCGCTGGATCTGCTCGATGCCACGGAGCACGCCCGGCTGGCGAGGTGGGGCAACGGTGCGCTGCTAGCCCGGCCCGTGGTCCGGGCGGTTTCGGTACCAGGGTTGTTCGCCGAGCAGGTGGCACGCACGCCGGAAGCTATGGCCTTGACCTTCGAGGGCC
This sequence comes from Mycobacterium sp. E2479, assembly GCF_001667925.1. Lineage (GTDB taxonomy): Bacteria > Actinomycetota > Actinomycetes > Mycobacteriales > Mycobacteriaceae > Mycobacterium. The sequence goes on along the minus strand of NZ_LZJR01000174.1, from coordinate 7,626 downwards.
GCACGATGACGTACCGGGAGCTTGAGGAGGACGCCAACCGACTGGCCCACCACCTGGCCGGCCACGGCGTAGGCCCCGGTGCCTGTGTGGCGCTGCTCATTCCCCGCTCTGACCGGGCGATCGTCGCGATCTTGGCGGTGCTCAAAACCGGAGCGGCATATGTGCCGATCGACCCGGCGCTGCCGGCAACCCGGATCGACTTCATGCTCGGCGACGCCGCGCCGATCGCCGCCATTGCCACTGACGGGCTGCGCGGGCGGTTGGACGGGCACGACATCGCAGTGATCGATATCGACGACCCCGCTATTGGCGATCGTCACTGCACACCGTTGCCGTTCCCGTCGCCTGAGTATGTCGCCTACATCATCTACACCTCGGGTACCACCGGCGTGCCCAAAGGCGTGGCCATCACTCACCACAACGTGATCCAGTACATCGGGTCGCTGTCCGCCGATCTGCGGCGCCCGGGCGTCTGGACGCAGTGGTTCTCCTTGTCGTTCGACTTCTCGGTCCTCGAGATCTGGGGGGCGCTCTTCAACGGTGGGCGGCTGGTAGTGGTCCCCGAGTGGATGACAAGCTCGACGACCGAACTTCGCGACCTACTGATATCCGAAGGAGTCGACGTCTTTGGTCAAACCCCTTCGGCCGCAGGAGCTATGTCGCCCGATGGTTTGGAGTCGGTCGCCTTACTCGTGGGTGGTGAAGCCTGCCCGGCCGACCTGGTGGACCGGTGGGCGACCCCCGGGCGGGTGATGATCAACAAGTACGGCCCGACCGAGGCCACGGTGGATGTGACCTACAGCGCGCCCTTGATCGCGGGCTCGGGGGCCCCGCCGATTGGTTCGACATTGCCGGGGGCAGCACTGTTTGTCCTTGACATGTGGCTGCGGCCGGTCCCGCCCGGCGTGCTCGGTGAGTTGTACATCTCCGGAACCACCGTGGGGTACGGATATTGGCGCCGTTCCGCTTTGACCGCATCGCGATTCGTGGCCTGCCCGTTCGCCGGACCGGGAGCGCCGGCGCAACGGATGTATCGCACCGGTGACCTGGTGTCCTGGGATGCTGACGGGCAGTTGCGTTATGCGGGGCGTGCGGATGAGCAGGTCAAGATCCGCGGGTATCGCATCGAATTGGCCGAAGTCCAAACGGCGCTGGCTGACCTCGAGGGCGTGGCACAGGCGGCAGTGGTCGCCCGGGAGGATCGCCCCGGCGACAAACGTCTGGTTGGCTACATCACCGGGACCGCAGAACCCGCCATGCTGAAAAGCGCTCTGGCCGAGCGATTGCCGGCCTACATGGTGCCGGCCGCGTTGGTGGTGCTCGACGCCTTGCCCTTGACGGTCAACGGCAAACTCGACGCGCGTGCCCTACCGGCACCCGAATACACCGATGCCGGTCAATACCGCGCCCCGACCAACCCGACCGAGGAGATCCTGGCCGGCCTCTACGCCCAAGTCCTCGGATTGGATCGGGTCGGAGTCGACGAATCGTTCTTCGAACTGGGCGGTGATTCGCTGTCGGCGATGCGGGTGGTCGCCGCGGTCAACACGACGCTGAACGCCAGCCTCGCGGTGCGTGCTTTGTTCGAGGCGCCCACGGTGGCCCAATTGGCACCGCGAATCGGTGCGGATGAAAGTGGACTCGAGCCGCTGGTTCCGGTTGAGCGGCCCGCGATAGTCCCGTTGTCGTTCGCGCAGAACCGGCTGTGGATCATCGATCAGCTGCAGGGGCCCTCGGCCGTTTACAACATGGCGGTGGCCTTGCGCCTGGACGGGCACCTCGACGCCGACGCGCTTATGACAGCGATGACCGACGTGGTGGGCCGTCACGAAAGCCTGCGCACGCTGTTCCCCTCGGTCGAAGGAATCCCCCAGCAGCTGGTGATGGCGGTCGAGCAGGCCCACTTCGGCTGGGCCGTGGTCGATGCGACCGGCTGGTCGGCGAACCGGCTGGAGGAGGCCGTCGGGGCGACGGTGCGTCGCCCCTTTGACCTGGCCGCCGACATTCCTTTGCGCGCAGTGCTTTTCCGCCTAGCCGATGACGAACACGTTCTGGTGGCGGTGGTGCACCATATCGCCGGCGACGGCTGGTCTATGACGCCGTTGGTGCGTGATCTGGGAGTGGCGTATGGCGCGCGGTGCGCGGGGCAAGCCCCGGGTTGGGCGCCGTTGCCGGTGCAGTACGCCGATTACACGTTGTGGCAGCGAGCCCAATTCGGCGATCTGGGTGATAGCCAGAGTCGCATCGGTGCGCAGCTGGCCTACTGGGAAGACACGCTGGCCGGGATGCCCGAGCGCATTCAGCTGCCCACCGACCGGCCCTATCCGCCGGTGGCTGACTACCGCGGCGCGCACGTCGCGATGGAGTGGCCGCCGGAGTTGCAGCAGCGGGTGGCCCAAGTGGCCCGCGAGCACAATGCGACCAGCTTCATGGTGATGCAGGCCGCCCTCGCCGTGCTGCTGTCCAAGATCAGCGCAAGCAGCGACGTCGCGGTCGGATTCCCGATCGCGGGGCGCCGCGATCCGCGGCTGGACGATCTGGTGGGTTTCTTCATCAACACGCTGGTGCTGCGGGTTGACCTGGCCGGAGACCCCTCGGTCACGGAGTTGCTGGCGCAGGTCCGTAGTCGCAGCCTGGCCGCCTACGAACACCAGGACGTGCCGTTCGAGGTGCTGGTGGAGCGGCTCAACCCGACCCGAAGCTTGACCCATCACCCGCTGGTACAGGTGTTGTTGGCCTGGCAGAACTTCAACGGGCCGGACATCGGGTCCACCGCCGGGTTGCGCCTGGGTGATCTGCAGGTCACTACGCTCCCGGCCGACACCCAGGTCGCCCGCACCGACCTGACTTTCTCGTTCGCCGAACGCTGGACTGTGGCCGGCGAGCCCGCCGGGATCGACGGAATGGTGGAGTTCCGCACCGACGTGTTCGATCCGGACAGCATCGAGGCGCTTATCAAGCGGTTGGAGCGGGTGCTGGTGGCGCTGACCGCGGACCCGACCCGGCGGCTGTCGTCGGTCGACCTCCTCGACGACGCCGAGCGCGCCCAGCTACATGGATGGGGTAACCGGGCGGCGCTGAGCCGGCGTGTCACCGCCTCGCGCTCCATTCCGGAGATGTTCGCCGCGCAGGTGGCGCGCGCCCCGCAGGCGGTCGCGGTCACCGCGCAGGGCGTGGCGATGACCTACCGCGAGCTCGACGAGGCCACTGATCGGCTGGCGCAATTCCTGGTCGCTCAGGGTGCGCGTCCCGGTGAGCGTGTGGCGCTTCTGTTTTCGCGCTCCGCCGAGGCCATCACGGCGATCCTGGCGGTTTTGAAGACCGGCGCGGCGTACGTGCCGTTCGACCCGGAGCATCCATTGGCGCGGATGGAATTCATGCTCGCCGATGCCGCGCCGATCGCCGTCGTCACCACGGCAGACCTGCGCCCGCGCCTGGAAGGGCGGGGTCTTCTGGTCATCGACTTCGACGATCCCTGCATCCGTACCCATCCGTCTACCGGCCTGCCGGCGCCTGCGCCCGAGGACATCGCCTACCTCATCTACACCTCAGGCACTACCGGTGTGCCCAAGGGCGTTGCCATCACACACCTCAACGTTGCCGAGCTGTTCGAATCACTCGAGGGCGAGATGCAGCTGGAGGAGCAGGTGTGGTCGCAGGCGCATTCCCTGGCCTTCGATGTATCCGTCTGGGAGATCTGGGGCGCGCTGTTGTATGGCGGGCGGGTGGTCGTGGTCCCCGAGTCGGTGACGCGGTCACCGGAAGACTTCCACGCCATGCTGGTGACCGAGCAGGTCAGCGTGTTGAGCCAGGTGCCCTCGGGGTTCTACGCACTGCAAACCGCGGACACGCTGTCACCGGAGCTCGGACGTCAGCTGCAGCTGCAGGCGGTCGTGTTCGGCGGTGAAGCGTTGGAGCCACAGCGTCTTCGAACGTGGTGGCATAACCATCCCGGAACGCCACGTCTGCTCAATCTGTATGGCACTACCGAGACGACGGTGCATGCCTCCTTCCGGGAGATCGTCGACGGTGACTTGGACAGCGCAGCGAGCCCCATCGGGGTGCCGCTGGCGCATCTGGCGTTCTTCGTGCTGGACGGTTCGCTGCGGCCGGTTCCGGTCGGTGTGGTTGGGGATTTGTATGTGGCCGGTTCCGCGGCGGCGTACGGCTATGTGGGGCGGGCCGGGCTCACGGCGTCGCGGTTTGTGGCGTGTCCGTTCGCCGGGGCATCGGCCCAGCGTATGTATCGCACCGGTGACCTGGTGTGTTGGGGCGCCGATGGGGAGCTGCGGTATCTGGGTCGCGCAGACGAGCAGGTCAAGATCCGCGGGTATCGCATCGAGTTGGGTGAAGTGCAGGCGGCGCTGCTGGGGCTTGACGGGGTGGAGCAGGCGGCGGTGATCGCCCGTGAGGATCGCCCCGGCGACAAGCGGCTGGTCGGCTACATGACCGGCACCGCCGACCCGGCCCAGGTGCGCAGCGCGTTGGCGGAGCGACTGCCGACGTATATGGTGCCGGCCGCGGTGGTGGTGCTGGACGCGCTGCCGTTGACCGTCAACAGCAAGCTCGACAAGCGTGCCCTGCCCGCACCGGAGTACCAGGACGCCGATCATTACCGGGCACCCGGCAGCGCCGTTGAGGAGATCCTGGCCGGTATTTACGCGCAGGTGTTGGGGCTCGAACGAGTCGGAGCCGACGAGTCGTTCTTCGAGCTGGGCGGGGACAGCATTTTGTCGATGCAGGTGGTGGCCCGGGCCCGCGCTGCCGGCCTGGTATGCCGACCGCGCGACATATTCGTCGAGCAAACCGTGGCGCGGCTGGCCCGGGTGGCGGGGGTGGCCGAGGGTCCGGGCGGACCGGTCGACGAGGGCGTCGGCCCTGTGCTGGCTACGCCGATCATGCATTGGCTGCACAGCGTCCAGGGCCCGGTCGAGCAGTTCAACCAGACGGTGATGGCGCAGGCCCCGCCGGGCGCGACCGAGGCCGACGTCGTTGCGCTCTTGCAAGCGTTGCTGGATCGGCACGCCATGTTGCGGCTGCGGGTCGACGACGATGGCGCCGGCGGCTGGTCCTTGTCGGTGCCGGCGGCCGGTTCGGTGGATGCCAACGATCGCCTGCAAGCTGTAGATGTCTTGTCCGAGGAGGCGCTGGTCAAGGCGCGGTCGCGGTTGAACCCCGCTGCGGGGGTGATGCTCAGTGCGCTGTGGGCCGACTCGACGGGTCAGCTGGCGTTGATCATTCACCACCTGGCCGTCGACGGGGTGTCGTGGCGGATTCTGCTGGAAGACCTCAACACTGCCTGGGTCCAGCGTCGCGACGGGCAGCCGATAATGCTGCCGGCGGCGGGAACCTCGTTTGCCCGGTGGTCGTCGCTACTGGTGGAGTACGCCCAGACCCCTGCCGTGATGAATGAGGCCGAGGCGTGGCGGCAGGTCGCGGCGCTTCCTGCCGTGCTGCCAGCGCTGCAACCGGCGGTGGATACGTTTGCCGCGGCCGGTCACTTGTCGGTGTCGCTGGACGCCGAAACGACGCGAATGCTCCTGGGCGAAGCGCCGACGGCGTTTCACGCCGGCGTGCACGACATACTGCTGATCGCTTTCGGATTGGCGTTGGCGGAATACGTGGGCCGCCGCGGCGCGCCAATCGGCATCGACGTGGAGGGGCATGGTCGGCACGAGGAACTGGCCGCCGACGTTGACTTGTCCGGCACGGTGGGGTGGTTCACCACCAAATACCCCGTGGCGTTGAGCGTCGGAGGGCTGGCGTGGAGCCAGGTGGTGGCCGGCGACGCGGCGTTGGGAGCGGTAATCAAGGATGCCAAGGAGCAGTTGCGCGCTCTGCCCGATCCGCTGGGCTACGGCCTGCTGCGGTATGTGAATCCCGACGTCGAGTTGGGGGGATGCGACCCGACCGTCGGGTTCAACTACTTGGGGCGGCTGGGCGCGGGGGCTGACCTCTCGGAGGATATGTGGCGCCTCTGCCAGGACAGCTTGGCGCTGACCGGCGCGGCCGCGGCGATACCCATGCCGCTGATGCACACCGTGGACCTGAACGCCGGAACGGTGGACACCGATACCGGTCCACACCTGCACGCGAACTGGACGTGGGCGCCATCGGTGGTGGATCGCGAACAGGTGAGCCGGCTGGGCCGGTTGTGGTTCGAGGCGCTGACCGGCATCTGTGCGCATGTTCGCGCTGGTGGGGGCGGGCTGACACCGTCGGATGTCGCGCCGGCCCGCTTGAGCCGGCGGCAGCTTGATGAGCTGCAGGAGCAGTACAACATCGCCGACGTGTTGCCTTTGACCCCCTTGCAGCAAGGGCTGTTGTTCCACACCACCACCACTCAGCGCGGCGACGACGTGTACGCGGTGCAGCTCGACATCACCTTGAGCGGTGCCCTCGACCACGATCGGCTGCGCGAGGCGCTGCACACGGTGGTAACCCGGCATCCCAATCTCGCGGCCCGATTCTGCGCGCAGTTCGACGAGCCGGTGCAGGTGATTCCGGCCGATCCCGTAGTGCCTTGGCTCGAACTGGACGCCCACGGCGAAGGAGCCCAGGTCGGTCAGCGGGTGCAGGAGGTATGCGCGGCCGAACGCGCGGCGGTGTGCGACCTGGCCGAGCCTCCGGCTTTCCGAGCGGCACTGATCCGTACCGCGCCGGATCGGCACCGATTCATCCTGACCAATCATCACATCGTCATGGACGGCTGGTCGCTGCCGATTCTGATGGGCGAAATCATCGCCAGCTATTACAAGCAGCGACTGCCGGCGGCTGCACCATATCGCCACTTCGTGAGCTGGCTGGCGGGGCGCGACCTCGAAGCCGCCCGCGGGGCCTGGCGCGAGGTGTTTGCCGATTTCGACACCCCCACCTTGGTGGGCCCGCCAGGCCGGGTGCGACTCGGAAAGCGGGGCGTCGCAACGTTTTCGGTGCCTGCGGACACCACCGAAGCGGTCGGCGAGCTGGCCCGGTCGCATCACACGACCGTGAACATCGTGACGCAGGCGGCGTGGGCCCAGGTGTTGATGTGGCTGACCGGCCGGCATGACGTCGCGTTCGGTACCGCGGTGTCGGGGCGCCCGACGGAGCTGGCCGGCGCGGATTCGATGGTGGGGCTGTTGATCAACACGGTCCCGATGCGGGCGCGAATCACCGCGGCCACTACGGTCGCCGGCTTACTGGATCAGCTGCAAGACGCCTATAACTCAACCTTGGAACATCAGCATCTGGCGCTCGGCGAAATCCACCGCGCCACCGGACACGACCAGTTGTTCGACACTTTGTTCATCTTCGAAAACTATCCAGTAGACGCTGCCGCCCTCACGGGCGATCACGAGTTGACCATCACCGACATCTCTGCCCGCGAGAACAACCACTACCCGCTGGCGGTGCAAGTCCAGCCCGGTGCTGAATTGAGCCTTCGCGTCGAATACGACACCGACGTGTTCGACGCAGCCAGGATCGAGTCGCTTTTCAGGAGGTTGCAAAAGGTGCTGGTGGTTATGACCGCCGATGCGGAGCAGCAGTCATGACCGCCGACACGACCCGGCGGTTGCTGTCGATTGATCTGCTCGATGACGATGAGCAGGTCGGGCTGGATGAGTGGGGCAACCGGGCGGTGTT
>NZ_LZJR01000173.1 GCF_001667925.1 Mycobacterium sp. E2479 | reverse complement strand
TGGAGATCGTGGCCGAGATTGATCGCGACGAGCTCGGTGGTGTTACCGGTGCGCGGTCGGTGCCGGCGTTGGTGGCCCCGAAGACGGGCTGCTCGCCGGCCAATGCCCACACGATCACCACGATCGCGCGCCGGGTGCAGGAGTTTCCCCGCTGCGCCCAAGGTATGCGGGAGGGCCGGCTGTCGCTGGATCAGGTCGGGGTGATCGCGGCGCGTGCCGGTCAGGGATCTGATGCGCACTACGCGCAGCTGGCCGCGGTGGCAACCGTCACTCAGCTGCGTACCGCGGTGAAGCTGGAACCGCGACCCGAACCCGAGCCTCGGCCCGAGGGGCTTGAACCGCAGGCCTCGATCACCAAGTCCTCCGACGACGAGGGCAGCTGTTGGCGGATCAGACTTCCGCAACCCGATGCCGCGAAGTTCGAGGCGGCGTTGGCCTCTCATCGTGATGCGCTGATCGCCGAGTTCACGCGCGAGCACGGCGACGGCGACCGCGCTTGGGGTCAGCGGCCGCCGTTGCCGGGCACCGTCGAGGCGTTCATGCGCTTGGTGGAGGCCGGGTGGGACGCCGAGGCGACCCGCCGCCCGCACGGGCAGCACACCACGGTGGTGGTGCACCTCGACGTGCAGCAGCGCGCCGCGGCCCTGCATCTGGGTGCGCTGCTGTCCGACGCCGAACGCCGCTACCTGAGCTGTGATGCCACCTGTGAAGTGTGGTTCGAACGCCACGGCGAGGTCATCGGCGCCGGGCGGGCGACCCGGCTGATCAACCGGCGGCTGCGCCGCGCACTCGAGCACCGCGACCGCAGCTGTGTGGTGCC
>NZ_LZJR01000172.1 GCF_001667925.1 Mycobacterium sp. E2479 | reverse complement strand
AGCACGATCACACCGAACCAGTCCACCGACATCGTCATCGCCTGCGAGAGCGCCTCGGTGAGCGCGCCGGAGGGGGTCAGCCGCGCGGCCAGCTTGACCGCCGTCGGGGTGATCCCGGTCTCCAGCGTCAGCGCGCCAAGGCCCGCGAAGACGAACCACATCAGGTTGGCGACCGCCAGCACGATCTCCGCGCGCAGCGTCCCGCCGAGCAGCAGGCCCAGCGCCGCGAAGACCACGGTACCCAGTGCGATGACGCCCGCGCCCAGCACCAGGGCCGCCGGCGTGGGTCGCCAGCCCAGCGCAAAACCGATGGCGCCCAACAGGATTGCCTGCAGGAACACGACGGTGACCACCGCGAGTGACTTGCCGGCGATGATGCCCCAGACCGGAAGCGGGGTGGCGCCGAGCCGCTTGAGCGCGCCGTAGCGCCGATCGAAGGCGACCGCGATCGCCTGACCGGTGAACGCCGTCGAGATCACCGCCAGCGCCATGATGACCGGCGTGAAGGTCGCCGCGCGCTGCTGGCCGAACGCGCCGAGCGGCAGCAGCGTGAGCCCGACCAGCAGCGTGATCGGAATGAACATGGTCAGCAGCAGCTGTTCGCCGTTGCGCAGCAGCAGCTTGAGTTCCAAACCGAACTGCGCGGCGAGCATTTTCGGCACCGCGCTGGGCCGTGGGTCGGGAGCGAAGATGCCCGCGGGGAAGGCGTTCGATCCAGTCTCGTTGTGCGTCAAGGCCTTAACTTCCTGCCGGTGAGGTCGAGGAACACATCCTCGAGGCTGCGTTGCTCGACGCGCAGGTCGGTGGCCAGGACGTCGATCCGGGCGCACCACGCCGTGACGGTTGCCAGCACCTGGGGGTCGACGTGCCCCTCGACCAGGTACTCACCCGGCGTCACCTCGGTGGCTTTGTAGTCCTCCGGCAGCGCGGAAGACAGCAACGACAGATCGAGGCGCGGCGGCGCGCTGAATCGCAACTGGTCCTTCGCCCCGCTGCGCATCAGCTCCGTGGGCGTACCGGAGGCCACCATGGCTCCGTGGTCGATGATCACCAGCCGATCGGCGAGCTCCTCGGCCTCCTTGAGCTGGTGGGTGGTCAGCACCACCGTCACGCCGTCGCGGCGCAGGGCGTCGATCAGCTCCCAAACCAGCAGTCGGGCGTGCGCGTCCATGCCGGCGGTGGGCTCGTCGAGGAACACCAGTTCGGGGCGGCCGACCAGCGCGCACGCCAGCGCCAGACGCTGCTGCTGGCCGCCGGAGAGTCGTCGGTAGGTGGTGCGGGCGGCGTCGGTGAGGCCGAGCGTGTCCAGCAGCCACGCCGGGTCCAGCGGGTCGGCGGAGTAGGCCGCCACCAGGTTCAGCATCTCTCCGGCGCGGGCCGCGGGGTAGGCGCCGCCGCCCTGCAGCATCACCCCGATGCGGGTGCGCAGCCGCGCGTTGTCGGCTATCGGGTCCAGGCCGAGCACCTCGATGGTGCCGGCGTCCGGACGCACGAAGCCCTCGCACATCTCGACCGTCGTCGTCTTCCCGGCGCCGTTGGGGCCGAGCAGGGCCACCACCTCGGCGGCGTGCACGTCGAGGTCGAGGTTGCAGACGGCCTCCACGGCCGTCGCCCCGGATCCGTATTTCTTGGTGACCCCGCGCAGCCGCACCACTGCCTCAGGAGATACGCGCGATTCTGGAAAGGCCGAGCTCACGTGGAATCAGCGTAGGCGTCGCGCGCCGGCGTGGGCTGGGGGGGCGACGGTGTGGCCGGCGTCACCTTCGTGCCGCTGACGGGTCGGCCATCGGTCTCGGCGCCCTGGACCGGGGAGCGGCGCCACGGCATTCGGGTATACGTCAGCCCGATGAGCGCGAGGACGATGACGGTGCTGGCCAGGGTGGCGTCGATGATCTGGAAGAGCGCGAACCGGTCGCCGTTGGCGGTCGGGCCGAAGATCCCGACGACCAAGCTGATGATTATGGCCGCCACCCGGAAGCCCGTGCGGGTCGCCCAGGCGGCCAGCGGAATGATCGCCCACAGCAGATACCAGGGCTGCACGACGGGGAACAGCAGCACCGTGATGCCCAGCGCGACACCCAGTCCGCCGATCGGGTGCAGCCGGCCGCGGAAAACGGCGAGCAGCAACCAGGCCACCATCACCGTGATGATCAGCACCCCGATCGCGCGGGTCAGCCCCAGTACCGCCGTGGTGTGGTCCCCTAGGCCCAGCAGGATTCCCACCTGCCCCGTGCCGAGTGCCAGCAGCGTGGGCGGCGACATCCAGCTCCGCACCACGTTGGCGGTGCCCAGCGTGTAGATCCAGCCGAACCCGAGGCCGCTGGCCCAGCCCACCAGTGCCATCACCACCAGCGACAACGCCGCCATGCCGCCGCCCGTCAGCAGCAGCGCGCGCAGGGTCCCACCGCAGCGGTGGGCCAGCGCCATTGTGACGAAGCCCAGCGCCAGCAGGGAGGGCAGCTTCACCTGCGACGACAACACGATCAGGACGGCGCCGGCGACCAGCATCCCCAGCGGCTCCCAGTCCGGGCCCAACCGCTTCCACGACGCGGGCAGCAACCGAGGTGCATCGACGCCGCGCAACGCGAATTCGGCCCCGGCCAGCATCAGGCCCAGCATCAGCGCCTCGTTGTGCACGCCGGCCACCAGGTGCATGATCAGCAGCGGATTGGCTGCTCCCAACCACAGCGCGCTGACCTCGGCGACGCCGCAGCGCCGGGCCAGCCGCGGCGTCGCCCAGACAATCAGTCCCACGCCCAGCAACTCGACCAGCCGGTGACACAGCACGGCGGCGACGATGTTCTCGCCGGTGATCGCCGAGATGCCGCGCCCGATCCACAAGAACAGCGGGCCATAAGGTGCGGGCGTCTCGCGCCACAGCGTCGGTACCGACAGCGTGAAGATATGGGACAGGCCGAGTCCCGAAGCCGGCCCCACCCGGTACGGGTCCAGACCTTCCAACGAGATCTGGCTCTGCGCCAGATACGAGTAGACGTCCTTGCTGTACATCGGCGGGGCGATCAGCAGCGGCAGCACCCACAGCAGCAGGGTTCGGTCCAGTTCGCCGCGCGACATCCGCCGACTCCCCAGGGCGAACCGACCGAGCATCAACCAAGCCAGCGCCATCATCACCGCGCCGGTGGTCGTCATGGTCAGCGACACGGTCTGGATCCGCGATGGGAGGTTGAGCAACCGGACCCCGAACGTGGGGTCCTGGACGACGGGCCGGGCCCCGGCGCCGAGCGCGCCGATCGCCATCACCACGGTGCCGGTCGCGCCGAACAGGCGGGTGCGGCGCAGCGCGGTGAGCTCGGTATCGTTCAGCGGCGAGCCCACTGCTTGCTCATCGCCGTGCAGACTCGCGATCGATGAGCTCAGCGTGTGGTGGCGGGCTGCCATCAGAGCAGCGTAGCCCCCGCGGTGAGCCGACTCGGCGGTGTGACCAGTGCAACGCGTACAGAGGGGACCCTTGCTAGACCGATCCCCGGAATTGCGTCACACTGGTGTTGTGAAAATCCGAACCAGCCCCGATGGGGCCACTGGGGGCGGCGGCGTCGCTCCCGGCATGGCCGACGTCGGCGCACCGGTGCCGGATGGTCACACCCGCCGCGCGATCGTGCGCCTGCTGCTGGAGTCCGGATCGATCACCGCCGGTGAGATCGGTGGCCGGCTGGGTCTGGCGGCCGCCGGCGTGCGCCGCCACCTCGACGCCCTCATCGAGGCCGGCGACGCCGAGTCGACCGCGCCCGCGGCGTGGCAGCAGGTGGGACGCGGGCGTCCCGCCAAGCGCTATCGGCTCACCGCGGCCGGGCGGGCCAAGCTCGACCACGCCTACGACGACCTGGCGGCCGCGGCCATGCGGCAGCTCCGCGAGATCGGTGGTGAAGAGGCGGTGCAGGCCTTCGCCCGGCGGCGCATCGACACCATTTTGGCCGACGTTCCCGCGGCCGACAGCGCGGCCGACACCGACGTCGAGGCGACGGCCGACCGGATCGCCACCGCGCTGACCAAGGCCGGCTACGTCACCACCACCGCGCAGGTCGGCGGGCCGATCCACGGCGTGCAGATCTGCCAGCACCACTGCCCGGTGTCGCACGTCGCCGAGGAATTCCCCGAGCTGTGCGAGGCGGAACAGCACGCCATGGCCGAGGTGCTGGGGACGCACGTCCAGCGGTTGGCGACCATCGTCAACGGCGACTGCGCCTGCACCACGCACGTACCCCTGACTCAGGCGCCCAGCCCGCGCCATATGACCGACACCACGAGCATCAAAGGAGCGTCTCGATGACACTCACCCCCGAGGCCAGCAAGACGGCTACCGCGCCGCTGACTCAGGAAGAGGCGATCGCCTCGCTGGGGCGGTACGGCTACGGCTGGTCGGACTCCGACGTCGCCGGGGCCAGCGCCCAGCGCGGCCTGTCGCCGGCCGTCGTTCGCGACATCTCGGCGAAGAAGAACGAGCCCGAGTGGATGCTGCAGACGCGGTTGAAGGCGCTGCGCATCTTCGATCGCAAGCCGATGCCGGGGTGGGGCTCGAACCTGGAGGGCATCGACTTCGACAACATCAAGTACTTCGTGCGTTCGACGGAAAAGCAGGCAGCCTCGTGGGAGGACCTGCCCGAGGACATCCGCAACACCTATGACCGCCTGGGTATCCCGGAGGCCGAGAAGCAGCGTCTGGTCGCCGGCGTTGCGGCCCAATACGAATCCGAGGTGGTCTACCACCAGATCCGCGAGGATCTGGAGGCCCAGGGCGTCATCTTCCTCGACACCGACACCGGTCTGCGCGAGCACCCCGAGATCTTCCAGGAGTACTTCGGCACGGTGATCCCGGCCGGGGACAACAAGTTCTCGGCGTTGAACACCGCGGTGTGGAGCGGCGGGTCGTTCATCTACGTGCCGAAGGGGGTGCACGTCGACATCCCCTTGCAGGCCTACTTCCGGATCAACACCGAGAACATGGGCCAGTTCGAGCGGACGCTGATCATCGCCGACGAGGGCTCCTACGTGCACTACGTCGAAGGCTGCACCGCGCCCATCTACAAGTCGGACTCGCTGCACTCGGCGGTGGTCGAGATCATCGTGAAACCCAATGCGCGCGTTCGCTACACGACGATCCAGAACTGGTCGGGCAACGTCTACAACCTGGTCACCAAGCGGGCCCGCGCCGAGGCCGGCGCCACCATGGAGTGGATCGACGGCAACATCGGGTCGAAGGTCACCATGAAGTACCCGGCGGTCTGGATGACCGGCGAGCACGCCAAGGGCGAGGTGTTGTCGGTGGCATTCGCCGGCGAGGACCAGCACCAGGACACGGGTGCAAAGATGCTGCACCTGGCGCCCAACACGTCGAGCAACATCGTGTCCAAGTCCGTGGCGCGCGGCGGCGGCCGTACCTCCTACCGCGGACTGGTGCAGGTGAACAAGGGCGCGCACGGATCGCGCTCCAGCGTGAAATGTGATGCGTTGCTGGTCGACACGATCAGCCGCAGTGACACCTACCCCTACGTCGACATCCGCGAGGACGACGTCACCATGGGCCACGAGGCCACCGTGTCCAAGGTCAGCGAGAACCAGCTGTTCTACCTGATGAGCCGCGGCCTGACCGAGGACGAGGCGATGGCCATGGTGGTCCGCGGCTTCGTCGAGCCGATCGCCAAAGAGCTGCCGATGGAGTATGCGCTGGAGCTCAACCGCCTGATCGAGCTGCAGATGGAGGGCGCTGTCGGATGACCGCCGACAACGTGACTTCAGCTTTGGAGAAGCCGTCGAAGGGGAGTTCGCTTACCGGATTGAATAAGGGGGAGCTGTTCTCCTCGTTCGATGTGGACGCGTTCGAGGTCCCGCACGGTCGCGACGAAATTTGGCGGTTCACCCCGTTGCGCCGGCTGCGGGGGCTGCACGACGGCTCGGCGCGCGCCACCGGCAAAGCCGAGATCAGCATCAGCGAACAGCCCGGCGTGCGGGTCGAGACCGTACGCCGCGGCGACGAGCGGCTCGGCCAGGGCGGCGTACCGACCGACCGGGTTGCCGCCCAAGCGTTTTCGTCGTTCAACTCAGCAACCCTGATCACCGTCGAGCGCGACACCCGAGTCGCCGAGCCGATCGGTGTCACCGTCAACGGGCCCGGCGAGGGCGCGGTGGCCTACGGGCACCTGCAGATCCGGGTGGCCGAGCTCGCCGAGGCGGTCGTCGTCATCGACCAGCGGGGCAGCGGAACCCTGGCCGACAACGTCGAATTCGTCGTCGACGACGCCGCCCGGCTCACCGTGGTGTGGCTCGCCGACTGGGCCGATGACGCCGTGCACGTCAGCATGCATCACGCCAAGCTAGGCAAGGACGCGGTGCTGCGCCACGTCGCCGTCATGCTCGGCGGCGAGGTGGTGCGGATGACCGCCAACGTGCGGTATCTGGGCACCGGCGGCGACGCCGAGCTGCTCGGCCTGTACTTCGCCGACGACGGGCAGCACCTGGAGTCGCGGCTGCTGGTGGACCACGCCCAGCCCGACTGCAAGTCGAACGTGTTGTACAAGGGTGCGCTGCAAGGTGATCCGCACTCCGCGCTGCCCGACGCGCGCACCGTCTGGATCGGCGACGTGTTGATCCGCGCCGAAGCCACCGGCACCGACACCTTCGAGGTGAACCGCAACCTGGTGCTGACCGACGGGGCACGCGCCGACTCGGTGCCCAACCTGGAGATCGAGACGGGTGAGATCATCGGGGCCGGACATGCCAGCGCCACCGGCCGTTTCGACGACGAGCAACTGTTTTACCTACGTTCCCGCGGCATCCCCGAGGAGCAGGCGCGCCGCCTGGTGATCCGCGGCTTCTTCGCCGAGATCATCTCCAAGATCGCGGTGCCCGAGATCCGGGAACGCCTGACCGCAGCCATCGAACACGAACTGGCCATAACGGAAAAGACGGAAACAGCAACCTCATGACCACTTTGGAAATCAAAGATCTGCACGTCAGCGTCGTCAACCCGAACGCCGCCGAGTCCGAGCGCGAGATCCCCATCCTCAACGGCGTCGACCTGACGGTGAAATCCGGTGAGACACACGCATTGATGGGCCCCAACGGTTCGGGCAAGTCGACGCTGTCCTACGCCATCGCCGGCCACCCCAAGTACACGGTGACCTCTGGCTCCATCACGCTGGACGGTCAGGACGTGCTGGCGATGAGCATCGACGAGCGCGCCCGGGCCGGAATCTTTCTGGCCATGCAGTATCCCGTCGAGGTGCCCGGCGTCTCGGTGTCCAATTTCTTGCGCTCGGCGGCGACCGCCGTGCGCGGGGAGGCCCCGAAGCTGCGGCACTGGGTCAAAGAGGTCAAGGCGGCGATGGGCTCGCTCGAGATCGATCCCGCCTTCGCCGAGCGCAGCGTCAACGAGGGTTTCTCCGGCGGCGAGAAGAAGCGCCACGAGATCCTGCAGCTGGAACTGCTCAAGCCCAAGATCGCCATCCTCGACGAGACCGACTCGGGACTCGACGTCGACGCGCTGCGGGTGGTCAGCGAGGGTGTGAACCGTTATGCGGAGACCGGCTGGGACGATGGCACCGGCCAGCCGGTGCGTGGCGGCATTTTGCTGATCACGCACTACACCCGCATTCTGCGCTACATCCACCCCGAATACGTGCACGTGTTCGTCGGCGGGCGCATCGCCGAATCCGGCGGTTCGGAGCTGGCCGACGAGCTCGAGCAGAACGGCTACGTCCGCTTTTCCCAAGCGGCGGCAACCGGAGCCTGACATGGCGACATCCTCCGCGGCGGTCTCACCCCTGGATGTCGCGGCCATCCGCGCCGATTTCCCGATCCTCAAGCGCGTCATGCGCGGCGGAAATCCGCTGGCATATCTGGATTCCGGCGCGACATCGCAGCGGCCGCTGCAGGTACTCGACGCCGAGCGCGAATTCCTGCTCACCTCCAACGGCGCGGTGCACCGCGGTGCGCACCAGCTGATGGAGGAGGCCACCGACGCCTACGAGCAGGGGCGGGCGGACATCGCGGCGTTCGTGGGCGCCGAGTGCGACGAGCTGGTGTTCACCAAGAACGCCACCGAAGCGCTCAACCTGGTGTCGTATGTGCTGGGGGACAAGCGTTTCGAGCGTGCTGTCGGACCGGGCGACATCATCGTCACCACCGAACTCGAGCACCACGCCAACCTGGTTCCGTGGCAGGAACTCGCCCGGCGCACCGGGGCGACCCTGCGCTGGTACGGCGTCACGGACGACGGGCGCATCGACCTCGACTCACTGGAGCTCGACGAACGCGTCAAAGTCGTCGCCTTCACCCATCATTCGAACGTGACCGGCACGGTGGCGCCGGTCGCCGAGCTGGTCAGTCGGGCGCGGGCGGTGGGCGCGCTGACCGTGCTGGACGCCTGCCAGTCGGTGCCGCATCAGCCGGTCGACTTCCACGCGCTCGATGTGGACTTCGCGGCCTTCTCCGGACATAAGATGCTGGCCCCCAACGGCGTCGGCGTTCTTTATGGCCGCCGTCAGCTGCTGTCGGCCCTGCCGCCGTTCTTGACCGGCGGCTCGATGATCGAAGCCGTGACCATGGAGGCATCGACCTACGCGGTGGTGCCGCAGCGGTTCGAGGCCGGCACTCCGATGACGTCGCAGGTAGTCGGATTGGGCGCGGCCACCCGTTACCTCAGCGCCATCGGCATGGTGGCCGTGCAGGCCCACGAGCACCAGCTGGTCGCCGCGGCCATCGACGGGCTATCCGGCATCGATGCCGTGCGCATCCTCGGCCCGACGTCCATGGAGAACCGCGCCTCGCCGGTGTCTTTCGTGGTCGACGGCGTGCACGCGCACGACGTCGGGCAGGTGCTCGACGACGAGGGCGTCGCGGTGCGCGTGGGTCACCACTGCGCCATGCCGCTGCACCGCCGGTTCGGCGTGGCGGCCACCGCTCGGGCCTCATTCGCGGTGTACAACACCTCCGAGGAGGTGGAGCGTCTGGTTGCCGGTGTGCGCCGCGCTCTGGATTTCTTTGGGAGAGGCTGACATTGCGTCTCGAGCAGATGTATCAGGACGTGATCCTGGACCACTACAAGCACCCGCAGCATCGCGGGCTGCGGGAGCCGTTCGGCGCCGAGGTGTTCCATGTCAACCCGGTCTGCGGTGACGAGGTCACGCTGCGGGTCACGCTGTCCGAGGACGGTGAAACGGTTGCCGACGTGTCCTATGACGGGCAGGGTTGCTCGATCAGCCAGGCGGCGACCTCGGTGCTCACCCAGCAGGTGATCGGTCAAAGCGTCGGCGAGGCGCTCAAGACCATCGCAGCGTTCACCGAGATGGTGTCCTCCCGCGGCGCCATCGAGGGCGACGAGGACGTGCTGGGCGACGGGATTGCGTTCGCCGGGGTGGCCAAATACCCAGCACGGGTGAAATGCGCCCTGTTGGGGTGGATGGCGTTCAAAGATGCTTTGGCCAAAGCTTATTCGGGCCAGGACGCGGACCTTCAGGAGGATACAGATGAGCGACACCACCGCGCGGGATGACGAATTCCTTGCCGACCTCGAGGAAGCGATGCGTGACGTCGTAGACCCCGAACTCGGCATCAACGTAGTCGATCTCGGGCTTGTCTACGGGCTGAACGTCGAGGCGGGCGACGACGGAACCGTTGCCCTCATCGACATGACACTGACGTCGGCGGCCTGCCCGCTGACCGACGTCATTGAAGACCAGTCGCGCAGTGCGTTGGTGGGGGCAGGCTTGGTCGACGACCTGCGGATCAACTGGGTGTGGAACCCGCCGTGGGGTCCGGACAAGATCACCGAGGACGGCCGCGAGCAATTGCGCGCCCTCGGCTTCACCGTCTGAGTCCGCTCGGTTCCCACGCCTGTGGCGCGGCCGCGGCTTTCGGCGTGGCCTAGAGGTGGATGTGCGGGAGATGGGGCAGATGCAGGTGGTGGTGTGGGTGCCCCATCGGCGGGCACGTCTCCACGCTGATCATCGCCGCGTGCAGGACGCCGCCATCCTGAGTTCCTTGGGCCCCAATGCATTTACCGTTCGTGATCGCCTGGGTATCCGACGGCGTCTGCCGCTGGTATGAGGTCGAGTCGGCGACGGTCACGTTGGTGGAGGCGCCCGGGCCGCCGGGGCCCAAACCGTTGACGGCGATGGTGTTGCCCGAGACCGAGGCGACCGTGCCGTAGAACCCGGCCGGAGGTGGGCACTTGCCGTCCGCGGACTGGGTGACCGTTACCGCCTGGGCGGTGATCGCACCCGGAGGCGGCGCGCTCTGCGGGGTGGCTTTGATGTTGACGCAACTGCCGGGCGTCACATCGGTCAGCTTCGCCGGGGTGACGTCGACGACCCTGGTCTGGGGTGTGTAGTCAACCGTCGCCGACCCGGTTCGCGTGCGGAGCGCGACCGTGCCATTCGAATTCGACTGCACCATGCCCTCGACGTAGTCCTTCCCGATCGGAGGG
>NZ_LZJR01000171.1 GCF_001667925.1 Mycobacterium sp. E2479 | reverse complement strand
GACCTCAACATTGCTTGGGCCCAACATCGTGGCGGCCAGTCGATAGCGCTGCCGGTGACCGGGACGTCATTCGCCCGCTGGGCGGAACTTCTCCATGAGCACGCCCACAGCCCGGAAGTGGTGGATCAGGCCGACGCCTGGCGACACGTGGCGGCGGCCCCGGCCGTGTTGCCGATGGTCGGGCCCGCGGCGGATACGTTCGCTGCGGCGGGGCACCTGTCGGTGTCCTTGGATGCCCAGACCACCACGATGCTGCTCGGCGAGGTGCCGGCGGCATTCCATGCCGGGGTGCAAGACATCTTGTTGATCGCCTTCGCGCTGGCGGTGGCAGAGTTTGTGGGCTCTGGTGCCGCGCCGATCGGTATCGACGTGGAGGGCCACGGGCGCAATGAGGAATTGGCGTCCGACGTGGACTTGTCGCGCACGGTCGGTTGGTTCACCGCCAAATATCCGGTGTCGTTGGCCGTCGGCCGACTGCGATGGGCCCAGGTGGCCGCCGGCGAGGCGGCGCTCGGTGCCGTCCTCAAGGACGCGAAGGAGCAGCTTCGCGCGCTTCCGGAGCCCCTGACCTACGGTTTGCTGCGCTACCTCAATCGTGACGTGGACCTGGCCGGGCCCGACCCCGTGATCGGCTTCAACTATCTCGGGCGCCTGGGCGTGTCGGGCGGCGACGCCGCGGTCGACGGTGACCTGTGGTGGCCAAGCCGGGAAGGCTCGTCGGGCACCCGCGCCGTCGCGGCTATACCCATGCCGCTCATGCACACCCTGGAGCTCAACGCCGGCACGGTCGACACCGACAGCGGGCCGTGCCTGCACGCCGATTGGATGTGGGCACCTTCGGCGCTCGATCACGCCCAGGTCAGTCGGCTGAGCCGGCTGTGGTTCGACGCCCTGGCCGGTATCTGCGCGCACGTGCACAGCGGCGGCGGCGGATTGACGCCTTCTGACATCGCTCCCGCCAGGCTCAGCCAGCAGCAAATCGACCAGCTTCAGCGGCAGCATGAGATCGCCGACGTCCTGCCCCTGACCCCGGTGCAGCGGGGGTTGCTGTTTCACGCCAGCACGGTGCGGGGGAGCGATGACGATCTGTATGCGGTGCAGCTGAATATCGAGCTGACTGGTGCCCTCGACCCGTACCGACTGCGTGACGCGGTGCACACGGTCGTCAAGCG
>NZ_LZJR01000170.1 GCF_001667925.1 Mycobacterium sp. E2479 | reverse complement strand
CGATCTCGCCGCCCTTGGTCCCGAACGAGATCGTCGAGATGGGAACACCCTCGTCCTTGGCCAGCCGCGCCGCGGTGTAGACGCCGTCGTGCGGATCGCTGGGGTTGGAGGGCTTGTTCTCGCGGCCATCGGAGAGCAGCACGATCCGCGCCGGTGGTGGGGCGTCGCCGCCGACAACCGCGGTCGCGCTGATCGCATGCAGGGCGGTGAAGATCGCTTCACCCGTCGCGGTGCTGTCGGCGAACTCCAGCTTCTTCAGGGCGTCGATAGTGGCCTGGTGCTGCGGGGTCGGCGGCACCAGCAAATACGGCGTGCCCGCGAAACCCACCAGTCCGAGGTTGATGCCCGGCGTGAGCTGACTGGCGAACTGGGTCGCGGCCTGTTCGGCCGCCTTGAGGCGGTTGGGTTCGACGTCGGTCGCCCGCATGGACTGCGACATGTCGATCACCAGCATCACGACCGCGCGGTTGAGCGGAATCCGGACGTCCGAGGTCGGCCCGGCCATCGCGGTGGTCAGCAATACCAGCGACACGGCCAGCAGGATGGTC
>NZ_LZJR01000169.1 GCF_001667925.1 Mycobacterium sp. E2479 | reverse complement strand
CCCTTGATTACTTCCGACGTGGCGCGTTACACGTCGATGGTCTGGCTGACGTATGTCTCCCAGGTGGCGATCTGGCCAGCCTCTACCATGGCGGCCTGCATCTCGGGGTCGCCGAAGAGCGCCTCCTGGACCTGGCCGTACCGCGTCCAATCCTCGGCTGTGGAAAGCAGGCCGATGGCGTTGGTCGCCGGGCCCCCGACCATGGTGACGAGCACAGTGACGTTCTCCGCGCCATGCTTGCGGGCAAGTTCGCTCGCGCGCTTCAGCTGCTTTTGAACGTCGTCCCAGGCCACGCCGGGATTCGGATGGACGATAGTGGTTGCGAGGATTGTCATCGTGGGCACCTTTCACTAGAGGGGACCCAGACAGCCTCTGGCGTGGCAAACTGCGAGCCTAGAGTAGCCGGCTACTTCAATCTTCCGCAGATCTCCGAGCGCCCGTTGCGGGCGAGCAGGTTTGCGCGGCGGACGCGGCACCCGACAACTTGGGCAGAGCGTGAATCGCCAGGGGGTGGGGTTGATTACGCGCCCCACCGGGGTTTAACCGGCCGCATTTGGGGAATGGTCATTGGTTAGCCCGAACGGGCGGTAGCTGCGAATGCTAGTGATTCACGAGCTGCCAAGCCCGTCCCACCGGATGGGTTGTTAAGCCACCAGCAAACCCTGAATAAAACCAGAATATACTATTGACCAGGGAAGTCTATTGAAATGTTGTCTAACGGAGCTCGTGACTCAGCGAACAAATTCATACAAAAGCAAAGATTAATGAATTCGGACTGGAATCCGAATCATAAATACATTCAACAATGCCCTGAATGCGAAGGCATACACGAAACACAAAGGCAGAACGACGAATATTGCATTCGATGCAAAGACAATAAAATGACCGCCTAGACGGCCTCGGAGGCCCGGGGCGCGCGAGCAGGCCCCGACGCGGCAACTAGTTTGCTAGCCAATGCACTTTGGCACTAGCGCGCGGCGGCATTCGGGTGTTTGCTTACCTTGTGGCTAACCGCCACGAGGTACAGGAGGCACCATCATGACCATCGTCACGTACGTAGTTATCCACCCAAACCCGGGCGTCCAGTGGGACGAGGTGCAGAAGCAACTCAAGAAGACAACAGACCTCGCTCGCAAGCACGGCGCCGAGAACGTCACCGTGCTGGCGACCATGATCGGGGGCCCGGCGACCAACGCCATCGGCCTGCTTTCCACAGCCGAGGATTGGACGCGGTACGGCCAGGTCCAGGAGGCGCTCTTCGGCGACCCCGAGATGCAGGCCGCCATGGTAGAGGCTGGCCAGATCGCCACCTGGGAGACATACGTCAGCCAGACCATCGACGTGTAACGCGCCACGTCGGAAGTAATCAAAAC
>NZ_LZJR01000168.1 GCF_001667925.1 Mycobacterium sp. E2479 | reverse complement strand
TCGGGGGAGCGCTTCGGGTGGCTCAGGAGCTGGAGGGCGGCGAGGGCCCGTTGGTGCGGACCTGGGAGCGGGCACCCCTGCAAGCACTGGCGCGCTTGCACATGCTGGCGGCTGCGGACTTGGCCGACGAAGATCGACTGGGCCGACCACGCGCCGACGCCGAGGTGCAGGCGCGTCTGGCATTGCTGGCGGACATCGTGGGTGGCCGCACCCAGGTGCCGGCGCCGGTGCTTGCCGCCGTCGCGCACGGCGAGTTACTGACGCTGAAGCCATTCGGCAGCTCTGACGGGGTGGTGGCTCGCGCGGTGGCGAGACTGGTGACCATCGCCACCGGCCTGGACCCACACGGGCTGGGTGTGCCGGAGGTCAGTTGGATGCGCCAACCGGCCGCGTATCGTGACGCCGCGCAGAAATTCGGCGAAGGCACGCCGGAGGGTGTCGGTGCCTGGCTGGTGCTGTGTTGCCGTGCCATGAAAGCCGGTGCGCAAGAGGCCGTATCGATCGCCGACTCGATGTCGAACCGATAGCTGAAGCGGTGGCGATACCCGGGAAGACGTCACCGGAAAAAGGCCACAAACGTGCAGAGCGGGCGACGTTCCGAATGTTCGGTCCGCCGCCCGCTAGCACGGGACTCGGTTACCAAGCGTGCATCTCGGGGTTGCGTGGGTTGGCCTCGGCGATCTCACGACGCTTCCGGTTGCGACCCCACCCAAAGGGCCGTCGACACCTTCCACATTTCGCAATTTCGCAGGCCCGCAACACTTCTGCCATTTTCGCGGCTATGACTCCGCGTGGGTGCCGAGCACCGTGCTGGGCGCCCGGGTCGGGAGAACGAACCTTCTCTTCCGGCTCGATCTAGGCCTCACCGGGCTTCCGTGGTTCCTTTGTACTACTAGACCACTAGCACAGCAAGGCCCAATTGCGAATAGCGCCGAATCCGTTTCGGATTGCGCGCTTAACGAGTTTGCCGTCGCGTACCGCCGGGCTCAGAAAGCGTAACGGCGCAACAACGAATACGTGACCGCCCCGGCGGCCAGCGCACTGATGCTCACCGCGGCGGTCGTCGCGATCGCGGCGCCGGATGGCGCCGGGATGCGGTCGCGCAACGACACCGGCTTGGAGAACGACATCACCGGCCACCCTCGTTCCAGGGCTTCCCTGCGCAGGCCGCGGTCGGGATTGACGACGCTGGGGTGGCCGACGGCCTCGAGCATCGGAAGATCGGTGATCGAGTCCGAGTAGGCGTAGCAGTATTCCAGCGGATAGCCCTCGCGCGCGGCCAGTTCGCGGATCGCTTGCACCTTGCCCTCGCCGTAGCAGTAGAAGGCGATCTCCCCGGTGTACCGACCGTCCTCGACGACCATCCGGGTTGCCATCGCATGGGTGGCCCCCAGGGCCCGGGCGATCGGGGCGACGATTTCTTCGCCGGAGGCCGACACCACCACGACGTCGCGGCCGCACAACTTGTGTGCCGCGATCAGGTCGGCGGCCTCGGCGAACACCAGCGGAGTCACGATGTCGTGCAGGGTCTCGTTGACGATCGACTTGACCTGTTCGACGTCCCAGCCGGTGCACATATTGGTCATGTGAGCGCGCATCCGATCCATCTGGTCATGATCGGCACCGGAGAGCAGATAGATGAACTGGGCGTAGCTGGACTTGAGTACGGCGCGGCGATTGAGCAGGCCCTGATTGAAAAATGGTTTGCTGAACGCCAGGGTGCTGGACTTGGCGATGATCGTCTTGTCCAGGTCGAAGAAGGCCGCGGTCCGGGCGTGGGGGGCGAGGGTTGGCGTTGATTGCTCCGAGGCCGACTGCTCCGCGGTGGGGTCGAAGACGGTCACCGACCCAGCATAGGTCGGTGGTCCCGCCAGGGGGCGACCCCGCACCGGGAAAAGGCCGCTCAGCGATTGGAGGTGCCGGCGTAGCGGTGTTTACGCGGCTCAAGCCGTTCTTTTCAGCAAATGAACTCTTGCGTTACTACGGCTTGTCATGTGTATAGTAAGCAGTACTCGGCTTGAGCCGAGGGTGTATCAGCCCGACCCCCCGGGGCTGATGCACGACGACCCTCGCCTCCTCCCCCCCTGGCGGGGGTCGTCCCATTTCTACGGTCAGCATTGTCGGTGCACGCCGCCAGGCTCGGCTCTCGATGCGTTGCGGGAAAGTGGGACCGTCGTCGCTGGCGGCCTGCCTCGCGACACGTTTGTGCACACTCGCGTCTCTATCCACAAATCCGCATTTGGGACTGTTGTGCCAAGGTCACGATCCCGCACAGTGGTCGGGTGGCAGGCAGTTCCGGAGTCGATGCGACGGGTTCCGTGGGTGTGTTGGCGGTCCTAGCGGATCCCGACATGCGCGCCGAGTTGGACCGGGTGGCGGCGGCCGCCGGCGTCCGGGTGGTGTATGCCAGCGACGTGTCTCCGGTCAGCCGCAAGAGTTGGGCGGCGGCTGCGGCCGTTGTGCTGGACGCGCGGGCGGCGGCGAGTTGCGGGCGATCGGCGTTGCCACGGCGCGATCACGTCACCGTGCTGACGGCGGCCGAACCGGAGACGACGACCTGGGCGGCCGCCGTCGGGGTTGGCGCCGAGCGCGTGTTGCGACTGCCCGGGCAAGAAGCCGACCTGGTCGGCGCCCTCGCCGACGCCGCCGAGTCGTCTCGCGACGACGGGTCGCGCGGAGACGCGGTCGCCGTCATGGGGGGCTGCGGCGGAGCGGGCGCATCCCTGCTTGCGGTCGCCTTGGCGCACGCCGCCCCGGACGCCTTGTTGGTGGACCTCGACCCGTGGGGTGGCGGCCTGGACTTGTTGCTGGGCGGCGAAACGATGCCGGGGCTGCGCTGGCCGGATTTGGCGTTGCAGGGTGGTCGGCTCAACTGGTCGGCGGTCCGCGATGCGCTGCCGCGGCACCGCGGAGTCAGCGTGCTGTCCGGCACGCGGCGCGGTTACGAGTTGGACGGCGGGCCGGTGCACGCCGTCGTCGACGCGGGCCGGCGCGGCGCGGTGACCGTGATCTGCGATCTGCCCCGTCGTCTCACCGACGCGACCCAAGCCGCGCTGAACGCTGCCGACCTCGTGGTCGTCGTCAGCCGCTGCGACGTGCGGGCATGCGCGGCTACGGGTGCGCTGGTTCCGGTTTTGGCGTCCATCAATCCCAACGTCGGTCTGGTAGTGCGGGGTCCGTCGCCGGCGGGATTGCGGTCGGCGGAAATCGCCGACATCGTCGGTCTGCCGTTGCTGGCGGCGATCAAAGCGCAGCCGCGACTGGGCGAGCAGGTCGACCGCGGCGGCCTGCGGCTGGGGCGACGCTCTGCGCTCGCGGTGGCGGCGGGCCAAGTCCTCGGCGTCCTCCCGCCTGTTGGTGCGCGGCGGCGGACGGGCCAGAATGGCAAGGCGGCGTGAGCGGTTCGCTGATCGAACGCGTCCGCGAGCGACTGGCCGGCGAGGCAGGTCCGCTCGGGCCGGCGGTGGTGGCCGCCGCGATCCGGGCCGAGTCCGGTGGGATGCTCGGTGACACCGAGGTGCTGGCCAACCTTCGGGTGCTGCAGACCGAGCTCACCGGTGCCGGCATCCTCGATCCGCTGCTGAGCGCGGATGGGACGACGGATGTCCTGGTCACCGCGCCGGATGCCGTGTGGGTAGACGACGGCACCGGCTTGCGGCGCACCGACATCCGTTTCACGGACGAAGCGGCGGTGCGACGGCTGGCGCAGCGCCTGGCGCTGTCCGCCGGCCGCCGATTGGACGACGCGCAACCCTGGGTGGACGGCGAGCTGACCGGCATCGGTGCCGGCGGGTTCGCGGTGCGTCTGCACGCGGTGTTGCCGCCGGTGGCCGCCGCGGGCACCTGCATCTCACTGCGCATCCTGCGCCCCGCCAGTCAGGAGTTGGCGGCCCTGATCGCCGCCGGTGCGATCGCGCCCGCGGCCGCCGCGCTGGTCACCGACATCATCGACGCAAGGCTTGCGTTCTTGATCAGTGGCGGCACCGGGGCCGGGAAGACGACGCTGCTCGCCGCGATGCTGGGCGCAGTGCCGCCCACGGAGCGGATCGTCTGTGTCGAGGATGCCGCGGAGCTGGCGCCCCGCCACCCACATTTGGTGAAGCTCGTTGCCCGGTGCGCCAACATCGAAGGCGTTGGCGAGGTTCCGGTGCGCCAGCTGGTTCGGCAGGCGCTGCGGATGCGTCCTGACCGCCTCGTCGTCGGCGAGGTCAGGGGCGCCGAGGTGGTGGATCTGCTGGCCGCGCTGAACACCGGCCACGACGGCGGCGCGGGCACCGTGCACGCCAACAGCCCCGCGGAGGTTCCCGCGCGCCTCGAGGCATTGGGTGCGCTAGGCGGCCTCGACCGCGCCGCACTGCACAGCCAACTCGCCGCCGCCGTGCAGGTTTTGCTGCATGTCGAGCGCGATCGTGCCGGGCGGCGGCGGCTTAGCGAAATCGCTGCGCTGCAACATGATCAAGGGCAGGTACGCGCGGCCACCGTGTGGCATGCGGATCGGGGCATGGCGGATGCTGCGCCACAGCTGCAACGCCTGCTGCGCAGCCGGTTGCCGGCGTGAACGGCCCGCTGGCCGGGGCGTTGCTGTTGTCGCTCGCGCTGATCGTCGTTCGGCCCTCCGTGCGACGACGACTGTCGGCCTCGCGGCACCGGCGGCTCCCGACGGCCGGGCTTCGCGGGATCACCTGCGTCGCCGCTGGGATCGGCTGCACCGCCGTTATCGCGCTGCCGCTGACGACCGTCCTGTCCATCGCGGTCGTAGGCGCGACCGCGGGACTGCGGTATCGGCGACGATGGCGCATCCGGCGTGCCACCGCTGAGGGTCATGCGCTGCAATCCGTGCTCGAGGTATTGGTCGGCGAGTTGCGGGCCGGCTCGCATCCCGTGCGCGCGTTCTGTGTCGCGGCCGACGACACCACCGGTGCGGTTGCGATATCGCTGCGTTCGGTGGCGGCCCGTGCCAGGTTGGGCGCCGACGTCGCGTCCGGGTTGGCCGCGGCGGCCCGACACTCGGCGCTGCCCACGCATTGGGAACGGCTCGCGTTGTGTTGGCGCCTGGCCAGCGACAACGGGCTGGGGATAGCCACCCTGATGCGCGCCGCGCAGCGCGATATCGCCGAGCGTCAACGGTTTTCGGCCCGCGTGTCCTCGAGCATGGCCGGCGCACGAGCAACCGCGGCGATACTCGCCGCGCTGCCGGTGCTCGGCGTGATACTGGGCCAACTGATCGGCGCCCGGCCACTGCCTTTCTTGTTGGGCGGGCATGCGGGCGGGTGGCTGTTGCTCGTCGGCTCGGCGCTGGCCTGCGTCGGCCTGCTGTGGGCGGATCGCATCGCCGATCGGGTCGCGTCATGAATCGCGCCGGCGACGATGCAGAGCGCAGCGATGAGGAGGAGTGGCGCCATGAATCGCGCCGGCGACGATGCAGAGCGCAGCGATGAGGAGGAGTGGCGCCATGAATCGCGCCGGCGACGATGCAGAGCGCAGCGACGAGGAGGAGTGGCGCCATGAATCGCGCCGGCGACGATGCAGAGCGCAGCGACGAGGAGGAGTGGCGCCATGAATCTCGCGGGCGACGATGCAGAGCGCAGCGATGAGGAGGAGTGGCGCCATGCATCGCGCCGGCGACGATGCAGAGCGCAGCGATGAGGAGGAGTGGCGCCATGAATCGCGCCGGCGACGATGCAGAGCGCAGCGATGAGGAGGAGTGGCGCCATGAATCGCGCCGGCGACGATGCAGAGCGCAGCGACGAGGAGGAGTGGCGCCATGAATCTCGCGGGTGTGCTGCTGGCCGCGGCACTGTGGATCGATCCGAGTCCCTCGCTGGTCCGCAGCCGCGCCGGGATGCCGATGCGTGGCGCTCGACCGCTGCGGGGCCCGGCACCGGCGCGCGGCCCGGATCCGCTGGCGGTCGCCTCCTGCCTGGACGTGCTGGCCGTGTGCCTGGCGGCGGGCATGGCCGTGTCGACGGCCGCGGCCGCCGCAGTCCCATCCGCACCGCCCAACTTGGCCAGGGTGCTGCGCCGGGCCGCCGACCTGCTTGCGCTCGGAGCCGATCCCGCTGTCGCATGGTCCATTCCGTCCGGCCCGCACAACTCGGTCGAACCCCCGATCGCTGCCCTGCTGCGGTTGGCCAGGCGCTCGGCGTCCTCGGGGGCGGCGCTGGCCGGTGGCGTCAGCGAGTTGGCCGAGGAGTCCCGCCACGACGCCGCACACGCGGCGAGCGCCGCCGCCGAGCGGGCCGGCGTACTGATCGCCGGACCTTTGGGCCTGTGCTTCCTGCCGGCGTTCGTCTGCTTGGGGATCGTCCCGGTGGTGGCCGGCTTGGCCGGTGATGTCCTGCAGTCGGGCCTGCTGTGAAACGAAAGGAAGACGTTGATGGTCAACAAGATTCGCGAATTCTTCGCAGGTGCTGCGGTGCTGATGGCCGACGAGTCGGGCATGTCGACGGTCGAGTACGCCATCGGCACCATCGCCGCGGCCGCCTTCGGCGCGGTGCTCTACACCGTCGTCACCGGGGACTCGATCGTCTCGGCGCTGACCAACATCATCGGTCGTGCGCTCAACACCAAGGTGTAGCCGGCAGTACGGGTGCCAGCACCGTGGAGGCGGCACTGGGCATCGCCGCGCTCGTGGTCGTGCTGGTGCTGTGTTTGGCCGGTGTCACCGCGGTTTCGATGCAGGTGCGTTGCATCGACGCCGCCCGCGAAGCCGCCCGGTTGGCGGCTCGCGGCGACCAACGCTCAGCCGTGGCCGCCGCGCGCCGGCTCGCGCCGGGTGGTGCCCGAGTCGACCTGCGGCGCGACGGTGACTTCCTGGTGGCCAGTGTCGTCGCCCATTCAAAGTTGTTGCCCACCATCGACATCGCCGCCAGGGCGGTCTCGGCCGCCGAGCCGTCGCGGTGAGCGGGGCTCGGCCACCTTGGTCGCGGTGTGGATGATCGTCGTGCTGCTGACGGTGACCGGCGCCGGCGCGTATCTGGGCTCGGCGGTCGTGGCACGGCATCGCGCCCAGGCGGTGGCCGATCTGGCCGCCTTGGCGGCCGCTGCGCGGTTGAGTTCTGGAGCCGATGCGGCCTGCGCCCGCGCTGCGGGCGTGGCTCGCCAGATGCGCACCGACGACATCCGCTGTGCGGTGGACGGTCTCGACGTCGTTGTCACGGCGCGGGTGGCCGTCGCTTTCGGCGGCGTGGCGACGGCCGCCGCGCGGGCCGGGCCTGCGACCGGGGGAGCCGACTAGGGCGCGGCGTCGGGGGAGGGTGACAATCCCGCGGTGGCAAGCTCGTCGTCGGTGGGCAGCCGCAGGGACACCAGTCCGGCATATGCATCCGGTTCCAATTCGACCCGGTTGACGGTGACGTGCACCGGGACCCAATCGCCGTCATACCCGGGCATCCGTAACACCCCGCTCGTGGCGCCCCCGCTGAATTCCCTTGTCATGCTGGTCATCAGGGCATGGTCGTCGGGGTGGACCCTGGGCTTGCCCGTCTCACTGCTGTGCCAGTCGTAGAAGGGGCAGGGCTCGTCGAGCCATTTCAGCAGGACCCAGGTGTTGAGATCGATCAGTGCGCGATGCACCCCGGCCTGGGCCAGGCTACTCAGGATTCGTTGCGCGAGAACGTCGGTCGAAACCTCCGGGCCCTTCAGTTCGGATCGCCAGTTCATCGCCCGCGCCACCAAGTGCTCCCTACCGTCGGGTCCCGGCTCCAGGATCGTGCGGGCCACGAAACCTATCCGGATCGGCTCGCCTCGCCAGTCCGTCAGATCCCAAGTGCTGCACAGCGTTTGGTCGGGCTTGGCCTTGACCGCCATGGCCAGCACCTTGGTTTCGTTAGGGTTGAGTTCCCGCGTTGGAAGGTCCTCGGCGAATGCCCTGCCGAACGTGACTTCGACCTCGGGATTCTTGCCGCTGTTGAGCAGCGATTCGCGGGTGTCGGTGGCCACGCCGAGGGTGAGGTCCCACTTGAGCGGCCCCGGGATCGGCCGGTCGGGCGGCTCGACGTCGGCGGGGCCGGTCCAGACATGCACGCCGTGGATGAAGCCGTCGGACATCACGACCGGCTCCGTGCGAATAATGCGGTCCCGCTTGGGCGTGATGCTGGTCAGGGCCTGGCCGGTCTGCACCGATTCGGCGATCGCCGTGCGAACCGCGGCAAGGTAGGGGCTGCGGCGCAGGAAAGTGGTGATGGGGACGAGATTTTTCAGTTGGCGACCCTGCGCCACGACGGTGGGATCACCCCCGAGTGTCTCCACGAGCAACCAGTCGTGGGCCATGCGGCCGATTTTAGCGGTGGGCGGACCGGTCTAGGGGGCGCTGGGGGTGCGCTGGGGCCGAAGGCCCAGACACCGACCGACGTCGGCCGGTATCAGCGGTGCTTGCGATGCCGTCGCGGCCTTGGTAGCTTTTCCTGCTGCGCCCGCATCGTCGGGATTGTGCGGCGCACACCGAATCGAATCCGATCAGTGCGACAGCACGCCGCCATTTCTTGAGCAGCAGGAAATGCGTTCCAGGCGTGGGCGTCACAAGGCAAACCCAGTGGGTCGACCGTCGAGGGGTCGGTCGTCATCCGCGGGTTTACTCTCCCGTGGGCCCCGCGCCAATTCTGCGAGGACCAGCTTCAGCACCAGCACCGCGCCCGTCTTGTCAAGCGGGTCGTTGCCGTTGCCGCACTTGGGGGATTGCACGCACGACGGGCACCCCCGGGAGCACTCGCATGCTTCGATGGCGGCTGCTGTCGCACCCAACCAGGTGCGCGCCTGGCGAAAGCCCCGTTCGGCGAAACCTGCGCCGCCCGGATAGCCGTCGTAGACGAAGACGCTGGGCAGACCAAGGGGATCGGGCCCGACGGCGGTCGACAGACCACCAATGTCCCCGCGATCGCAACTGGCCACCAACGGCAGCAGGCCGATCGCCGCATGCTCGGCGGCGTGCAACGCTCCGGGGATCCGTGTGTCGTCAATCCCTTTGCGCTGCAGCGCATCTGCGGGGATGGTGTACATCACCGCCGTGGTGACCAGGGTGTGTTCCGGCATGTCCAGTTCGATGAAGTCGATCACCTCCCCGGAGAGCCTGCGACGCAGATAACCCACCACTTGATGGGTGACCCTGGCCGGCACCAGACCCAGGGTGACCGGCCCGAACGTCAACCGCTCGCCCGTGCCGGTGACGGCGATATCGGTGATCTCGCGCGCGAACGTCGCGTAGCCGGGGTCCTCGGCGTGCACGAACGCCATGCCTTCCTCGGTGTCTAGTGAGTCGACCACGTAGCTGTCACCTTGATGCAGATACACCGCGCCGGGGTGGACGGTGGCGGGCGCCTGTCCGGCGCCGGCGCTGCCCAGCAGCCGTCCGGTATCGGCCTCGACGATGACGACCTGACCGCCCGCCGAGCCTCGGATGTCCACGGCGGCATGCGGTTCCAGGCCGGGTACCGGAAAGTACTTGCCGCTGCGCCGCCGTAACAGCCCGTCGTCGACCAGGCCGTCGGCCACCTCGGTGGCGCCGAAAGTGCGGACCTCCGCCTCGTCCAGCGGCAGTTCGGTTGCCGCGCACAGCAGCTGCGGACCCAGGATGTAGGGGTTCGCCGGGTCGATCACGACCCGCTCGACCGGCTTGTCGAGCAGCGCGGCCGGATTGTGCACCAGATAGGTATCCAGCGGATCGTCCCGGGCGATCAGCACCACCAACGCGCCTTGCCCGCGCCGCCCGGACCGGCCGGCCTGCTGCCAGAACGAGGCGACCGTGCCAGGGAATCCGGCGAGCACCACCGCGTCGAGCCCGGCGATGTCAACGCCCAACTCCAGCGCATTGGTGGTGGCCAGGCCCCGCAACCGACCCTCGGCCAGCGCGCGCTCCAGCGCGGTGCGGTCCTCGGCGAGGTAGCCGGCCCGGTACGACGCCACCGTTCGGGACAGCTCCGGAGCGATGTCGTCCAGCCTCGCCTGGGCACCCAGCGCGGTCAATTCCGCTGCGCGGCGCGACCGCACGAATGTGAGTGTCTGGGCGCCCTCGGCGATCAGGTCGGCCATCACTCGCCCCGCCTCGGCACCTGCCGAGCGGCGCACCGGCGCGCCGTTCTCGCCGGTGAGGTCGCCGCGCAGCGCGGGCTCCCACAACGCCACCGTTCGGGCCCCCTGGGGTGAACCGTCCTCGGTGACCTCCTCGACCGGCAGCCCGATCAGCTCGGCGGCGGTCGCGCCCGGCGAATCCGTTGTCGCACTGGCGAAGATCACGGTCGGCGAGGACGAATAGCGGGCGCACAACCGCAACAGACGGCGCAGCACCATCGCCACGTTGGATCCGAAAACTCCACGGTAATAATGACATTCGTCGACGACCACGAATCGCAGACCACGCAGCAGGACGGCCCAGCGGGCGTGATTGCGCAAGATCGACAAATGGATCATGTCGGGGTTGGAGAACAACCAGCGCGAGCGTTCCCGGGCGAAGCGTCGGACGTCGGTGGGGCTGTCGCCGTCATAGGCGGTGGGCGCGACGTCACGCAGCCGCGGAACGGCCGCGGTGAGCGCGTGCGCGGCCCGCAACTGGTCATGGCCCAACGCCTTGGTCGGCGACAGGTAGAGCACCCGGGCCCGCGGATCGGTCGCTAACGCGTTGAGTACCGGAAGCTGATAAGCGAGGGACTTACCCGATGCGGTACCGGTGCTGAGCACCACGTGGCGGCCCGCGTACGCCAGGTCCGCGGCCGCGAACTGATGCGACCAGGGTGATTTGATCCCCAGCTCGGTGAACGCGCCGACCACGTCGGACTCGGCCCAGGTCGGCCAGTCACGCGGCCGGCCGCTGCGGGGTGGCAGTTCGGCGACATGGCGCAGCGGATGCTCGTCTGACGAGGTTGCGGCGAGTGCGGCGGCAAGCAGCTCACTGCCGAAACTCGCCATCTCACTCCTTCGGTGGTTCGCTGTGAATTCGGCCCTGCAGTCGGCCTTCGAATCGGCTGGAGACACAAGTCTGTCGCCGACGCGATGAACATGGTTGACTATTTGCGGTCGCAGCTTCTGTGTTCGTGTCAAACTTTCGCAGGATCGACGTTGCGGCCGCGGTTCCTGCGAGGTTAATCGGTCGGGTGAAGTTCCGGCGACTCAGCGAGGTATGGCGGTCGTACCAGGCCCGGGGCATCGAAAGGCGATGCCCCGCACCCAGAAGAAAAGGAAAGATCGAGAGATGCCACAGGGAACTGTGAAGTGGTTCAACGCGGAGAAGGGCTTCGGGTTCATTGCCCCAGAAGACGGTTCCGCCGATGTGTTTGTCCACTACACGGAGATCCAGGGTTCGGGCTTCCGCACCCTCGAAGAAAACCAGAAGGTCGAGTTCGAGATCGGCCATAGCCCTAAGGGCCCCCAGGCCACCGGAGTCCGCTCCGTCTAAAGACAGAGCAGACCTGAACGGATGCCCCCCGTGCAGACCCGCCCCGCGGGTCCAGCCGGGGGGTTTTCCTCTTTACTACGGCTTTACTGCAGCGGACCATGGGCGCATCACCGTTGACACCGGGCGCCGCGCCGGTTGCCTCGAGACGCGAACGGGCGCGCTGGCCTACTGTCGGTGGCGTGAGCCAGCTTTCCTTCTTTACTGCGGAGTCGGTGCCGCCCGCGGTCGCCGATCTTTCCGGGGTGCTGGCGGCGTCCGGGCAGATCGTCACCGTGGGTGCCACCGGTGAGAATCCCGTCTCGGGTGCGCGGCTGTCGGTGGTCGTGGATCAGCCCTGGCGGGCGTCGGCGCTGGCCGAGATGATCCGGGAGGCGGGCCTGGTTGCCGAGATCAGCCGGACCGACGAGGACAGCCCGCTGGTGCGGACGGCGGTGGACCCCTCACTGAGCACGCTGGCGACCGAATGGACGCGCGGTGCGGTCAAGACCGTGCCGCCGCGCTGGCTGCCGGGGCCGCGCGAACTGCGGGCGTGGACGCTGGCCGCCGGCAACCCGGAGGGCGAGCATTACCTGCTGGCATTGGATCCCCACGCGCCGGACACGCACTCGCCGCTGGCGTCGGCTTTGATGCGCGTCGGGATCGCGCCCACCCTGATCGGCACCCGCGGCGGTCGCCCGGCGCTGCGGATCAGCGGGCGCCGCAGGCTGTCGCGCCTGGTAGAGAACGTGGGGGAGCCGCCAGCCGGCGCCGAGGCCGTATCGCGCTGGCCGCGCGTTTAGCCAGGAGACAACGGCCAAAATCGCGTCGGCTTTGCGTTGTTGTCGCGAATGTCAGTTTGCGCGGGCGCGCCCAAGGGTGCGAAATTGTCAGGTGCCGCAGGGCGGAGGAACGGTCGCGTACCTGAATTTCACCGGAATTTTCGATGCCGACCTGTCATTCTTCCTGCAGGCGGTCTCGCGGGGGGACCAATCAGGGATGGAGCGTAAGGGCAGTTGGCTGACCCGAAACTGAAGAACACCGGCAGCGGCCAGAATGGCGGCCGTCGGCGGCTCGTGATCGTCGAGTCGCCCACTAAGGCGCGCAAACTTGCCAGCTACCTGGGCTCCAGGTACATCGTCGAATCGTCGCGCGGCCACATCCGCGACCTCCCCCGGGCCGCCGCCGACGTCCCGGCGAAATTCAAGTCGGAGCCGTGGGCCCGCCTCGGGGTCAACGTCGACGCGGACTTCGAACCGCTCTACATCATCAGTCCCGAGAAGAAGAGCACGGTCACCGAGCTGAAGGGCCTGCTCAAGGATGTCGACGAGCTCTATCTGGCCACGGATGGTGACCGCGAGGG
This sequence comes from Mycobacterium sp. E2479, assembly GCF_001667925.1. Classification (GTDB taxonomy): domain Bacteria; phylum Actinomycetota; class Actinomycetes; order Mycobacteriales; family Mycobacteriaceae; genus Mycobacterium. The sequence goes on along the minus strand of NZ_LZJR01000168.1, from coordinate 5,767 downwards.
CGAAGCCATCGCCTGGCATCTGCTGGAAACCCTCAAGCCGAACGTTCCGGTCAAGCGGATGGTGTTCCACGAGATCACCGAGCCGGCGATCTTGGAGGCCGCCGAAAATCCCCGAGACCTGGACATCGATCTGGTCGACGCGCAGGAAACCCGGCGCATCCTGGACCGCCTGTACGGCTACGAGGTCAGCCCCGTGCTGTGGAAGAAGGTCGCGCCCAAGCTGTCGGCGGGCCGGGTCCAATCGGTGGCCACCCGGATCATCGTGCAGCGCGAACGCGACCGCATGGCGTTTCGCAGCGCGTCCTACTGGGACATCGTGGCCCAGCTCGATGCGAGCGTGTCCGACCCGCAGGCGTCGCCGCCCACCTTCACCGCCCGCTTGACCAGCGTCGACGGCCTGCGCGTGGCCGCCGGACGGGACTTCGACTCGCTGGGTCAGCTGCGCAGGGCCGACGAAGTGACGATTCTCGACGAGGCGAGCGCGACGCAGCTGGCCGCGGGTCTGCGCGGCACCCAGCTCAACGTCGCGTCGGTGGAGGAGAAGCCGTACACAAGGCGCCCCTACGCGCCCTTCATGACCTCGACGCTGCAGCAGGAGGCCGGCCGCAAGCTGCGGTTCTCCTCCGAGCGCACGATGAGCATCGCCCAGCGGCTCTACGAGAACGGCTACATCACCTACATGCGTACCGACTCCACGACGCTGTCGGAGTCGGCGATCAACGCCGCGCGCACCCAGGCCCGCCAGCTCTACGGCGCCGAATACGTGGCCCCGTCGCCGCGCCAGTACACGCGCAAGGTCAAGAACGCCCAGGAGGCACACGAGGCGATCCGGCCCGCGGGCGAGACGTTCGCGACTCCCGACGCGGTGCGCCGCGAACTCGACGGCGACGAATTCCGCCTTTACGAGCTGATCTGGCAGCGTACGGTGGCTTCGCAGATGGCCGACGCGCGCGGCACCACGCTGAGCCTGCGGATCAACGGCACGGCGAGTGGTCCCGCCGGAGAACGGCAAGTGGTGTTCTCGGCCAGCGGTCGCACCATCACCTTCGCAGGCTTTTTGAAGGCCTACGTGGAGACGGTGGACGAATTGGCCGGCGGCGAGGCCGACGACGCCGAGAGCCGGTTGCCGCAGTTGACCCAGGGCCAGCGGCTGGATGCCATCGAGCTCACCCCCGATGGCCACGCCACCAACCCTCCGGCGCGCTATACCGAGGCGTCGTTGGTCAAGGCCCTTGAAGAGCTGGGCATCGGCCGTCCGTCGACGTACTCGTCGATCATCAAGACCATCCAGGACCGCGGCTACGTGCACAAGAAGGGCAGCGCGCTGGTCCCCTCATGGGTGGCGTTCGCTGTAACCGGTTTGCTGGAACAGCATTTCGGCCGCCTGGTCGACTACGACTTCACCGCCGCGATGGAAGACGAGCTCGACGCAATCGCTTCGGGACAGGAAAGACGCACCGACTGGCTCAACAACTTCTACTTCGGCGGCGAGCACGGGGTGGCCGATTCGGTGGCCCGCTCCGGTGGCCTGAAGAAGCTTGTCGGCGTGAACCTGGAAGGCATCGACGCTCGAGAAGTCAACTCCATCAAGCTCTTTGACGACGAGCAGGGCCGACCGGTGTATGTGCGCGTCGGCAAGAACGGGCCGTATCTGGAACGCATGGTGACCGGTGAGGACGGCGAGCCCAAGCCGCAACGGGCCAACCTCAACGACTCGCTGACCCCCGATGAGCTGACGCTGGAAGTGGCCGAGCAGCTTTTCGCCATGCCGCAAGAGGGTCGCGTGCTCGGGATCGACCCGGCGACCGGCCACGAGATCGTCGCCAAGGACGGGCGATACGGGCCATACGTTGCCGAGGTCCTGCCCGAGCCACCGCCCGACGACGACGGGAGCGCCGCGCCCGCGAAGAAGGGCAAGAAGCCCACCGGTCCCAAGCCTCGCACCGGTTCGCTGCTGCGCACCATGGACTTGCAGACGGTCACGCTCGAGGACGCGTTGCGGCTTCTTTCGCTGCCACGGGTGGTCGGCGTCGACCCCGCCTCCGGCGAGGAGATCACCGCACAGAACGGTCGTTACGGTCCATACCTTAAGCGCGGCACGGATTCTCGCTCGCTGGCGACCGAGGAGCAGATGTTCGACATCACCCTCGAGGAAGCGCTGAAGATCTATGCCGAGCCCAAACGTCGTGGTAGGCAAGGAGCCGCCGCGCCGCCGCTGCGTGAGCTGGGCGCCGATCCGGCGACGGGCAAGCCGATGGTGATCAAGGACGGCCGGTTCGGACCGTACGTCACCGATGGCGAGACAAACGCCAGCCTGCGCAAGGGCGACGACGTCGCCTCGATCACCGGCGAGCGCGCCGCCGAACTGCTGGCCGACCGCCGGGCGCGTGGCCCGGCGAAGCGTCCCGCCAAGCGGACGACCCGCAAGGCCCCGGCGAAGAAGGCCGCGGCCAAGAAGGCCGCCAAGCGCAGTTAATCCGGCTCAGTAGCCCGGGCCGATGGTCTCGCCGGACATCTCCTGGGCTCGTGCCTGAGTTGACGCGGAGTCCGTTTCGGCCAAGTGCACGGGGCGCGCCAGCTGGGTGGGTGCCCGGCGGCCGCGCAGCTCGACGACTTCGCCGACATCCCAGCACAGGGCTTCTGCGTCCAGCGCCCCGCTGACCGCGATCGCCGATGCGAGAACGTGCCCGGGCTCCAACTTGGCCAGCTCGGTCAGCCGGGCGGCCTCGTTGACCGGGTCGCCGATCACGGTGTACTCGAAGCGGGCCTGCGCGCCGATGTGACCGGCGATGGCCCGCCCGGACGACACCCCGATACCGAACTCGGCCGAACCGATCACCGGCAGCAGCGCGTCGTGCAATTCCCGGGCCGCGGCGAGCGCTCCACCTGGTGAGTCGGGGTGTTCGATCGGGGCGCCGAAGATGGCCAGCGCGGCGTCACCCTGGAACTTGTTGACGAAACCCCCGTGCTTACCAACGGTGTCCACGACCACCCGGAAAAACTCGTTGAGCAGGTGGACGACCTCGGCGGGCGGGCGGGTCGCGGCCAGCTGGGTGGAACCGACCAGGTCCACGAACAGCACCGCGACATCGCGCTCCTGGCCGCCGAGCTCGGTGCCACGCTCCAGCGCTCGTCGGGCCACGTCTTCACCGACGTAGCGGCCGAAGAGGTCGCGCAGTCGTTGCCGTTCGGACAGGTCGCGCACCATGTCGTTGAAACCCGCCTGCAGCAGGCCCAACTCGCTGGCGTCGTAGATCTGCATGTGCGCGTTGTAATTTCCGCGCTGCACCTCCGACAGCGCCCAGCGCAGCTGGCGCAGCGGGTCGGCGATCGACATGGCCACCAGCAGCGTGCTGACCAAACCGATGCCCAGCGCCGCCAGCGCCAGCAACAAGATCGGCGTGAACAACTTCTCCGGCGTGGCATGCAGCAGCGAGACCTTGTCGGCCACCACCGCCAGCACGATCGCCAGCACCGGCACGGCGGTGGACAGCATCCAGGTCAGGATCTGCCGCAGGATGACGCCGGGCGCCTTGACGTTCTCGGGCACCCCGCTGCGCAGGGCGGCCACCGCCACCGGCCGCAGCACCCGTTCGGACTGCAGGTAGCCGATGATCGAGGTGGCCGCGGCGCCGAGCCCGGTGGCCACCGCCACCACGGGCGCGGCAAATCGGGCCACCGACCAGCTGGCGATGATGAACACCACGCTGCCGATGGCCCACGCGACGATGCTGATCAGGGTGCGATAGAACGGCATTCGCAGCGCCCGGCTGCGGGCCAGCTCGGTGGCGGCCGGGTCGGCCTCGGCCAGCATGTTGTCGCGGCGCTGCCACCGGAACACCGGCATCAGCAACCGCAAGGTCACGGCCAAACCGGTCAGGAAGACGACGACCAGTGCGGTGGCGAAAATCGCGACATTCAAGACCGGCAGATCCTGTAACTGGATGCGATCTTCCGGCGGTAGCGCGTAGCGAAGGAAGCCGAGCACGAACAGGGCGCCGATGATGTCGGCCTGCAGCATGCTCAGTGAGAACAGCGGCCACGGCGTGCGCAGCACCCAGCGGACGAATGCGCTGATCCGCCCCGGTAGTGCCGCCACCGTTGTCACGAACCCACCGTATCGGTCACCGGCGACCCTTCGGAAACTTAATTCCGATGTCGGCAGGTCGCCCTGGTGTCACGACGATGCCGGAGATAACGGAATGATCGCGGTACGGCGGCCGTTCGGTATCTGTCGGCGGCGCCGTTAGTGTTACCTGTGATGTCCGGGGTGTTTACGCGGCTGGTAGGCCAGGATGCGGTGACGGCGCAGTTGCTGGCCGCCGCTCACTCCGCCCGTGGTGACTCAGCCCACAGCGGGGCGGCCGTCGGGACTATGACACATGCGTGGCTGATCACCGGGCCGCCGGGCTCCGGGCGCTCGGTGGCGGCGTTGTGCTTCGCGGCGGCGCTGCAGTGCACGTCGGACGGCGAGCCGGGCTGCGGGCGTTGCCACGCGTGCACGACGACGATGGCCGGCACCCACGCCGACGTGCGGCGGGTGGTCCCAGAAGGCCTGTCCATCGGTGTCGACGAGATGCGTTCGATCGTGCAGATCGCTTCGCGGCGGCCGGCCACCGGGCACTGGCAGATCGTGGTGATCGAGGATGCCGATCGGTTGACCGAAGGCGCCGCCAACGCCTTGCTGAAGGTGGTCGAGGAACCGCCGCCGTCGACGGTGTTCCTGCTGTGCGCGCCGTCGGTGGATCCCGAGGACATCGCCATCACGTTGCGTTCCCGGTGCCGGCATGTGGCGCTGGTGACGCCGTCGACCGTGGCGATTGCGCACGTGCTGGTCGACAGCGACGGCCTGACGCCCGACACGGCGAGCTGGGCGGCCTCTGTCAGCGGTGGGCATGTGGGCCGGGCGCGACGGCTGGCCACCGACCCCGAGGCCCGGGCGCGCCGGGAGCGGTCGCTGACGCTGGTGCGCGACGCCGCCACCCCGTCGCGGGCCTATGCCGCCGCCGAAGAGCTGGTGGCCGCCGCCGAAGCCGAGGCCATCGTGCTGACCGCGGACCGCGCGGAGGCCGAGACCGAGGAGCTGCGCACGGCTTTGGGCGCCGGCGGCACCGGCAAGGGCACCGCGGGCGCGATGCGCGGCGCGGCCGGCGCGATGAAGGACCTTGAGCGACGGCAGAAGTCGCGTCAGACCCGCGCCTCGCGCGATGCCCTGGACCGCGCGCTGATCGACCTGGCCACCTATTTCCGGGACGCGCTGATGACCTCCGCCAACGCCGCCGCGGTGCGGGCCAACCACCCCGACATGGCCGAGCGGGTCGCGGCCCTGGCTGCCCACGCCACGCCCGCGCGGCTGCTGCGCTGCATCGAAGCGGTGCTCGACTGCCGCGAGGCACTGGCGATCAATGTCAAGCCCAAGTTCGCCGTCGATGCCATGGTCGCCACCATTGGCCAAGAACTGCGCGACTAATCGCCCGGCGGCGATGCAGACGGGCGTAGCCATGTGAGGTGGGGGCTCCCCAGCCGCAAAGCGGCGAGGGGGAGAGCGGGCAATCCTAATTTCGTGGTGCCCGCCCGCCTGCCGTAGACTCGTGCCGCCCGGCGTGCGGGTATGCCGCCTTAGCTCAGTCGGTAGAGCGATTCACTCGTAATGAATAGGTCGGGGGTTCGATTCCCCCAGGCGGCTCCACTGTGATGAGTCGAGTCATAGGTGACAGATGAGTCGCGTCATGGGTTACAGATTCCCCGGCCATCGGCCGGGGTTTTT
>NZ_LZJR01000167.1 GCF_001667925.1 Mycobacterium sp. E2479 | reverse complement strand
TGGCCTTCGACGTCGATGCTGATCGGGGCGGCGCCGTTGCCCATGAATTGGGCGATTGCCATGCCCAGGGCGATGAGCAAGATGTCGTGGATGCCGGTGTGAAACGCCGCGGGGACCTCGGCGAGCAGCGCGCCGGTGGTGTCGGGGTCCAGGGTGACCGAGAGGTGTCCGGCGCTGGCGTAGGTGTCCCGTGCGGGGTGGGGCGGGGCGAAGGTGGCGGGGGCGGCGGCCAGTTGTTTCCAGGTGTCGGCGAGTTCGATCACTTCGGGGCGTCGGGCGTAATCACTGAGTAGTTGGGCCCATCGTTGAAACGAGGTGCCGGTGACCGGCAACACCGCCGGCTGGCCGGCCCGGTGTTGGGTCCAGGCGGTGTTGAGGTCATCGAGCAGGACCCGCCAGGACACCGCGTCGATGACCAGGTGGTGAATGATCAACGCCAACTGGCCAGTTGCGGTGGCCCACACCGCGCGAAGCATCACCCCCGCGCCCGGGTCCAGCCGGGTCCGCGCCTCGATCAGCGCTTGTTCGTCTACCGCGTGCACCACGTGTAGGCACTGCTCGGCGGGGACGGCGCCGGGTTCGGGCACCTGCAAGGACCAGGTCCCTGCGGTGTCGACGTTCAGGTGGGCGCGCAGCATGGCGTGGCGATCCAACACGGCCTGCAGCAGGGCCACCACGTCGGTCGGGGTGGTTCCGGTGGGGGCTTGCAGTAGCAGGGTTTGGTTGAACTGCTCAGTGGGGCCGTGCAGGGCGGCCAGCCAGCCCATGATCGGGGTCAGCGGCACCGCCCCGATGCCCTCATCGACCACGGCGGTGTCGGCCGGGGTGACTACCTGGGCCAGGCGGGCCACGGTTTGCTCGACGAACACATCGCGGGGTCGACACATCAGCCCGGCCGCCCGGGCCCGGGCCACCACCTGCATCGAGGCGATGCTGTCCCCACCCAACTCGAAGAACGAGTCATCGACCCCGACCCGCGGCAACCCGAGCACGTCGGCATAAATGTCGGCCAGGAGTTCTTCGACCGCACTGTCCGGGGCGCGGTAGCGTCCGGTGTCGGTGTAGTCCGGGGCGGGCAGCGCGCGGGTGTCGAGTTTGCCGTTGGCGGTCAACGGCAACGCCTCAACGGCGATGACCGCGGCCGGGATCATGTAGGCGGGCAGCCGCTCACCCAACTGGGCGCGAACCTGGGCCGGGTCGGCGCTGCCGGTGAGATAGCCGACCAGGCGGGTGGCCCCGGGCGCGTCTTCGCGGGCGATCACCACCGCCTGGCTCACCCCGTCTAGGGCGGCCAGGGCGGCCTGGATTTCGCCGAGCTCGATGCGATACCCGCGGATCTTGACCTGCTCATCGGCACGCCCCAGATAGGCCAGTTGCCCATCGGGGCGCCAACACACCAGATCTCCGGTCCGATACATGCGCTGTGCGGGCGCCCCGGCGAAAGGACACGCCACAAACCGCGACCCGGTCAACGAGGCCCGGCCCACATAACCCACACCCACCCCAGCCCCGGCCACATACAACTCCCCGACCACCCCGACCGGCACCGGGGCCAACCAGCCATCCAGCACGAACAACGCCGCCCCAGCCACCGGCGACCCGATCGGCACCACCGTTTCCCCCGCCTGCAGCGGGGCGCTCATCGCCGCATACACCGTGGCCTCGGTCGGCCCGTAGGCGTTGATCACCACCCGCCCCGGCGCCCACCGCTCGACCACCTCCGGTGGGCAGGCCTCCCCGCCGAGCAACAACGCCGCCGACTCCAACCCCTGCGAGGGCAACATCGCCGCCGCCGAGGGAGTCTGGGTCAACACACTGACCCCCTCAGCGACCAACAGGGCATGGAAATCATCCGGGGCGCCGGTGACCTCTTCGGGCACCACCACCAACCGGCCCCCACCCAGCAGCGCAGCCCAGATCTCCCATACCGAAAAGTCGAACCCATAGGAATGGCACTGCGTCCACACCTGGGTCACCGGCAGCCCCGCGGGTGAAGACTCCACCAAATGCGCCAGGTTGGCGTGGCTGATGGCCACCCCTTTAGGCACCCCGGTAGTGCCCGAGGTGTAAATCAGATACGCGATATCGTCGGGGGCCGCCACCGCCACCGGCGTACTCGGTTGGTCATCTACCGCGGGATCATCAACCTCAAGGACCACCCCGTCGAACCCGTCGAGCCGGCCCCGCAACCCGCGGGTGGTCACCACGGCGACCGGGGCGGCGTCGTCGAGCATGAACCCCACCCGGGCATCAGGCGCGGCGGCGTCGATCGGTAGATAGGCCGCCCCGGTCTTGACGACCGCCACCATCGCGGTGATCGCCGCCGCCGAACGCTCCACCAACAACCCCACACACTCACCCGGGCCCGCCCCCCGCCCGGCCAACCAGTGCGCCAGCTGGTTAGCGGCCCCATCAAGCTCGCGATACGTCAATGACAGATCCCCGTCACGAATAGCCACCGCCTGTGGGGCGCGCTCGACTTGCGCGGCGAACAACGCCGGCACCGACACCGGCGCGGGGGCCGCCCCGGCCAGCACCGCCCGATGACCCAGCACCTCCAACGCGGCCCGCTCAGCCTCATCGAGCACCTCGATCGAGGACAACCGCACGGCCGGATCAGCGCTTAACGCCGCCACCACCCGCCCCAACCGGGCGATCAACACCTCAATACTGGCCGCATCAAACACATCGGTGCGGTATTCCACCGTCCCACCGATCCCAGCCGGCTGCCCCTCCACGGTGAACCG
>NZ_LZJR01000166.1 GCF_001667925.1 Mycobacterium sp. E2479 | reverse complement strand
GCACCGTCGGCGGGGCCCGAGATGATCAACGGGGTGCGGGCCTCATCGATCAGGATGGAGTCGACCTCGTCGACGATGGCGTAGTTGTGCCCGCGCTGCACCAGGTCGTCGAGCGAGTGCGCCATGTTGTCGCGCAGGTAGTCGAACCCGAACTCGTTGTTGGTGCCGTAGGTGATGTCTGCGTTGTAGGCGACCCGGCGCTCATCGGGTGTCATCTGCGCGAGGATCACGCCGACGTCCAGGCCAAGGAAGCGGTGCACGCGGCCCATCCACTCGCTGTCACGTTTGGCCAGGTAGTCGTTGACCGTGACGACGTGCACGCCCTTGCCGCCGATGCCGTTGAGGTAGGCCGGCAGCACCGAGGTCAGCGTCTTGCCCTCACCGGTCTTCATCTCGGCGACATTGCCGAAGTGCAGCGCCGCCGCGCCCATCACCTGTACGTCGAAGGGCCGCTGGTCGAGCACCCGCCAGGCCGCCTCCCGGGCCACCGCGAAGGCCTCCGGGAGGAGGTCGTCGAGGCTTTCGCCGTCGGCGTGCCGTTTCTTGAACTCGTCGGTCTTGGCCCGCAACTCGGCGTCGGTGAGCTTCTCGATCTCGTCGGACAAGGTGTTGACGTAGTCAGACACCCGCTTGAGACGCTTGAGCATGCGACCTTCGCCAAGGCGCAGCAACTTCGACAGCACAGCTATGTCCCCTGTTGGTAGGAGTCTTGCATTGAGCGACTCCCATGGTAGGCGACGACGCGCTAACGGCCGCCGCAGCGGCGATCGCTAGCGCGGCGTTGCCGGGCGCGGCGCGGTGGCCGCAGAGCGACCCTGCCCAGGCCAGTCGGATCAGGCCAGTCGGATCAAGCCAGTCGGATCAAACCGTAGTCATACCCGTGCCGCCGGTAGACCACGCAGGGCCGTTCGGTCTGCTTGTCGTGGAACAGGAAGAAGTCGTGTCCGACGAGTTCCATCTCGTAGAGCGCGTCGTCGACCGTCATCGGCGTGGCCGGGTGCTCCTTGGTCCGCACGATCCGTCCGGGCTCATGGTCTTGCTCCGCGCCGTCGTGCTCGGTCGGCGGGGGTTGCGCCGCGCTGGGCGGCGGGGCGGGTGGCGGCACCGCGGTCGCGGCGGCCAGCGACACCGGGGTCTTGTCGCCGTAGTGCACCTTGCGGCGGTCCTTGACGCGGCGCAGCCGGTTCTCCAGCTTGTCGACCGCGGACTCGAACGCGGCGTAGAAGCTGTTGGCGCAGGCTTCCGCCCGCGTCACCGGGCCGCGGCCACGAGCGGTGATTTCCACGCGCTGACAGGATTTGCGCTGACGCCGGTTGGGCGCGTGCTTGAGCTCGACATCGAAAAGATAGATGGAGCGATCGAACCGCTCGAGGCGGGCGAGTTTTTGCGAGACGTACAGACGGTAATGATCGGGGATTTCTACGTTGCGGCCCTTGAACACAACGTCGGCGGTGGTTGTCGGTGGGGCTTGCCCATCGGTGACGGGCGGTTGGTCCAGAATCTGACCGGGATCCACGGATAGCCTTGACATACGTGACAACTCGTTTCTCTTTTTCACGTCACACGCGCCCTGCGTGCCTGGCTGCTTAACGCGCCGACGAGGTGGGAGCGGTTCGAGACTGGCTACCGCCGCAGGCTGCTCGCCGGAGCAAGGTGTCGATTACTCACCCCTTCCCGCGAATGGGTCTCACCTGGGAAATCGCGACCAGTGAGTCAGACCGATGAGTCGTTCTTCGTTGTTCTCGACGTTAGCTCGTGTTCGCCTGCCGATGCCACTAATTTCGTCGAGCTGTTGCGAGTTCTTCACAACCTCTTGGCCGGGTCATGGGTTGCGCCGGCCGCGGCCGATTCAGACCGCGGCGATCGCCAGCACCGCGGCGACTCGAACCCCGGCGGCCTGCAGGATTCGCACCGACTCGCGCGCCGTCGCGCCGGTGGTGACGATGTCGTCGACGACCATGACCTCGGTGCGCGGCGGCGAGCCGCGCAGCACTACCCGGCCGGCGATGTTGCGCTCGCGCGCGGTGGTGCCCAGGCCCACGGAGTCGCGTGTCAGCGCCTTGAGCCGCAAGGCGGGTGCGACGGTGATGTCCGGATGCCGCGCCACCGCGGCGCGCGC
>NZ_LZJR01000165.1 GCF_001667925.1 Mycobacterium sp. E2479 | reverse complement strand
GCCATTAGCAGCAAGGCGCCCCCGCCGCCCGACCACCGGGCACGCAACATCGCCATCGGATTCCTGGGGGTCGTGGCTGCCGGTGTATTGGTGTTCGCGATCGCGGCGCGACTGCGGAGGGCTCGATGAGGCCCGACCTGACCGGCTTCAGCCGCGGCAGCAACCGGCGGGTGTTCGGCGTGTGGGTGGTGTTCGTTCTCGCATTCGCCGGTTGGCTTGTGGCCGGGTACATCGGCTCGGCTGCCGCCGTGGCGGTGGGGATCGCGCTGGTCTTTGTGCGGTGGTGGGGTCAGCCGGCGTGGTCGTGGGCCGTCTTGTGGCGGCGTGGCCGGCGCCCGATCGAATGGACTGCACCGACCACCGTGGCCAACAACCGATCCGGTGGCGGGGTCCGCGTGCAAGACGGTGTCGCCGTGGCCGCGGTGCAGCTTCTCGGCAGGGGTCACCGAGCGACCATGGTGACCGGCTCGGTGACGGTCGAGACCGAAAACGTGCTCGACATCGTCGAATTGGTGCCGATGCTGCGCCAGGCGTTGGGCCTGGAGCTCGATTCGATCAGCGTCGTCACCATCGGTTCTCGGCACGGCACCACCGGAGACTTCCCCCGAGTGTACGACTCGGAGATAGGGACGCCCCCCTACGCGGGCCGCCGCGAGACATGGCTGATCATGCGGCTGGCGGTGATCGACAACGCCCAGGCCCTCTTCTGGCGCACGACCGTTGGCGCGGCGGCCATTTCAGCCGCACAACGCATCGCGGGGCGGTTGCGCTGCCAAGGATTGCGGGCGAAGGTGGCCACCGCCACCGACCTTGTCGAGCTCGATCGGCGGCTCGGACGAGACGCGGTGTCGGGAAACGTGCAGAGATGGAAAGCCATACGCGGAGAAGCGGGTTGGATGACCACCTACGCATACCCGGCCGAGGCGATCACGTCACGCAACCTCTCGCAGGCGTGGACGTTGCGCGCCGACGAGGTCATCCAGAACGTCACGGTGTTTTCCGACGGCCAATGCACCGCGACGATCACCGTGCGCACACCGACGCCCGCACCGACGCCGCCCAGCGTGATTCTGCGCCGGCTCAACGGCGAGCAGGCAGCTGCCGCGGCCACGAACATGTGCGGTCCCCTTCCCCACCTGCGGGGCATTCGGCGCAGCCCGTTGCCCGCACAACTGGTCACCGAGATCGGACCGTCGGGCGTCCTGATCGGCAAACTGAGCAACGGTGATCGGCTGCTTATGCCGGTTACCGACGCCGGTGAATTGTCGCGTGTGTTCGTTGCAGCGGACGACCCGGTCGCCAAGCGACTCGTGATCCGCACCGCCGGCGCCGGCGAACGGGTCTGCGTGCACACCCGTGACATGTCGCGCTGGGTTAGCGTGCGCATGCCGGAGATCAGCGTCGTCAGCAGCTCACGTCCCGCACCACGGACCACGGTGAGCGTGGTGGAATACGCGGCGAAACGGGGTAGCGGTTTCGGCGCGGCCGAAGGCGGAGGTGTCGAGGCTGCGATCTCACCCACTCCGCGACCGGCGACCGTGATCACCGTCGCACCCGCGGGCGTCACGCTCTCCGAGGCGCAACGGCACGGGTTTGAGGTGATCATCGAGCAGATCGGCCAGGCGGCGGTGAATGTCAGTGCAGCAGGACAGGATTGGCTTGTCGAGATGGACATGTTCCGCGCCGAGAACCGCTACGTCAGCCTCGAGCCGGTAAGCATGTCGGTCGGCACATAGCAGGTCGGTTGGGCGAGTTCGAGGCACAGTGTGATAGGCGCACGGACCGGTTGCGGTGCTAACCCGAAAGGGCTGTGGACGGCTGCCTGCAACCTCGGAGACCATATCCGGAATGGGGGATGCGGTGGGTGATTTACAAACGGCCCGAAGACATTTCGACCGTGCCATGGCGATCAAGAGTCAGCAGGGCCGCGCGGCGGCGCTACCCGAGTTCGTTGCCGCCACCGACGCCGACAAGTCGATGGCCGATGCGTGGCTGGGGCGCATCGCGTGCGGTGACAACGACCTGGCGTCGTTGCGCCAGCTCTACGTCACGAGCGAATGGTTACACCGCGAGACCACCCGCATCGGGCAGACACTGGCCGCGGAGATCCAGCTGGGCCCCTACATCGGCATCACCGTCACCGACGCATCACAGGTCGGGCTGGCGTTGGCGTCCGCGTTGACGATCGCCGGGGAATACGCCGAGGCCGACAAGCTGCTGGCCAACCCAGACCTGCTGGACTCGTGGACCAACTACCAGTGGCACCAATTGGCCCGAACGTTTTTGATGTACCGCGCGCAACGCTGGCCGGACGTGCTGCTGACCGCCGCCGAGGAGCTGCCCGCCCACGCCATCGTGATGTCGGCTGTGACGGCGTCGATTTGCGCGCTGGCAGCCCACGCTGCCGCCCACCTCGGGCAGGGCCGGGTCGCGCTGGACTGGCTCGACCGGGTGGACGTGATCGGCCACACCCAGTCGTCGTCACGCTTCGACTCCGATGTGTTGACGGCCTCGATCGGCCCGGCCGACATTCCGCTGCTCGTCGCCGATCTGGCCTACGTGCGGGGGATGGTGCACCGGCAGCTGCGCGAGGAGGACAAGGCCCAGATCTGGCTTTCCAAGGCCACCATCAACGGCGTGTTGACCGAGGCGGCCAAAGAAGCGCTGGCCGACCCGAACCTGCACCTGGTCGTGACCGACGAGCAAACCATCGACCGCCGCACCGACAGATGGGACGCGTCGTCGGCCAAGAGCCGCGACGAACTCGATGACGACGCCGCCAACGATCGACGCGCCGAGCTGTTGGCCGAGGGCCGCGAGCTGCTGGCCAACCAGGTGGGACTGGCGGCGGTGAAGGAAGCGGTCGCTGCGCTGGAAGATCAACTCGAAGTGCGAACAATGCGGCTCGAGCACGGCCTGCCGGTGGAGGGCCAGACCAATCACATGCTGCTGGTCGGCCCGCCCGGTACCGGCAAAACAACCACCGCGGAAGCCTTGGGCAAGATCTATGCCGGCATGGGAATCGTGCGGCACCCCGAGATCCGTGAGGTGCGCCGATCGGATTTCTGCGGCCACTTCATCGGCGAATCCGGGCCCAAGACCAATGAACTGATCGAAAAGTCGCTTGGTCGAATTATTTTCATGGATGAGTTCTATTCCCTGATCGAGCGCCATCAGGACGGCACACCCGACATGATCGGCATGGAGGCCGTGAACCAACTCCTGGTTGCGTTGGAGGTTCACCGATTCGACTTCTGTTTCATCGGTGCCGGCTACGAAGACCAAGTGGATGCGTTCCTTACCGTGAACCCGGGATTGGCCGGCAGGTTCAACCGCAAGCTCCGCTTCGAGTCCTACTCGCCGGCGGAGATCGTCGAGATCGCACATCGCTACGCCACGCCGCGCGCCAGCTTGCTCGACTCGGGTGCACGCGAATCGTTCTTGGACGCGGCCACGACCATCCGCAACTACACCACCCCGGGCGGGCGCCACGGCATCGATGCCATGCAGAACGGCAGGTTCGCCCGCAACGTCGTCGAACGCGCCGAGGGCTTTCGTGACACCCGAGTGGTCGCACAGAAGCGCGCGGGTCAACCGGTGACCGTGGAGGACCTGCAAATCATTACCGCGGCCGACCTGCAGGCCGCGGTGCGCAGCGTGTGTTCGGACAACCGCGACATGGCGGCCATCGTCTGGTGACGGCTACGCCGGCTCGAAGCGGAAAACGGCGAGCCGGCCCGCCAGCGCTTCGAATTCGTCGGCCGTTCCGTCGCGCACCATCCCCGACCGTTTCGCAAACGCCACACCCACCGGGACTTCGGTGGGGAAGGCCCGCAGCACCGGCCGGGCCTCGCCGGGGGACAGTTCGACGATCCGGACCGAACGTGAACGCCGGCCCCGGCTGAGCGTGCCAATGCCAGCGGCCCGGGCATTCGCCGCCCAGTCTGCGCCGGGATACCCGGCCACCACGTACAGGCCACCCTGGAAATGGAAAGGGGTCATCGGAGTGCTGCGCGGCTGACCCGACTTGCGGCCGGGCACGGTGAGAACCATTGCGGGCCCGGTCGGAATCCCGAGCCGTTGCACCGCCATCATGAACTTGTTCATCGGCTTGAGGTAGCGCGGAGGACGCGGATCGGTCATCTCAGATTCCGACTTTCTCGTTGTCGAACATTCCGCGGTGTTCGAAAACCCAGTGCGCGAACGGAACTGCCGGACGGCCGAGGATCTTCTCGACATCGGGTGTGACCAGCGCGGGCTCGTCGAGCGTCGCGCCGAGCATCGCGATGTAGGCGTCGGCGAATCCGGCTCCGAACCCCAACCCGATAAACCGTTGCCGCACCGCCTTAGCGGGGATTTCGCGATACTGCAGCGTCCGGCCTAGAACAGCGCCGATTACCTCGACCAGTTCCGCGTTGGTGAACGCACGGGGACCGGTCAACGGGATCCGCTGTCCGACAAGTTCATCGGTGAGCAACGCGTGCGCCGCTACGCCGGCGATGTCGGTCTCGACGATCGGCGCGGTCGATGCGGCGGCGTACGGCCCGGCGACCACGTCGCCGGCGCGGATCTGCGCCGACCACATGCCGGCGAAATTCGTCGCGAACACCGTGGGCCGCAGGCTCACCCAGGACAGGCCGGAATCGACCGCCAGACGTTCGACCTCCCTGTTGCGGTCACCGCGAAACCGGGACGGCTGCCGACTGACATCATCGTCGGCATTGATCGCCGACAACGCGACCAGCTTGGTGACTCCGGCCCGTCCGCAGTGCTCCACCACTTCTTCCAACTCCCCGCCCAGCGCACGCGAGTTCAGAAACACCGCGGAGGCACCCGAAAGCGCGGCGGTGGCCGAACCGAACACCGCCACGTTCGGGGGAAGGCCGGCCGGCGCCGGCTGTCGGGTGACCGCCCGAACTCGGGCTCCCGCGGCAAGCAGTTCGGCGACGAGTGGACGGCCGACGTTGCCGGTCGCACCGGTGACGACGATAGTCATGAGTGGGTTCCTTCCGTGAACTTCTCGCACTGCTGAAACGACGGGGCAAAAGGTGGGAAAGTTACATCGCGAACGGCGTAACTTTTTGCCTCAACAAATCGTCGAAGAGTCATGAACCAGTCGCCGTCCGCCAGCGATCAGGTCAGCGAGGCCTGGCGTCGCCACCGCCCGTATCTGGTCAACCTCGCCTACCAGATGCTGGGTGACATCGGCGAGGCCGAAGACATTGCGCAGGAGGCCTTTCTGCGGCTTTCGCGCGCCGACGTCAACGAGATCGAAGACGCGCGCGGCTGGCTGACCGTGGTGGCGAGCCGCCTGTGTCTCGACCAGGTGCGCTCGGCCCGGGCCCGGTACGAGCGCCCCGGCGACGTCGACGAGCAACCGGCACCGCGCCGCTTCGACCCGGCCGACCGGGTCACCCTCGATGACGAGATCCGCGCCGCGCTGCTCGAAGTATTGCGCAGGCTCAGTCCCGGTGAACGAGTCGCCTTCGTGCTGCACGACGTATTCGGCGTCCCCTTCGACTCGATCTCGCAAACGGTGGGCCGCCCGGTCGGTACCTGCCGTCAGCTGGCACGGCGCGCACGGTCGAAATTTCATGCCGCGCAACCGAACCTGACCGACGTCACGCCGGCAGAGCACCGGATGGTCACCGAAAAGTTCATCACCGCATGCGCCAACGGTGATCTCCAAGCGTTGGCCGCGGTCCTGGATCCGACGGTATGGGGCGTGGGCACGATCCTCGCGGACCCGGCACCCCCACCACAGATCAACCACGGGCCAGATGCCGTGGCCACCAACCTGTTGCGCTACCTGTGGCCGGACGTGACCCTGGTCAGCGGCCCCGCCGGGGGACCGGTGCTGCTGGCCTTCAGCGAACGGCGCCTGTTCGCCGTCATCGTGCTGACCATCCGCGAATCCCGGGTGTGCAAGATCGAGGCGATCGCCGACCCATCGGCGCGGGCTTAGTCCTGCTTCTGAGCTGGACGCTCTTTCGCGCCGTCGGGACGGGCCGCGAAGTAGCCGGCGATGGCCGCGGTGACCTCGAGGAACTTGCGGCGCGTGGCCGGCGCCATCTCGTGGCCGACGTCGATCACGCCGCCGGGCCGCAGATGCGGGTCGAACGGCACTTCGATGACCGGGCGGCCGTGATCGGCGAACTCGCGGGCGAGCAGGGCCCGGGTGCGTTTGTCGGCATGCCCGTCGGAATCGTTGAGTACCACGATGCTGTGCTGCAGCAGCGTGGTGAAGCCGTGATCGGCCAGCCACTCCATGGTCCGCGCCGCGGCGGATGCGCCGTCGGCCCAGGGCGAAGACACCACGATCAGAGCATCGAGGTCGCGCAGGACTTCCTGGGTGAGCGGCGAGTCCATCGTCGAACCACAGTCGATGACCGAGATTGTGAAATGGCGGTCCAGCCGCAGCGCGGCTTCCCGGTAGATCGCTGGATCGAGCACCCGGCGCGGGCCCGACGCCGGTTCGCCGCCGAGCACGTGCAGACCCGCGGGATTACGGCCCAGCCGCGCCGCCACATCATGGAAGGACCGGAGGTTCTTGTCGGCGGTGAGCTCCCAGAACGAGCCCGTAGACGCCGGATCGATCCGGCTGCTCAGCCGGCCGAAGGCGGTGTCGGCGTCGATGGCCACGACGTCATCGTGCCGGCGGAGTGTGGCGAACAGTGATGCCACGCTTGCGGCCACCGATGTCTTTCCCACGCCGCCCTTGCCCAGCACACCGACCTTGTAGTTGCCATGGAGGCGGGTCCGGATGGCGGCTTCGAACTCCGCCTCCTGCTGCTGGGCGGGCGACGGTCCGAGGGTGATCAGGCCGAAGGTGGCCAGCCGCAGGGCACGCCGCCAACCGCGGTCGGGCAACTCCCCGCCGCCCCGCTTGAAATTCGGCTGGAAAGCCGTGCGGAGCGGCTGCTGCGGTGGGGGATGGGTCGGCGGCCGGAACGATGGCGGAGCCGGCTGAGTAGGTGGCGACCAGCCGTGCGGCGGCGCCGGAGAAGAAGCCGATGGCGGACGCGGGGGAGCGGGCCGCTGGGCGACCGGAGGAGTGGCGGACCGGGACTCTTGGGGTGCGGGGTGGGGCTGCTGCGGGAAGGGCCCGGACGGGTGTGGTGCGGGGGTGCTCGGCCGTTCGGGCTGCAGACGGTCCCGCAGGAATTCGTCGCGCTCGTTCATGGGCTCCTCGCGTGCCAGGTGGTCGATTGTCGCGCCGATGGACCGGTGGCGACGAACGTATTACGTGATAAGCGCCACCGTCCAACCCGTGACGCCGGGGTGTGATCAATCCCGTCCAGTATCTCCTGCCGTGTTCGGTGCGCGAACGTGCAAACTCCGCCTCGCGTGGCTTCGGACTGCCGAGACACGCCGGGCGGGGCGCTGAGCACGCGCACACCGGCGCTTGGCGACATCGTCAATCATCCCGACGTGGCCGTCAGCAAACTCACCGGACTAGCCTGCCCCGACCAGGACGGCCTGGAATACGCGCAGCTGTGGGAAGAATTCGTCGCCCCGGCGGGCGGCGGGCATAATTGGAGTCCCACCCCAGCAGCGAAATTTACGGCGCTGCCGGCTGGCGGCTAGACTTTAGGAAGTTGGCATGTCAGGCGGGTATTGTCATATCGTTTTACGACTTGTCGAGACCGGTTCCAGGCCACCGTTCAAAGCTGCACGGACCTCCCTAGCAGGATCACCTCCACCTGGGGTACAGCCCATCGAGACAAGACCGAAGGGGTTCTAGCCCGCAACCTTGGGGTGCGACCTCGTCGGGGCCGCTGCTAACGGCCGCGCAGAACGTTCAGGTGAAGGGTCAGGTGCATATGACGCCCAAGCGCGTCGGGTTATACAACCCCGCGTTCGAGCACGACTCGTGCGGGGTTGCCATGGTCGTCGATATGCACGGCCGTCGTAGCCGCGACATCGTGGAGAAGGCAATCACCGCGCTGCTGAACCTCGAGCACCGGGGTGCCCAGGGCGCCGAACCTCGCAGTGGTGACGGCGCCGGCATCATGCTTCAGGTCCCGGACGCCTTTCTGCGCGGGGTCGTCGACTTCGAGTTGCCCGCGGAGGGCAGCTACGCCACCGGCATCGCGTTCCTGCCGCAGTCGTCCAAGGACGCCGCGACGGCGTGTGCCGCGGTGGAGAAGATCGCCGAAGCCGAGGGCCTGACGGTGCTGGGCTGGCGCAACGTGCCGATCGACGACTCGTCACTGGGCGCGTTGTCCCGCGACGCGATGCCCACCTTCCGGCAGGTATTCATGGCAGGCGCATCCGGCATGACGCTGGAGCGCCGCGCCTACATAGTGCGTAAGCGCGCCGAACACGAACTTGGCACCAAGGGGCCCGGACAAGACGGTCCCGGCCGCGAAACCGTCTATTTCCCAAGCCTTTCCGGTCAGACTCTCGTCTACAAGGGCATGCTGACCACGCCCCAGCTCAAGGCTTTTTATCTTGACCTGCAAGACGATCGGTTGACCAGCGCGCTGGGTATCGTGCACTCCCGGTTCTCCACCAACACCTTCCCGTCGTGGCCGCTGGCACATCCATTCCGCCGCGTCGCGCACAACGGTGAGATCAACACCGTCACCGGTAACGAGAACTGGATGCGGGCCCGCGAGGCGCTGATCAAGACCGACATTTTCGGAGCCGAAGCCGACGTCGAGAAGTTGTACCCGATCTGTACGCCGGGGGCGTCCGACACCGCGCGTTTCGATGAGGTGCTCGAACTTCTCCATTTAGGCGGACGCAGCCTGGCCCACGCGGTGTTGATGATGATCCCCGAGGCCTGGGAGCGCAACGAGTCGATGGACCCCGCGCGACGGGCGTTCTACCAGTACCACGCCTCGTTGATGGAGCCGTGGGACGGCCCCGCATCGATCACGTTCACCGACGGAACCGTCATCGGCGCCGTGCTGGACCGTAATGGTTTGCGCCCCTCGCGAATCTGGGTCACCGAAGACGGCTTGGTCGTCATGGCGTCCGAGGCCGGTGTGCTGGACCTGGATCCGGCCAAGGTGGTCCGCCGGATGCGGTTGCAGCCCGGGCGCATGTTCCTGGTGGACACCGCGCAGGGCCGCATCGTCTCCGACGAGGAGATCAAAGCGGAGCTGTCCGCCGAGCACCCGTACCAGGAGTGGCTGGACAGGAACCTGGTCCCGCTCGATGACCTGCCGCAGGGCAACTACAAGCGGATGCCCCATGACCGCCTCGTCAAGCGCCAGCAGATATTCGGCTACACCTACGAAGAACTCAACCTCTTGGTCGCGCCGATGGTCCGCAGCGGCGCCGAGCCGATCGGGTCGATGGGCACCGACACCCCGGTGGCAGTGCTCTCGCAGCGGCCCCGGATGCTCTACGACTACTTCCACCAGCTCTTCGCACAGGTGACCAACCCGCCGCTGGATGCGATCCGCGAGGAGGTGGTGACCAGTCTGCAAGGCACCACCGGCGGCGAGCGCGACCTGCTCACGCCGACCGAGCGCTCGTGTCATCAGATCGCGCTGTCACAGCCGATTCTGCGCAACCGGGAACTGGCGAAGCTGATCAACCTCAACCCCGATGACGAGGTCAATGGTCGCCCGCATGGCATGCGCTCCAAGGTGATTCGGTGTCTGTATCCCGTCGCAGAGGGCGGCGCCGGGCTGGCCACCGCGCTCGAGGAGGTGCGCGCGCAGGCGTCCGCGGCGATCGCTGACGGCGCGCGAGTGATCATCCTGTCCGACCGCGAATCCGACGAACGGATGGCGCCCATCCCGTCGCTGCTCGCGGTGGCGGGGGTGCACCACCACCTGGTGCGCGACCGGACCCGCACTCACGTCGGTCTGGTGGTGGAAACCGGTGACGCCCGAGAGGTCCACCACATGGCCGCGCTGGTCGGCTTCGGTGCCGCGGCGATCAACCCGTACATGGCGTTCGAGTCCATCGAGGACATGCTCGATCGCGGCGTGATCGAAGGAATCGACCGCAAGACGGCGCTGAGCAACTACATCAAGGCCGCCGGCAAGGGCGTGCTGAAAGTCATGTCCAAGATGGGCATTTCGACGGTGGCGTCCTACACCGGTGCTCAGTTGTTCCAGGCGGTCGGCATTTCCGAGGACGTGCTAAGCGAGTACTTCACCGGCTTGAGTTGTCCGATCGGCGGCGTCACCCTGGACGACATCGCCGCCGACGTCGCCGCCCGGCACGCGCTGGCCTACCTGGACCGCCCGGACGAGCGGGCCCACCGCGAGCTCGAGGTGGGTGGGGAATACCAGTGGCGCCGCGAAGGCGAATACCACCTGTTCAACCCGGAGACCGTCTTCAAGCTGCAGCACGCGACGCGCACCGGCCAGTACAAGGTGTTCAAGGACTACACCCGGCTGGTCGACGACCAGAGCGAGCGGATGGCATCGCTGCGCGGCCTGCTCAAGTTCCGGGCCGGGGTCAATCCCCCGATTCCCGTGGAGGAGGTCGAGCCCGCCAGTGAGATCGTCAAGCGCTTCTCGACCGGGGCGATGAGCTACGGCTCGATCTCCGCCGAGGCGCATGAGACGCTGGCCATCGCGATGAACCGGTTGGGCGGCCGGTCCAACAGCGGTGAAGGCGGCGAAGACGTCAAGCGGTTCGACCGCGATCCCAATGGCGATTGGCGGCGCAGCTCGATCAAGCAGGTCGCCTCCGGGCGCTTCGGCGTCACGTCGCACTACCTGACAAACTGCACCGACATCCAGATCAAGATGGCCCAAGGTGCGAAACCCGGTGAGGGCGGCCAGCTTCCGGGGCACAAGGTGTACCCGTGGGTTGCCGAAGTACGGCACTCCACCCCGGGCGTGGGGCTGATTTCGCCGCCACCGCACCACGACATCTATTCCATCGAGGACCTGGCGCAGCTGATCCACGACCTGAAGAACGCCAACCCGTCCGCGCGGGTGCACGTCAAGCTCGTCTCCGAAAACGGTGTCGGCACGGTCGCCGCGGGTGTGTCCAAAGCCCATGCCGACGTGGTGCTGATCTCCGGGCACGACGGCGGCACCGGCGCGACGCCGCTGACCTCTATGAAGCACGCGGGGGCTCCGTGGGAGCTGGGACTGGCCGAGACGCAGCAGACGTTGCTGCTGAACGGGTTACGCGACCGGATCGTGGTTCAGGTCGACGGCCAGCTCAAGACGGGCCGCGACGTGATGATCGCCGCGCTGCTCGGCGCCGAGGAATTCGGCTTCGCCACCGCGCCGCTGGTGGTCTCCGGCTGCATCATGATGCGGGTTTGCCACCTGGACACCTGCCCCGTCGGCGTGGCCACCCAAAACCCGGTGCTGCGCGAACGCTTCACCGGCAAGCCCGAATTCGTCGAGAACTTCTTCATGTTCATCGCCGAAGAGGTGCGCGAATACATGGCGCAATTGGGATTCCGCACGCTCAACGAGGCGGTCGGCCAGGTGAACTCCTTGGACATGACGCTGGCGCGGGCCCACTGGAAGGCACACCGGCTGGATCTGACTCCGGTCCTGCACGAGCCGGAATCGGCGTTCATGAACCAGGACCTCTACTGCAGCTCGCGCCAAGACCACGGTCTGGATAAGGCGCTCGACCAGCAGTTGATCGTGATGAGCCGCGAGGCGCTGGACTCCGGAACGCCGGTCCGGTTCTCCACGACGATCAGCAACGTCAACCGCACGGTGGGCACCATGCTTGGCCATGAGGTTACCAAAGCCTATGGCGGACAAGGGTTGCCGGACGGAACCATCGACATCACCTTCGATGGCTCGGCGGGCAACAGCTTCGGTGCGTTTGTGCCGCGGGGCATCACCCTGCGCGTCTACGGCGACGCCAACGACTATGTGGGCAAGGGCCTGTCCGGTGGGAGGATCGTCGTTCGGCCCTCGGATGACGCGCCTTCGGACTACGTCGCCGAGGACAACATCATCGGCGGCAACGTGATCCTGTTCGGCGCGACCAGCGGCGAGGTGTACCTGCGCGGCGTCGTCGGCGAGCGGTTCGCCGTCCGTAACTCCGGGGCGCACGCCGTCGTCGAGGGTGTCGGCGACCACGGTTGCGAATACATGACCGGCGGCAAGGTGGTCGTCCTCGGTCGCACCGGCCGCAACTTCGCGGCCGGGATGTCCGGCGGCGCGGCCTACATTTACGATCCGCAGGGCGAATTCCCAGGCAATCTCAACGCGGAGATGGTCGAGCTCGAGAGCTTGGACGAAGATGACTACGAGTGGTTGCACGGCATGATCCAGGCACACGTTGATGCCACCGATTCCGCTATCGGCCAGCGCATTCTGGGTGATTGGCCGCAACACCGGCGACACTTCACCAAGGTGATGCCGCGGGACTACAAGCGGGTACTGCAGGCCATCGCCGAAGCGGAACGCGACGGGGTGGATGTCGACAAGGCGATCATGGCGGCCGCGCATGGCTGATCCGAGCGGCTTCCTGAAATACCCGCATCGGGAACTGCCGAAGCGCCGGCCTGTCCCGCTGCGGTTGCGCGACTGGCACGAGGTCTACGAAGAATTCGACAACGAGACCCTGCGCGAACAGGCGACCCGCTGCATGGACTGCGGTATTCCGTTCTGCCACAACGGTTGCCCGCTAGGCAACCTGATTCCGGAATGGAACGACCTGGTGCGCAGGGACCGGTGGCGCGATGCCATCGAACGGTTACACGCCACCAACAACTTTCCGGATTTCACCGGGCGGCTGTGCCCGGCTCCCTGCGAACCTGCCTGCGTGCTCGGCATCAACCAGGATCCGGTGACGATCAAGCAGATCGAGCTGGAGATCATCGACAAGGCCTTCGACGAGGGCTGGGTGCGGCCGTTACCGCCGGACACGAAGACCGGGAAGAAGGTCGCCGTGGTCGGTTCCGGTCCGGCGGGTTTGGCCGCCGCCCAGCAGCTGACCCGCGCCGGCCATACGGTCACCGTGTTCGAGCGGGCCGATCGCATCGGTGGACTGCTGCGCTACGGCATCCCGGAATTCAAGATGGAAAAGCGCGTCCTGGACCGCCGGCTGGACCAAATGCGGGCCGAGGGAACCGAATTCCGCGTCGGGGTCAATGTCGGTGTCGACATCACCGCCGAGCAACTGCGTGCCGAGTTCGACGCCGTGGTGCTGGCCGGCGGTGCCACGGCAGCGCGCGATCTGCCGATCCCCGGCCGCGAACTGCAGGGCATCCACCAGGCGATGGAATATTTGCCGTGGGGTAACCGCGTGCAGGAAGGCGACGACGTGCTGGGCCCCGACGGGGAGCCGCCGATCACCGCCAAAGACAAGAAGGTCGTCATCATCGGTGGCGGGGACACCGGCGCCGACTGCCTGGGCACCGCGCACCGGCAGGGCGCGGCCGTCATCCACCAGTTCGAGATCATGCCGCGCCCGCCGGAGACACGCGCGCCGTCCACCCCGTGGCCGACCTACCCGCTGATGTACCGGGTGTCCTCGGCGCACGAAGAGGGCGGCGAACGGGTGTTCTCGGTCAACACCGAGGAATTCGCCGGCGAAGACGGTCACGTGACGGCGCTCAAGGCGCACGAGGTGACCATGCAAGACGGCAAATTCGTCAAGGTGGAGGGGTCCGAGTTCGAACTCGAGGCCGACCTGGTGTTGCTGGCGATGGGATTTGTCGGCCCCGAGACCGAGGGCTTGCTCACCGACCTCGAGGTGAAACTCACCGAGCGCGGCAACGTCGCCCGCGGGGCCGATTTCGACACGTCGGTTCCGGGCGTCTTCGTTGCCGGTGACATGGGTCGTGGCCAGTCGCTGATCGTCTGGGCGATAGCTGAGGGCAGGGCCGCGGCGGCCGCAGCGGACCGGTTCCTGATGGGGGCTACCGCGCTGCCGGCCCCGATCAAGCCCACCGCGGTGCCGCTTCAGTAGTAACATCAGTCACTCCAGAAACACCGTCGACTTCGTCCGGCGAGTCTCCCACTGTTTGCCAGACGTCAGGTGTCTAATGGCCCGTTGTGAGCCCGCTCACATGGGGGTCACACCGGTTTCCCGGTTGAACGGACTGATCGCAGGAGAGATTCTTGTGCATATCCACCCATTACCTCGAACACGGATGGGGCGAATCGCCTGGTCATGGTTGCGTCACCCGGTGAAAAGTCGCGAATTTCCAGCCAAGCATGAGCGGCTGGTGACCGCACAGGACTGGCTGCTTTTCGGCGCGTGATCGCCTGCCCGGGCGCCCCAACTGGCGCGCGGCGGGTTTGCTCTGGGGTGCTTGGCAAAATTTTCGCCGGGCGGTTCGAAAATGCGCCGGGAAAACGGCATCACCGCGTGGATAAACCCGAGTCCCGGATCGCCTCGGCGAGCGGTTCCAGCACGGCCGGGTCGTGTGGCGGGGGAAGGTAGACGATGCCCAGATCTAAGCCTTCGGCGGCCAGCCCGGCCGCGTCCTCGATGACTTTCCCGTAGTTCAGGTCCGGCTCCAGGCGCAGGTGTGCCGAGAGCGTGATCTCCTTGGGATCGCGGCCGATGTCCGCACAGTGCGAGGCCAGAACGTCACGCTTGTGGGCGAACACGTCGGGCGGACCGCCCACGAAATTCCAGTGCTGGGCGTAGCGAGCGGTGATCCGCAGCGTGCGCTTCTCCCCACTGCCGCCGATGCAGATCGGCGGGTGCGGCCGCTGCGGACCCTTGGGCTCGTTGCGAGCACCCTTGAGCTGGTAGAACTTGCCGTCGAAGTCGGTGGTCTGCTGGCTGAGCAGGCTGGTCAGCACCTCGCACGCCTCCTCGAAGCGGTCGAAGCGTTCCTTGATACTGCCCAGTTCGATGCCGTAGGCGCCGGACTCCTCTTCGTTCCAGCCGGCGCCGATCCCCAGCTCGAGCCGTCCGTTCGAGATGATGTCCAGCGCCGCCGCCATGTTGGCCAGCACCGCGGGATGGCGGTAGTGGATCCCGGTCACCAAAGTCCCCACCCGCAGCCGCTTGGTGGCCTGCGCGAGCGCGGTCAGCGTCGTCCAGCCCTCCAGGCAGGGCCCGGCGCTGTCGGAGAAGATCGGGTAGAAGTGGTCGAACGTCCAGCCGGACTCGTAGACCTCGATGTCATCGGCGGCTCGCCAGACGGAGAGCATCTGCGCCCAGGTGGTGTTCTGCGGAGAAGTCTTGAAAGCGAATCGCATGACAACGACGTTAGCCGGTGTTTATGAAGGGCAACTAAACTCAACCGCGCGATGACTGGCTCCCTCGGAATAGACACCAAGATCACCCTGCTGGCGGCGGGCCTGATCTTCTTGCTTGCACTGGTTTTGGGCGTATGGAAATACCGCGAGATGATGACGTCGCAGACCCACCTCGCGCACCCCTACGTCGACATCGCGCACCGCGCCGCGCTGCTGTATTCGTTCGCGACGCTGCTGCTCGCTGCCTTCGTTCAGCTGAGCGCCTGGCCGGTTTGGGTGAACCTCACCGCCACGGGCGTGGTCGTCTTCTTCTTCGTGGCGGCGATCCTGGCCTACATCTACCACGGAGCGCGGCGTGACACCGTCAACCAGTTCGAAAACGCCGACCGCAGCATCGCGGTGGCGATGGCGTTGCTGATCGTCGGCGAGATCGGCGGGTTCAGTGTGCTGCTCGCCGGATTCGTCGTCGGCCAGCTCATCTGATGCGCGGTGGTCTAGCGGCGACCTGCGGCGCCCGGCTCCGCCGCGCTCGCAGTCACCGCGTGGGCACACTGGGAGTCATGGATCCGGTAGCGGCGTTACGGCAGATCGCCTACTTCAAGGACCGCAGCCGCCACGATCCCAGACGCGTGATGGCCTATCGCAACGCGGCCGACATCATCGAGGCGCTCGACGACGCGACCCGGGAGCGTCACGGGCAGGCCAACAGCTGGCAGACCCTGCCGGGTATCGGCCCCAAGACCGCCAAAGTCATCGACCAGGCGTGGTCTGGCCGCGAGCCCGACCTGCTGGTCGAACTGCGTTCCACGGCCGAAGATCTCGGTGGCGGCGAGATCCGGTCCGCGCTGCGGGGTGATCTGCATCTGCACTCCAACTGGTCGGACGGCTCGGCGCCGATCGAGGAGATGATGGCGTCCGCCGCGGCGCTGGGCCACGAATATTGTGCGTTGACCGACCACTCACCGCGGCTGACCATCGCTAATGGCCTGTCGCCGGAGCGGTTACGCAAGCAACTCGACGTCATCGAGGGCCTGCAGGAGCAGTTCGCACCGATGCGCATCCTGACCGGGATCGAGGTGGACATCCTCGACGACGGCAGCCTCGACCAGGAACCCGAGCTGCTCGACCGCCTCGACGTAGTGGTGGCCAGCGTGCATTCCAAGCTGTCGATGGATGCCGCCGCGATGACCCGGCGCATGCTGCGCGCGGTGACCAACCCGCACGCCGATGTGCTCGGTCACTGCACCGGCCGGCTGGTATCCGGGAATCGTGGCATCCGGCCGGAGTCCAAGTTCGACGCCGAGGCGGTGTTCACCGCATGCCGCGATCACGGCACGGCGGTCGAGATCAACTCGCGGCCCGAGCGGCGTGATCCGCCGAGCCGGCTGCTGAACCTGGCGCTGGAGATCGGATGCGTGTTCACCATCGACACCGACGCCCACGCGCCGGGCCAGCTCGACTTTCTGGGATATGGCGCACAGCGCGCGCTGGACGCGGGCGTCCCCGTCGACCGGATCGTGAACACCTGGCCGGCGGACAAGCTGCTGGAGTGGACCGGGACGAATTAGTCGGGCAAGTGCGGCATCTCGAAGCCCGGATCGCGGCCAAGCAGCACCGCGGGAGTGAGCGCTGACTTGCCGTAGCGCCGGCGCACCCGGTCGATGGCCGCATCGATGTCGTCGCCGGGCACGCGGTGCTTGGGCTCGCCGAACGGCAGCGTCAACTGCTGGGACCCGCTGCGGTCGATGCCCGACACCGCGAACCCGACCAACGTCAGTCCGCGCTGCGCGATGAGCGGCGCAGCGTCCGCGACCAGTCGGCGTGCGGCGGCCAAAATTGGCGCCGTGGAGGAGGTGGCCCACGGCAACGTATGCGAGCGGGTCGCCCGGGTGAAGTCGTCGAAGCGCAGCCGCAGCACCACCGTGCGACCGGTACGCGCCGCCGCCCGCATGCGGCCGGTGATGCGGTCGACAAGATCCACCACTACGGCGTCGATTTCCCTGTGCGACATGGTATTTCCGGCGCGTCCTAGCGCCCGCTGAGCGCCGACGGACCGGCGACGCACGCCGGTGGTCACCCGGCGGCGGTCGATATTGCGGGACAACGCGTACAGCTGGCGACCCATCGCACCACCCACCATCGAGCCCAGCGCGGACTCGCTGAGCTCGGCGACGTCGCTGACGGTCACGATGCCGTGCGCGCGCAGCTTCTCGGCGGTCACCGCGCCCACACCCCAGAGCCGGCGCACCGGCAGCGGCCGCAGGAACGTCAGCTCCTGATCGGGCGGCACCAGCAGCAGTCCGTCGGGCTTGGCTTCCTGGCTGGCGACCTTGGCGAGGAATTTCGTGCGGGCGACGCCGACGGTGATGGGCAGACCGACGTGGTCGCGCACGTCCGCCCGCAACCGCTCGGCGATCGCGACCGGCTTGCCGCTTACCCGGCGCAGTCCGCCGACATCGAGGAAGGCTTCGTCCACCGATAGCGCCTCGACGATCGGAGAGCAATTGCGAAACACCTCGAAGACGGCGTCGCTGGCGCGCGAATAGGCGCTCATCCGCGGGGGCACCACGACGGCGTGTGGACACAGCCTTCGCGCCTGCGAGCCGCCCATGGCCGTACGCACGCCATATGCCTTGGCCTCGTAGCTCGCGGCCAGCACCACACCGCCGCCGACGATCACCGGGCGGCCGCGCAAAGTGGGGTCGTCGCGTTGTTCGACGGACGCGTAGAACGAGTCGAGGTCCGCGTGCAGGATGGAAGCATCGCACCGCACGAACATATGTTCGCATACGGCCCCGACACCCGTGGTCAGCAGGCTTTGCCGTAGACGCTGCTGACCCAGATGTGCACCAGCGTGTCGAGCAGTTGCTCGTCGGGCACCGACGGTCGCCCGTCGGCGAACGAGCTGAGCATGACCTTCTCGTTGAGCAGGTTCAGCGCCGCGGAGAGATTCTGGGCCGGCAGCGTCACCGGCGCCGCACCGCGAGCGCGTTCGGCTTCGATCACGGTGGTGGTGTGATCAACCCACTTCTGCATGAAGCGAGACCACAGCTCGCCGACGTCCTTGTTGGTGCGCGCGGCGTCGGCGGCCAGCGACACCGCCCGATGTGCACCGAACGTCTCGACGAAGACATTGATCCCTATGCGCCACAACGCTTTCAGATCGGCGGGCGGATTGGCGACCATGGTCTCCAGCGCGGAGTCGGCTTCCATGATCACGCGCTCAAACAAGGTGAACAACACCGCGTCTTTCGACGGGAAGTAAAAGTAGAACGTCGGGCGCGACAGTCCGGCCCCCTTGGCCAGGTCGTCGACCGAGATGTCGGCGAGGGGGCGCTCTTTCAGCAGTCGCTCGGCGGTGGACAGAATGGCCAGTTCACGGTCGTCGCCGGACGGGCGCGCCGAACGCCTGCCTCGGTGGGTGCGCGCGGAACCGACAGTAGTCACGGGCGCTACTTTACACCGTGTCGAGAATTTCAACAGGGTGTTGACTAGTTCAACACGGTGTTGATAGCGTTGGATTCATGACTGAGCACCTTGACGTCCTCATCGTGGGCGCCGGCATCTCCGGCGTGAGCGCGGCCTGGCACCTGCAGGAACGCTGCCCGACAAAGAGCTACGCCATTCTCGAACGCCGCGCCGACCTCGGCGGAACGTGGGACCTGTTCAAATACCCGGGGATCCGGTCGGACTCCGACATGTTCACCCTGGGCTTCCGGTTCAAGCCCTGGCGATCGGCGAAGTCCATCGCCGACGGAGCGTCGATCAAGTCCTATATCAAAGAAGCCGCGGTCGAGAACCGGATCGAGCCGCACATCCGCTACCGCCACCGGGTGGTGGCCGCCGACTGGTCCGATGCCGACAACCTCTGGACCCTGACCGTCGAGAGCGATGGCGGCCAGAGCGAGATCACGTGCTCGTTCTTGTTCGCCTGCACCGGCTACTACAACTATGACGAGGGATATTCGCCCACCTTCCCCGGCGCGGACGACTTCGGGGGCACCATTGTCCATCCGCAACACTGGCCGGAGGACCTCGACTATGCGGGCAAGCGCATCGTCGTCATCGGTTCCGGAGCCACCGCGATCACCCTGATTCCCGCCCTGGTCAACTCGGGCGCCGGGCACGTCACGATGCTGCAGCGCTCGCCGACCTACATCGGCTCGCTGCCCGGTGTTGATCCCTTCGCAGTCAAGGCGAACCGACTGCTGCCCGACCGCCTCGCGCATATGGCCAACCGGTGGAAAGCTATCGCGTTCAGTACCTTTCAGTATCAGCTGTCCCGCAAGGCGCCGGGCTATATGCGCAAGACGTTGATGACCATGGCGCAGCGGCGCCTACCGGAGGGCTACGACGTCGAAAAGCACTTCGGCCCGCGCTACAACGTCTGGGATGAGCGGCTGTGCCTGGCGCCCGACGGCGACTTCTTCCGGACCATCCGCCACGGTAAGGCCGACGTCGTCACCGACACCATCGAGCGGTTCACCAAGACCGGTATCAGGCTCACCTCGGGTGAAGAGCTGGCGGCCGACATCATCATCACCGCAACGGGGTTGAACATGCAGTTGCTGGGCGGGGTGAAGCCGACCCGCAACGGTGCGGACATCGATCTGACCTCACTGATGACCTACAAGGGCCT
Organism: Mycobacterium sp. E2479; assembly: GCF_001667925.1. Classification (GTDB taxonomy): domain Bacteria; phylum Actinomycetota; class Actinomycetes; order Mycobacteriales; family Mycobacteriaceae; genus Mycobacterium. Next base: position 82,569 of record NZ_LZJR01000165.1, on the reverse strand, counting down.
GATGTTTTCCGGTGTGCCGAACTTCGCCATCACCTTCGGATACACGAACGCGTCCTGGACGCTGAAGGCTGACCTGGTCTCCGAATTCGTCTGCCGATTGCTGAACTACATGGACGCCAAAGGCTTTGACTTCGTGGAGCCTCAGCACCCGGGCAATGACGTTGACGAGCTGCCGTTCATGGACTTCACTCCCGGCTACTTCCGGCGTTCGATGGACCTGTTGCCCAAGTCGGGGTCGCGGGCACCGTGGCGGCTCAAGCAGAACTACTTCATCGACATGCGCACCATCCGGCGTGGCAAGGTCGACGACGAAGGCTTGAAGTTCGCGAAAAAGCGTGTGCCGGTGGCGGTTTAGCGGATTACTGTTCTAGGGCGACGACGATTATGCCGTCGTCGTCGCTGTAGGCGATCTCGCCCGGCACGAACGTCACCCCGCCCAGGGTGATCTCGACATCGCGCTCGCCGGCGCCGGTTTTGGTGCTCTTGCGGGGATTGGTGCCCAACGCCTTGATACCGATATCCATGCCGCGCAACGTGGCAGAGTCGCGCACCGCGCCGTTGACGATGAGCCCGGCCCAGCCATTTGAGCGGGCCAGCTCGGCGATCACATCGCCGACCAGCGCGGTATGCAGGGAGCCGTCGCCGTCGATGACCAAGACGCCGCCGCCGCCCGGCTCCGAGAGGACCGACTTCAGCAGCGCGTTGTCCTGAAAACATCGCACGGTGCTGATCGGTCCGGCGAATTCGGTCCGGCCGCCCAACTGGCGGAATTGCACGTCGCAGCTGCGTACGTCGGGACCGATGCTGTCTACCAGGTCGGCCGTCGGCCGGAAAGACACCGTCACTTTGACACGGTAAATCAGCGGCGACGCAGCTGGCGGATGAGCAAGATGGCCAGCAGGCTCACGGCCAGGGCAACGATCAGCGGCACCGGAGATTGGCCCGCCGTCGGACCCGCGGCCGCGGGAGAGACGGGGTTGTTCGCGGCCTCCACCGTGGACTTCGCCTGTGCGGCAGCATCTTTGGCGGCCGCGGTTACGTCACCATTGCTTTCGGCGCGCCGCTGGACATCGACCGGCTGCTCGGGAGGTTTCGGCGGCGCGGGCTCGGCGTTCTTCGCCGGTGCCTTCTTGGCGGGCGCCTTCTTCGCCGGTGCCTTCTTGGCGGGCGCCTTTTTCGCCGGTGCTTTTTTGGCGGGCGCCTTGGCGGTCTTTTTCGCCGCCTTAGCGGGTGGTTTCTTCTCCGGCGGAGTGCCGGCGCCGTCGGGTGCGCTGTTGGTCGGGTCCTGCGGGTCTGCCATGCGGCCGCTCCTCGAGCTTCCTTCGTCGTCGTTCCCCCACCGGGTTCAAGGTCCCATCATGCCAGGACGCCTCGCGGCGCCTCGGCCGCCGGTCACCGGCCACCGGCGTCACCGCCGGCCACGCGTCGCCCACCACGCACCGCCGGCGACGAGTGCGACCGCGATGGCCACGAACGGCCAGACCGGGAGCGCGCCGCCGTCCGGGCCCGCCGCGGGGGGACCAGGCGTGCCCGTGCCGGGCACGGTGAGCCTGAACGACCAAGACCCGGACACCACGTGGCCATCGGCGGACGTCACGCGGTAGTTCACCGTGTACGTCCCGGCCGGTCCGAGTGCACGCAGCGCGATGCCGACGACCGCACCCCGCACGGCGGGCTCTCCGGCCGACCACACGTTGCCGTCGGGTCCCACCACCGTCATCGCGGCGAAGGTGGTTTGCAGCTGCTCGTTGAACGTGGCGCTCACCCGCTGCGGACCGGCCGCCAGCACCGCATCGGCCGCGGGATCGGTGGATATGCGGGTGGCGTGTGCCGACGCGGCCGGCGCCATCAGTGTGGCGATCACAAACGCGACGCCGGCGCACGCGCCAACCGCCAGGCGCCTCATGCCCGGCGGCGGATCAGTGCGATCGCGACGCCCGCAGCCGCGAGCACCAGAGCCGCGCCCGCAAGCAGTCGGGCGGTGTTATCGGCCGCGGTCGACCGCGCTGCGGCAGGCGCGGGGCTGGGCGACCCGTGGTGTTGGTGCGGTCCCGGCTGGGCGGTGGCGAGGGTGAGCATGGGCGCCGGGTGCTCCGGCTCGCTCCCGTCGGGCAGCGGCTGCTGATCCCAGTTCACGACGGTCCCGTCGGCGTAGGTCTGCGCGGCCGGGAAGCTGACGGTATCGGTGTCGGGCAGTTTCACCGACAACCGGAACAGCCCGAATTGATCCGGTCCGATCCCCCCGTTGGGCGCGGCGGTCCACGTCACCGAGCGCACGGTGCCGGACGCGACGTCCCGGTCGAGCTTGGCCGTCCAGCCGGGCAGGCTTTCGGTGCGTGCCGATGCGACGTCGGAGAGCGTGATGGTCAACGCCGTGGTGAGCGCCCCGGTGTTCGATTCGTTTGGCACCTGGAAGGTGACGACCGCCATGGCGCCCCGCACCGCGTTGTCACTACTGGCGTGCACATGCGCCCAGGCGGCGGGAGTTTGGGCCGCAGCCCCGAAATACAGGGCGACGGCCGCGGAGACAGCGATCAGGCTACGCGCGATCCACCTGCTGCGAACTGACATGGCGAAGTGCTGGGTTTCGGGCGGGTTCAGTTCAGTCCGAGGCGGGCCATCAGGTCCGCCTCGATCCCGTCGAGCTGCGACGAGATGGCGGCGTGGGCCGCGCGACGCCGTGCGGCAGGCATGTTTTCGGCGGCGGTGATCGCCGCGGACAGATCGGTCAGCCGCTCGGCTATCGCGGACACGAACTGCTTGGTCTCGGCATCCTTGGGCTTCTTGTCCTGCACCATTCGCAGCGATTTCTCCGCGCCGGCGATGCGGGCGGACAGTTGGGCGCCGTGACCGGAGAATTGGCCGATCTGAGCCAACGGAATGCCGAGCTGATCTGCGCGGCGCTGGTCGATCAGCGCGCGGACCGCGACGGCCCCACGGTAGATGAGGGGGGTGAGGATCGGTGCGAGCAGCCGAGACACGGTCAGCACCCGGCGGATTCGTGTCGGTGAGAAGATCTTGCCCTCCCGCGCGGCTTTGAGTTGGGCCTCAGCGACTTTCAATGCGTTGCGGTCGCTGTCTCGCTGCGCCTTGATCTGCGCGCGCAGCGCCTTGCCCTCCGCCCGTTGAGCGGCCTTGGCGCGCCGAACCTCGTGTTTTGCGGCCAGCTTGGCCTCGAGCTTCGCGCGGGCCTTGATCGCCCGGGCTTCAGCGCGACGCGTCGCGCGACTTTTTCGCTTGCGGAACAAGGCCATTCCCGGCCGCCTCCCGGTCATCTCGTGGATTAGCTCTCGCGGTTGCGCGATCCGCTTTGCCAACCCTAATCGGAATGGGCGGGCGGCAGCCCTCCAGGGCGGGCCCTACAGCCGGTGGCGGGCGTGGGCGTCAGGCGTCTAAGTGCTCGGCGCGTCGCAACTCGTTGACTCGCTCCATGACCTCATGCTGCGCCTCGGGGGAAAGCTCGGCCGTGCGCACCGCGATGCGGCGCACATTGTCGTCGCGCGTCGTGGCCAGCCACGACAATTCCCTGTCGAGCTTCTCGTAGTACTCGTCGTCGGTGAAGTAGGCCGACTTGATCCGGAAGAAGTTGGCCAAAGCGGCCATGGTCGCCGTCGACGGGTTGGTGCGATTGCCGGAACGCAACTGAGAGAGGTAGGGAGCCGACATCGTGATGCCCTCGGCCTTGAGCGCCGCGATCACTTCCGCGGAGGTGTGCGGCCCGCGTCCGGGCGGATACACCGTGTCGAACAGGCGGTTCAGGCGAGCAGCGAATGTCGTGCTCATTGATATGACCTCCACTGGGCTGTAGAAGTGAACTATTACCTAGGTGTATTTGCTGATCATGGTAGCGAGGCTTGGTGACCGTAACCAGGTGCAAACCCCGAGGGTACGCCGACCGGCATAGCTGACGCCTACCAACTTCTCACTTGACGAGCGTCTAACTGATTCGCTGGGGTGTCCACTAAAACACTGAAACTCACAGGTTATCCGCAGAATTCGGCATTCGCCGCTTAGTGGCGGACGGATGGCCTGCTGACGGGGGAAATAGCGTGCGACGCCGTGCTGAGCGACCGCACCGCAACGGATCAGCAAGCTGGGACGATTCAGCGCGCCCTTTGCTGCCGAGAACGAAATCCGCCTCGTTGACTGACGCGCCGCCCGGCCACCTCAGCCCGAGGCCGGTGGCCGAGGCGTCGTTAACTTAACCGGTTCGAGTCGTCCCCGCCGATCTCCGCGACGGTTCGCGGCGCCGCAGCGCCTGCGCGACCGCGAATACGGCCGCGCAGACCGCCACCGCGACGGTCGCGGCGACGGCCCCCCAACGCCAGCCCAAGGCACTGTCGAACAGCATCCACAACCCGAAAGCGAGGAACAGCAGGCTGGCCGCGACGTGCAGCAGTTTTTCCGGAAGGCGCCGATGCAGCAGCCGTCCCGCGGCGATCGCCAAGCCATCGGCGAGCACCATTCCCGCCGTCGAGCCGATCCACACCCCGATCCAGTCGTGATCGCTGGCCAATGTCACCGTCGCCAGGGTGGTCTTGTCACTCATCTCCGCGAGCGCGAACGACGACACCACCGTCAGGAAGGCGAATCGCGGTTCGCGCGGCTGCGACGCCGCCTCGTCGGTCGCGGCGCCCTCACGCCAGGCCCATACCGCGAACGCGAGGAACGCGAGGGCCGATACGAAGGCCAGCGGGCGCGCCGGCAGGGCAGCGCCCAAGAAATTGCCGAGCGCCACCGAAACCCCGTGCACTGAGAACGCTGCGACGGCCACCCCGGTCAGCACCACCCACCAGCGGTAGCGCAGGGCGTAGGTGATGGTGATGAGCTGGGACCTGTCGCCGAGTTCGGCGATGAAGACCACTCCCAGGGTCAACAGCGTGGCGGCGAGCATCTCGGACGACCTTTCGACACGTCGTCGACGACCGTGGAAGTCGTCGAACTCCGGTCGAAGGTCTCGCCCACCGGAAGAACCCGGTTCGCCGGCCGGGCTATGCGCCAGTATGTCGACCCGACGATTGGGGGCTACTCCCCTTCGCTAACGGTCCCAGGCTAGTGGGCCCGTTCGGCGTCCGCCACCGGCGCAGCGGAGTTCGGTCGGCCGTATTTCTGGCGTTCGACCACCGAACTGTCGTCGGGCATTTGGTTACGCGGCGAGCAGCATCGCCAATATCGCCGTATCGGGATGGTTGATCGGGTCGACACCGACCCGACTCACCATCGAGGTGATGGTGCCGTCGGCCTCCGCTTCCACCCACGCCGCCCGATGCTCGAGTCCCAGATATGGCAAGCCAGGCAGCAATACGCATCCCGAGGCCGCCCCGGTGCATTCGGGCAGTGACGGCGTGGTCTCTGAGGGCGGGTGCAACATCAGGAGGGCCGGAGGTTGATGGTCTGCGAAATAGCCTGGCTGGATCGCGGATTCACCGAAGACCGTGCCTTCGGCGAGCACCAGGCCGACCGTGCCTGGCTCGGGCTCGTCCGGCAATTCTTCGCGAGCGCCGAAGACCGTTGTGGTGGAGAGCAATCCGGGCAACGACGCGATCCTGACCGCGACCATGAGCAGCTGGGCCCATTCTTTGGTCGAATCGGGCCACCGCCCGGAGATCACGAACCCCTTCAGGGCACCACGAGAATGGAACGGGGAAACCCCGATAGGCCCGTCCGACCCAGTCTCCATTTCGACCTCCGCGCGACGCTTCCGCTTGGAATAACCACACTGGTAAGTCCGAATAATTAAGCATGCCTGCGGTTTAGGCGCGGTGCAACACGACACGGTCAGCGGCGTGGGCGCACGCCTTCGCGCGGTCGGATGAGGGTCGAACAAACGACTGGGGCGCCGCGCAAACCGCGCGACGCCCCCGCCGATCGAAATGAAAGTCAGCCGAAAATCAGACCCTGGGTTTTCGAGGTCGCGGCCGCGTACCGCTTCTGCACGTCCGCCCAGTTGACGACGTTCCAGAACGCCTTCACGTAATCCGCCTTGACGTTCTTGTACTGCAGGTAGAAGGCGTGCTCCCACATGTCGACCTGCAGCAGCGGGATGATGCCGAGCGGAACGTTGGCCTGCTGGTCGTACAGCTGGAAGGTCAGCAGCCGGCCGCCGAGGGTGTCGTAGCCCAGGACCGCCCAACCCGACCCCTGCAGTCCGTTTGCGGCGGCGCTGAACTGCGCGCGGAATCGGTCGAAGGATCCGAACGCGTCGTCGATTGCGGCGGCCAGGTCACCGGTCGGCTTGTCGCCGCCGTCCGGCGACAGGTTCTTCCACCAGATCGAGTGGTTGACGTGACCACCCAAGTGGAAGGCGAGGTTCTTTTCGTTCAGGAAGATCGCAGCGTGGTCCTCGTTGGCGCGTGCCTCTTCGAGCTTGGACAGAGCGTCGTTGACGCCTTTGACGTACGTGGCGTGGTGCTTGGTGTGGTGGATCTCGTTGATCTGCCCCGAGATGTGCGGTTCCAACGCTGCATAGTCCCAGTCCAAGTCGGGCAGGGTGTATTCAGCCACGGCATTCCTTTCTTCGGTTGTCGTCTTGACGCTCAGTCGCGCGGTGCCGCCTCACGGAGGCCAGCCGAGATCAACCCTGCTCCATGACCGCGCGCTCCGCAAGAACGACCCTTGTGAGCCGGAACGCGGATACCCGCTCAGCGACGATTCAAGACAAGACGAATCAAGACAAGACGATGATCGCGAGCACCGCGAGCAACAGCAGAGCGATCAATCCCGCGCGCAGTGCGGCGACGCTATAGCTGTGATTCCACGCCGGCGAGCCGCAATACGACTTCGACGGGCCCGCTGAACCCGGACCGAACGAATGCGTGGCCATCACTCGCCTTTCCACCACGGTCACCTCGCGTCAGTGAGGTGAGTCACAAACACCTTTCGCGAACGCGATCATAGCGCCTCCGGGCGAGCATGCGAAATAATGCGCTGAACTGTGGGTTGGCGATAACCGCAGGGCATTCGGGGGAAGTAGATCGAGGGCTGGGACGACCGTACCAATGCTTAGCAAGGCAAGCGGTTTCGCTCGACGCCCGGTTTGGGCCCGCCTTGGCGTGCTTATAACCCGCGGAGCGTTATCCACAGAGACACCACGGTCTGCCCCCGGAGGCTGTAGCGATGCTTTTCGCGCCCGCTGAACGGGTGTGGACAAAGCTGTGGAAACTGTGGATAGCCGTCCGCGGCGCGGTCGGTTGCCGAGCCCGCCGAACGGTAGTCGATCACCGTTCCCACGCGTCCGGTCGCCGGTGTCCCTCGGCCCGCGTCGGGCCGGCGTTAGTCTGGTCCGGTGATCCAGGTGTGCTCCCAATGCGGCACGCGCTGGAACGTGCGCGACCGGCAACGCGAATGGTGTCCCCGCTGCCGCGGGGCCCTGATGGCGCCCACGCCCGATGGACCCCCTGCAGACCCGCGATGGAGCGCACCCGGCGCACCGACGCAGACTCGCCCGTCGGCGACCCCGAGGTGGCCGCGCACGCCGCCGCGGTTGCCGCCCGGCTACCGCTGGATAGCGGTGCGGCCCGGCGCAGCGCCGCCGACCCGACGCGGCCGCCGTCCGCTTGGGCCCACGCCGCGCTACACCGTCATACCGCGCTGGGGGTTGGCCGACCGCGCCGAGCAGACGCCCGCAGCTGTCGCAGCACCTGCGCAGGCGGGGCCGCCGGCGCAGCTCGTCCGCACCACGACCTTCGTCAGTGTGCTGGTGCTCAGCATCGCCGCCCTGGTCTACGTGGTGCGGTATGTGCTGCTGGTGATCAACCGCAACACCCTGCTGAATTCATGGGTGGCCATCGGAGCCGACTGGCTCGGTGTGCTTGCCAGCGTGGGCGCGGGCGCGGCGGTGATCGCCTCCGGTGTGCTGCTGATCCGCTGGATGATCGCGCGCCGCGCCGCGGTGTTGGCCCATCACGGCCTGCCTGAGCAGCGCTCGACCCGGGCGCTGTGGGCGGGCTGCATTGTGCCGTTGGCCAACCTGCTGTGGGCCCCGGTGTACGTGATCGAGCTGGCCATACTTGAAGAGCACTACACCCGCCTGCGACGCACCATCCTTCAATGGTGGGGCGCATGGGTGTGCAGCTACGCGGTGTCCATCGCGGCGATCGCGACCAGCTTCGCCACCGACGCCCAGGGCATCGCCAACAACACCGTGCTGATGGTCTTCGCCTACCTGTTCGCGGCCGCCACGCTGGCCGCAGCCACGCGCGTCTTCGAGGGATTCCAGCGCAAACCGGTCGCACGGCCCGCGCGTCGCTGGATCGCGGTTGGCGATGACCAGCCCGCCGCACCGGCGTCGGCCGACCCAGTTGAGTTGAAGGGGCAGGAACCGGCAGCATAGGGGTATGACGTGGGCCGACGAGGTGCTCGCCGGGCACCCCTTTGTCGTCGCCCACCGGGGCGCCTCGGCCGCTCGGCCCGAACACACACTGGCCGCCTATGACCTCGCGCTCAAAGAAGGCGCCGACGGCGTCGAATGCGACGTGCGATTGACCCGCGACGGCCATCTGGTGTGTGTACACGACCGCCGGCTGGACAGGACCTCGACCGGGGCGGGCCTGGTCAGCACCATGACGCTTGCCGAGCTGCGTGAGCTCGAGTATGGGGCGTGGCACGACAGCTGGCGAGAAGACGGCACGCACGGTGACACCAGTTTGCTGACGCTGGACGCGCTGGTTTCACTGGTGCTGGATTGGCGTCGGCCGGTGAAGCTGTTCATCGAAACCAAACACCCGGTCCGGTACGGCTCGTTGGTGGAAACCAAGCTGCTCGCGGCGCTGCATCGCTTCGGCATCGCAGCGCCCGCCTCGGCGGACCGGTCCCGCGCGGTGGTGATGTCATTCTCGGCCGCCGCGGTCTGGCGGATCCGGCGAGCTGCGCCGCTGCTGCCCACGGTGTTACTCGGTAAGACCGCGCGCTACCTGACCAGCGGTGCGCCCACCGCCATCGGCGCCACCGCCGTCGGGCCTTCGCTGACGACACTCAAGGAATATCCGCAGCTCGCCGACCGCGCCATCGCCCAGGGCAGGGCGGTCTACTGCTGGAATGTCGACGACTACGAAGACATCGACTTCTGCCGCGACGTAGGGGTGGCCTGGCTCGCCACGCACCACCCGGGTCGCACCAAGGCGTGGTTGCAGGGCAACCGTGCGGGCGAGGGCAGCCGTTAGCCGACCGCTATTGCTGCTCGCCCGACGCGGGCGGCACCGGCGCGTCGGACGCCAACGACTGAAACAACTTGGCGGCCTCCTCGTGATTCCACACCACTGCCGAGCCGGCGTCGCCGCTGGTGAATTCGCCGATCGGGACGGTCATGGTGGTGGTCGTCCCGTGCAGTGCCCAGCCGAGCCGGGCCAGGTCCCAGACGTGGTCATCCCGGTCGACGGTCAGCGCGTCGGCGGCCGCGCGCGGCACCGAGTACCAGCGCCATGGATTGAGCCATACCGCGGGACTGGCGGCCCGACGCAGCAGCGCCGTCACGAACTGCCGTTGATTGACCATCCGGTCCAGGTCGGCTCGCGGCGTGTCGCGTGACCTGACATACCCGAGCGCGCTGCGGCCGGTCAGGGTCTGGCAGCCGGCCGGCAGATCGATGCCGGCCAACGGGTCTTTGAACGGCGCCTTCGGGCAGACGGTCACACCGCCCAGGGCGTCCACCAGCGCGGCGAATCCGCCGAATCCGATCTCGGCGTAATGAGCGAGGCGCAGGCCGGCGGCCCGCTCCACCGTCTGCACCAGCAGTTGCGCACCACCCATCGCGAACGCGGCGTTGATCTTGTCCTTGCCGTGACCCGGGATGGGCACGTAGGAGTCGCGCGGTATCGACACCATCGTCGGCGTCGCGTCGGATCCGACACCAGGCACGTGTACCAGCAGGATCGTGTCGGTACGGCCGTTACCGATATCGCCACCGGTGGTCAAGTCCTGTTGCTGCGCGGCGGTAAGTCCCTGGCGGCTGTCCGATCCGACGATGAGCCAGTTGGTACCCCGGCCGGCTGTGGGGCGGCCGGGGTAATCGGTGAGCACCTCCTCGCGGTGCAGCTTGTAGTCGAACCAAACCGCACCGCCGATGATGCCCGCGCCGACCAGCAGAACGGTCACCAGCAGGACCGATACCACCGTGCGGACCCAGCGGAGTCTGCCTCGCTTGCGGGTGCTCGGCGCTTGCGGTCGCGGCGGCGGTACCTGGGACGGCGACGAAGCGACGGCGGGCGGGGGAGGTGTCGTTTGTCGCCGCAGCGGCTGGGTCTCCGCGGTCGGTGACGGGGAAGGCGCGCTCTGGCGGCGGATTACCTGCGGCGGTTCGTTGCCCGGTTGCCCGGCGCGCGGGCGCAGGGGCGGGCTCGAGCCCTCAGGACGCCGGCGCTGCGGTGATCGTTCGCCGTTCACCTGGTTAACGTACGTGCCCCGGGCTCGCCGGTGCTGGCACGCCGCGACTTCGGCTAGCCGCGCGCGCGAAGGCCGTTGATGAACGGGCAGCCCATCAGCACCCGGATGGCCTGGCTCAGACCGGTCATGTCCTCGACCGGCTTGTGGAACGGCAGCCGGACGTCGTGGTCGCGGTCGTCGCCCTCGACCCGGAAGCGGACGCCGTAACGGTCCAGGCCCAGGGGTCGCACGTGGCCGCGCCGCAGCGGCGCCGGGAGCCTGGACACCAGTCGGGCCAGGACGTCGCGGTGGGCCGTGTCCAGGTGCCACAGCAGGTTCGACTCGAGGGCACAGAACGGGTCCGGCCGGGCATCCAGCAGGGCGGCCACGCTGACCGGTTCCGCGCCGGTGGCATCGGTGACGACCACCGAGGCGATCTCGAGGCGCAACAATGTGTACCGCAGCTCTTCGCTGTCGGCGGGGGCGCATCGCGGCGTGTCGACGCCCAGCAAGGCCGGATTCGGGCACTCCGCGGCGATCAGGTCGAGCGTGTCGAGGATCTCGGTCGGGTGTACCTCCTGCAGGTGGCCTCGCACCCAGACCAGCGAGCGGACCGGTTCGCGCAACGGGAGCGGCGCGTAGTCGGTCAGCTCCAGCAGCGCTTGGGAGCCCGAGGCGGGGCGTGTGAGCCCGCGTTCCTGTTCTGCGGGTACTACCAGCGCGACGGATCCGTCGTCCATCAGGTGATGCACCGGGGTGGCGACCGGGTCGTCATGGTCGATGGCCAGCAGCGCGCTGCCGGCGCGGACACAGGCGCTGCGGATCCGTTCGGCGGTGGTCGGGGCGGGGCAGCTCAGCGGTAACACAATTCTCGTCCTCCGATTAGGTAAGCCTAAGTTAACTTACCTGGGAGTGGCGTCGCAAGGGTTTTCTGTCCTGTACGCCGCTAGGGTTGGGACGTGGCCCGCATCGCATACCTCGGTCCCGAGGGGACGTTCACCGAGGCGGCGCTGCGGCAGATCACCGCCGCCGGCCTGGTCCCCGAACAGGACTCGGCCGCAGTTCAACCCGCGCCCGTCGAAAGCAACTCCGCGGCACTGGATGCCGTGCGCGACGGCGCGGCTGACTATGCCTGCGTTCCGATCGAGAACTCGATCGACGGTTCCGTGACGCCAACGTTGGACAGCCTGGCCATCGGCTCACCCCTGCAGGTTTTCGCCGAAACCACGCTGACCGTCGCGTTCAGCATCGTTGTCAAGCCCGGCCGTAGCGCCGCGGACGTGCGGACGCTGGCGGCCTTCAGTGTGGCGGCGGCCCAGGTGCGACAGTGGTTGGCCGCCAATCTGGCCGATGCCAAGCTGCGGCCCGCGTACTCCAACGCTGACGCCGCCCAACAAGTGGCCGAGGGACACGTCGACGCCGCGGTGACCTCGCCGCTGGCCGCCGACCGTTGGGGGCTGGCCACCCTGGCCGAGGGAGTCGTCGACGAACCCAACGCCCGCACCCGCTTCCTTCTGGTCGGGCGTCCGGCCCCACCACCGGCGCGCACCGGAGCCGACCGCACCTCGGTGGTGCTCCAAATCGACAACGCACCCGGTGCGTTGCTGGGCGCGCTCGCTGAATTCGGCGTCCGTGGCATCGACCTGACCCGCATCGAATCCCGGCCCACCAGAACCGGACTCGGCACCTACCGATTTTTTGTTGATTGTGTGGGCCATATCGACGACGATGCGGTCGCCGAGGCACTCAAAGCACTGCACCGACGTTGTGCCGATGTGCGATACCTGGGGTCCTGGCCCACCGGCTCACCAGCCGGAGGGCTGCCGCCGTCGGCCGACGAGGCCACGCGCTGGCTGACGCAGCTTCGAGACGGAAGACCGGACGGGCGGGGGGCGCGGCGGTGAGCGGCCGGTTGATCCTGTTGCGACACGGCCAGTCCTTCGGAAACGTCGACCGCCGCCTCGACACCCGCCCGCCCGGTGCGGAGCTGACCCCGCTGGGCCGCGACCAGGCCCGCGCGTTTGCCCGCCGTTCGCCGCGGCCGGCGATGCTCGCACACTCCGCGGCCACCCGGGCGTTGCAGACGGCCGCCGTGATCGGCGGCCAGCTCGACATGCCCGCCACCGAAATGGCCGGCGTCCACGAGGTCCAAGTCGGGCGGCTGGAAAACCGCAACGACGACGACGCGGTCGCCGAGTTCAACGCGGTCTACGAGCGTTGGCACCACGGCGAGCTCGGCCTCGCGCTGCCCGGTGGCGAAACCGGCAACGACGTGCTGGACCGTTACGTGCCGGTGCTCACCGATCTGCGCCTGCGCTATCTCGACAACCGCGACTTCCACGGCGACATCATCCTCGTCAGCCACGGCGCCGCGATCCGGCTGGCCGCCGCGGTGTTAGCCGGCGTAGCTGCCGACTTCGCGCTGGACAACCACCTGGACAACGCCGAATCGGTGGCATTGACCCCGATCACCGACGGGCGGTGGAGTTGCGTGCGCTGGGGAAGCTTGACGCCACCGTTCTACCCGAAGGAAGAAGCGACCCCCGTCACGGACGCGGTGCGCTCAAGCACCGACCCGATGGGCTGACTTCTCGGTCAGACGGCCAGCGCAACTACTTCGGTGCATGCGCAGCCGACGGCGTCGCAGTCGATGACGAAGGCGTGCGGCAACAGCTCGGGACTGAAGCAGTCCGGCTCCGTGCATTCCGACCGGTGCAGCGCGTGGCGAATGATGGTGCCGTGACAGTGATCTAAGCCTGCCCGGCAGTCGCGGCAGTCAATGCTCATAGGTGAGTTCATAGCATCCGGCGGGGACGAATCCGGGATGCCGCGCCCGGAAATCCGGCGGGCGTTCGAGGTACTCAGGCCCAGCCCAGCTCGTGCAACCGGTCGTCGTCGATGCCGAAGTGGTGCGCGATCTCGTGGATCACCGTGATTGCCACCTCCTGAACGACCTCGTCTTCGGATTCACACACGTCCAGCAGCGCCTCGCGGTAGATGGTGATGGCGTCCGGCAACGAGCCGAAGTAGTCGGAGTCTCGTTCGGTCAGCGCCACCCCCTCGTACAGCCCGAGCAGTTCGGTGTCTTCGGGATGGCGGTCTTCGACGAGTACGACGACGTTGTCCATGGCGGCCGCCAGCTCGGGCGGGATCAGGTCGAGGGCGTCGGAGACCAATTCGTCGAAGCGCTGCGGATTCATCCGCACGGACACTCGGCTAGCCCCCCGGCGGTGGCTCGGCGGGTGGCGCCTCCGGTGCGGGATTCGGCGGTGGCGCGGGCGGCGGGGCCGGCGCGGGCGCCTCGGGTGCCGGATTGGCCGGCGGGCCACCGTTATCCGCGGGCGGCGGCGCCTGCTGGGCCGGGGCCTGCTGGGGTTGCTGAACGGGCTGTTGTCCGGGCAGGTGCTGATTATTCGGCGGGATCTCCGGGGCCGGGCCGGGACCGAGGCCCGACTGCGTGGACGGCGGCTGCGCCGGGCCCTGAAGGGGAATCGGCGGCATGGTGAGGCGCTCTTCGGGGATGTCGGGTGGCGGCAGCGGTGGTTGGCCGTTGATCAGCAGCTGACCCTTGGCGCTGTTCAGCAGGGTGGCCCAGCCGCCGTTGCCCAGCGTGGCGCCGATGCTGCAGGCCACTTCGCGGCTGCCCGCCGTCCAGCTGGCCAGCGGCACCGTCGGGTAGATCAGTGTCAGGGTGGTGGTGCGCAGCTTGACCGGCGCCAGATACGCGTCCGTCATCTTGGTGCACGAATCTTTGATGAAAGCGTCCTGGTCGGGCTCGGTGGGCAGGCCACCGGGGAACTTCTCGCCCAGGTTGACCGTGCCGGTGACTTCCATCGCGTGCGGCGCCGCGCAGTCAACCGGCGCGTCGGTCGGCTGGTTGGTCGCCGAATCGATGCCCAGGCACGTGCCGGCCCGCCACACCTTGGACTGGTCGACGTCGGCGACCTTGCCCTTGAAGACTTGCTGCTGATTGCTCATCCCGGGCAGTTGCAGGCCACACAACATGCGGCGATCGCCGGACTGGCGCCAGGCTCGGTCGCCCGGCCAGAGCAGGCTGACGGTGAACTTGCTGTTCGGATCGAACTTGGGGCCGAGGTAATTGCGGACGGCCGCCTCACACTGCTCCTGGGTGATCTGCTGAATGCGTGCCGGCGTCGGCGGGGCGGCGCTGGGCCCGTACTCGGCGCCAGGGAACGTCCTCAGGTCGATGGATTCGGCGACCTCGAATTTGTGGTCGTCGCCGCAGTTGACGATCTTCGCCGATTCCGGTGTGATGTCCGGCCACATCAGGCATTCCCCGGCGGCCGCACGGTTGAAGGCGGCGTCGCTCTTGGTGCCGGTGCTGCGCACGGGGCTGCTGTCGAGAAACCGTCCCGAGCCGGGGCCCCCCATCGGAATCGCGGTGACCAGCCCTGCGATCAACAGGCCGCCGAGCGCGGTCAGCAGTAGCGCGCGTCGAGTCGCCCGGGCCTGCAGGCTGCGCGGCCACCGGGAGGTGGACGGCTGCTGATCGGACGACTCATCGATCGGGGCGGCGGACAACTCGGCCCCCCGGCCTTCGGAAAGTTCTTTTTCGGGCGCTTGCGACATCCGGTCCATTCTGACAGCAGCATCTGAGACCCGTGACAAAAGTTACTGATGTGAGTCCTGCGACCGTTACGTGCGATGCTCTGGCAGGCGGCCGACGGCGGTGAAAGTAGTCTCAGGGCCGTGATCGACCTGAAGCTGCTCCGGGAAGACCCCGACGCCGTGCGCCGCTCCCAACTCAGCCGCGGGGAGGATCCGTCGCTGGTAGACGCCCTGTTGTCGGCCGACGCCGCCCGCCGGGCCGCGATCTCATCCGCCGACGACCTGCGGGCCGAGCAGAAGTCGGCGAGCAAGAGCGTGGGCGCCGCGTCTCCCGAGGAGCGCCCCGCCAAGCTCGCGCGCGCGAAGGAGCTGGCCGAGCAGGTAAAGGCAGCCGAAACCGCCCAGGCCGACGCGGAGTCGGCGTTCACCGCGGCGCACATGGCGATCTCCAACGTCATCATCGACGGGGTGCCCGCCGGCGGGGAGGACGACTACGCCGTCCTCGACGTGGTCGGCGAGCCCACCGCGATCGACGACCCGAAGGACCACCTGGAGCTCGGTGAATCGCTCGGGCTCATCGACATGCAGCGCGGAGCCAAGGTGTCTGGGTCGCGGTTCTACTTCCTGACCGGCAAAGGCGCGCTGCTTCAGCTGGGCCTGCTGCAGCTCGCGTTGCGGCTGGCCGTCGAGAACGGTTTCATTCCGATGATTCCCCCGGTACTGGTGCGCCCGGAGGTGATGGCCGGCACCGGGTTTCTCGGCGCGCATGCCGACGAGGTCTACCGGGTCGAGGCCGACGACCTCTACCTGGTGGGCACCTCGGAGGTGCCGCTGGCCGGCTACCACTCCGGCGAAATCCTTGATCTGTCCGGCGGCCCGCTGCGGTATGCGGGATGGTCGTCGTGCTTTCGCCGTGAGGCCGGCAGTTACGGCAAGGACACCCGCGGCATCATCCGGGTGCATCAGTTCGACAAGGTCGAGGGCTTCGTCTACTGCACACCCGCCGACGCCGAGGCCGAACACCAGCGCCTGCTGAGCTGGCAGCGTGAAATGCTGGCCCGAATCGAGGTGCCGTATCGGGTGATCGACGTCGCCGCGGGCGATCTCGGCTCGTCGGCCGCCCGCAAATTCGATTGTGAGGCTTGGGTTCCCAGCCAGGGCGCCTACCGCGAGCTGACGTCGACGTCCAACTGCACCACCTTCCAGGCCCGCCGGCTGGCCACCCGGTATCGGGACGCCGCGGGCAAACCGCAGACCGCGGCCACGCTCAATGGCACGCTGGGCACCACGCGCTGGCTGGTGGCGATCCTGGAGAACCACCAGCGGCCCGACGGCAGCGTGCGGGTGCCCGAGGCGCTGGTGCCGTTCGTCGGCGCCGAGGTGCTGGAGCCCGTCGCTCGATGACCACCATCGGAACGCCACTGTCGCGGGACGCGACCAGGGTCATGCTGCTCGGCTCCGGCGAACTCGGCCGCGAGGTGGTGATCGCGCTGCAGCGCCTCGGTGTGGAGACGATCGCGGTCGATTCCTACGACAACGCGCCCGGCCAGCAGGTCGCCCACCATGCGCGGACCATCACGATGTCGGATCCCGACCAGCTCAAGGCCCTGATCGAGGCGGAGAGGCCTGACGTGGTCGTTCCGGAGATCGAGGCCATCGCCACCGGGGTACTCGAGGAACTGGAAGCGACCGGCGTCGTACGGGTGATCCCCACCGCGCTCGCGGCGCGCCTGACCATGGACCGTGCGGGAATCCGGCGCTTGGCGGCCGAGACCCTCGGCCTGCCGACCAGCCCGTACCGGTTCTGCGATTCGCCGGCCGAACTGCGGGCGGCCGCCGAGAACATCGGTTACCCGTGCGTCGTCAAACCGGTGATGAGCAGCTCCGGCAAGGGCCAGAGCAAGCTCGACGGACCCGATGACGTCGCGGCGGCCTGGGACCATGCGATGGCCGGCGGCCGAGTCAGCCACGGCCGCGTCATCGTCGAGGGATTCGTCGACTTCGATTACGAGATAACACTATTGACGGTCCGGGCGCTCGGCGACGACGGTCAGGTGGGCACTCAATTCTGCGCGCCGATCGGCCACAAGCAGGTCAGCGGCGACTACGTGGAGAGCTGGCAACCGCATCCGATGCCGGCCGCCGCGCTGAAGAACGCGCAGTCGATCGCCCGCGCAATCACCGAAAGGCTCGGCGGGCAAGGGATTTTCGGGGTCGAGTTGTTCGTCAAGGGCGACCGCGTGTGGTTCAACGAGGTCAGCCCGCGGCCCCACGATACCGGTATGGTCACGATGATCACCCAGTGGCAGAACGAATTCGAGTTACATGCCCGCGCAATTCTGGGCCTTGCGGTCGACACGACGTGCAAGACGCCGGGCGCCAGCGCGGTGATCTACGGCGGTGTCGATGCCAAGGGCGTGGTCTTCGACGGCGTGGACGAGGCGCTTCGGGTGCCGCGCACCGACCTGCGCCTGTTCGGAAAGCCGGAAAGCTTCGTCAAACGGCGCATGGGTGTCGCACTGGCTCACGCCGATGACGTGGACAGCGCGCGGCGCAACGCGGTCGAAGCGGCGGGCCGGGTCAGGCCGCGACCGGCGTGACCGCGGCGCGCTCGTGCCGGCGCTGGCGTTCCATGGTCGCGAAGTAGAAGGCGAACGGAAACGCGAAGCTGGTGAAGAAACTGGACAGGAAGAAGAGCCACGGGCGCCGGATGCCGCGCCGGAGACCGTCGACGATGGTGAAAACCGGCATCAGAATGACATTCGCGATCATGTAGTCCTGATTGCCCGAGCCACAGGCCGGGCTGGCGAACTGCCCCTTGATGAATTCTGGATAGCTGGCCGGCCCGGAGATCAGGTTGCCCTGCCCGTGCGCCGCCATCACGAAGTGGATGTTGAACCAATATCCCAACGCGATCGAGGCTATCCCGGCGACGTAATACACGCATTCCAATGGCGAAAGCCACTGCCCGCCTTGAGGTCTGGCGTAGATCTTCGGGTTCGACGCGATGATCCCGGCGATGCAGGCGAGCCCTAGCAAAAAGTGAATGATGATCGAGGCCATGGGCGAAGTGTCGCTCCCAGTTGAAAGTTTTGTCAATAATGTCAAAAGATTTCTTGGTACCTTGTTCCCATGGTCAGGCCGGCTCAGACTGCGCGCAGCGAGCGCACTCGCGAGGCGTTGCGGCAGGCCGCCCTGGTGCGATTCCTGGCCCAGGGCGTGGAAGACACGTCGGCCGAGCAGATCGCCGCCGATGCCGGGGTGTCACTGCGGACGTTCTACCGCCACTTCGGCTCCAAGCACGATCTGTTGTTCGCCGATTACACCGGCCTGCATTGGTTTCGCTCCGCTTTGGATGACCGGCCGGCCGAGGAACCCATCATCGATTCGGTGCAGGCGGCCATCTTCTCGTTCCCGTACGACGTCGACGCCGTCACCAAAATCGCGGCATTGCGGCAAGACGAGCTCGACCCCGGCCGCATAGTCCGGCACATCCGTGACGTCCAGGCCGACTTCGCCGACGCCATCGGAGCGCAGTTGCAACGGCGCAGTCGCAGGGCCAATGGCAGCGCGGATCCGACGGTGGATCAACGCGTGCGTGCCGCGGTGACCGCCAGATGCATTGCGGCCGCGGTGTTCGGCGCCATGGAGGTCTGGATGGTCAGCGACGAGCGGTCGCTGGGCGAACTCGCGAGGCTGTGCCATGCGGCGCTGGAATCGCTGCGCGCCGGGATCGCCGACTCGTGGGTCACGGCCGCCGCTGGACAAGTTTCGTCATAATTGACAAAACTTTGCCGTCGTGCGAGCCTCCATTCCGGAGGGCAGTACATGACTGACTACGACGCGATAGTTATCGGTGCCGGCCATAACGGACTGACCGCGGCCGTGCTGCTGCAAAAGGCCGGACTGCGGACGGTGTGTCTGGATTCCAAGCTGTACGCGGGCGGCATGGCATCGACCGTGGAACTTTTCGACGGGTACCGGTTCGAGATCGCCGGCTCGGTGCAATTTCCGACGTCTCAGGTGGTGGTCGACGAGCTGGGCCTGGACACCATACCCACGATCGACCTGGAAGTGATGTCGGTGGCGGTGCGTGGTGTCGGCGACGATCCGCTGGTGCAGTACAGCGATCCACTCAAGCTGTTCACCCATCTCAACGAGGTACACGGGGCGGACGCGGTCAACGGTATGGCGGGGCTGATGGCCTGGAGCCAAGGGCCCACCCGGGCGCTGGGCAGATTCGAAGCCGGAACGCCACCTAAGAGCATCGACGAGATGTATGCCTGTGCCACAAACGAATTCGAGCGCTCCGCCATCGACGACATGCTGTTCGGATCGGTGACCGACGTGTTGGACCGATATCTGCCGGATCACGAGAAGCATGGGGCACTGCGTGGCTCGATGACCGTGCTGGCCGTGAACACGCTCTACCGGGGTCCCTCCACGCCGGGTAGCGCGGCCGCCCTCGCCTTCGGCCTCGGTGTTCCCGACGGCAACACCATGCAGATGAAGAAGCTTCGGGGCGGTATCGGCGCGCTCACCTCACACCTGTGCGACGTGCTGGCCGGCCACGGTGGCGAACTTCGGTTGCGTACCAAGGTGACCGAGATTCTGGTCGCCGACGGACGGGTGACCGGGGTGCGCACCGAGGCGGGAGACGTGTTGAACGCCCCGATCGTGATCTCCGGCATCGCACCGGATGTCACGCTGAACGAGATGGTCGATCCCGCCGCGCTGCCCGCCGACATCCGGGAACGCTATGCGCGCATTGACCACCGCGGCAGTTACCTGCAGATGCACTTCGCCCTCGAGGAGGCTCCTACCTTCGCCGCGCCCTACGAGGCTCTCAACGAGCCGGCCATGCAGGCCTCGATCGGCCTGTTCCGCACACCCGAGGAAGTCCAGCAGCAATGGGAGGACGCGCGGCGCGGGATCGTCCCGGCCGACCCGACCGTCGTATTGCAGATCCCATCGCAGAACGACCCCGGCCTCGCGCCGGAGGGTAAGCATGCCGCGTCGGCGTTCGCGCTGTTCTTCCCGATCGAGGGCGACGTGGACTACGGGCAGGCCAAAGTCGAAATGGGCCAGCGGGTCATCGAAAAGATCACCCGCCTCGCCCCGAATTTCGAACGAAGCATCATCCGGCACACCACCTTCACGCCCAGGCACATGGGCGTGATGTTCGGCGCCCCCGGTGGCGACTACTGCCACGGCCTGTTGAATGCCAACCAAATCGGTCCCAACCGGCCCGGCCCGCGGGGGTTCCTCGGCCAGCCGATCCCGATCGAAGGGCTCTATCTGGGCAGCGCGGGCTGCCACGGCGGCCCGGGCATCACCTTCATCCCGGGCTACAACGCGGCGCAACAAGCGCTCGCCGACCGGAGCTGACAGACGTCCTACCGGCGCCGTCCCAGCAGATCATCCAACAGGGCGGTGAACTCGTCGGGACGCGCCGGAGTGAACGCGGGCGAGGGCCGTGTGCCCGGCACGTCCAGCGTGATCAGCTTCGATTTCAACGGCCTGCCGATGTCCAGCGGCAGCCAGCGACGAAAATCCGAGCTGCCCCATATCCGGAACCGCTGGGTGAAGAGCCCCAGGTTTTCGGCTTTGTATCCGCGAATCTCCTCGAGCGCGATCACCTTCGATGTGCCCGAAGGAAAATGATAGCGGCGCAACGTGATCGCCGCGCGGTCCAGCTGGACCAGGCCATCGTCGTAGGTGCCGCAAGAGTCGTTCACGCCCGCGAACTCCGCAGTTGGTGGCCTTTTGCGGTCAGGCAGCGCCCGTCGTCCAGCCGCCACTGCCACCCATGCAGGTTGCAGGTCAACGTGTTTCCGTCGACCACGCCGAACTTCGACAGGTCGGCCTTGAGGTGTGGGCAGCGGCGCTGAATCTCCCAGCCGTCCAGCGTTACCGAGGCCGAGTCGTCGTGAGTCTCGGCGAACCAGCCGTCGGCGTACGCGATCCGTTCGTCGGTCAGGCACTTGAAGAACGTGTAGAGGTACTCGTTGTAGCCGCCGACTCGCCAGGCCCGGAAACGGGTCGACAAAAAGATGGTGTTGACCCAGTCCGGCTCGCCGTCGCGCAGCACAGTGCGGACCAGCTCCGGTGCTATCGCGAACCCATAACGCACCTTCTCGTCCGGAATCCGCTCCCGCACAGCTCTTTTCGGGAAGTCCAAGATTACGGTCTCCGGTCCGAGTACCAACTCGACGGGGTAGCCGATGCCGTCGCAGATCTCGTCGCTTTGCGACATGATCGGCTCGAAGAGGGCGCGCAGCGGTTCCAGCAGCGGCTCCCCGCTCGCGGGCGCCCAGCTCGCCCGCTCGGCGGCGATGACCGGCGCCATCCGCTCGGCGTACTCGGCGATGTAGTCGGCCTTGCCGGTGGTGAAGATGGCCTCGACCTGGTCGGTGGGCAGCGGATGGGTCAGCGAGTGCAGGGTGGAGCCGGTGAAATCGGCGGTCGATCCCGGGATCATCAGCAGCCCGCCGTCGTGGCCGTGCCTGCGCATCTGCTCCAAAAACACCATCTGATCGGGGAAGATGTTGGCCGGATCGCCGTGGTCGTCGTTGAGGCCGCGCAGCTCTGGATCCAGAAAGCACGGCGGTCCCGCGGACGGGACCACCCACGTCGCCCCGACCTGGGCCAGGTACTGGCGGGCGCGGTCCATCTGCCGTTGCCGCTTCTGGACGCCGAACGACTCCTTGGCACGGGCCGGCATGTCGTAGACCATCGGGTACCAGATGGCCCCGGAGTACTGCAGCAGGTGCACATCGATGTGCCCGAACTGGGACTTCAGCACATCCAGGTCCACCGGCCGCGCGTCATTCATGTTGAAAACCGTTGTCGCGCCGTCGGAAACCAGCAGCGCCGAGTCACCGATCGGGCCGTCGGCGGGTGCCCGCAGGGCGATGATCATGACGTCGAGCTCGCCCTTAGGACCGCTGAGCCGGTGCTTGACCGAGTCGCTGGTCTCGAAGAACCGGTGAAAACCGAGCTTCTCCAACTCATTTCGCAGATCAGGCACCGGGAAGTCCGGCAGCAACACCACCGCGTCCTTGTTGACGTGTTCGGCCAGATTCTTCGCGTCGAAGTGGTCCCTGTGCAGGTGTGACACATATAGGTAGTCGCAGTCACCCAGGTCGTCCCAGTCCAGGGTGCTGTTGTCCGGAAACGGGAACCAGGACGCGAAGTACGCGGGATTGACCCAGGGGTCGCAAAGGATGCTGCCCGCTTGGGTCTGGATCAGAAATCCGGCGTGGCCGACGCTGGTGACGTGCACTGATACCTTCCTGGGGCCGGTAGAAGGCCGGTGACGGCCTCGGCCGGGGATGACGGCTTTTTCAGCCCCCGAGCTTAGCGCGAGCCGGCACCCTCGGCCGGTCGCCGCCGTCCGGTGACGGGGCACGGCAGGGAGCATTAGGCTCAAGTGCTGTGGAACCGGTTTACGGGACTGTCATTCAGCTTGCCCGCCTGGTGTGGCGCCTCCAGGGTCTGAAAATCACGATCGCGGGTGCCGAGAACCTGCCGAAAAGCGGGGGCGCGGTGATCGCGATCAACCACACCGGCTACCTGGACTTCACCTTCGCGGGATTGCCGGCCTACAAGCAGGGCCTGGGCCGCAAGGTGCGGTTCATGGCCAAGCAGGAGGTGTTCGACCACAAGATCACCGGGCCCATCATGCGCAGCCTGCGGCACATCTCGGTGAATCGGCAAGATGGCGCGGCCTCCTTCGAGGCCGCGGTCCGGAACCTCAAGGACGGCGAGCTGGTGGGCGTCTACCCCGAAGCCACGATCAGCCGCAGTTTCGAGATCAAGGAATTCAAGTCGGGGGCCGCCCGGATGGCCGTCGAGGCCGGGGTGCCCATCGTTCCGCACATCGTCTGGGGTGCCCAGCGGATCTGGACCAAGGATCACCCGAAGAAGCTGTGGCGCCCGAAGGTTCCGATCGTGGTGTTGGTCGGCGAGCCGATCGAGCCGACGTTGGGCATCGAGGAACTCAAAGGGTTGCTGCATTCCCGCATGCAGCATCTGCTGGAGCGCGCGCAGGAACTGTACGGGCCGCACCCGGCCGGCGAGTTCTGGGTGCCACACCGGTTGGGCGGAGGCGCGCCGTCCCTGGCGGAAGCGGCCCAGCTGGAGGCCGAGGAAGCGGCCGCCCGGGCGGCTCGGCGGGCCCGGTCCGCAGGGGCCGCGGAGTAGCAATCGATGGTGGAGCCGACCTTCCGCGCTTTGGAGCTCCTGGCTCAATTCGTGGTGAAGGCCACCGGCACCAAGATCACCTACAGCGGCGTGGAGCAGATCCCGGAGCGGGGCGGCGCCGTGGTGGCGATCAACCACACCAGCTACGTCGACTTCCTGCCCGCCGCGCTCGCCGTGCACCGCAGGGGGCGCCGCCTGAGGTTCATGATCAAAGCCGAGATGCAGCAGGTCAAACCGGTCAATTTCCTGATCAGGCACACCCGCACCATCCCGGTGGACCGTGGCGCCGGAGCGGGTGCGTACGCGGTGGCGGTGCAGCGATTACGCGAAGGTGAGCTGGTGGGGGTCTATCCGGAGGCCACGATCAGCCGCAGCTTCGAACTCAAGGAGTTCAAGTCCGGCGCCGCGCGGATGGCGGTCGAAGCGGACGTCCCGATCGTGCCCGTGGTCGTCTGGGGCGCGCAGCGAATCTGGACCAAGGATCACCCACGGAATGTGGGCCGCGCGAAGATACCCATTACTGTGCAGGTGGGCGCGCCGTTACGCGCGCACGAAAACATCGCGCAGACCGACGCTGCCCTGCGCGACGCGATGACCACCTTGTTGCACCGGGCGCAAGAGCACTATCCGGGCGAACCCGGAGCGTATTGGATGCCGCGCCGACTGGGCGGCGCAGCGCCGACCCCGGCCGAGGCCGCTCGGATAGAGGCCACCGAGGCGGCGGCTCGGTCGGCCAAACGGGCCGGGCATCCGCCGCAGTAGGCGAAGGAGAAGACATGCCCGAGGGGTTCTACCGGCTGGCGGAATGGATCGTCCCGCCGATGGTCGCGATGCAGGGCACCAAGTTCACGTATCACGGCCTGCAGAACATCCCCGCGCGCGGCGGCGCCTTGCTCGCCCAGAACCACACCAGCTACCTGGACTGGCTGCCGACGCTGATGGCCGTCCGGGAACGTCACCGGCGCGCCTACTTCATGATCAAGGCGGAAATGGCCGACGTGAAGGCCGTCAACTACGTCATCAACCACGCCCGGCTGATCCCGGTGGATCGGAGGTCGGGACACGACGCCCTTGATGTGGCGGTGCAACGCATGCGCGCCGGGGAGTTGATCGGGATGCATCCCGAGGCCACCATCAGTCGCAGTTTCGAACTGCGGGAGTTCAAGACCGGGGCGGCGCGCATGGCGCTGGACGCTCAGGTGCCGGTCGTTCCGATCGTGGTGTGGGGTGCTCATCGGATTTGGCCGAAGGACCATCCCAAGAAGGTGTTTCGCAACAAGGTTCCGATCACCGTGGCGGCCGGTCAGCCATTGGCACCACGGGGCACGCCTGAGCAACTCAACGCGCTGTTGCGCTCGGCGATGAATGACCTGCTGTATCGGGTGCAGGAGGAATATCCGCACCCGAAAGACGAATTCTGGGTGCCGCGTCGGCTGGGCGGCAGCGCGCCCACCCAAGAGGATTCCCGGGCCATCCGGTTGTCGGAGTTGCGGGAGCGGATGCAGAAATACGGAACCGACGGTGTGACGCGACCGGGGCAGACGCAGAGCGGGAAACATTGAGGGGTCCGGTCAGCTGCCAACGCGGGCGGTTTCGATGACGCTGCCGGCGCTCATCGCCTGCGACGTCGACGGCACCCTGTTCGACGACGACGAGAAGATCTCGCCGCGCACCCGCGACGCCGTCCGCGCCGCGGTAGCCGGCGGTGCGCAGTTCGTGGTGGCGACCGGCCGCCCGCCGCGCTGGATACGTCCCGTCGTCGACGCGCTGGGTTTCGCGCCGATCTCGGTGTGCGCCAACGGCGCCGTCATCTACGACGCCGCGACGGATCGGGTGATATCCACCCGCACCCTTCCCGTCGACACCCTGGCCGAGTTGGCCGAGCTGGCCACCAGTGTCATCCCCGGTGCCGGGTTGGCCGTCGAGCGTATCGGTGAAAGCGCCCATGACACGGCGACGCCGCAGTTCGTCAGCTCGCCGGGTTACGAGCATGCCTGGCTGAACCCGGACAACACCGAGGTGTCGATCCAGGATCTGCTCAGCGCCCCGGCGATCAAGCTGCTCATTCGCCGTGCCGGAGCGCGCAGCTCCGACATGGCGGCCGAACTGGCCAAGCACGTCGGGTTCGAGGCCGACATCACCTACTCCACCAACAACGGCCTGATCGAGGTCGTGCCGCCCGGGACCAGCAAGGCGACCGGCGTCGACGAGATCGCACGACCGCGCAGGATCGCACCCGAGGAGGTGGTGGCGTTCGGCGACATGCCGAACGACCTGCCGATGCTGCGGTGGGCCGGACATGGCGTGGCGATGGGCAACGCCCATCCCGACGTGCAGGCGGCCGCCGACGAGATCACCACCGCCAACAACGACGACGGGGTGGGCCGGGTGCTGGAACGCTGGTGGCTCTAGCGGCGCGAAAGACGCGCACCGCGCCGCGACGCGAGGAGATTGTCGCCATCGGTCAGGTGGGCGTCGGATGCGACGGCGGCGAGAAGTGCTCGGCCGGCACCGTTGGGCCGCTTGGCGATTCGGTCGTCAGCGGAACCGTGATTCCGTCCACCACCTCGGTGACGTTTCCGGTCAGCCGTTCATAGTTCAGCGTGCCGTGCTGGAAATTCTGCGTAATCTGCAGCGGCTGTTGGATTTCCGCGCTGGTCGGCAATCCGAGCGGGCCACGTTCGTAACTCTGTGAGGCCCATGCTTCGTAGATGGCGCCGGTGACCGGCTGGGCGCCCGTCACCGGCGACCAGTACATCGCACCGCGAGCAAAGGTGACGAAGCGGGCATCGCCTTCCGCGTCGTCTTCCGGCGAGGTCGGTGCTCCCAGCACGCTGTTCATTCCGCCGATCGCTTGCCAGTGGTCATAGATCGCACCGCCCCGCAATGCCTGGAGCAATTCTTCGGGCGGATCGTTGACATGCGAAGCGATATCACGTATTTCGTCCATCAGCGCATAGGCGCCATTGCCTGGGCAATCGGTGTTCCCGACGTCGCGGTGGGTGAAGATGGTCGGCAGCGTCGCGATGGAGCCGGTTGGAAAAGTCGTGTAGTGGCTGCCGGCTGACTCCAGTTGCACCGTGCCCTTGGGGTCGACGCCGTCCAGGCCCAGCCGCCAGCCGAGCAGCCGGCCTATGTTTCTGAGCTGGATCGGGGTAGGGGGCGCGTCGTCGAAGTTGCCGATCATTGCCACACCCCAGGTGTTGCGGTTGAATCCGCCGGTGTGGAAGGCCTCGACCGCCTTGGTGAGGCCGCCCGCGCTGCCCTCGAACACCTGGCCGTACTTGTCGACCAGCGCGTTGTAGGCGATGTCACACCAGCCCAGCGTCTTGCTGTGGTAGGTGTAAATGGCTTTGACGATCCCGGCTGATTCAAGCGGCGAATAGTCATTGCTGCCCGCGGTGTGGTGGACCACTGCGGCGCGAATCCCGTTGTCGTACTGCGGGGTACCGCATCGCAGCGACTCGTCGGCGCCCCAGTCGGCTCGGCTGATGATGGGGGGAGCCTGGCCGGGCATCAAGACTCCGGCCGGTGGTGTCCAATGCTTTTCGACCGGCGCCTGCGGTGGGGAGATGAGCACTGCCGAGATGTTCTGCCCGAAGGGCTGCTCCCTGGATGCCGGTTTGTAGCCCAGGTCGGTCTTCGCGCTTGGCGCCACCGGCGGGAGCGCCTGGGTCACTGTCGCGCCGAGCGGACGGGTGACCGCGATCTGGACGGTGGTGGTGGTGCCGACGAACACCGGATCGGTTCCGCGGGGTCCCTCTGTCGCCCCGCTGTGCTGATCCGGGTCGGGTGCCGCGGTTTCGTACTCGGTCTGATACCAGCGCCCCCACGACCCGTCGGGGCGCTTCGCGCGCACGCGGGTCGACGTGCCGGCCAGGTCGCCGGTCAGGGCGACCAAGGAGAACGGGGTGGCCTGACCGATTTCACGAACGGTGACGCCCGCGCCGAGCCCGATGAGCGGCTGCTCGACGAGTTGGGTGCCGCGCGACGGCGACGGGCTGGCGGTGCCACGGTCGCGTGTCGTGTCCGCCACCCACGAGACGAGGACGACGGTCGCCGCCATGGCGGTGAGCAACATC
Organism: Mycobacterium sp. E2479; assembly: GCF_001667925.1. Taxonomy (GTDB): domain Bacteria; phylum Actinomycetota; class Actinomycetes; order Mycobacteriales; family Mycobacteriaceae; genus Mycobacterium. The sequence continues at coordinate 55,354 of NZ_LZJR01000165.1, read as the reverse complement.
GTCGGCGCACGACTGCGAGGCACCAGCTGATGTTACGTGTGTTTCTAATGTTATCCATGAGACGACACGAACGGGGCGCTGCGCAATGTCCACAAATCGACGGCACCGCAGAAGATCTGCGGTGCCGTCTTGTGGAGAGTTTGAAAGGGACTAGACCGGGGGCAGTGCCGGTACCGCGCCGGCGGCCGCCGGCAGTGCACCGGCCGCACCCGCGGCGGCGGGCAAGGCGCCCGCAGCGGCACCCGGCAGGGCACCCGCGGCACCCGGCAGGGCACCCGCGGCACCCGGCAGGGCACCCGCGGCACCCGGCAGGGCACCGGCCGCACCCGGCAAGGCACCCGCAGCACCCGGCAGGGCACCGGCGGCGCCAGGCAGGGCACTCGCGGCGCCAGCGCCGCCATGCATGCCCTGGGTGATGGCCGGCATGACCAAGCCCTTGAGCAGGTCGATCGCCTGGCCGGCGCCCAATTGGTTGGCGGCCTGCATCACGTCGTTGACCAATCCGCCGCTGGCACCGCCGCCAGTGCCCGAGCCACTGCCCAGGCCGGTACCGCCGCCGCCGATCGGCGAAGCGTTACCGAAGGTGGACGGGTCGCCCAGGATCGGGTACGTGCCACCGACGCCCGGGTCCAACCCGGCCCCAGAGTCGATCGGCACCTCGCTCGGCGACAGCGTCGGGCCACCCAGGCCCGGTGTCACCCCAGCCGGACTGGTCAGCCCGGGGTTGGAAAGCGCAGGGTTGAGCCCGGCGCCAGGGGTCGCGACGCCGGCACCAGGGGTGGTCGGCAACGCCCCGGGCGCGGTGAGCCCGGGCGTCACGGGCGCCACACCGGGGTTGGTCAAACCGGGGCTGGCCAAGCCGGGACTCGTCAATCCGGGGCTGGTCAGACCGGGGCTGGTCAATCCGGGGCTGGTCATGGCCGGATTGGTCAGGCCCGTGGTCCCCAGACTGGGGCTTCCGAGGCCTGGAGTGCCCAGGCCGGGGCTGGCCAGACCTGGTGTGCTGGTGGCGCCCCCGCTCAAGGCGGGCACCGGGGGCAGGTTGATCCCGAATTGCGACAAGCCCTGCGACAGTGCGCCCATCAGCTCACCCGGCAGATCGCTCATCACCGCGGCTTGCTTGAACTCGTGATGCTCGGGCGCCTTGTTGTCGGCGGTCGATTCATAGACAAGGAAGTATGCGCAAGGACTCGCCACTGCCAGGGCGGCAACCGCGCTCATGGCTGTTGAGAGCTTGCGTCGGCGTCGGTTCGGCACGGAAGTCTCCTCAAATCTGACTGTGTGTTGTGTCGGCGCGTCCCACCGCTCCTATCTGGCGGAATCACACAGAGTCGATGGTACGAGTGGTGAACCTGTTACTAGAGTGGTGATATTGAATCGTGAGGCAATTGCGACCCCGACTGTGATCGCGGATTCCGGGCGCCCCAACGGCCGTCGTCACGGAGCCACGCCGCCGCATGGCCTCGCCAAATGGGTTAGGGCCACGCGGTCGGATACCCTAAGCAACCGATGACAGCTCGTTTCGATCTTTTCGTCGTCGGCTCTGGATTCTTCGGACTGACCATTGCCGAGCGCGTGGCTACCCAGCTCGGCAAGCGCGTCCTCGTCGTGGACCGCCGACCACACATCGGTGGCAACGCCTACTCGGAAGCCGAACCCCAGACCGGCATCGAGGTGCACAAGTACGGCGCCCACTTGTTCCACACCTCCAACAAAAGGGTGTGGGACTACGTGCGGCAGTTCACCGACTTCACCGACTACCGTCACCGCGTCTTCGCGATGCACAACGGGCAGGCCTACCAGTTCCCGATGGGGCTGGGCCTGGTGTCGCAGTTTTTCGGCAAGTACTTCACCCCGGACGAAGCCCGCAAGCTCATCGCCGAACAGGCCGCCGAGATCGACACCGCCGACGCGCAAAACCTGGAAGAGAAGGCGATCTCGCTGATCGGCCGGCCCCTCTACGAGGCGTTCGTCAAGGGCTACACCGCCAAGCAGTGGCAGACCGACCCCAAGGAGCTGCCCGCCGCGAACATCACCCGGCTGCCGGTGCGCTACACCTTCGACAACCGCTACTTCAGCGACACCTACGAGGGCCTGCCCGTCGACGGTTACACGGCCTGGCTGCGCAACATGGCCGCCGACGACCGCATCGAGGTCAGGCTGGACACCGATTGGTTCGACGTGCGCGACCAGCTGCGCGCGGAGAGCCCCGACGCGCCGGTCGTCTACACGGGCCCGCTGGACCGCTACTTCGGCTACGCCGAGGGCCGCCTCGGTTGGCGCACCCTGGACTTCGAGGTGGAAGTGTTGCCTACCGGTGATTTTCAGGGGACGCCGGTGATGAACTACAACGACCTGGACGTGCCATACACGCGCATCCACGAGTTCCGGCACTTCCACACCGAGCGCGACTATCCCGCCGACAAAACCGTGATCATGCGGGAGTATTCGCGCTTCGCCGAAGACGACGACGAGCCCTACTATCCGATCAACACCGAGGCCGACCGCGCCCTGTTGGCCGCCTACCGGGCCAGGGCGAAGGCCGAGACCGCGTCGTCGAAGGTACTGTTCGGCGGCCGGCTGGGCACCTACCAATACCTGGATATGCACATGGCCATCGCCAGCGCCTTGAACATGTACGACAACGTCCTCGCGCCGCACCTGCGGGACGGCGCATCCCTGACGGAAGCCCAGAACAAAGAGGAAGGCGCGCGCTGATGCGCGCCATGACGATGCGAAGCAATGCGATGAGAAGGAGTGGCGCCCAATGAGTGCCGTGAGCCTGCTGTCCCGGATCATCCTGCCGCGTCCCGGTGAGCCGCTCGACGTGCGCAAGCTGTATCTCGAGGAGTCGACGACCAACGCCCGGCGCGCCCACGCCACCAGCCGTACCTCGCTGGAGATCGGCAAAGAGTCCGAGGTATCGTTCGCCACCTATTTCAACGCGTTTCCGGCCAGCTACTGGCGGCGCTGGTCCATCTGTCAGTCGGTGGTGCTGCGCGTCGAGCTGACCGGAACCGGACGCGTCGACGTGTACCGGACCAAGGCCACCGGGGTGCGAATCTCCGTGGAAGGCCGCCAATTCGTGGGCACCGACGAGCAGCCGGCCATCGTCGAGATCGAGGTGGCGCTCAAGCCTTTCGAGGACGGCGGCTGGATCTGGTTCGACATCACCACCGACACCGCGGTCAACCTGATCAGCGGCGGCTGGTATGCCACCGAGCCCGCTCCGGGCACGGCCAACATCGCCGTCGGCATCCCCACGTTCAACCGCCCCGCGGACTGCGTCAACGCGCTGGCCGATCTCACGGCGGATCCGTTGGTGGACGCGGTAATCGGTGCGGTCATCGTTCCCGACCAGGGCGCCCGCAAGGTGCGCGATCACCCGGACTTCCCGGCCGCGGCCGCCGGTCTGGGCAGCCGGCTGACCATTCACGACCAGCCCAACCTCGGCGGGTCCGGCGGCTACAGCCGCGTGATGTATGAGGCGCTGAAAAACACGGACTGCCAACAGATCCTGTTCATGGACGATGACATCCGCATCGAACCCGACTCGATCCTGCGGGTGCTGGCGTTGCACCGCTTCGCCAAGACGCCGATGCTGATCGGCGGGCAGATGCTCAACCTGCAGGAGCCGTCGCATCTGCACATCATGGGCGAGGTCGTCGACGAGTCGAACTTCATGTGGACCGCCGCTCCGCACGCCGAGTACGACCACAACTTCGCCGAATTCCCGTTGAACAGCAAGAACTCTCGCAGCGCACTGCTGCACCGGCGCATCGACGTCGACTTCAACGGCTGGTGGACGTGCATGATCCCGCGGCAGGTCGCCGAGGAGCTGGGCCAGCCGCTGCCGCTGTTCATCAAGTGGGACGACGCCGAGTACGGTCTGCGTGCCGGTGAGCACGGCTATCCGACCGTCACGCTGCCCGGCGCCGCGATCTGGCACATGGCCTGGAGCGACAAGGACGACGCCATTGACTGGCAGGCCTACTTCCATCTGCGCAACCGGCTGGTGGTGGCCGCCTTGCACTGGGACCGCGACATCACCGGCCTGGTCCGCAGCCACCTCAAGGCGACACTCAAACACCTTGCCTGCCTTGAGTATTCGACGGTCGCAATTCAGAACAGGGCCATCGACGACTTCCTCGCCGGGCCTGAACACATCTTCTCGATACTGGAATCCGCACTGCCCGAGGTGCATCGCCTGCGCAAGGATTACCCGGACGCCGTCGTGCTGCCGGCGGCAAGCGAACTCGCGGCGCCCCAGCACAAAACCAAGGCGATGAAGCCGCCGGTGAATCCGGTGTCCATCAGCTACCGGCTGGCACGTGGAATCCTGCACAACATCACCAAGGCTGACACGCAATCCCACACGCGGCCCGAGTTCAACGTGCCGACCCAGGATGCGCGCTGGTTCCGGCTGTGCACGGTCGACGGCGTGACGGTCACCACGGCCGACGGTTGCGGCGTGGTCTACCGCCAGCGGGACCGGCGAAAGATGTTCTCGCTGTTGTTCGCATCGCTGCGCCGTCAGCGTCAGCTGCTCAGCCGGTTCGACGAGATGCGGCGGGTGTACCGCGACGCGCTGCCCGTGTTGTCCAGCAAGCAGAAGTGGGAGACGGCGTTGCTGCCAGCCGCAGAACATGCATGAGGCCGCTGCCGCAGAGGCACCGCGCGGCGAGGTGGCCGCGCTGGTCGCCGTCCAGGCCGCATTGAGCGATCGTCCCGGGGCGCTCCCCGTGGCGCGTGCGCTGTCCCACTTCGGTGAGCACAGCATCGGGTGGGTGGCCGTCGCCGTCCTCGGGGCGGTGCTGTCCCCGAAGCGGCGGTGGGACTGGCTGGTGGCCGGGGCAGGGGCGTTCGCCGCACACACCACCGCCGTCATCGTCAAGCGGATCGTGCGTCGTAAGCGGCCGTCCCATCCCGCAGTCGTGGTGAACGTCGGCACGCCGAGCCAACTGAGTTTTCCCTCCGCACATGCCACGTCGACCACCGCTGCGGCGATTCTGCTGGGCCGCACCGCCGGTCTACCACTGCCTGCTGTCTTGGTGCCGCCGATGGCGTTGTCGCGGATGCTGCTGGGTGTGCACTACCCCAGCGACGTGGCCTTCGGCATCGCCCTCGGTGCCGTCGTTGCGGCGATCGCGCGCCGCGCACGAGAGGTCGCAAGAGGTGAAGCCGAATGAGTGAGGACGTCGTGACCCGACCGTCGGGCAACCTGGTCACCGGGGTGATCAAGGCGATACGACCCCGGCAATGGGTGAAGAACGTATTGGTGCTGGCCGCTCCGGTGGCCGGGCTGGGCAGCGGTATTCGGTATGACTACCCACAGATGCTCACGCAGGTGGGGTTGGCGTTCGTGGTGTTCAGCCTGGGGGCCTCGTCGGTGTATCTGGTCAACGATGTGCGCGACGTCGAGGCCGACCGCGAGCACCCGACCAAACGGTTTCGCCCGATCGCAGCCGGCAACGTCCCCGAGTGGCTGGCCTACTTCCTGGCGGTTCTGCTGGGTGTGGCTTCGCTGGGCATCGCTTGGATCGTGACGCCGAACCTGACACTGGTGATGGCCGTCTACCTCGTGATGCAGCTGGCGTACTGTTTCGGCCTCAAACATCAAGCCGTGCTTGACATTTGCATAGTGTCGTCGGCGTATCTGCTGCGGGCGATCGCCGGCGGCGTGGCCACCGATATCCCGCTGTCGCAGTGGTTTCTGTTGTCGGCAGCGTTCGCTTCGCTGTTCATGGTGGCGGGCAAGCGCTACGCGGAGTTGCAACTCGCCGAGCGCACCGGCGCGGCAATTCGCAAGTCGCTGGAGAGCTACACCAGCACCTACCTGCGATTCGTCTGGACGCTGTCGGCCACCGCGGTGGTGATCTGCTACGGCCTGTGGGCGTTCGAGCGTGACCGCCACTCAGGATCTTGGTTCGCGGTGTCCATGGTCCCGTTCACCATCGCCATCCTGCGCTACGCGGTCGACGTCGACGGCGGGCTGGCCGGCGAACCCGAAGACATCGCGCTGCGTGACCGGGTGCTGCAGCTGCTGTTTTTGGCGTGGATCGCGACAGTCGGAGCCGCCGTTGCCTTCGGTTAGCCCCGAACTGCAGGCTCTCAAAGCGCGGATGATGCGCAGCCGGCCGGTGATCAGGCGGCCCGGCTGGCCGGTGTTTCCGTACACCACCATGGTGCGGGTCAGCCTGTGGATCAGCGTGGCGTTGGTCGCCCTGCTGTTCGGCTGGGGGAGTTGGCAGCGCCGCTGGATCGCCGACGACGGCCTCATCGTGCTGCGCACGGTGCGCAATCTGCTCGCGGGCAACGGACCGGTGTTCAACCAGGGCGAGCGGGTCGAAGCCAACACCTCGACCGCCTGGACCTACCTGATGTACGTCGGTAGCTGGGTGGGCGGCCCACTGCGCATGGAGTACGTGGCGCTCGCGCTCGCGCTGGTGCTTTCGGTCGCGGGTGTGGCGTGGGCGATGCTGGGCGCCGCAAGGCTGTACGCGCCGAGCCTGCGGGGCCGCAAGGCCGTCATGTTGCCCGCCGGCGCGCTGGTGTATATCGCTCTGCCCCCGGCGCGCGACTTCGCCACGTCCGGCCTGGAGAGCGGTTTGGCGCTGGCCTATCTCGGGCTGGTGTGGTGGATGATGGTCTGCTGGGCGCAGCCGGTGCGCAACCGCCCGGACAACAAAGTGTTCGCCGGCCTGCTGGCTTTCGTCGCCGGGTTCAGTGTGCTGGTCCGGCCCGAGCTGGCGCTGATGGGCGGCCTGGCCCTAATCATGATGCTGATCGCCGCCCGGACCTGGCAGCGCCGGGTGCTGATCGTGGTGGCCGGGGGTTTCGTGCCGGTCGCCTACGAGGTCTTTCGCATGGGTTATTACGGCCTGCTGGTACCCGGTACCGCCCTGGCCAAGGACGCGGCCGGGGACAAGTGGTCACAGGGCATGATCTACCTCTCCAACTTCGATGCGCCCTACGCGGTGTGGATACCCGTGGTGCTCCTCGTGCTGCTGGGGGTGCTGCTGTTCGCCGCCCGTCGGCGGCCGTCGTTTTTGCGCCCGGCGCTGGCGCCCAACTACGGGCGGCTGGCCCGGGCCGTGCACAGTCCGCCCGCGGTGGTGGCGTGGGTAGTGGTGAGCGGTCTGTTGCAGGCCCTGTACTGGATCCGGCAAGGCGGCGACTTCATGCATGCACGCGTGCTGCTGGCTCCGTTGTTCTGTCTGCTGGCTCCGGTCGCGGTCATCCCGATCGCCATCCCCGACGGCCAGGACTATTCGCGGGAGACCGGCAACTGGGTGGCCGGCGCCGCGGGCGCGTTGTGGCTGGGACTGGCCGGATGGGCGCTCTGGGCGGCGAACTCACCGGGGATGGGCGACGATGCCACCCACGTCACCTACTCCGGGATCGTTGACGAACGCCGCTTCTATGCCCAGGCCACTGGTCGCGCACATCCGCTGACCGCCGCGGACTATCTGGGCTATCCGCGCATGGCGGCGATCCTCACCGCCCTCAACAACACCCCCGAAGGGGCGCTACTACTTCCGTCGGGCAATTACATCCAGTGGGACCTGGTGCCGATGGCCCAGCCACCGCCGGGCGACAAGTCCCCGCAAAAACCCCAGCATGCCGTGTTTTTCACCAACCTCGGCATGGTTGGCATGAATGTCGGGCTCGATGTCAGGGTGATCGATCAGATCGGTTTGGCGAATCCGCTTGCGCAACACACGGAACGGCTCAAGCACGGCCGCATCGGGCACGACAAGAACCTCTTTCCCGACTGGGTGATCGCCGACGGCCCCTGGGTGAAGTTGCCACCGGGGATTCCGGGCTACCTGGACGCGCAGTGGGTCGCGCAGGCCGTGTCGGCGTTGCAATGCCCGGATACGAAGGCGGTGCTCAGCTCGGTGCGCGCCCCGATGACCCCGCACCGGTTCTTGTCCAACCTGGTGAATTCCTACCGGTTCACCAAGTACCGGATCGACCGGGTGCCGCGCTACGAACTGGCCCGGTGTGGGCTGCCGGTACCCGAAGAGGTGCCGCCCCCACCTCGCGAGTAAGCGTCGCGCAGAAGAAATTTCGGCATACGTCGAACAAATCACAGCGCGCCACCCGCGAAAAAATGGTAGCAACATCACATTTGGCCTCTCACCAGCTGGCGACGGCCGTCAAGCACATGTGAATCATTGCTTTTTAGACACATGTTGCGGTTGAAAACCGCTGGGTACGAGGGCCGCTCGACGGCCCGTCCCCGTGCCTCGATGCGACCGAACGGCGCAACGTGTGGTTGACTACACGAGCACTCCTGCGCTTGGCGCGGCGACGATGCGGACCGCGACGGTCTGATAAGAAGCCGTGCATTCGGGTTTGTGCAGGCAGTTCGACCAATCAAGACAGTGACCGATCGGTGAAATGCGCCGAAAGGCCGCAAGAAGGATGAGGAAGCAAGGATGACGCTTGTCGACAGATTGCGCGGCGCCGTGGCGGGTATGCCGCGCCGGCTCGTCGTGGCGGCCGCGGGTGCGGCGCTGCTCTCGGGCCTGATTGGCGCCGTCGGAGGCTCGGCGACCGCCGGGGCCTTCTCTCGCCCGGGTCTGCCGGTGGAGTACCTGCAGGTTCCGTCCGCCGCAATGGGCCGCGACATCAAGGTTCAGTTCCAAAGCGGTGGCGCCAACTCACCCGCGCTGTACCTGCTCGACGGTATGCGCGCGCAGGACGACTTCAACGGTTGGGACATCAACACCCCGGTGTTCGAGTGGTACCTCCAGTCCGGCATTTCGGTTGCCCTGCCGGTCGGTGGCCAGTCCAGCTTCTACTCCGACTGGTACAAGCCCGCCTGTGGCAAGGCCGGCTGCACCACCTACAAGTGGGAGACCTTCCTAACCAGCGAGCTGCCCCAGTACCTGTCGTCGCAGAAGCAGGTGAAGCCGACCGGCAGCGCTGTGGTCGGTCTGTCGATGGCCGGCTCGTCGGCGCTGATCCTGGCCGCCTACCACCCGCAGCAGTTCATTTACGCCGGCTCGCTGTCGGCGCTGCTGGACCCGTCGCAGGGGATGGGCCCGTCGCTGATCGGCCTGGCCATGGGTGACGCCGGTGGCTACAAGACCGCCGACATGTGGGGTCCCAAGGAGGACCCGGCGTGGGCCCGCAACGACCCATCGCTTCAGGTCGGCAAGCTGGTCGCCAACAACACCCGCATCTGGGTGTACTGCGGTAACGGCAAGCCGTCGGACCTGGGCGGCGACAACCTGCCGGCGAAGTTCCTCGAGGGCTTCGTGCGGACCAGCAACCTGAAGTTCCAGGACGCCTACAACGCCGCCGGTGGCCACAACGCGGTGTGGAACTTCGACGCCAACGGCACCCACGACTGGCCCTACTGGGGCGCGCAGGTGCACGCCATGCTGCCCGACCTGCAGTCGACTCTGGGCGCCACCCCGGGTGCGGGTCCGGCCACGGCCGCCAACGCCGGTAATGGCCAGGGCACCTAAACACGCAGAGCAGTAACGACGAGCGGCGGGAACCCTCAGGGGTTTCCGCCGCTTGTTGTGTGTGGGCGTGTGACTTGTTTCACTACCCGGCGCGCGGGGGAACTACGGCGCTGGCTAATGTGCTTTCAGCGACTACACGATGGAGGGTGGACATGACGGTCGTGCGGGGTATGTCGGCGCTTTTGCGGGTGTTCTGCGTAGCCGTGCTGGCGGTCGGGTTGGCCTTCGCGCTGCAGACCGCCGCGACGGCCGGCAAGGCCAGAGCGGCAGGCTACGAAAGCCTGATGGTTCCGTCGGCGGCGATGGGCCGCGACATCCCGGTGGCCTTCATGGCCGGTGGCCCGCACGCGGTCTACCTGCTGGACGCCTTCAACGCGGCCCCGGACGTGAGCAACTGGGTCACCGCCGGCAACGCGATGAACACCCTCGGCGGCAAGGGCATCTCGGTGGTGGCCCCGGCCGGCGGCGCGTGGAGCATGTACACCAACTGGGAGCAGGACGGCAGCAAGCAGTGGGACACGTTCCTGTCCAGCGAGCTGCCCGATTGGCTGGCGGCCAACAAGGGCCTGGCGCCCGGCGGCCACGCCGCCGTCGGTGCCTCGCAGGGTGGCTATGGTGCGATGGCTCTTGCCACCTTCCACCCCGATCGCTTCGGCTTCGCCGGGTCGCTGTCCGGATTCCTCTACCCGTCGAGCACAAACTACAACGGCGCGATCCTGGCCGGCCTGCAGCAGTTCGGCGGCGTCGACGGCAACGGCATGTGGGGAGCCCCGCAGCTGGGCCGGTGGAAGTGGCACGATCCCTACGTGCACGCCTCGCTGCTGGCGCAGAACAACACCCGCGTCTGGGTCTACAGCCCGACGAACATGGGCGGCGACGATGCCGCGATGATCGGCCAGGCCGGCGCGGCGATGGGCAGTTCGCGCGAGTTTTACCAGCAGTACCGCAGCAACGGCGGTCACAACGGCCACTTCGACTTTCCCGCGGGCGGCGACAACGGCTGGGGTTCATGGTCGGGGCAGCTCGGGGCGATGTCGGGTGAAATCGTCGGCGCAATTCGCTAGCGGCGATCGCAAGCGCGGCGAAGCCGGGCGCTGCGGGTCGGCGCCGTTGGGTTAAGGCGATCGCAAGCGCGGCGAAGCCGGGCGCTGCGGGTCGCTGCGCGACTGATCCAGCCATCGCTGCCCGGCCGGATCACGCAGCCGAGCCGGTACCGTGTAAAGGGTGCAGCAGGGGTCGGGAGGGCCGCGTAGCTGCGATCCACTGACTCTGCTGGCAGGAGAACATGGCTACAAACGCGCGGCGTAAGCGGCAACGCACCCTCGCCTGGATCGCCGCACTGTCGGTCGCCGCCGTCGTCCTGTTAGGCATCTTGGCCGCGGTGACCTTGCTGCGCGGGCACGGATCGGAGCCCAGCGCGGTCCCGCCCGGGGTGCTGCCCCCGCCGTCGACAAGCACGCACCCGCACAAGCCGCGACCCGCGTCTCAGGACGCTTCCTGCCCCGACGTGCTGCTGGTCAACGTCCCCGGCACGTGGGAGTCCGCCGTACAGGACGATCCCGCCAACCCCGTGCAATTTCCCAATGCGCTGCTGCACAAGGCGATCGCGAGCCTCACCCAGCAGTTCCCGTGGTCTCGGATGCAGGCGTACACCACTCCGTACACCGCGCAGTTCCACAACCCGCTGAGTGGCGACACGCAGATGTCCTACAACGCCAGCCGGGCCGAAGGCACCCGCGCGACGGTGCAGGCGATGACGGACATGAACGCCAAGTGCCCGCTGACCAGTTACGTGTTGGTGGGTTTTTCGCAGGGCGCGGTGATCGCCGGCGACATCGCCAGCGACATCGGCAACGGGCGCGGACCCGTGGACGACGACCTGGTGTTGGGTGTGACGTTGATCGCTGATGGTCGTCGCCAGATCGGGGTCGGCAACGACATCGGGCCCAACCCGCCGGGGCAAGGCGCCGAGATCACGTTGCACGAGGTGCCCATCCTGTCCGGAATGGGGCTGACCATGACCGGTGAGCGGCCGGGCGGTTTCGGCGACCTCAACGGCAAGACCAACGAGATCTGCGCACCGGGCGACCTGATCTGCGCCGCTCCGGAGGAGGCCTTCAGCATCGCGAACCTGCCGACCACGCTGAACACCTTGGCCGGCGGGGCCGGTCAGCCGGTCCACGCGCTGTACGCGACGACGCAGTGCTGGAGCATCGACGGGGCACCGGCGACCGACTGGACGCTCAACTGGGCTCACGGTCTGATTGCAAATGCGCCACAACCAAAACACGGATGATCGGGGCGGCGGGACACAAGCGTCACGTAGCGGTTGCCGATGGCGATCAGCGGTACCTTGTGATTTGGTCTGCTGTAGGCGGCCCCGTAACATTAAGAGGAATTTAAGAGCTATCGGACCTTTGTCGCGCACCCGATCGGGTGGATGCTGGCTTGGGCTGGCACATCACCGGCGTTCCCCGAGGGGTGCCGTGCGAGGTCTGGCGGGTGCGTTGAGACATGAAACCGTCGGCATGGCCGACCGCAGAACGAAGCCGTCGGCGGAGCCGACCTAGGAACAAAGTGTCGGCCGGGCCGACCGAAACAGGTGTGACAGGAGAGCGGCATGGCGTACCACAACCCGTTCATCGTGAATGGAAAGATCAAGTTCCCGGACAACACGAACCTGGTCAAGCACGTTGAAAAGTGGGCGAGGGTTCGCGGCGACAAGCTCGCTTACCGGTTCGTCGATTTCTCCACCGAACGTGACGGCGAGTACCGCGACATCGTGTGGCGCGACTTCAGCGCCCGCAACCGGGCCGTGGGTGCCCGCCTGCAGCAGGTCACCCAGCCGGGTGACCGTATCGCCGTGCTGTGCCCGCAGAACCTCGACTACCTGATCGCATTCTTCGGTGCGTTGTACGCCGGCCGGATCGCGGTGCCGTTGTTCGACCCCGCCGAGCCCGGTCACGTGGGCCGCCTGCACGCTGTCCTCGACGACTGCTCCCCCTCGACGATCCTGACCACCACCGATGCCGCCGAGGGCGTCCGCAAGTTCATCCGCGCCCGTTCGGCCAAGGAGCGGCCCCGCGTCATCGCCGTCGACGCGGTCCCCAACGAGGTCGCGTCGACCTGGGAGCCGCCGGAGGCCGATGAGAACACCATCGCCTACCTGCAGTACACGTCGGGCTCCACCCGGACCCCGACCGGCGTGCAGATCACCCACCTCAACCTGCCCACCAACGTGCTGCAGGTGCTCAATGGCCTGGAAGGCAAGGAGGGCGACCGCGGGCTGAGCTGGCTGCCGTTCTTCCACGACATGGGTCTGATCACGGCGCTGCTCTCGCCGGTGCTGGGTCACAACTTCACGTTCATGACGCCGGCCGCCTTCGTGCGTAGGCCGGGCCGGTGGATTCGGGAAATGGCGCGCAAGCCCGAGGACGATCCCGACAGCGAGGTCTTCACCGTTGCACCGAACTTCGCGTTCGAGCATGCGGCGGTCCGCGGGGTTCCCAAGGAGGGCGAGCCGCCGCTGGACCTGAGCAACGTCAAGGCGATCCTCAACGGCAGCGAGCCGGTGTCCCCGGCGTCCATGCGCAAGTTCTACGAGGCGTTTGCGCCCTACGGTCTGCGGGAGACTGCGATCAAGCCGTCCTACGGCCTGGCCGAGGCGACGCTGTTCGTCTCCACCACGCCGATGGACGAGGCGCCCACGGTCATCCACGTCGATCGCGACGAGCTGAACAAGCAGCGCTTCGTCGAGGTGGTGGCCGATTCGCCGAAGGCCGTTCCCCAGGTTTCGGCCGGCATCATCGGCGTCGACGAGTGGGCCGTGATCGTCGACCCGGAGACCGCGAGCGAGCTGCCGGACGGTCAGATCGGCGAGATCTGGCTGCACGGGAACAACCTGGGCACCGGCTACTGGGGCAGGGAAGAAGAGACCAACGACATCTTCCGCAACATCCTCAAGTCGCGGATCAGCCAGTCGCACGCCGAGGGCGCCCCCGACGACGGCACCTGGGTCAGGACCGGTGACTACGGCACGTACCACAAGGGTCACCTCTACATCGCGGGACGCATCAAGGACCTGGTCATCATCGACGGCCGCAACCACTACCCGCAGGACCTCGAGTACTCGGCGCAGGAAGCCAGCAAAGCGCTGCGTACCGGCTACGTGGCCGCCTTCTCCGTGCCGGCCAACCAGCTGCCGAAGGAAGTGTTCGACAACCCGCACACCGGCATCAAGTATGACCCCGACGACAGCTCCGAGCAGCTGGTGATCGTCGCCGAGCGCGCCGCGGGCTCGCACAAGCTGGATTACCAGCCCATCGCCGACGACATCCGGGCCGCGATCGCCGTGCGTCACGGCGTCACCGTCCGTGACCTGCTGCTGGTGCAGTCGGGAACGATCCCGCGCACCTCCAGCGGCAAGATCGGGCACCGCGCCTGCCGCGCGGCCTACCTCGACGGCAGTCTGCGAAGCGGCGTCGGTTCCCCGACGGCATTCGCCAGCTCCACTGACTGAATCCCTTAGGACCATGGCTGACACTGAGCATCCCGAAAACGAAACCCCGACCCCAGGCGGGGAGGTGCCCGCCAAAAAAGTCGATATGACCGTCCCCGAGATGCGCGAATGGCTGCGCAACTGGGTGGGCCGGGCCGTCGGGAAATCACCCGACGACATCGATGAGTCGGTGCCGATGGTCGAGTTGGGCTTGGCGTCGCGCGACGCCGTGGCGATGGCCGCCGACATCGAGGACATGACCGGCGTGACCCTGTCTGTCGCGGTTGCGTTCCAGCACCCCACGATCGAATCGCTGGCCACCCGCATCATCGAAGGCGAACCCGAGGTCGCCGACGACGAACTCGACGGCGCCGACTGGACGCGCACCGGCCCGGCCGAGCGGGTCGACATCGCGATCGTGGGCCTGTCGACCCGGCTGCCCGGCGACATGAACTCGCCGGACGAGACCTGGGCGGCACTGATGGAGGGCCGCGACGCCATCACCGATCTGCCCGAGGGCCGGTGGTCGGAATTCCTCGAGGAGCCGCGCATCGCCCAGCGCGTCGGCACCGCCCGCACCCGGGGCGGCTACCTGAAGGACATCAAGGGCTTCGACTCCGAGTTCTTCGCGGTCGCCAAGACCGAGGCCGACAACATCGACCCGCAGCAGCGGATGGCGCTGGAGCTCACCTGGGAGGCGCTCGAGCACGCCCGGATCCCGGCGTCGAGCCTGCGCGGCGAGGCCGTCGGCGTGTACGTCGGCTTCTCCAACAACGACTACCAATTCCTGGCCGTGTCCGACCCGACGGTTGCGCACCCCTACGCGATCACCGGTACGGCCAGCTCGATCATCGCCAACCGGGTGTCCTACTTCTACGACTTCCGCGGGCCGTCGGTGGCGCTGGACACCGCCTGCTCGAGTTCGCTGGTGGCGACGCATCAGGCGGTGCAGGCGCTGCGCAACGGCGAGTGCGACGTGGCGATCGCAGGTGGCGTCAACGCGCTGCTCACGCCGTTGGTGACGCTCGGCTTCGACGAGATCGGCGCGGTGCTGGCCCCCGACGGCCGGATCAAGTCCTTCTCCTCTGACGCCGATGGCTACACCCGTTCCGAGGGTGGCGGCATGTTCGTGCTCAAGCGGGTCGACGATGCCCGCCGCGACGGCGATCAGATCCTGGCCGTCATCGCCGGCAGCGCGGTCAACCACGACGGCCGGTCCAACGGGCTGATCGCCCCCAATCAGGATGCCCAGGCCGAGGTGTTGCGCCGGGCCTACAAGGACGCGGGGATCGATCCGCGCACTGTCGACTACATCGAGGCGCATGGCACCGGCACCGTCCTGGGTGACCCGATCGAGGCGGAGGCGCTGGGTCGCATTGTCGGGCGGGGCCGCCCGGCTGACCGTCCAGCGTTGCTGGGTGCGGTGAAAACCAATGTGGGACACCTGGAGTCGGCGGCCGGCGCGGCGAGCCTGGCCAAGGTGGTGCTGGCGTTGCAGCACGACAAGCTGCCGCCGTCCATCAACTTCGCCGGCCCGAGCCCCTACATCGACTTCGACGGCATGCGCCTGAAAGTCGTTGACAGCGCTAGCGATTGGCCGCGTTACGGTGGCTACGCGCTGGCCGGGGTGTCCAGCTTCGGCTTCGGCGGGGCCAACGCCCACCTGGTGGTGCGCGAAGTGCTGCCCCGCGACGTCGTCGAGCGCGAAGCCGAGCCGCAGCCCGTCGCGGCGGCCCCGACCGCCGACGCGGCCGAGGTGCCCGCGCTGGAAAGCCACTCGCTGCGGTTCGACGACTTCGGCAACATCATCCCTGACCCCTCCGAGGTGGAGGAGGAAGCCTACGAGCTTCCCGGCGTCACCGACGAGGCGCTGCGCCTCAAAGCGATCGCGTTGGAAGAGCTTGCGGCACAGGAGGAGTCGGAGCCCACCAAGCCACTGATCCCGCTTGCGGTGTCGGCGTTTTTGACCTCGCGCAAGAAGGTTGCGGCCGCCGAGCTCGCGGACTGGATGGAAAGCCCGGAGGGGCAGGCGTCGTCGCTGGAATCCATTGGCCGGGCACTCTCGCGGCGCAACCACGGCCGTTCGCGCGCGGTGGTGCTGGCCCACGACCATGAAGAGGCCATCAAAGGCCTGCGCGCGATCGCCGAGGGCAAGCAGCGGCCCAACGTGTTCAGCGTCGACGGGCCGGTCACCAGCGGTCCGGTATGGGCGATGGCCGGTTTCGGTGCGCAGCACCGCAAGATGGGCAAGAACCTGTACCTGCGCAACGAGGTCTTCGCCGAGTGGATCGAGAAGGTCGACGCGCTGATCCAGGACGAGCGTGGCTACTCGGTGCTCGAGTTGATCCTCGACGACTCGGTCGACTACGGCATCGAAACCAGCAACGTCGTCATCTTCGCGATCCAGATCGCCCTGGGCGAGTTGCTCAAGCACCACGGCGCCAAACCCGCTGCGGTGATCGGCCAGTCGCTCGGTGAGCCCGCGGCGGCTTACTTCGCCGGCGGCCTGTCGCTGGCGGACGCGGCCCGCGTGATCGCGTCGCGCTCGCACCTGATGGGCGAAGGCGAGGCGATGCTGTTCGGCGAATACATCCGGCTGATGGCGCTCGTCGAGTACTCCGCCGACGAGTTGAAGACCGTGTTCGGCGACTTCCCCGGCCTCGAGGTGTGCGTCTACGCCGCACCCAGTCAGACCGTGATCGGCGGTCCGCCCGAGCAGATCGACGCGATCGTCGCCCGCTGTGAGGCGGAGGGCCGCTTCGCCCGCAAGCTGCAGACCAAGGGTGCCGGCCACACGTCGCAGATGGATCCGCTGCTCGGCGAGTTCTCCGCCGAGCTGCAGGGAATTCATCCGCTGAGCCCGACGGTCGGGATCTTCTCGACGGTGCACGAGGGCACCTACATCAAGCCCGGCGGCGAGCCGATCCACGATGTCGCGTACTGGGTCAAGGGAATGCGGCATTCGGTCTACTTCACCCACGGCGTGCGCAACGCCGTCGACAGCGGCCACACCACGTTCCTGGAGCTCGCGCCCAACCCGGTGGCGCTGATGCAGATCGGCCTGACCACCGCCGCAGCGGGTCTGCATGACGCCCAACTGATTCCGACGCTGGCCCGCAAGCAGGACGACGTCGAGTCGATGATCTCGGCGATGGCCCAGCTCTACGTCCACGGCCACGACCTCGACATCCGCACCTTGTTCACCCGTGCGCAAGGTCCGGAGGACTACGCGAACATCCCGCCGACCCGGTTCAAGCGCAAAGAGCACTGGCTGGACGTGCACTTCTCCGGCGACGGCTCGGTGATCATGCCGGGCACCCACGTGGCGTTGCCAGACGGTCGCCACGTCTGGGAGTACGCACCGCGTAACGGCGAGACGGATCTGGCCGCGTTGGTGAAATCCGCTGCCACACAGGTTCTTTCGGATGCCCAGCTGGTGGCGTCCGAGCAGCGCGCGGTGCCCGGTGCGGGCGCCCGGCTGGTGACGACGATGACCCGGCACCCCGGTGGCGCCTCGGTGCAGGTGCACGCCCGCATCGACGAGTCCTTCACCCTGGTCTACGACGCGCTGGTGTCGCGGGCCGGTCAGAGCGTGGCCGCGTTGCCGACCGCTGTAGGCGCCGGTGCGACCATCGCCGCCCCGGCCTCGAGCGGCGCGGTCGACGCGGCAGGTGCTGCATCCGAGCCGCCGGCCGAACAGGAGGACGACGCCGAGACGCTGTCGGACAGCCTGACCAACCGCTACCTGCCGTCCAACGTGGGCAGGTGGACGCCGGATTCCGGCGAGACCATCGGTGAGCGCCTGGGCATGATCGTCTCGGCGGCCATGGGTTACGAGCCCGAGGACCTGCCGTGGGAGGTGCCGCTGATCGAGCTCGGCCTGGACTCACTGATGGCGGTGCGGATCAAGAACCGTGTCGAATACGACTTCGACTTGCCGCCAATCCAATTGACGGCCGTGCGCGACGCCAATCTCTACGCCGTCGAGAAGCTGATCGAGTACGCGATCGAGCACCGCGACGAGGTCGAGCAGTTGCACGAGCACCAGAAGACGCTTACGCCCGAGGAGATCGCCAAGGAGCAGGCCCAGCTGCTCAGCGGCGCAACGCCGACCACGGCCGCCGCGCCCGCACCGGACCCGCAGGCGGAGCCCGAGACTCAGCCGGCACCGCCACCGCCGGACGACGCGACGATCCCGCCGCCGCCGACGGATCCGTCCGGCCCGAAGGGCGCCGCGACCAACGGCGCAAAGCCGGACCTGGCGGGAGCGCTCAGCCAGGAGGCGGTGGCCAAAGCGCTGAATTCCGATGTGCCGCCACGCGATGCCGCCGAGCGGGTTACCTTCGCCACCTGGGCGATCGTCACGGGCAAGTCGCCGGGCGGCATCTTCAACCCGCTGCCCAAGCTCGACGGGGACACCGCGGCAAAGATGGCGCAGCGGCTCTCGGAGCGCGCCGACGGCGCCATCACCGCCGAGGACGTCCAGACGTCGGAGACCATCGAGGCGCTGGCCGAAAAGGTGCGCCAGTACCTGGAGGCCGGTCAGATCGACGGCTTCGTCCGAACCCTGCGGGCTCCGCAGGACGAGTCGCAGATACCCGTGTTCGTGTTCCACCCGGCCGGTGGCTCGACCGTGGTCTACGAGCCGCTGCTCAAGCGCTTGCCCGCGGATACGCCGGTGTATGGGTTCGAGCGCGTGGAGGGCACCGTCCAGGAACGGGCCGCCCAGTACGTGCCGAAACTGCTGGAGATGAACGAGGGCAAGCCGTTCATCCTGGCCGGGTGGTCGCTCGGCGGCGCGCTGGCATATGCGTGCGCGATCGGTCTGAAGCGGGCCGGGGCCGACGTGCGCTTCGTCGGGATGATCGACACCGTGCGCGCCGGCGAGGAGATCCCGCAGACGCAGGAGGAGACCCGCAAGCGCTGGGACCGGTACGCGAAGTTCGCCGAGCGCACCTTCAACGTCGAGATTCCCGCGATCCCCTACGAGCAGCTCGAAGAGCTCGACGACGAGGGGCAGGTCAAGTTCGTGCTGGACATCGTCCAGCAGAGCGGCGTGCAGATCCCGGGCGGCATCGTCGAGCATCAGCGGACGTCCTACCTGGACAACCGCGCGCTCGAGACCGTTCAGATCGAGCCGTACGACGGCCACGTGACCCTGTACATGGCCGATCGCTACCACGATGACGTCATCCAGTTCGAGCCGCGATACGCGATCCGCAAGCCCGACGGCGGCTGGGGGGAGTACGTGGCCGACCTCGAGGTGGTGCCGATCGGCGGCGAACACATCCAGGCCATCGACGAACCGATCATCGGCAAGGTCGGTGCTCACCTCACTGACGTGCTGAATAAGGTGGAGGCCGAAACCAGTCAGACGAGTGAGGTGGGCAAGTAGTGACGGAGACCGTGCCGGCTTCGGGGGCAGCTCCCATCCAGCACACCACCGCCGAAAAGCTGGCCGAGCTCCGAGCCCGCCTCGAGTTGGCCAAGGAGCCCGGCGGCGAGAAGGCCGCCGCCAAGCGCGACAAGAAGGGCATTCCGAGCGCCCGCGCGCGGGTCCACGCTCTGGTCGATCCGGGCACCTTCCTGGAAGTCGGGGCGCTGGCCAAAACGCCCAACGACCCGAATGCGCTCTACGGTGACGGCTGCATCACCGGCCATGCCATGATCGACGGCCGTCCGGTCGGGGTGTTCTCCCACGACCAGACCGTGTTCCAGGGGACGGTCGGCGAGATGTTCGGCCGAAAGGTCGCGCGCCTGATGGAGTGGTGCGCGATGGTCGGCTGCCCGATCATCGGCATCCAGGACTCCGGTGGCGCCCGGATCCAGGACGCGGTCACCTCGCTGGCGTGGTATGCCGAGCTGGGTCGCCGGCACGAGGCGCTGTCCGGACTGGTGCCGCAGATCTCCCTCATCTTCGGCAAATGCGCTGGGGGAGCGGTCTATTCGCCGATCCAGGACGACCTGTTGGTCTCGGTGCGCGACCAGGGCTATTTCTTCGTCACCGGCCCCGACGTGATCCGGGAGGTCACCGGTGAGGACGTCACCCTCGATGAGCTCGGCGGCTCGGACGCCCAGGCCCGCTACGGCAACATCCACCAGGTGGTGAATTCCGAGGCCGAGGCGTTCCAGTACGTGCGCGACTTCCTGTCGTTTCTGCCGTCGAGCGCGGTCAGCGAGCCGCCGATCGTCAACCCGGGCCTGGAGCCCGAGACGACCCCGACCGATCTGGAGCTCGACACGATCGTTCCGGACTCGGACAACATGGCCTACGACATGCACGAGATCCTGTTGCGGATCTTCGACGACGGAGACTTCCTCGAGGTCGCGGCGCAGCACGGGCCGGCCATCATCACCGGGTACGCCCGGGTCGACGGGCGCCCGGTGGGTGTGATCGCCAACCAGCCCATGCACCTGTCGGGGTCGATCGACAACGAGGCCTCCGACAAGGCGGCGCGATTCATCCGGTTCTGCGACGCGTTCAACATCCCGCTGGTCTTCGTCGTGGACACGCCGGGCTTCCTGCCGGGCGCCGAGCAGGAGAAGAACGGCATCATCAAGCGCGGCGGCCGGTTCCTTTACTCGGTCGTCGAGGCCGACGTGCCGAAAGTGACGATCACGGTCCGCAAGTCCTACGGCGGCGCCTACGCCGTGATGGGCTCGCGGCAGCTGACCGCCGACTTCAACTTCGCCTGGCCGACCGCGCGCATCGCGGTGATCGGCGCCGAGGGGGCGGCGCAGCTACTGATGAAACGATTCCCCGACCCCACCACGCCCGAGGCGCAGCAGATCAAGAAGGACTTCATCGAGGGCTACAACCTCAACATGGCAATCCCGTGGACCGCGGCCGAGCGCGGCTTCATCGACGCGGTCATCGACCCTCACGAAACCAGGCTGTTGCTGCGCAAGTCGATGAGGCTGCTGCGGGAGAAGCAGCTGTGGTTCCGCACGGCACGCAAGCACGGTCTCATCCCGATTTGATCCTGTCGCCGGCGCTGGAGTCGGCCGTCAATAGGTGAGTGCCGAACGTGCTAGCGGATGCGCTACCGCGTTCCGAACCGGCACACATGATCCGAGGCCGTCGCACCTATACCCGCAGCGCGCCGTCGAGCAGCTCGTCGAAGTGCTCCAGCGCCTCGTCGGAGTCGGCGTCGATACCGCGCAGTGCCCCGCGATCCGCGAGATAGCGCTGCGCGTAGAGCCGCGCGACAAGCGCCTTGCGCTCAGCGCCGCGGGTGGCACGCTCCCAGGCTGCCTGCTCGATGAGCAACGCACCGGCATAGACGTCGCCCATGAATTGGGCCAGCGGAAAAAGCCGCGCCTCGGCCACCTGTCTGTCGAGTTTGCTCCACGCGGTGATCGCGGCGTCGAGGTCCTCGATACGGCCGGTGACCAGCCGGGTGGCTTCGCCGTCGTCGGCGACCGACACCGCATCGCGCAGCCGAGCCAGCAGCGTCTCGTGCGCGCGGGTCTGCTCGATGCCGCGTCGCACATCCAGACACAGAATGTTGTCTGGGCCCTCCCAGATCGTGTTCACCTGCGCATCGCGCAGCAGCCGCGCCACCGGCCAGGTCTCGATATACCCGTTGCCGCCGTGGATTTCGATCGCATCCGACGCCGCGGTGATCCCCAGCCGGCACACCTTGAGCTTGGTGACCGGCACGGCGATCCGTTGCCGCATGCTGCGCGGCTGACGATGGTTGGTGGCGCCGGTGCCGTCGAACACCAACGCCTGCGCGGCCTCGACGTCGACGATCATCTCGGCGAGTTTGCGTCGCATCAGTGGCTTGTCGATGAGGGCCCCGCCGAACGCCCGGCGTTGCCGGGCATAACACAGCGATTCGACCAACGCGCGTCGCGCATTACCGAGCGCGAACAACGCGATGCCCAGGCGTGCGGCGTTGGTCAGCTCCATCATGCGTCCCAACCCCTTGCCGTCCGATGGACCCGCGGTGGCGTCGGAGGGCTCACCGGACAGCAAAAACGCTTCGGCATCGACGAATTCGACCTCGCCCGAGGCCACCGAGCGGGTGCCGAGCTTGTCCTTGAGCCGCCGGACCCGGACCCCGTTACGCGAGCCGTCGCGGCGGGTGCGCAGCACCAGGAAGTTGGCGACGCCCCGCGAAGAGTCCGGTGCGCCTTCGGGTTTCGCGAGGACAACGAACGCCTGCCCGGCGCAGTTGGATGCGAACCACTTGAAGCCGTTCAACAACCACGCGTCCCCTTGCCGGGTCGCGGTGGTCTCCAGCGCTCCCAAATCGGAGCCGCCGGTGCGTTCGGTCAGCAACTGCGCCGTCTCGCCGGCCCACTCGCCCGAGGCGAATTTGGCCAGCACATGCTCGGCCACATCGGGCGGCGCGTAGGCGGCCACCAACGACTGAACCATCCCGCCGCCGGTGCCCAACGCGCAACCCATGCCGATGTCGGCTTGGTTGAGCAGATAATTCGACGCGAACATCGGCAGTGACGAGCTCACCTTCGCTTCACGCGCCTCGGTTCGCAGCGCCTGCTGGGCATCCAGGACTGCCCGTTTGGACTGCGTGAAGGATGCCGGCATCACCACCTCGCTGATGTCGTGGCCCCACCGGTCGTAGCGCCGCAGCTGCGGCGGGTTGCGATCCGTCTCCTCAGCCCAGCGCGCCACGGGGCCGCCCATCAGTTCACCGATGCGCGTCAAGTGGCGTTCGGCCAGCTCCAATTCGTCGGGCTCGAGGTAGTAGGCCATGGTCAACCGCAGCGTGGGATCGGTGAGGTACCAGTTGAGCCCGACGGCTCCGCGGTAGTTCTCGGTCGCATAGCGCTGCGATTTCTCGTCGGTGGAAAACGGCAGCCGGTCCACCGCCTCGACGGCGTAGTCACTCATCCGTCAGACGGTACGCGCCGAGCGGATCGTCTGGCAGCAGCGCGTAGCGGGCACCGCCGGCGTGGCGACGAAAACCGTTTTGCCGGAATCGAATTCGATGGTCTGCCGGGGGCGCGCTTCGGCCGGCACAGCACCGCCACGGAGTGTCAGCCGCCCGCGGCGGTGAGGAATATCAGCCGGAAATTGCCGATTTGGAGCACATCGCCGTTGGCCAGCACCGCGGATTCGACCGCGGCGCGGTTGAGGTACGTGCCGTTGAGGCTACCGAGGTCGACGACGCGGAATTCCCCGTTTTGGGCGTGGAACTCGGCGTGCCTGCGGCTGACCGTGATGTCGTCGAGAAAGATGTCGCTGGCGGGATGGCGCCCCGCGTTCGTGACCGGCTGGTTCAACACGAACTTCGCTCCCACATTGGGACCGCGCTTCACCACGAGGATGGCCGAGCCGCGGGCCAGCGTCGCGGCCGCTTCGGCGACGGCCGACGAGGTGTCGATTTCGTCGTGCACGTCGGCAGGTAGCACCGAACCGATGCCGCCGGTGGCTTCACCCGGCACGACCGGTTGCTGTCTCGTCTTTTCGTATGACGCCGACACCGCACCCTTTCCAAGCCCCCGTCGATCTTGCCATCGCAGCATCGCCGTGAGTGTCAAGATAGAGACCGAAGTCCCTGTTTCCTCCGGGGCGATTGTGGCACGGGGGTGGCCGGCGGTGGCTACGCCCGCACCGGCACCAGGAACTCCGACGTATAGAACTCCGCCGGGTTCTGCGAGTTCGCATTCGGGCGCTCGATCATCACCCATACGCCCGTCGTGCCCGGTCGAATTGCGTCGACAACGGTGGCCGTTCCGTTTCCCGCGCCATCGAGATCCATGCCGGTAAATGCGGTTCCCGGGTCTCCGGGTCCACAGGTCGACGACGCCGGGCGGGGTTCTTCGATGAGCCCGACATCGTAATGCGCGCCCGGTTCGGGGCCGTCCACCAGATGCACCTCGGCGACGGCCCGGTTCCCGCTGGTGCGGACGATGGCCGAACCGGTACCGAGCATCGGGCTGGGCACCTTGGGGGCGATGGCCACCTTGCTGAAATCGCAACGCCGCAAGTAGTTGTCGAAAACCACGGTCGTGCCGCCGCCGTCGGCGCCCGCCACCCCGATGGCCACACTCGAAGCTGGGGCGACCAGCAGCGCGGCTGCGGCCGTGCACGTTCCCAGGCGTGTCAGCGTTTGCATTCGGGCCATCCTTTTCCGTCGTGTGAAAGGGATCACAGCGAAATAGTATTGACCGGAAAATGGCTAGATCAAACCTTTGACCAGTAATTACTCGGCCGTTAATTCGGTCGCACTATTCGACCGATGAATAATTACGGCGCACCGCGATTTTGCAACGGCGTGTTTTATTCGGCGCTTTATGGCTTGATGCGGATCGGTCCCGGCGACCACCATCCGGTGCGGGTCGCCGTGCCCAGGTCGAGTTGCGCCGGGTGCGCGTCGGCGATGGTGTCGAATTTGCGCAGCGATCCCCAGTCGCGGCCCCAGTCATGGGACAGGTACGTCGACATGACGTGGGCCCGCAGCAGCAGGTCGGTGATGCCCAGCAGGCCGCCGTTGACGCCGTCCTGCCAGGTGTCGGTGTCCTGCTTCTTGGCGTTGTAGTCCGGCGTGATGCGGAACTCCGGAATCTCGGTGACGCCGTTGGAATGCAGCATCGGATGCTGGCACGGGAACGCCAGCCCGACGGCCCAGTCCATCAGCACCGGCCGCTTCGAACCGATGTACTCCTGCAGGGAACGCAGCTCCGGCACGCGCGGCGGGGTCAGCGCGATCCAGTCATCCGGCGTCAGGGACAGGTCCTCGGCGACCACCCGCACCGCGACCGCGTCGGCGGGCATCTGGGAACGCGCGAAGCGCAGGTTGCGCCACACCTTCGGCTGCTCGCCGTACAGGTCGTAGGGCACCAGTCGGCCGGCCGGCTGCACCGCGCCGCCGGGACCGGGCCTGCCGAATTCAAGCTCCACCGTCTGCCCGCTGGTATGGCCGTGCAGGATGCTGTTGCCGGCGATAGTGCCCGCGGCGGTCACCACCACCAGGGGGTGTCCGTCGTCGGGCTTCGGCAGCTGGTACCACGCCGAGGTGAGCCGGCTCTGCTGCTGCGCGCCGGTGGTGTAGCTGCCGGCCAGCGGCACCCGGCTGGGGTCGAGGCCATACGGCAGCGGGACCGTCGAGCCGTTGGCGCCGGGGGCCTTCAGTTTGGTCGGCGCATCCCAGTCGTAGTCGGTGCCGGGCTGCGGCACCTCCGTCTCCTTGATCGACTCGGCCAGGGTGCGGTCCGGCACGCCGTTGGGCGTGAATCCCGTTGGGCTGACCCCACCCAACGGCCCCAGCGGGCCGTAATTGTCCGGCTCCCCTGTTTTGAAAGGCACCATGAAGCCGGCATTGCTGTCCGGCTCGACGAGCACGTCGTCGGCCAGCCCGCAGCCGCCGCTGAACTCCCGCAAATTGTCCCAGGCATTGGAGTAGGTGGGGTACTGGCGCACGATGCCGGCCACCATCGAGGCGACGAACACCAGCGCCATGAAGCCGGCCGCGAGGGGGATGGGCGCGGCGGTCAGCGCCCGCGCCAGCCGTCCTTCGCCGCGGTCCCTGGGCGCGAAGTGCAGGTACGCCGCGTACAGCGCGACGATCACGAACAACGCGAAAAAGACAGTGCTGATGCTGATTCCGTGGATCCTCGGCATCACGTTGTTGAACGGGACACCGAAGCTCGACACGTACCACCAGCCGTTCGTGGTGGCGAAACACAGCGCCAGCACGAACAGCAGCGCCGCAAGGAAGGCCATGCGGTTGCGCGACCAGCGCAAGCTCTCGTGCGACACCAGCACGGTCGTCAGCGCGGCCATCGCCGCCCCCACCGCGGCAAACAGCCCGAAGTGGTGCACCCACTTGGTGGGGGTGAACATCAGGAAGAACATGGTGCCGAAGATGACGCCCATCAGCCGCCAGGCCGGCCCGCGCGCCACGCCGGGAATTCGCTTGCGCCGCAACATGATGAAGACCGCGGTGAAGAGGCACAGCGCGGTGACCAGGAAGCCGAAGCGGCGCGACAGCGAACCGTCGACGGTGGGCAGGATCAGGTAGTAGTAGCGCAGGTTCTCGGTGTACCACGCCTGGCTGGGGCCGATCGCGGTGCGAATCCTGGTGGCTTCCAACACCGTTGACAGCGTCTGATCGGCGAACACCACGGTCAGGATGACCGTGCCGGCGGCCAGCATCGGCGCCACCAGCGGCCAGGTGCCGACCAGGCGATGGCGTTTCACCAGAATCCGCAGGATCGGACGGCCACCGGCGACCAGCGCGGCCACCGCGATCAACCCGGTGGGCTGAACGCCGAGGGTGAAGGCCGCGGTGATGACGGCCAGCGCGGCCGGCGTCAGCCGGCTGTAGCGCATCGAGCGCTCGATCAGCACGTAGGTGATCAGCGACCCGACGGCGATGATCGGCTCGGGGCGCAGGCCGTTGTCGAACGGCATCCAGGCCGTCAACAGCACCATGCCCGCCGCCCAGTTCGCCGCCTTGCTGGCGGCCACCGCGGGCCCCAGCCGGGGCAGCACCTCGCGCGAGAGCAGCAGCCAGCACACGATCCCGGCGATCAAGTCCGGCAACCGCATCCACAGGCTGGCGTCGGTGACATGGGTCATCAGCGCCAGCAGGTTGTAGTACCAGCCGAAGGGGTCCTCGGGGCTACCGAACCAGCGGAAGTAGTTCGACATGTAGCCGGCACGGTCGGCGACCCGGGCCATGCCCAGGATGTAGCCGTCGTCCGACGAGTTCGCCCCGATCACATGCCACAGCACGAAGCCGGAGATCACCGTGACGTCGGCCAGGGTGAACGTGCGCCAGTTCGCCGGAATGAGCCGGCGCATCCGGTGGCCGTCCAGCTGATCGAGCCGCCATAGGGCGATCAGCGCGACAATGGTGGACACGATGGCCAGCACCATCGCTGCTAGCTTCAAAGTCGTTGGGGTGGTGGAGAAGCGGGTGTCGATCGTCGCCGAGAGGTGCAGACCCGCCGGGGCCGGCCCGCTGAGGTCGGTGAACACCCCGACGATCTGCGGCCGCAGGTTCGGGTCGGGGAAGCCGCCGCCGAGCGGCTTGCCCGCCGCATCAGTCAGTCCGACAAATGTGGCGAACGCGCCCGCCTTGGTCGAGGTGATCTCGATGCGCTGGCACTGTGCCGACTCCACCTGATCGCGGGCGGCGCTGGCGATCACGACGTTGCGGTCGGTGACGTCGACGCGCTTGCCGTTGACCACCACGAACAACGCGTTGAGCGCGGCGTCCTTGCCCTTCTTGGGCGCCGTGCTGAGCACGACCCCGCCCTCCGGTGGCAGGCCGCGCACCACCGAGCACGGCACGGTCACGTGCACGTCGACCGGTGTCAGCGAAATCAGCGGGGCCGTAACGCTGTTCAACTGGCCGCCCTGCGGCCAATTCAGCTGCGCGGTGGTCTGCACGACGGGCAGCAGCGGGGTCGCGATCGACAGGATGAAGCCGAGCAGCCCGGCGATCGTTGCGACCCAGCGAGTCACGCGCACATCCTGACGGGGTGCCGCTTCGCCCTCGCGCTTGTCGACGGTCGTGACACTCATGGCAGCGCCCGAATCGGTCCCTGCCGGCTCCAGCCGTGCACTGTCATCACACCCTGTTCGATTGCGGCGTCCGGCGCCTGATCGGCCGGCACCAACCGGAAGTACTGCTCCACGGATCCCCAGTCGCGATGCCAGTCGCCACGCAGGTACGTCGCGACCGTCGAGGTACGAAGCATCGCCTGAGTGACCAGGAACGGACCCCCGTCCTCACTGGACTGCCATCCGTTCGACGACGCCGCCGTCTGCTTGTGATCGGGCAGGATGCGGTAGGCCGGAAGTTCCGCAACGCCAAGGTGTTCGGAGAACGGCCGCTGGCACGGGAAGTTCGCGGCGGTGGCGATGTCCATCAGCACGGGGGTCTGCGACCCCATCAACTGCTGCAGGGTCTGCAGCTCCGGGACCCGCGGCGGCGTGACCGCGAACCACTGATCCGAGCTCAGGTTCGGGTCGTACGCGACGATGCGAGCCACGTTCGCCTCGGGCGGCGCCCAGGTCAGCGGGAACCGCAGGTTGCGCCACGCCGGCTCCGGCCCGATGTCGATCGGATACACCTCTGCCAGCGGCTGGGTGGTGCTATCGGGACGGGCCAAGTCGCGGTGGCCCCACTGCAGTTTCAGCTGCTGCCCATAGGTGAAGGTGCCATCCTCCTTGTACGACCAGATGGCACCGGCCGCCGTCACCACCACGATCGGCCGGTCGGGGCTACGCGGCGGCAGCTGGTACCACGCCGAGGTCGCGCTGGCGGCCAGCGAATTCTCGCCGTAGCTGCCCATCACCGGCGTGCGGCCCGGGTCGAGTCCGAACGGCAGCGCGGCATGCGACCCGTTTACCCCGACCGGTCCTCTCCCGCCGGCCGTCCCCGCAGAGTCGCTCATGGTGGCATTGGGTTTGTTGGGTGACCCGGTGGAATTCACCACGCCCGGCTTGGTGACCACCGGGTACGACCGCAGGTCGTCGCCGACGCCGTCGGGTTTGAAGCCGACCGGGTTGACACCGCCCAGCGGGCCGTCCGGCCCGAACGTCTGCCCGGGCGCCGGCTGCAGCATGCCCGCATTGGGGTCGGGCTCGGCCAGCACGTCGTCGGCCATGGCGCAGCTGGCGGGGGACAGCCCCGAAGTGATTGCGGCGAGGTTCGCCTTGGCGGTGGTGTAGAGCGGGTAGCGCAACACCGCGCCCTTGGTCAGCGAGGCGACTTCGCCGACGACCATGATGGTCGCGACCACGAGCAGCGGGGTCGACGCGAGCACCCGGTTGCGCCGGTTGTCCTTGACCTCGGTGTGCCCGGCGTAGTCCATCCGGAAGTGCTGCCAGGCGGCCAGCAGGCCGGTCGCGATCGACAGCGTCAGGAACATCGAAGTCACCGGGTGGCTTGCGACGACCGGTTGGATGTCGTACCACGGCACCCCGTAGTTGCCGACGTAGAACCAGCCGTTGATGCCCGAGGTCGCCACCGCCAGCACGAACAGCAGCGCCGTGACGTACAGGGTCAGGTTGCGGCGGTTGTGCAGGCCGATTCGGGCCAGGGCGAACGCGGTGACAGCGCCCAACGCCCCGGCCAGCCCGGCGAACGCGCCGAACTGGACCGCCCACTTGGTCGGGGTGAACGTCAACAACAGCAGTCCGAATGCGGTGGTGCCGATCAATCGCCACGCCGGGCCGCTGGCCACGCCCGGGATCCGGCCCCGGCGCAGCAGGGTGACCAGCATCCCGAACATGCACAGCAGCAGCACCAGTACGGCGAATCGCCGCGCCATCGATCCGTCGGGGTTGGACTCCACCGTGAGGAAGTAGTAGCGCAGCCAATCCTGGTACCAGGCGATGGTCGGGCCGACCTTGTATTTGATGCGGGCCGCCTCGCCGACCGTGGCCAACGTCTGGCTGCGGAACACCACCACGAGGATCAGCGACAGCGAGGCCGCCAGCACCGCCAGCGGTGCCAGCAGTCCGTCGGTCGCCCGGCGGCGCCGGATCGTCTGGGCGACGGCCCGCGCGCCGGTCAGCAGCGCGGCGACGGCGATCAGGCCCTGCGGTGCGAGCGTCGCGCTGAGCAGCGCCACGATGATGGCCACCGCAGCGGGCGCCAGCCGCCGCAGCGCTATCGCACGTTCCATCAGCATCCAGGTGACCAGCACGCCGAGGGCGATCAGCGGTTCGGGCCGCAGACCGTTGTTGAACGGCAGCCACGCCGCCACGAACACCGCGCCCGCGGTGAAGACCGCTACCCGGTTGGCCGCGAGGCCGCCACGGCCAGGCCCGAGCCGGCGCAGCATCCAGTGGCTGATGATCAGCCAGCACCCGATTGCGGCCACGGTGGCGGGCAGGCGCATCCAGACGCCGGCCGTGCTCACCGAGGCCAGCTTGGACAGCACCCCGAGGTACCAGTCGAAGGGTGCGTCCGTGGTGCCGAAGTAGCGGTAGTAGTTGGCGATGTAGCCGGCACCCGGGGCGACGCGCGCGATGGTCAGGTTGTAGCCGTCGTCCGATGAGGTGGCGCCGATGATGTGCCACAGCAGCAGGGTGGCGATCACGCCGGCGTCGGCGATCCAGGTCGCGATCCCCACTCGCCGCCAGTTGGCCAGGCGGGTGCCGGGGCGGTATCTGGAGAGCCAGGCGATGGGGGAGCGCCAGTTGAGCAGGGTGCTGCCGCCTCGGCTGCGGCGGTCCAGCACGGCGAGCGCGGCGATGGCCGTCAGCACCGCCAGCGCGCCCAGGACCATCACGATTTCCTTGACGATGGTGGGCGCGGTGATGAATCGGGTGTCGATGTCGATGCGGGCGGACAGCCCCGGCCCCGCGGGCACCTTCATGTCGGTGAAGACGCCGCCAACCTGGGGTTTCTTTTCGGCGGGCAGCACCCCGGAGGCGCCGGGTATGCCGACGAAATCGGCGCCCGTCGCGCCGGCGTCGGCCCAGACGTGCAGCACGCTGCAGGCCCCGGTGGCGACCGCCGAGCGTTGTGCGACCGCGGCCACCGTGTCCCGGAATGCTACGACGACCACGTCCGTGCCGGCTCGCACAAAGAGCCCGTTCTTCCCGGCGTCGATGCCGCCGGGTGGCAGGGTCGAGACCACCAAGCCGCCGCTGGCGGGCAGCGTGGCGATGTCCGGGCAGGTGATGGAGATGTCCAGCGCGCGCGGCGCTCCCGATACCAGTGGCGCGGTGATCTGGCTGACGTGGCCGGCCGTGCTGCCCTGGGGCCAAAGGATCGTTGCGGTGGTCTGTTTTACCGGAAGCAGAGGGACGGACAGGCACAGCAGCAGGCCCACGATTCCCGCGATGGCGGCCACCGATCTGGGGATCCGCTGCGATCGCTCTTTACCGTCGTGGGGCACGAGGCTCGATCGTAAGCGACGCGGCTTTGTCCGATGAGGACGCGGGGCCGCGCAGGGCCCCGGGACCGAGTCGGACCGTCAGCGTTGTCCGATGAGGACGCGGGGCCGCGCAGGGCCCCGGGACCGAGTCGGACCGTCAGCGTTGTCGGATGAGGACGCGGGGCCGCGGACACAAGACGTCGGCCCCCGAAACGCTATCCGCGGACCCGGGCCGCCAGCGTGCCAACCCCCGGCCCGGTTAGGTCGGCCAGCGCGGCCGGACGCCCGGTCATGGCCAGCAGGAGCGCCTCGCCGGGGCCGGTCACCTCGGGCCCGTCGCCGTGCGTCCACTCGACATCGGTGGCGCGCAGGTGCAGGCCCCGGATCCTGCGTCCCGCGCCGAGTCGGGGATTGCCGGGCACCAGCGGAAGAATTCGCTCGAGCCGATCCTTTGGCACGTCGCGCGGCCGGCCAAGTGCGCGCCGGATGTCCTGGTGATGGATGGTGCCGTCGACGAGCGCGATCATCCCGCCGAAACCTGCTGTGAGTCCCCGCGGTTGGAGGTGGCTACGCAGGAATTCCAGCAGTTGTTGGGGGGTCGCAGCAGCGAATTCGTCTACGCCCACTTGATTCGCCCGCACGATCCAGCCTTTGGCGAATCGTTTCAGCAACCCCGGTACACCTAGCTCCTCGTAGCTGACCACATGCGCGACAACGTCTTTCACGTTCCAACGGGTGCACAGGGTGGGCGCCTCCCAGTCTTGCGGTGTCAGGGTGCCAAGAAATTCCGCGAGGTCGGCCCGCTCGTCGCGGGCCATGGTCATCAGGGGTGCGTCGTCAGGGGCCATGAAGTCGAGTGTGGCCCGCTGCAAGAATTTCGGAAAGATTCCACTAGATTCGGCAGCGCTCGGCGCCATACTTCGTCCATGAACAGCCTGAAGTCGATGATCGCCGGGGCGGTGTTGTCGGTCGGCCTGGCGGTGGCGGGTTTCGGTACGGCCACCGGAACCGCGCACGCCGACTCCTGGGCGGAGGGCCCGCATCAATGGTGCCCGGGACAGCCCCTGCCTCAGGCCGACATTCAGTGGGATATGGGAGCCTGCCACACCTGGTACCTACTCGTGGGCGGCCCGAAGGGAAACGTCGGTGGCCGCTGGAACACCATTTGGGACGGCCCCAATCCACCCGCGCCGATCCGTAAGCCGCCGGGAAATTGCGGCCTGTTCTTCTGCCCGCAGCCGCCGGGAAGCTGACTGAGCCGCCGGCGCTTCGCGGTCAAGCGACGGCTAGGTCTTGCGTAGCGGCGCCGGGCCCCACAGGCCGCTGCGCGTCGCCGTCCCCAGCAACAGGTGGGCGGGTTGGGCGTCGGGGTAATACGGGGTCAGCCGTTGCAGCGAGCCCCAATCGCGAGACCAGTCGTCCTTGAGATAGGTGGCCATGGTGGTCGCCTTGACCAGCAGCTCCGTGACGCCCAGCGGGCCGCCGCCATTGTTGTCCATCACCGGTGAGTTCGCCTCGGCGCCGAATCGGTCCGGCAGGATGCGCCACCTCGGAGTCTCGTCGACGCCGTTCTGGTGACCGAATGGTCGCTGGCAGGGGAAGGCCAGCCCGACGAGCCAGTCCAAAAACACCGGGTCGGTCGAACCCACCACGTGCTGCAACGTGCGCAGCTGCGGAATCCTCGGCGGGGTCAGCGCGATCCAGTGCTGCGGGGCCAGGTCTTCGTCGTCGGCGACCAGGCGAACCTGGGTGGCGGTACTGGGAATCGCAGACATCGCCAACCGCAAATTGCGCCAGGCCGGCGACGCGCCCACGTCCGCGAATTGGAGCGAACCGCCGGCGTGTCCGCCGGCCGCCTGGTCATCGGTGGCCCACTGCACCTGGACCTCGCGCGGGTCGAAGCGCCCAGCGGCGCTCACCACCAGCAGCGGCCCCGCCTTGTCGCGGGCGGGCAGCCGGTACCAGCTGGACCGCAGGTGCGCGGGCACCTGGATGCCGGAGCGCCAGCTGCCCAGCACCGGTGTGCGCGCCGGGTCGAGGTTGAAGGGCAGCTGGGCTGACGAACCGTTGATCCCCGGCGCGGGGGTGGTGCCACCCTCGGTGCCGGCCTGGTTGCTGCCGGTCTTCTCCTCGTCGTTGACGAAGCTGCGGTCGCCGGGGCGTTCCATCACCGGGTCGGCGCGCACGTCGGCGGGAATTCCGTTGGGCGTGAAGGCTTCCGACAGGCCCGCGCCCAGCGCATCGGCCACCGACGCGTTCACCGGCGTAAGCATCCCGGCGTTGGGATCCTGCTCCACCAGCACGTCGTCGGCCAGCCCGCACGACTTCCCGGTCAGAGCCTGCAGGTTGGAGCGACCAACCGACCACGCCGGGTATTGGTCGGTCATCGCCAGGGTCAGCGATGCCACCTCGAACACCACCAGCACCCAGGTCGCAATTGCCAAGGGGGACTGAACAATTACGGCCGCCCGCGCGCCCAGGCGGGTCTTGGGCGGCCCTTGGAACCGGCTCGAGTCCGGGGCGACGAAGTGGAACCACGCCGCCAGCAGCAGCACCACTACGGTCAAGCCCAGCAGCGCGGTGGCGAAGGCGTAGTGCCAGGCCGGGAACGCATTCGACCATGGCACACCGAAATTCGATACGTACCACCAGCCGTTGACACTGGCGAACGACAACGCCACCAGGAACAACACCACGGCGGCGTACACGGTTCGGTTGCGCCGAGAGCGCATCGCCACGGAGGTCACCGCGACCGCAGCCAGCGCGCCCAGCGGCCCGGCAAGTCCGGCGAAAACCCCGAAGTGGTGCGTCCATTTGGTGGGCGTGAACATCATCGCCACAAAGGAGATGATGGTGATCCCGACGATGCGCCGGCTCGGCCCGACGGCAGTGCCCGGAATTCGGCCCTTACGCAACGACATTGCGACCGTGATCCCGAGCGCGAGAATCAGCGCCAGCACGGCGAATCGGCGGGCGACCGATCCGTCGGGGCTGGCCATGAACAGCCGCTCGTAACGGATGTGTTCGTCGAACCAGCTGAGGCTCGGTCCGACGGCGCGCTTGAGCATGCTGGCCTGGATCTCACCGGTCAGCGTTTGGTCGCGGAAGATCAGGATGGCAGTGACGGTGACCGCGGCCAGCAGGGGAGCGATCAGCGGCAGCGCACCGAACCGTTTGAATCGCCGGTGCAGGATGGTCCGCAGCGGCCCGATCGCGACCAGCAGCGCGCCGATCGAGGCGATGCCCGTCGGCCCGGAGAACAGGGTCAGCGCACCGATGATGCAGGCGATCGCCACCGGCAGCAGCCGGCTGGTGGCCACCGCGCGTTCCACCGAGCACCAGGTCAGCAGGATGCCCAGGGCGATGATGGGCTCCGGACGCAGACCGTTGTCGAGCGGCAGCCAGACGGCCAGGAACATGCCCGCCGCGGTCCACGCCGCGGTCCGGTTCTGTTTGACGGCGTGGCCCAGCCGGGGCATGACTTCACGGCTGATCACCCACCAGCACGTCAGGGCCATCGCCAGGGTAGGCAACCGCATCCAGACGCTGGTGGTGCTCACGTGTGCCCACAACGCCAGCAGGTCGTAGTACCACCCGAACGGTGCCTCGGGCGTGCCGAACCACCGGTAGTAGTTGGCCATGTAGCCGGCGTGCTCGGACACCCGGGCCATGGTCAGGATGTAGCCGTCGTCGGAGGTGTTGGCGCCGACGAAATGCCACCACACCAGCACGGCGATGACGAGGGCGTCCAGCCCGCCGATCGACCACCAGCGGGCGGGCAGGAAGCGACGGTGCCGGGTTCCGTCGGTGGTGTCAAGGACGTGTAGGGCGACCAGGGCGGCGGCCGTGAGCACCAGGCCGAGGATCATCGCGGCCATCTTCAGCAGGGTGGGGCTGCTGCTGTAGCGGGTGTCGATGGTCGCCGAGAAGTGCAGGCCGGACGGTGCCGGTCCACTCAGATCGGTGAAGACCCCGACGATCTGGGGCCGAAAGTCGTAGCCGCTTTTCTCACCGCGCAGCGGCGCGCCGGGATGCTCGGCGTTGGGTCCCTGGGTGAGCCCGACGAATTCGGCGGTCACCCGGTCGGCATGCGCGGTGAAGGTCAACCGCTGGCAGGCCGGACTGAGCACCTGGCTCAGCGGGGCGGTCACCACCGGCACGTTGCGCACCACCAGCACCAGGTCGTCGTTGGCACGCACGATCAGCAGTCCCCGGTCGACGGCCTTCGGTGCCTGCTTGGGCACCGTCGACAGCAACACCGTCTTGCCGGTGTTGCCGCCGACGGCCAGTCCGGCGGCGGCCTCGCACGGGACGGTGACGGTCAAGTCGGTGGCGACGTAACCGATCAGCGGGGCGTCGACGCTGGCGAAGGTGCCGTTCTGCGGCCAATTCAGTTGGGCGGTGGTCTGGTCGACCGGAAGCAGCGGGGTGGCGATGGCCAGCAGCACTCCGAGCAGCCCGGCGACGGAAGCGACCAACCGGGCGATCCGGTGATTCGCTTCCCTGTCGCTCACGGAGCTAGATGCTAGTTCTTCGCCGGTGGTGGCTCCCGCTTGAGGCGAGGCGTCGGTGCTCATCTGCAGTTACGCCCCCGCCTTGCGGATGGCCAGCACAAATGGGCCGATGCTTTGGACGACGAAACGCGGGTTGTCGAACAGGGCTCCGCGCAGATCGACGGTGTAGCGCCGGACGTTGGGCTGGTTGGGGTAAACGTCCTCGGCCAGTCGCAGCGTGTAGTTGCCTCCCGCACCGCGGCGCATCACGAAAACCGTCGGCGGCGGCCAGGGGCAGGTGTCCAGGGCATGGATGAAATCGTCGGCGGTCCTGAGGCCGGACCACTTGTTGATCTGCGCGGCGCGCAGGTCGAACTGTGCGAGCGGGTTGGCGTAGTGCGAGGTCAGGCCCTGGAAACCCCAGTAGGGGTAGAAGGACAGGAAGCTGTAGTCGGCCGTCATCACGACGGTCTGATCGCGCGGCTTGCCGGTCACCTGCGTGATCGCGTGGTCGATTGTGGCGTAGAACTTTTCGGCGCTGGGCGGCCGGCGGTCCCCGCGCTGCCCGTTACCGTCGGTGTCGGTGTAGGCGATGGTGAGGTCGGGCCGCAGCACGTCGGGGATGTCCTGGCTGAACGCGATCGCGGCGGCCAGGCCGATGGCGCCGGCCACGGGGGCGACGGCCCGGCCCCAGCTGCGGTCGCGGCCCGCGGCGGCGAGCGCCCGCGCGAGTTCGAGGAAGCCGAACGCGCCGGAGGCGACCAGCAGCACGCTCAATGTCGGCTGCAGCCGAAACGACAACAGGGTGGTGCGCGCCAGCGTTGTCAGCATCGACAGCAGGGACCATAGATAGATGGCCAGCACGCCGATGGCCAGGGCGCCGGCCCGCACCGAGGAACGGGCCCGCAGCACCAGCCACAGGGTGCCGATCAGGCAGACGACGCCCAGCAGCGTGAACTGCAGCATCGGGAACGTCAACTCGGCGCCGTCGGCCGGCAGGTAGTGCATGGCGCTGCCGGAGTTGCTGATCGGGCTGTGCACGGCCCGCACGACGAACGGTAACCAGGTCGTGCACGCGATCGCGACGGCGATGCCGGCGATGACGGCCACGCGCCGCAGTGGATCGAGCGCGGCCTTGACTCCGCCGCCGCTTTTGCGGTTCCGCTGCCAGCGCGCGCCGGCCAGCCACAACGCCATCAACCCGACGGTGAACGCGCTGAACCCGAACAGCAGCGTGTACCAGGTGGCCGTCCAGCCGAGAAATAGCCCGGCGGCGATCACCGCGCCCCAGCCGGCACGGCCGGGCGCGTCGGGCCGGTCGCCGGCGCGAAGACCCGACCAGGTCAGCACCAGTATCGGCGGCAACAACACGGTGATCATCGCCGAGTAGGGCTCGGGCGAGCCGTAGGCCAGCGTCACCGCCGCGGTCGCGGTCGTGACGATCAGCGCGTATTCGAACCGGACCATGCGCCACCACAGCACCAGCGCGATCGCCACGGCGATCGTGATCGAGGTGATGGCCCACGGCTTGAAGATTTCCCACGCCGGTGTCCCGCCGAGCGCCGCGACGCGGCCGCCGATCCAGAACCAGCCCGGCGGGTAATACGGCGGGAGGCCGAGATAGGTCATGTCGCGCAGGGCGGGGCTATCCGCGAGGCGGGTCACGTATTCGGTGCGGAACTGCTGATCGACTGAGATGCCGAACAGATACAGCTTGGTCGCCCCCAGCGGCATGCCCAGCGTCACGACGGTGAACGCGGACACGAAGATCAGGCCGGCCAGTCGGGTCGCAAACCGGGTGCGGGCACGGGTGCAGCGCCGCCACACCACGCCGACGGCGACCAGGCCGGCCAGGCAGCCGACCTGCCCGACGGTGGTGAGTGCGTGCAGTTGATTAGAGGACGGAAACGCCGGCCATTGGACCCCGGCGATGGCGATCAGCGATACCACCGCGACCGCAACCGCGACCAGCACCGCCCCAGCCATCTGGCCGAAGGTGGCCAGTGCGTTACGCATTATCAGATGGGAAGCTTGCGGAAGATGGGACGCGGGATGTGTCGCAACACCATCATCACATAGCGGAATGCTGCTGGTGCCCAAACCAATTCCTTACCTTTGGCGGCCGCAGTCACCGCGAGGTTGGCGACGTATTCTTTGTCGACGGTCAGCGGCGCTTCCTTGACATGCGCGCTCATCCGAGTACGAACCTGACCGGGTCGGATGACCAGGACGCGAACCCCATACTCGCGCAACGCTTCTCCCAGTCCCAGGTAGAATCCGTCCAATCCGGCCTTGGTGGAGCCGTAAACGAAGTTGGACCGCCGCACCCTTTCGCCGGCGGCCGAGCTCATCGCGATGATCTGGCCGAAGCCCTGGGCGCGCATCTTCTCGCCCAGCAGAACTCCCACCGAAACCGCTGCGGTGTAATTGATCTCAGCGGCCAGCACCGCCTTGTGCTGGTTCTGCCACAGCTCTTCGGCGTCCCCTAGGATGCCGAACGCGACAATCGCGACGTCGACGTCACCGTCGGCGAAGGCCGCCTCGATCATCTTGGGGTGGGTGTCGTGATCGGTGGCTTCGAAATCGATCAACTCGACCGAGCGCGCGCCGGCAGCCTGCATCTGCGCCACCGCGGCATCGCGGCCGGGGTCACCGGGCATGGCGGCCAATACAATCCGCGCGTGGCAGTTCTGCAGGTATCGCTCGCAGATTGCCAGGCCGATCTCGGAGGTACCGCCGAGCAGCAGGATGGTCTGCGGATTCCCTACGGCATCGAGAACCATTTAAAGCAGCTCCAAACGTCGGGCCATGTCGGAGGCGAAGACCCGCAAGGGGTCGGCCTTGCGGCGCACCGCGATCCATTCGTCGATGCGTGGATACATGGCGTGGAAGGTTTCGGCGCTCACGCGAGAATCTTTGGCGGTGTATACCCGTCCACCGAATTCAAGCACCCGCCTGTCGAGTTCGTTGAGGAACTCGTTGATCCCCGGCTTGTTGGGGAAGTCCATGGCAACGTTCCAGCCCGCCATCGGGAAACTCAGCGGCGCGCGGTTGCCCGGGCCGAAGAGCTTGAAGACGTTCAGCGCCGAGTAGTGACCGCTGGTCTGGATCCAGCGGATGATGGCCTTGAATTCGTCCATCGCGTCGGGCGGGACGAGGAACTGGTGTTGCGCGAAACCCCTTGGGCCGTAGGCATTATTCCAGCCGCTGACCAAGTCGAGCATGTGATAGAACTGCGACAGATTCTGGATCTTGCCGCTGTAGGTCCCCCCCAGCCGGTAATACACTTCGCCGATCGCCATGAACGACAGCTTGTTCATCGCACTGACCGGGAACACGTCCGGCACCGTCAACAGCTGCGGCGCGTCGAATTTCAGCGGGTTTTTGGCCAGCTTCTTCGGCAGCTGATCGAGCTTGGCCAGACTGCCGCGGCTGACCGCGGCCCGGCCCAGCTTCGGCGGCGGGCTGATCAGGTCGAACCAGGCGCTGGAGTATGTGTAGTTGGCTTCGCTGCCGTCGAGGTGCACGGCGACCGTTTCATCGAGGTTCTTGGTGGCAACGCCGTCGGCGATGAAGTAGGCCGTCTCCGTGGGCGTCATCGCGATGCTGGCGCGCAGCACGATCCCGGTCAGCCCATTGCCGCCGACGGTTGCCCAGAACAGCTCGGCATCGTCGCCGTCGGGGGTGATGGTGCGCACGGTGCCGTCGGCCATGAGGAGATCCATCGACCTGACGTGGTTGCCGAAGCTGCCCGCGCTGTGGTGGTTCTTGCCGTGGATGTCGCAGGCGATCGCGCCACCGACGGTGACCTGGCGGGTGCCGGGCAACACCGGAACCCAGAGCCCGAACGGCAGCGCCGCCTTCATCAACTGGTCCAGGCTGACGCCGGCGTCGACGTCGACCAGCCGGGTGTCGGCGTTGATCGAGTGAATGCGGTCCAGCCAGGTCATGTCGATGACCAGGCCGCCGCCGTTTTGCGCGTTGTCGCCGTAGGAACGGCCCAGCCCCCGGGCGATCACGCCGCGGCTCTTGGGATCGCCCGAGTCGGCCACCCGGGCTACCGCCTTCGCGATCACCTCCGGATCGCGGGTAGAGAGCACCTGGGCCACCGACGGTGCGGTGCGCCCGAAGCCCATCAGCTGGGCGCGCTTGGTCAGGGGATCGGTGCTCGACATCGTCAAAGAGGGTACCGCTTGCCTCGGGCGGCTCAGCGGATGCGGAAGATTACGGCTCGCTGTACCACGAAGTTGATCACCGTCGCAGTGCCCTGCGCGATCACGAATGCGACGAGCGGCGCCCAGCCCCGGTAGTGCAGTAACGCCAGACATAGGTGATTGAGCCCGACCTGGACGGCGAACGTGATCGCGTAGAGAACCATGACTGCGACGAACCGGGCGGTGCTGGGGGTCGCCTGGAAGGTCCAGCGGCGGTTGATCAGGTAGGCCGTGATGGTGCCGACGATGAAACTGGTGGCCTTGGACAGGTCGACCTGTACGCCCAGCACCTTCCACAGCAGCAGGTACAGCCCGAAGTCCACGATTCCCGCCATGCCCCCGGTGACGACGAATCGGAGGACCTGCGTCGTCAGGCTCAAGTCCAGTCGCGCGTCTTCAGGCGCGGCATCGGGTACCGGGGCAACCATCGAGGGGAGTCTAACGGGGCCGTTGGGGCCTCCCGGGCGAGCGTCAGCGGGGCAGCTTGACCGAGATCAGCTCGACCTGGTTCTCGCCCTGCGGCGTCGAGTAAGTCACCTTGTCACCGGGCTTCCGGCCGGCCAGGGCCTGGGCCAGGGGGCTGCGCGCGGTCAGCGTCTCGGCTTCTTGGCCGACGGGGGTCTCCTCGATGATGGAGATCACCCGCATGGTGACGACTTCACCATCGGCGAATCGCAGGGTCACCTCGGTGCCGCCGGGCAGCGTTTCGGACGCGTCGGCGTCCGTGGGCCCGGTCCGCAAGCGCCGGTCCAATTCGCTGATCCGGTCGGTGAGCACCACCAGTTCCTCCGCCCGCTGGATCGCCTCGGCCGCGTCGCCGTGGTCGCCCACCATGCCGCGGTCGTTCTTGACCTCGGCCTCGAGGCGCTCACGGCGTTGCCGTAGCCGGTCCAGCTCCGCTTCGAGATTGTTCCGCGCGGCGTCCGCTGCCGTTGGCGCCTTTTTGCTCACGTCGGTGGACCTTTCGCCCAGTTTGCTCGGATGGCGTATCAGTGTCGCACCACGAGGAGGTAGCCGCCACCATATTCGGCAAGCGCCTCCGCTCGTTTCCGAACCGGTATCTCCCAGGTCCTCGCTGGGACGAATCGCCCGCCGGATGATTCGGTCACGCCAGGTCAACGAGCGCGCCGCACGCTCCGCATCGTCGCGGCCGTCAGTCCGCCGCGCGGTGTGTCGGCGCACGCATCGCGTCGAGCCCGTCCACGCTCGTCGCGGCGATCGTGCTTCGCACCATGTAGCGCGGCTCTGTGGCCGGCCATGGCCGGCCGCGGTGCATGACCGCGCGGTTGTCCCACATCACCACATCACCGGCGCGCCACGAGTGCAGATAGCTTGCACCGGGAGCGGTTGCCGCTCGGGTCAGCTCGTCAAGCAACTCTTGGGCCGCGTCCCGCTCCATGCCCTCGATCGCGTAGGTGTGCGAGGCCATGTACAACGCCTTGCGACCATTGACGGGGTTCTTCCACACCAGGCGCCAACATTGCGGCGGAAGTGCGGCGCGCTCCGCCGGGCCGACCAGATCGGGCGCGATCTTGCCGCGCGAAAAGGCGTATTCATGCCAGGCGAACGAATCCTCCAGCCGCCGCTGCAATGCCGGATCGAGGCGCTCGAACGCAAGTCTGGTGGAGACGTATTCGGTCTCACCGCCCCGCGATGGAACGATGCGCGACGACAGCACCGAAGCGAGCGCCGGCACCCGCTTGAACGAACTGTCGGTGTGCCACAGCTGGTTCGCCTTGTTCTCCAGGGCGAGCCGGTCATCTTCCGGCACTACGTGGCCCTTCTCGTCGAGGGTCGCCAAGATCACGAGGTTGGTGCCCTGGCCCTGCGACTTCGCCTTGGTGACTTCGAGCGGCCCGAAGCGGCGCGAGAAGGCGAGCTGCGCCTCATCGGTGACGTCCTGGTCATGAAAGACCAGAACCGAGTGCTCCTCGAACGCCGCGCGCACCGTCATGTACGTGGCGTCGGACGACGCGACGTCTCCGATGGTGACCCCGCGCAATTCCGCGGCAAAGCCTGGGCCCAACGGCACGATTTCCATCGGCGCCCTCCATCCGACGTTTGAGCACGACTGTCCACCCAAAACGAGCCCCCGGCAAGCACGGACGGCCCTAGACCCAGTAAGGCACCCGGGCGCGGTACTGGCGCATTGCGAAGGCGGCCAGCAGCCAGCCGACCGCCGTCAGCACCAGCACCACGGCCCAGTGCCGCAGCTCCTGGTGCGACCCCAGCAGTGGCGCGCGCACGATGTCGAGATAGTGCAGCAGCGGGTTGAGTTCGACGATCTTCGACCAGCGCCCCGCACCTTGCTGTCGCAGCGTGTCGTCGTTCCAGATGATCGGCGTCATGAAGAACAGCAATTGCACCACCGAAAAGAGCAACGGTCCGATGTCGCGGTAGCGGGTCGCCAGGATGCCGAAACACAGCGACACCCAGATGCAGTTGAGCACGATCAGTGCCAGCGCCGGGATCACCGAAAGGTCGGCCCACGACCACGGTTTGGGATAGATCATCGCGATGACGACGTAGATGACGATGTTGTGCGCGAACAGGATCATCTGCCGCCACACCAGCCGGTAGACGTGCACACTCAGCGGCGTCGGCAGTTGCTTGATCAGGCCCTCGTTCGCGACGAAGACGTCGGCGCCCTCCAGGATGGCGGCGTTGATCAGGTTCCAGATGATCAGTCCCAGCGTCACATAGGGTAGATGCAGCGACAGCTCGAGATGAAAAAGCTTGGAGTACAACCCTCCCATCGCGACGGCGGTGGTTCCGGTCGCGATCGTGATCCAGAACGGTCCCAGCACCGAGCGACGGTAGCGCTGCTTGATGTCCTGCCAACCCAGGTGCAGCCAGAGTTCGTGGCGGCGGAAGCCGTCGACGAGGTCGCCTCGGGCGCGGGTAAGGCTGCGCGACTGTGCCGCCGCGTCAACGAACGTCATGTGCGCCGCTCCTGTCCGTCGCTTCGCTTCGCGCGTGTCTTTGGCGGGTCCGCCTCCTCGCGCCTGCCGAACCGTTCACGACTGCCCAAGCGCCGCAGCCGAATCCATTCCATCAGGCCGGGCGGGTCGCGACGGGTCACCAGGAAGAACCAACCGAACCGCAGCCATTCCTGCATCAGCAGCTTGCGCAGGCCGGGCTGCGACAGCAGGTAGCCGCGGTTGCGGTAGGTGTAGAACCGCTTGGTGTGGTTGTCGGGATACTGGGCGTGCATGCGGCCACCCAGAATGGGCCGAAACTCATCCGACCCGCAAGGATGCAAGTAGATCGTGTCCAGGCAGGTCCCGAACGGCAGGCCGGACCGTACCAGCCTGCGGTGCATCTCCACCTCGTCGCCGCGGATGAACAGCCGCAGGTCCGGGACGCCCACCGCGTCCAGGGTGGCGGCCCGAAACAGCGCGCCGTTGAACAACGAGGCGATCCCGGGCAGCAGGTCCTGTCCCGCGTCGGTGCGCAATTCGCTTGCGCGCCTGCGCCATACCAAGCCGCGCCGCAGCGGGAACGCCAGCCGCTCCGGGTCGTCGGAGTTGCATACCATCGGAGACACCTCGGCGAGGCCGTGCTTTTCGGCGCATGCCAGCAGGGTGGCCAGAACGCTCGAGTCCTGCGGACGCCCGTCGTCGTCGGCCAGCCACACCCAATCGGCGCCCTGTGCCAGTGCGTGCAGCATGCCCAGCGCGAAACCCCCTGCGCCGCCCAGGTTTCGGCGTGACGCCAGGTAGGTGGTCGGGATCGGTTGGCCGGCAACCATTTCGCGGATCCGGCCGGAGCCCGGGCCGTCGCCGGCGAAATCGTTGTCCACCACGATGAGGTGATCGGGCAGCCGGGTCTGCGTGCTCAGCACATCGAGCGATTTGGCCAGCTCGTCAGGGCGCCGATGGGTGACGACGACCGCGAAGACGGTGTCACTCATCCCCGGATGCTCTTTGGGCAAGCGGTGTTTCGAGCCGGTTCGTCTGTTGGGTCTCCTCCAGCACCTCGCGGACGGTCCGGGCCGCGTCGTCCCCTTCGTACGCGCGCACCACGTCCTCGATGCCGCCGGCCATGCGGATGACGCCATGGTCGATCCACATCGCCGTCTTGCACAGGCGGGCCAGGAATTCGTTGGAGTGGCTGGCGAAAACC
Organism: Mycobacterium sp. E2479; assembly: GCF_001667925.1. Lineage (GTDB taxonomy): Bacteria > Actinomycetota > Actinomycetes > Mycobacteriales > Mycobacteriaceae > Mycobacterium. The sequence continues at coordinate 11,724 of NZ_LZJR01000165.1, read as the reverse complement.
AGGATTCCGGAGCGCTCCACCAGGCTCTGCAGCCGCGACTGCGCCTTCTTCAAAAAGTCGGCATCCACCGCGCCGATGCCCTCATCGAGCAGCAGGATCTCGGGGTCGATGCTGGTGACGACGCCCATCGCCAGCCGGACGCGCATGCCGGTGGAATAGGTGCGCAGCGGCATGGACAGGTAGTCGCCCAGCTCGGTGAACTCGGCGATCTCGTCGACCTTGGCCAGCATCTGCTTTCGCGTCTGCCCCAGGAACAGGCCGCGAATGATGATGTTCTCGTAGCCGGAGATCTCGGGGTCCATGCCGACGCCCAGATCGAAGACCGGTGCGACCCGGCCGGTGACCGTGGCCCAACCCCGAGTGGGTTCGTAGATGCCCGAAAGTAGGCGCAGCAGAGTCGATTTGCCCGCGCCGTTGTGGCCCACCAGGCCGACCCGGTCGCCCAATTCGAGGGACATGGTGATGTCACGCAACGCTTCGACCACCACCACGTTGGAGCTGTTGCGTCCGATCGTGCCGCCGGCCTTGCCCAAGAAAGCCTTTTTCAACGAGCGCGACTTGGCGTCGAAGATGGGAAACTCCACCCACGCGTTGTGCGTCTCGATGTGAGGACCAGGATCCGGCGCCATTGGTGCTGCGTCTGCTTACAGGTACTGACCGTGCCCGGGTGCGCCGCCCGGCTTACCAACGCCGGAGGGAAGCGCGCCCTGACGCATCTTCTCCAGCTGCGCGCGAGCCGCCATCTGTTGCGCGAACAGCGCGGTCTGGATGCCGTGGAACAGCCCTTCCAGCCAGCCGACCAGCTGCGCTTGGGCGATGCGCAATTCGGCGTCGGACGGCGCGGCATCCTCGTTGAAGGGCAGGGTGAGGCGATCGAGCTCCTCACGCAGCTCCGGTGCCAAGCCCTCTTCCAGTTCCCGGATGCTGGTCGCGTGGATCTCGCGCAGCCGGTTACGGCTGGCCTCGTCCAGCGGTGCGGCGCGCACCTCCTCGAGCAGCTGCTTGATCATCGTCCCGATTCGCATCACCTTGGCCGGCTGCTCGACCAGGTCGGTCAGGGAACGCTCGTCGGCGTCCTCGTCGGTGATCGCCATCATTCGCGGGTCGACGCCTCCGATGATCTCGACGTCGTCGTCATCGTTGCGGGTACTCAATCCTTCACCATCCTTTGTGGACTATGGGTGTGGCGTCGTGCCGGTTCCGCGCCATTCATAAATTCGCGCACCGCCGTTGTCGTAGATCAACGCCCACGACTTCGACTTATCCAGTGACACTAGTCCTTCGGGTACGGCGAACCCCCGGACAGTCGGCGTGCTGGTGTAGATGTACCGGATATTGAGCGCTTTAATCGCTTCGAGGACCCGTGGATCGGATTCGCCTTTGCGGGCCGAGGTCCAGAAGATGTATCGGTTCGGCCCCGGCCCCATCTGTTGGGGGTAGTCGTAGTGAGTCCATAACGGATGTAGATCCGCGACGGCGTACATCCAGGCGGTGCCGTCGGTGTTGGCGTTGCCGATCAACGTCTCGTGCGCGCCCGGCAGCTTGGCCAGGTAGGCCATGGCCATCAGGTCGCGCTGGTCGATCATCACCGAGTCGTACTTGTCGCCGAATAACACCAGGTGCCGATACAGGTAGTGGCGACCGGTGAGCACGGTGGTCGCCACCAGCAGCACGGCGGTGGCCGAGACCCAAACCGGGGCAGGGAGTGGTTTGAAACGGCCGGTCACCCGCCTGGCGCCGGCCACAATGCCCACGACGATCGCGAACACCGCGACACCGGCCATCGGCTCGAGCAGCAAGGTGATGGCGGCCGAAATCCGGCGCGGATCTTTGTAGAAGAACTCGCCGAACATTCCGGCCACCGCACCGATCGGCCCACCCAGCGGGTTCCCGGCGTCGACGTCGACCACCACCAGCACCAGCCACAAGGCGAGCGGCCACCAGATCTTCTTGACCAGGAAAATGACCCCGCCGATGGCCGCCACCACGATCAGCCCGTACTGCACCGGGAAATCGTTGAGGTGGCGGGAGTGCTGGAAGACGGTGTCGAAGAGTCCCCGTTTCTTGCTGAGGTAGGTGAGAAAGGAATGCCCGGCGATGATGTCTTCCTGCCCCTGGACGCTGATGAACTGCGGCAACAGGATCAGTCCGGAGACCACCGCAACGCAGGCGAGGGCGAGTAAATCGGCCAGCCTGCCGCGTACCGGATGCCACACCGCATCCATGAGCCACCAGGCCACCAGGAACAACAACACGATCACCCCACCGGTGATGTGCACGGACATGACGCCCACCCAGGCCAGGACGGCCGCCGGGATGCGGTCGCGGTGTCGCAGCGTGGTGGTGATCAAGACGAAAGCCGGAATCGCGACGCCATAGGCCGCGAGGTTGGGCATCGCGGCGACGCCGAACTCGACATAGGGGACCGCCGTGAAAGACGCCGACAGCGCCGCGGCGGTGGCCGCCGCCCCGGCGCTACGCCACTGAGTGGTGTGCCGCCGCAGCAGATGCCAGGTCAGCATCGCCGCGCCGGTGGGGAACAGCCAGACCGATGCGGCGACCGACGTCAGTGTGTAGCCGGTGGTGGGCGCTGCCCCGGTCAGCTGGCAGAACACGGCGACCAGGGCGTGGAACACCGAAGGGTAGTACAGCGTCTTGTGGGTCTCGACGTTGCGCAGCTCGCCCATGTGCGTCGACGACGCCTGTCCGGTGTCCAAGATGAAGCGCACCTCGTTGGCATGCCAGACGGCGTCCCAGGTGCTCGGGATGGTCTGCCAATGGGCGGCGAGGCCGCGATAGGCGGCCCACATGACGAGCAGCGATCCCAACACCACACCCGCCCCCACCGTGATGGCGGGCCAGCGGGTGACCCCGCGAGCTTCGGCGTCGTGGTCGCGGAAGCGGGCCAGCAACAGCTGCAGGACTGTCATCAGCAGGCACACCACGACCAGCGCCGCCAGCGCGGTCCAGCCGTTCCACGGAATTCCGATGGCACCAAAGGGAATAATGGCGAGCGCTACTACGCCGAAGGTCAGCGCCGGGCCAACCGCGACAGCGACCGGCCATGACAACTGACTGATACGTGCGACTATCGCCCCGGGCGCTATCAGCAAGAACAATGCAATGAGCGTTCCGAACCAGAGCCCCACTCGACTAGTATGGCTGCCCGGGTGCCCAGGCTCGGGAGGCCACCAACTGGCCGGAACGTCTGTGGGACCCGCTACCGTCACAGTTTCGCGAAAAAGCGGAAGCCTAAGGTGGCCCACATGGCATATGACGTCGCCCGGGTGCGCGGACTGCATCCTTCGCTGGGTGACGGCTGGGTACACTTCGACGCCCCGAGCGGCATGCTGATTCCCGATTCCGTCGCGACCACGGTGTCGACGGCTTTCCGCAGGTCCGGACCCACCACGGTGGGGGCACACCCATCGGCGCAGCGCAGTGCCGCCGTTCTGGAGGCGGCGCGGGCGGCCGTGGCCGATCTGTTCAATGTCGACCCTGCGGGTGTCGTGCTGGGCGCCGATCGTGCGATCTTGTTGTCGGCACTGGCCGAGGCATCGTCGTCGCGGGCCGGCCTGGGCTACGAGGTGATCGTCAGCCGCCTGGACGACGAAGCCAACATCGCCCCGTGGTTGCGCGCGGCGCACCGCTACGGCGCCAAGGTCAAGTGGGCCGAGATCGACATCGAGACCGGTGAGCTGCCGACCTGGCAGTGGGAGGGCCTCATCGGGAAGTCAACCAGGCTGGTCGCCGTCGCCTCGGCCTCCGCGGCGCTGGGCACGGTCACCGACCTGCGGGCGATGACCAAGCTGGTGCACGACGTCGGTGGTCTGGCGGTGGTAGACCATTCCGCCGCCGCGCCCTACCGGCTGCTCGATGTCAAGGAAGCTGACGCCGACGTGGTGGCGGTGAACGCCGCGGCATGGGGCGGTCCACCGATCGGGGCGATCGTGTTCCGGGAGCCCGCGTTGCTCAACTCGTTCAGTTCCATCTCTCCGGACCCCAAGGCCATGGGTCCGGCCCGCCTCGAGATCGGTGCGCACCAATTCGGTCTGCTCGCCGGGGTGGTGGCCAGCATCGAGTACTTGGCGTCGCTCGACGAGTCCGCCCGCGGTAGTCGGCGCGAACGCCTGGCGGTATCGATGCAGTCCGCCACGTCGTACCTGAACCGGATCTACGACTACCTGATGGTGTCGTTGCGCTCGCTGCCATTGGTGATGGTGATCGGTCGTCCCGAGGTGCGGATCCCGGTGGTCAGTTTCGCGCTGAACGGCGTGCCCGCCGAGCGAGTTGTTCAGCGGTTGGCGGACAACGGGATTCTGGCCGTCACCAACGAAAGTTCGCGCGCGCTGGATGTGTTGGGCGTCAACGACGTTGGCGGCGCCGTCACGGTCGGCCTGGCGCACTACTCGACGACGGCCGAAGTCGACCAGTTGGTGCGCGCGCTGGCGTCCCTGGGTTAGCCCGGCCCCGTCATCGGCGTGCACTCTCACGCGACGGCCTGACCCTGGTCAGTCCACCGTCAGGACGACCTTTCCGGTCACCTTGCTCGATGCCAGCTGTTGATGTGCCTCGCCGGCCTGCTGGATGGGTAAACGGGCGCCGATGATCGGGCGGACGCGACCCTCGGCGATCATCGGCCACACCGACGCGATCACCGCCTGCACGATCTCCGTCTTGCTGTTGGGCCCGGTCACCGGGCGAGCTCGCAGCGTGGTGCCGATGACTCGCGCCCGCTTGCCCAGCAGCTTGCCGATGTTGAGTTCGCCCTTGATCCCGCCTTGCATGCCGATGATGACGAGTTGCCCGTCGGTGGCCAGGGCGTCGATGTTGCGGTCCAAGTACGAGGCGCCCATGATGTCGAGGATCACGTCGGCGCCGCCGGCCTCCTGCACGCGCGCGACGAAGTCCTCCTCGCGGTAGTTGATGGTGATCTCGGCGCCGAGCTCGCGGCAGAACTCCAGCTTCTTTGCCGACCCGGCGGTGACGGCGACGCGCACACCGAGCGCGCGGGCGATCTGGACGGCATGGCTGCCGATGCCGCTCGCCCCGCCGTGCAACAGCAGCAGCTGCCCCTTGCTGAGATGCGCGGTCAGCACCAGATTCGACCACACCGTGCAGGCCACCTCCGGCAGCCCGGCGGCCTCGACGAGGTCGACGCCAGAGGGAACCGGCATCACCTGCCCCGCGGGAACGGCAACGTATTCAGCGTAGCCGCCACCGGCAAGGAGCGCGCAAACCTTTTGCCCGACAGACCAATTCGTGACATCGGAGCCGACATCAGCGATGACGCCGGACACCTCCATGCCGATGATCTCGCTGGCACCCGGCGGCGGCGGATATTTCCCCGCGGCCTGCAACAGATCCGCGCGGTTCACCCCGGCGGCCACAACCTTGACCAGTACCTCGCCGGAGCCGGCGGAAACATCGGGTACTTCCCGCCAGGAAAGCTGATCGGCGGATTCGGCGACGATAGCGCGCATGGTGGCCACGCTACCGAGTCCGGCTACCCTAATCAGCGGTGGCGTGGCAGAGCGGCCTAATGCACTCGCCTTGAAAGCGAGAGACGGCTAACACCGTCCGGGGGTTCAAATCCCTCCGCCACCGCTCTGGTCAGCAGACACTCTGATGCAGCGTGGGCGCGTAGCGCAGCACCGCGCCCACGCCGTCGGCCGGGGAGATCCGCTCGTCGGTGCGTACCAGGGCAGCGCCGACGGAGATCGCCGAGAACGGCAGCGCCTCGTCGGCCCGAAGCGTCTTGGCGGGAGCGGCGCCCTGTTCGGACAGCACGTTCTCGTCAGGCGCGATCGTCGTCAAGCCCTCATCCGCGACCACGGTCGTGTCCCCGATGTCGCCGATGATCAAAGTCTCCACCGCGCCCTGACGCAGCGCCGAGCAGACCGGGCCGAGTCCTTCGGCCGCAAGCCCCGACTGCCGTCCGATCTCGGCGGTAAAGCGCTGCGCCGCATCGTCGATCGTGCGCAGCCGGCGCTTGACGAATTCGGCCTCGATGGCGTGTTCGATCTCACCGAAGTCATGGCCGCTGTGGCGTGCCCCGATCTCGAGTGCCACCGTGCGCTCCTGCAGTCGCTCCGGCAGCGCGGCGAGCAGATCGGAGCGCGAGCGCACCTCACCCACCACGAAGATCACCTCGATCACCTTGTCGTCGGCGAGCTCAGCGGCGCGGTCAGCGACGGCACGCACGTTTTTGCGCGCGGCCTCTTCCGTGCGCAACTGCGGGTCGCCGTAACCCGCGGTCTCGGCGCCGGCGGATTTATGCACGGGATGGCCACCGCCGTCGACGGTCTCGCTGCGCAGCGTGCCACCGATGTGGGTGGTGATGTCGGCACCGCTGTGGTCGACAATCACGAGCACATAGTCCGGATGATCGAAGCTCTGCTCGAGAATCGGTATCAGATAGGGCAATTCGGAGACACGGACGATGTCGGTGGCGGCCGGGCGCGCCAAGTGCTCGTTGATCACCACACCGTCCGCGCCGGCGATCACCGCGCGTCCGCTGCGACCGATCGGCGGACGCAGGTTCATGATGGCGTCCTCGATCTGGGCGATCACCGACGCCTCGGCGCGTGAGCGTTCCAACTCTTCCTTGACCGCCCGCCACTTCAGCTCGAGTTGAGCCTCTGCGTCGTGGGTGTCGTGTGAGTCGTCGAAATACACCGAAGCGAACGGCCCCGGTGCATCCAGCAGCTTGCGGAAGCGTTGCGAGTCCATGCTGTGTTGGTTGCCCCGCGAGCCGGGAGACAAACACCTAGCTTCGATCGCCTTCGCTGTCGTCGAAGAAGTGCCACTCGCCGTCGTGCTGGACTTCCATGCGCCAGCCGAGCTCGCTGTTGTCGGCCTTCTGGTCGACGAACCACGCGTGCGCGTCGCCGGCGCTTTCAATGTCTTTGGTCGCGACGACGTCGCCCTTGGGGTCGAGCACTCGATAGGTAGCCATGCATGGCAGTGTTCCCACTGCCGCCGTCGTCAACCGGTTGGGATTTCGGCGGTGATGGTGTCCAGCATGGCCGTGTACCGGCGGGCTTCGGGATCCCGTCCGGGTTTGCCGCTGCTCACCACGCCGGTCGACAGTCCGCGCGCGGGGTCGGCCCAGATCGCGATGTTGACCAGGCCCAGGTTGCCGAATGCGTGTGGCGCGTTGCGCCCGAACGGTCCCCATCTCTTGGTGCCGAGGATGTACCCGGTTCCCCAGCGGGCCGGCTGCAACCCGACAGCGAAATCGGGTCGTAGCCTTCGGCATTCGGTTACGGCGCGGTACATGGTCTCCGGACTTATCACCCGCACGCCGTCGAGTTCACCGCCGCGGCGCCAGATTTCGGCGAACCGGGACATCTCGTTGGCGGTCGACACCGTGTTGGACGACGGGATGATCGTGGTGAGGAACAGTGGGGTGTTGGTGATCGGAATCTGCTCGTGCACGGTTCCGCCGATCGCCTTGCGGAAGATCTGCGCTATCACCGGCGGCAACGGACGTCCCGTCGCGTGACTCGGGGCGACCAGGGGCAGGTCCTCCTTGACGACGCCGAAGTTCGTCCACCGGAAGCCGAGCGGGTCGAGGATATCGGAGGCCAGGATTTCGCGGATCTCCTTGCCGGTGGCGGCGTAGACGATCTCACGCACGAGCGGGCCCCAGGTGAGCGCGTGGTAGATGTGCACCAAACCCGGCCGGTAGAGGGGTCGCAGCTCGCTGAGCTTCTGCTGCGCGTACTCGTGGTCGTCCGCGCGCCTGACGTCCGGCTTGGGCCCGATGGGGAAGGGCAGTCCCGCGCTGTGCGTCATGACGTGCCGGATGGTGATGCGGTGCTTGCCGTGACTGGTGAACGTGGGGATGTAGTCGCACACCCGGTCGTCGAGTGAGAAGACGCCGCGCTCCACCAGCATGTGGATGACGGTCGCCGCCATCCCCTTGGCCGCCGAGTAAACGCAGAACGGGGTGTCGGGAGTGACGGGGATCTTCTCGGCGTCGGGCGGGTCGCTCGGGCCGTTGCCCCAGCCGTGGCCGATCGCGCGGTTGAGCACGACGCGGCCATGCCGGCGGATGCACAGTTGGATGGCGGGGTGGAAGCCGCCCTGGTACCAGTGCCGGGCGGCCGCCCAGATGCGGTCGACGGCGGCGCTGTCGATGTCGGTGTGGTCTTCGGCGCCGATCGCCGTCACGGAGTCCAGGTCTGCCGGGACGCGGATCCTGCCGTCGGGAGTCGCGGTGCGCGGCTGGTTCACCCCAGCGAGGGTACGTGGCGTCCGGTTATTCCCCGGTGAACTGCGGCGGGCGCTTCTCGAACGTCGCCGAGATGCCCTCGGTCAGGTCCTTCGACGGCAGGAAGGCCGCGTTCCAGGCCGCGACGTAGCGCAGGCTCTCCGAGACCGCCGCGATGCGCTGCTGGTCCAGAACGTCCTTGATGCCGTGCACGGTCAGCGGCGGGTTGGCGGCGATCTCCTCGGCGGTGGCGTGTGCCGCGGCCAGAGTGGCGTCGGCGTCGGCGTACACGTCGTTGACCAGACCGATCTTCTCGGCGCGCGCCGCATCGATGTCCCTGCCCGTCAGCGCCAGCTCGCGCAGGTGTCCGTCGGAAAGGATCAGCGGCAGGCGGGCCAGGCTGCCGACGTCGGCGACGATGGCCAGCTTCACCTCGCGCACCGAGAACTTGGCGTCGGCGCTGGCGTAGCGGATGTCCACCGCCGAGATCAGGTCGACGCCGCCGCCGATGCACCAGCCATGCACCGCGGCGATGGTGGGGGTCCGGCAGTCGGCGACCGCGCTGATCGCGCCCTGCATGCGCTTGACCTCGCGGTGGAACACCGCACGCGGGCCGGCCAGCGCGTCACCGGACAGCAGCGGGGTGAACGAACCGCCCATCGCCGGCACGTCCAGGCCGTAACTGAAATTCTTGCCCGAGCCGGTCAGCACGATGGCCCGCACCTCGGGGTCGGCGTCCAGCGCCGCGAACAACTCGGGCATCTCCGACCAGAAGGCCGGCCCCATCGCGTTGCCCTTGCCCGGTCCGATCAGCGTCACCTGGGCGACGTGGTCTTTCGTCTCGACGGTGACGGATTCGTATGCTTGCGCCATATCGAGACCGTAGCGTGGCGAATATGGCTCCTGACTTGCGACCCGGACCGCATTCCCCGCCGACCGACGAGCTGCACAGCGCCGAGGACACCTTAGGGGTACTCCAACGGGTGCTGCACACGATCGCCTCCGACGACCTGTCACGACGGACACCGTGCCCCGACTTCGACGTGTCGGATCTGACCGGGCACCTGCTGAACTCGATCTCGGCCCTCGGCGGCATGGTCGGCGCGCAGATTCCGGCGCGTCAGGAAGGCGATTCGGTGGAGCGACAGGTGGTCGCCGCCGCTCGGCCGGCCCTGGACGCCTGGCACCGCCATGGTCTGGACGGGTCAGTGCCGTTCGGCAAGGGCGAGATGCCCGCAAACAGCGCGTGCGGCATCCTGTCGATCGAATTCCTGGTCCACGCTTGGGATTACGCCGTGGCGGTGGGGCACGACATCGACGCCCCCGAGCCGCTGTCCGAATACGTGCTGGGGCTCGCGCGTCACATCATCAGGCCGGAGCTACGCGGACAAGCCGGATTTGACGACCCGGTCGACGTCCCCCCGGACGCCGGTGCGCTCGAGCAACTGGTCGCGTTCACCGGTCGCAACCCGGCGGGGTAGTTCGAGGCTGGTTGGCGAGTGTGCGGTTAGCCGCACACCGGAAGCCGAGCGTGCGTCCAGGCGCACGATCGACCGCGCGACGCCCTGGGAGCTACTGCTCCCGCTCCAGGTAGAAGCAGTAGTACTTGCCGTTATCGCGGACGCCCTTGCCGTTCATGATGCCCATCACGGCGTCGTCGTCGATCTTCTTGAAGTGATCGTGCACCGGCTGACCGTCGTAGACCATGGAGGCGGTGACCTCTCCGCGGAAATCCTCGAGCCACAGACTCGCCTCGCCCTTGCCCATCTCGACGTTGGAGAACTTGTTGCCGTCGGCGTCGAGGCAGACTAGTGGCTGCACGTCGCGCGCGGACTTGAAGGTCTTGCCGTACCAGCCTGCCTTTTCCAGTTGGCCGTTCATCTTGTGACCGGTCTGGAACTCGCCGCCCTTCCACTCGCCGAGCATCTCCTCGATCGTCGCGGGCGCAAGCTCGGCCCAGAATTCGTCGAGCTCGGAATCGGGGATATCACCGCTGCGCTGTTTGAACTCGGTGAACTTCTTGCGCGCGAGGTCCACGGCGGCTCCTTACGATTCGGTGCGGGCTATCCAATCGCGGGCGAAATGCAGCAGGGCGTCATTTTCGTCCGGCGCCCCAATGGTGACACGGACGCCTTCCGCCGCGAACGGCCGCACCACAAGGTGCGCTTCGGCGGCCTGCTCGGTGAAATCCATGGTGCGATCGCCTAGCGGAAGCCAGACGAAGTTGGCCTGCGACGGCGGCAGTTTGAATCCGGCGTCACGCAGCGCGGCACTGACGCGGGTGCGCTCGGCGACCAGCGCGTCGGTGCGGGCCATCAGCTCGTCGGAGGCCGCCAGCGACGCGATGGCGGCCGCTTGTCCGATGTTTGTCACGGCGAACGGCATGACCACTTTGTCCAGCGCGGTGATCAGGTCCGGGTGGCCGATCGCGTATCCGACGCGTAGCCCTGCCAACCCGTAGGCTTTTGAAAAGGTCCGCAGGACAACGACATTGCCGTGGGTCTGCGCCAGCTCCAAGCTGTTGGGCAGCATTCCGTCGCGGATGTATTCGACGTAGGCCTCGTCGATGGCGATCAGGACCCGCTCCGGCACCGCCGCGACGAATCGCGTCAGTGCGTCCGGGTCGACGACGGTGGACGTCGGATTGTTGGGGTTGCACACGAAAATGAGGCGGGTCCGCTCGGTGATCGCGGCGAGCATCGCGTCGAGGTCGTGTGTGTGGTCGGTCAACGGCACCTTGACGGTGGTCGCGCCGGACACCTGGATGATGGGCAGGTAGCACTCGAAGCTGCGCCAGCCGATCATCACCTCGTCGCCCGCGGCGGCGGTGATCTGAACGAGCTGCTGGCACAAGGTGACCGAACCGCTACCGACCGCGATGTGCTCGGGAGCGACACCGGCACCCAGGTGCGTGGCCAGCGCGGCCTTGAGGTCGACGCTCGCGCTGTCCGGGTAGCGGTTGACCACGGCAACCGCGCGCTCAATCGCCGCCCGCACGCTGGGCAGCGGGCCGTAGACGGTCTCGTTGCTGGCCAGCTTGATCGACCCGGGCACGTTCTTGCCGGGGACATAGACTGGCAGTCCGACCAGTTCGGTGCGCAGACGGGCGGTCACTTCGACAGCTTATGGCCAACGTGTACAGTATGGCCGGTTCCGCCTGACCGGAAAGGGGTCCGGTACCCTCAGAAAGTCCAAGGGAGGCGTGCCAGAGCGGCCGAATGGGGCTCACTGCTAATGAGTTGTCCCCCTCAAAGGGGACCGGAGGTTCAAATCCTCTCGCCTCCGCCACGGAACACGGAACGACAACTAGATAGCAGGCGCCCGTAGCTCAACGGATAGAGCATCTGACTACGGATCAGAAGGTTAGGGGTTCGAATCCCTTCGGGCGCGCTCTGTGATGAGTCGAGTCATAGGTGACAGATGAGTCGCGTCATGGGTTACAGATTCCCCGGCCATCGGCCGGGGTTTTTGTTTTGGTTGCGCCAGTAGTTTTTCTCCCCGTCGAT
>NZ_LZJR01000164.1 GCF_001667925.1 Mycobacterium sp. E2479 | reverse complement strand
TGCGTCGTGCGGGGTTGACGGCGTCGCGGTTTGTGGCGTGTCCGTTCGGGGATTCGGGCGTGCGGATGTACCGCACCGGGGATCTGGTGCGCTGGCGTGCTGATGGGCAGTTGGATTATCTGGGCCGTGCCGATGAGCAGGTCAAGATCCGCGGGTATCGCATCGAACTCGGCGAAATCCAAACAGCCTTAATGGGTGTGGAGGGCGTGGAGCAGGCGGCGGTGATCGCGCGCGAGGACCGCCCCGGCGACAAGCGCCTGGTGGGCTACGTCACCGGCACAGTCGACCCGGCCAGAGCGCGCGCCGCGTTGGCCGAGCGGCTGCCCGGCTATATGGTCCCGACCGCGGTGGTGGTGCTCGACGCGCTGCCATTGACCGTCAACGGCAAGCTGGACACTCGCGGGTTGCCGGCACCGGATTACGCCGATGGGGATCGTTATCGCGCTCCCGGTGATGCCGTCGAGGAGATCTTCGCTGGCATCTATGCCGAGGTTCTTGGGTTGGAGCGCGTCGGGGTCGATGACTCGTTTTTCGAACTTGGTGGCGACAGCATTTCGTCGATGCAGGTGGTGGCGCGGGCTCGAGCGGCCGGGTTGGTGTGTAGGCCGCGCGATATTTTCGTTGAGCAGACGGTGGCTCGGTTGGCGCGGGTCGCGGGGGTGGCCGACGGTGATGGTCGCATCGATGAGGGTGTCGGGCCGGTGGTGGCCACGCCGATTATGCGCTGGTTGGCGCAGGTCGATGGGCCGACCGATCAGTTCAATCAGACGGTGGTGGTGCAGGCCCCCGCGGGGGTGACCGAGGCTGACGTGGTGGTGGTGTTGCAGGCCCTGCTGGATCGGCATGCCATGCTGCGGCTGTGTGTCGAGGACGATGGCAGCGGGGCCTGGTCGATGCGAGTGCCCGAGACCGGTTCGGTGCAGGCCGGCTCTTGTCTGCGGTCGGTCGATGTCGTCTCCGATGACGCGCTCCTGGAGGCGCGGGCGCGATTGAACCCTGCCGCTGGGGTGATGCTTAGCGCGTTGTGGGCTGCCTCGACGGGCCAGCTGGTGTTGATCGTGCACCACCTGGCGGTCGACGGGGTGTCGTGGCGAATTGTGTTGGAAGACCTCAACATTGCTTGGGCCCAACATCGTGGCGGCCAGTCGATAGCGCTGCCGGTGACCGGGACGTCATTCGCCCG
>NZ_LZJR01000163.1 GCF_001667925.1 Mycobacterium sp. E2479 | reverse complement strand
TTTTGTCGCCCCTCGGCGAGAGCCGCAACCCGCCGCCCGACCGCGAGCCGCAAAATCCTCAGCGCTGAGTACCGGCGGGGGCGCGACGACGGGCATGCGCTGGGTGGCGCTCTGGGTGGGCAGCCGCGGGTCGGGCTCGTGCGGACCAGCCGGCGCCCGCGTGCCCGGTGGTGGAACCGGAGGCGCCTGCGGCGCATTGTGCGGGGGATACGCCGGGCCACCGGCCGGGGGATGACCGGGCGCCGCGGCCGAGGGTGCGGTTTGAAAGACGAGGCGGGGGCCGGCCTGGGGATCCCCGATGGCGATCCCCAGGCCGTCGCGGATCTCTACGGTGGGCAGTCGTGATCCGCCGGCGAAGATGCCGCGACGGCTCAGATCGATAGCCACCCATTGAGTTCCGGTGAACCGCAGGATCACGTCGACTCGGGGCGCCGGCGGCCGTTGCGGATCGTGGTCGAGAGGCTCCAGCGGAATGTCGCAACCCGGGCCGTAGCCCACGATCACGTCGCGGCCAGGGTTGAAGACATACCTCGTCGGTCCGGCCCATACGGTCAGCGAGGCCGGAAGGGCCGAAGCCTCTGTCGGCATTCCCCGCCACCTTTCACCAGTTGATTGATCACGCCCGCAAGCGCCGGTCGCCGCGTTCGCTTAACTGTCTACCCTTGCCCCAACTCCAACCATCAGCGTTCACACCGTGGTGCGCCGACCCGCAACGGAACTGGCACGCGAGTCGTTGTCGAGCAGCCCGCGCAATACTTGCACCGCTTGTACCAGCACCTGACGGTCCGAGGGGTCGAGCAGCGCCAATTGCGGTTCGATCGCGGCGGCGCGGTCGGCCCGAACCGCGTTGAGCGTGCGCCGGCCCTCGGCCGTAATGCGAATTCGGACCGCGCGCGCATCTCCCGGGTCGACCATCCGCGTGACCAGGCCGGCCTCCTCGAGGCGGCGCACTTGCGTCGTCATCGTCGGTTGCGAACAGTGATCGACGGCGGCCAGGTCACCTATTCGGGCTTCGCCGTGAGCTTCGATGGTGGCCAGCAGCCTGGCCTGCGCTGCAGGTAATGGCATCTGGATGCGCTGGGTTGCCATGCGGTTGAGCCGCGCGACCACGGCGAGCAGGTCGGCTCCCAGGCCCTGCGCTCCCTCGAGTTTTGCGGCTTCGACGACGTTGTCCATGCATCCATCGTTGCATAGCTTTGCTAAGCGAGGCCGAAATAGGACGAGTTTCGGGCGTTCGCACCTCAGACGAATGTGATGGCGGGAGTTAGCACTGCGGCCTGGCAGAATCGTTGAAGTGAAAACCCCGCCCCCGGTCCGTTTGCGAGACCGGGGTGGACCGCTACAACCAGCCGAGTTGGCGCAGGGCTCGGTCATGGGTGCCCTTTGCGCGGTGATCGCAATTATTGCCTCGCTCATCCCGTTCGCTCAGGGGTTGGCACTGCTGGGGACGGTGCCGATGGCGCTGTTGGCATACCGCTACCGGCTGCGAGCGCTGGTCGCCGCCACGGTTGCCGCCGGGATGATCACTTTCCTCATTTCCGGACTGGGCAGCTTGGCGGCCGTCCTCATCTGCGCCTATATCGGCGGATTGACCGGGCTTGTCAAGCGCAAGGGCCGCGGCCCATCGACTGTGGTGGTCTGGTCGTTTGTCGCCGGAGCCGTTATTGGCGCAGTGACCGTCGCAATGTTGAAGGTCTTAACCCGGCTGCGGCATCTGATCTTTCACGTTGTGACCGCCAATGTGGACGGCGTCAATGCGTTCCTGGTGCGAGTGCATCTGCAAGGAGTCGCCGCCGGGGTGCAGCGGTGCTTCACCTTTGGGCTGCACAACTGGCCGTCGTTGCTGCTCGGTTACCTCACCTACGGGGTGATGGTCTCGTCGTTGATCGGGTGGTGGGTTCTCTCGCGGCTCTTAGAGCGGATGCACAACATTCCGGATGTGCACAAGCTGGACGCAACTGACAGCGCTGGATTCTCGGAGGGCCCGATCGGCCCGGTGCCGGTCCGATTGGTCGACGTGCGATTCCGCTACCCCGGTGCCAGCCAAGATGCTTTGCGTGAGATCAGCCTCGACCTCCGGGTCGGCGAACATGTCGCGGTTGTGGGCGCGAACGGTTCCGGTAAAACGACCTTGACCCTGATCTTGGCGGGCCGGGAACCGACGTCGGGTGCCGTATATCGGCCCGGCGCAGTGGGTTTGGGAAGGGTCGGCGGCACATCGCTCGTGCTTCAGCACCCACAAACCCAGGTCTTGGGCACCAGGGTCGCCGACGATGTCGTCTGGGGGTTGCCGCCGGGTACCGAAGTCGATGTGAATCGGCTGCTGGGGGAGGTCGGCCTGGAGGGGCTCGCCGAGCGCGACACCGGAAGTCTGTCCGGCGGGGAACTGCAGCGGCTGGCACTAGCCGCCGCACTCGCCCGGGAGCCCTCGCTGCTGATCGCTGACGAGTTCACCAGCATGATCGACCAGCCGGGCCGCGAACTCCTATTGGACGTGCTGTCCGGTCTCCCCGAACGGCACCGGACCGCCCTGGTGCATATCACGCATTTCGACAATGAGGCCGCATCGGCGGATCGCACAATCAACCTCAGCGATTCATCCGACAACCGCGCAATGGTCGAAATCGCGCCCGCGCCGTTGCCCACCGGCGCGGCCAGTCCCGGCTCCAACACACCGGTCATCGAGGTGATGGGCGTCGGGCACGAATATCACAGTGGGACACCATGGGCGAAGACGGCTCTGCGCGACATCAACTTCACGGTGGAGCAAGGCGATGGACTTCTGATCCACGGCGGCAACGGATCTGGCAAGTCGACACTTGCGTGGATCATGGCTGGGCTGACGGTGCCCACCGAGGGCGTCTGCCTTATCGACGGCGAACCCACCCATCAGCACGTCGGCGCGGTGGCTTTGTCGTTCCAGACCGCCAGACTGCAGTTGATGCGCAGCCACGTCGACCGGGAATTGGCATCGGTTGCGGGCTTTTCGCCCACGGACCACGACCGCGTGGCCGCTGCGTTGACCGCGGTCGGACTGGATCCTGTGCTTGCCGAGCGGCGCATCGATCAACTCAGCGGAGGACAGATGCGCCGCGTGGTGCTGGCCGGACTGTTGGCGTGTTCGCCCCGGGTGTTGATTCTCGACGAACCGCTGGCCGGGCTGGACGCCAGCAGCCAGCGCGGCCTCCGGCGAGTGCTTGCGAATTTGCGCCGGACGCGTGGCCTGACCTTGGTGGTCATTTCGCACGATTTCGTCGGACTTGATGAGGTGTGTCCGCGGGCAATCCATTTACGCGACGGTGCGCTGGAAACGGTGTCTACCACTGCCGCCGGGGGAGGCTTGGCGGGATGACAACTTTCACCAGGGCGGCCAATGCGAACCGGCGCCGTTCCAGATCGGTCGTCCTGCTGGTCCCGGTGCCCGGGAGTTCGGCCATTCACGAATTATGGGCCGGTACTAAATTGCTGGTCGTCTTCGGCGTTTCCGTGCTGCTGACGTTCTATCCGGGATGGACGACGATCGCGTTGGTGGCGGCACTGGTGGCAGCGGCGGTCCGGACTGCACGGATTCCGCGTGGCGCTCTGCCGCCGATTCCGCGGTGGCTGTGGGCTCTTCTCGCATTGGGCTTTGTGACCGCGGCGCTGGCCGGTGGCGCACCCAAGGTACCGATAGGCGATGTGGTCATCGGGCTCGGTGGAGCTTTGCACTTCTTCAGGATCACTGCACTGACCCTCGTGTTACTGGGGCTTGGAGCGATGGTGTCGTGGACCACGAACGTTGCCGAAATCGCGCCCGCGGTAGCGACGTTGGGGCGTCCGCTGAGATTGCTGCGCATTCCGGTTGACGAATGGGCGGTGGCGCTGGCGCTCGCGCTGCGCGCCTTTCCGATGCTGCTCGACGAATTTCATGTGCTCTACGCCGCTCGTCTGTTGCGGCCCAACCGAATACCCTCAGGCCGCAGGGCACGGCTCCGGCAACAGAGACGCGGGATGATCGACCTGATGGCCGCGGCGGTCGTCGTGACTCTCCGTCGCGCTGACGAGATGGGCGACGCAATTACCGCCCGTGGCGGCATCGGTCAGCTATCCGCCAGCCCGGCACGGCCGAAACTGGCTGACTGGTTGACACTTGCGATCACCTTGTTCGTCTGCGTCGCCGCAGTAGTGATCGAGACCCTGTTGCCGCAAGTCGGCTGATGTCGGCGGCGCTGACCGCCGCGCGTCAAGGCCGCATCCGGTCGATCAGGTTGGATAACACGACGATGCTCTCACTGCGTTCGATGTCGGCGCTGGACCGGATTCTTTCCAATGCGGCCTCCAAATGTCGCATGTCGCGGGCCAGCACATGCAGGATCGCATCAGAGGTGCCGGTGACTGTCGCGGCGCTGAACACCTCGGGAATATCCACCCACGCCGCTCGAAGTTCGTCGGGCGCGATCCGGCCGTGGCAGAACACCTGCACATAAGCTTCGGTATTCCAGCCCAAGGCGTTGCGGTCGACGACGGTGGTGAAGCTCTTGATGACGCCGCTGTCCAACATCCGGTCGACGCGCCGCTTCACCGCCGGCGCAGACAAATTCACCTTCTCCCCGATCTCGGCGAAGGTGGCCCGCGCATGCTCGGTGAGTTCGGCGAGGATGCGCTCGTCGGTCTCGTCCAAGCGATCCATCGCGCTCCTTTCCCGGAGATGACAACAAATCGACGTATCCAGAATTCTAGCGCAATAAAGTAACGGTAGACACGCAAGATGTGTAGTTTGATTAACTTCTGGGCCCTCAATATCGTTGATTCATGACGGAACAACCCCTGGTAGCTCCCCGAACCGCGGGGCGGGCGGCCGGGCGGGCCACGCCCGGCCGCATGCCGAGCGTCCGTCGGTATGCGATGACGCCGCCGGCCTTCTTTGCGGTCGAATACGCGATCAACCCCTGGATGGACATCACCGCACCCGTCGATGCCCGCCTCGCGCAAGCGCAGTGGGAAAGCTTGTATGAGACCTACCTACGACTGGGGCATCACGTTGATGTGGTTCAGCCCGTGGCCGGGCTTCCGGACATGGTCTATGCCGCCAACGGCGGGTTCGTCGCGCACGATGTCGCGCTCGTCGCCAGGTTCCGGTTCGCCGAGCGGGCCGGCGAATCGCACGCGTACGCCCACTGGATGTCGTCGGTCGGTTACCGGCCGGTATACACCCGTCACATCAACGAAGGACAAGGCGACCTACTGAAGGTCGGCGAGATCGTGTTGGCCGGCTGGGGATTTCGCACCGACCGCCGTGCGCATGCGGAAATCTCCGCGGCGCTGCGCGCGCCCGTGGTCTCACTGGAGTTGGTGGACCCTCGCTTCTATCATCTCGACACGGCCCTGGCTGTTCTCGACGATCACACCATCGCGTTCTACCCGCCGGCATTCAGCGTCGCCGCCCAGGAGCAACTGCGTGCGCTGTTCCCGGATGCCATCGTCGCCGACACTGCCGACGCTTTCGTACTGGGCCTCAACGTGGTTTCCGACGGCCTGCACGTCGTGTATCCCTGCGAGGCAACGGGCTTCGCGGCGCAGCTGCGCCGAGCCGGCTTCGAGCCGATCGGCGTCGATTTGTCCGAGCTGCTCAAGGGCGGCGGTTCCGTCAAGTGCTGCACATTGGAGGTATTCCCATGACGATTCTCGATGCGCAGACATCGCAGATGGTCACCGCCAGTCGAGTCCAGACGGCGATCAGGCTGGTGGAAAGGCGCGCCGCGCACAACTATTCGCCGCTTCCGGTGGTCGCGGCAAGCGCCGAGGGTGCTTGGATCACCGACATCGACGGTCGACGCTACCTGGATTGCCTGTCCGCCTATTCCGCGGTGAACTTCGGTCACCGAAACCCGGAGATCACCGCCACCGCGCATGCCCAACTCGACACGGTGACGTTGGTCAGCCGCGCATTTCATTCCGACAAGCTCGGACCCTTCTGTGCCGCACTTGCCTACTTGTGCGACAAGGACATGGTGCTGCCGATGAACTCAGGCGCCGAGGCTGTCGAAAGCGGCCTTAAGGTCGCTCGAAAGTGGGGCACCGACGTCAAGGGCGTTCCCGCGGATCAGGCCAACATCATCGTGGCCGACAACAACTTTCACGGCCGCACGATCAGCATCGTCAGCTTTTCCTCGGACCCCACGGCGCGAACCGGATTCGGCCCTTTCACGCCGGGGTTCCGTTCGGTGCCGTTCGGAGATGCCGCAGCTCTGGCTCGAGCGATCGACGACAACACCGTCGCGGTGCTGTTGGAGCCGATCCAGGGCGAAGCCGGGATCATCGTCCCGCCCGACGACTACCTGCCAGCGGTCCGCGCACTGTGCAGCGAGCACAACGTGCTGATGATCGCCGATGAGATCCAGTCGGGCCTGGCCCGCACCGGCTACACGTTCGCCTGCGATCGGTGGCGGGTGGTCCCCGACGTCTACCTGCTGGGCAAGGCGCTGGGCGGCGGAGTGGTTCCCCTGTCGGCGGTGGTGGCCGACCAGGACGTCCTGGGCGTGTTGCACCCCGGCGAACACGGTTCGACCTTCGGTGGCAATCCGCTGGCCGCCGCGATCGGCGCCACCGTGGTGTCCATGCTGGCGCGCGGCGAATTCCAGGCCCGGGCGACCGCGCTGGGCGCGCATCTGCATCGGCGGCTGCGACAGCTGCTCGGCCACGGGGTCCAGGAGATACGGGGCCTGGGGTTGTGGGCCGGCGTCGATATCGACCCCTCGCTGGGCAGCGGCAAGGAGTTCAGCCTGCGACTGGCCGATCGCGGCGTGCTGGTGAAAGACACCCACGGTTCGACGCTGCGCTTCGCGCCACCGTTGGTGGTCACCGCCCAGGAGATCGAGTGGGCCGTCGGCCAGCTTGCTGCGGTATTGCGGGAGGCTGCTTCATAATCAGCTGATCCGGCCACAGGAGGGGCGCTTGCCAGCCACGTCGATCAGCCTGAAAGAACAGATGCTGCGGCGGCGCCCGGTGGTGGGTGCGCACGCCGCGCGCGGGACCGCCGATCACCTCAAGCGCGGCATCGGAACGTTCCAGCTGACCATGTTCGGGATCGGCTCCACCGTCGGCACCGGCATCTTCTTCGTCATGTCCCAGGCCGTCCCCGAAGCGGGCCCGGGGGTGATCGTCTCCTTCCTTCTCGCCGGCGTCGCCGCCGGGCTCGCGGCCGTCTGTTACGCCGAGTTAGCCTCGGCGGTACCGGTTTCAGGGTCGTCGTATTCGTATGCCTACACCACGCTGGGCGAGGTCATGGCCGTGGGCGTTGGGGCCTGCCTGCTCCTGGAATACGGAGTGGCTACCGCCGCGGTCGCGGTCAATTGGAGCGGCTATCTGAACAAACTGCTGAGCAGTGTCCTGGGATTGCAGCTGCCGCAAGCCTTGTCGGCCGCGCCGTGGGATACCCAGCCCGGGTACATGAATGTGCCGGCGATCCTGTTGATCGCCATGTGCGCGTTGTTGCTCATCCGCGGCGCGAGCGAATCGGCCATGGTCAACGCCATCATGGTGATGATCAAACTCGGCGTGTTGGTGGTCTTTGCCGTGGTCGCCTTCACGGCGTTCGACGCGAGCCGGCTCCGCGACTTCGCGCCCTTCGGCGTGTCCGGTATCGGTTCGGCCTCGGGCACCATTTTCTTCTCCTACATCGGGCTCGATGCGGTGTCCACCGCGGGTGACGAGGTGAACAACCCGCAGAAGACCATGCCGCGCGCACTGATCGGCGCGCTGCTGACCGTCACCGGCGTCTATGTCCTCGTCGCGGTGGCCGCGCTGGGCACCCAGCCGTGGCAGGACTTCGCCGGCCAGCAGGAAGCCGGGCTGGCCACCATTCTTGACAACGTCACCCACGGCGGCTGGGCCGGCACGATTCTGGCTGCCGGAGCGGTCATTTCGATCTTCAGCGTCACGCTCGTCACCATGTACGGCCTGACCCGCATCCTGTTCGCCATGGGACGCGACGGGCTGCTGCCCGCGCTGTTCGCGACGGTGAACGCACGCACCATGACCCCGGTGACCAATACGGTGATCGTCGCCATCGCCGCCTCGGCCCTGGCCGCCTTCATCCCGCTGCAAAAGCTCGCCGACATGGTGTCGATCGGCACGCTCACCGCGTTCGTCGTCGTATCCATCGGGGTGATCGTCTTACGGGTGCGTGAGCCAGACCTGCCTCGGGGATTCAAGGTTCCGGGTTATCCCGTCACGCCGCTCCTCTCGGTGGCGGCCTGCGGCTACATCCTTGCCAGTCTGCACTGGTACACCTGGATCGCGTTCAGCGGCTGGGTGCTCCTGGCGACCATTTCTTATTTCGTTTGGGGCCGTCACCACAGCGCGCTCAACGACGAGACGGTCGAGCCGAAGTCGGGCGACACCCACTGACCAGACCTCACTGGCGCGCCGCGGCGGTGTTGGCCGCCGCCTGAGCCCGCTGCAAGGTCGCCGCGACATCGCCTCGGCCCAAAAACATTTCGTCGAAGTACGATTTCAGGGCGTCATTTCCGGCGGCAAAGCCCGCCCCGCCGGGAGCCTCGATGCGCGGACCGTCCAGGACGGTGAAGAAGGGCGTGACGTCGACACCCTTTGTGGCCCAGTACCGGAAGTAGGCCGGTTGAGCCGCGGACACCGCGGGAATGGCGGTTCCGTAACGCCCCAGATATTCATTGCCCTGTTTGCTGCCCATCCAGGCCAGCACCTGACGCACGGCGGCGGGGTGCTTCGTCGCCGCATTGCCCGCCGCGGCAATGCCGTTGGTGACGCTGACCCGGCCCGCCGGGCCGGCTGGCATCATCGCCACACCCCATTGGAAGCGGGCATCGCGCGCGACCGGCGCCAGGCTGTAGGTGCCGGATTGAAACAGCGCCATTCTGCCGGCCAGGAATTGGTTGCGGGAGAAGTCGCCGTTGTCGTTCGTGTCGGCGGCGGGCGGCGCGACGTGGTCACGGTTGATCAGATCGACCAGATACCGAAAGGCCGTCACTGCGGCGGGGTTGTCGAACGCGAAGGTGTCGCCCCGCTGGAACACGCCGCCGGCCGAACCGATGTAGTTCAGGTAGATGCCCTGGGGGTCGTTGGCCGCGTTGTACGCCCACTGTCGCACCCGCGCTGCGTCGAAACGTGATGTGTCGCCGCGGTTTCCGTTGGCGTCGACGGTGAGGCGGCCCAGCAGTGGGCGCAATGTATCCCCTCCGTCAGGGCTCCACCGCAGGGTGTTCAGCTGGGCGGGATCGACGCCCGCCGCGGTGAGGAGATCGGCGTTGTAGTACAGCGCGATTCCGGCATCGGTCAACTGCGGCACGCCCCACAGCGTGGCGTTACGAGTGAACTGCTCGACGACCGGGCGCTCCCAATCCGAGGCGGCCCTGGGCCCGAGTACTTCGCCGATGTTGAGGAGCCGGCCGCTGTCGGCATACGCCGCCAGGTAGGCGTTGGACAGCCAGAAGATGTCATCGGCGCTGCCGCCGGCCACATCGGTGCGCAGGGTGTTGAAGTAGGTCGAGTACGCCACCAAGTTCACGTGGACGTCGATGTCGGGATGGGCGCGGCTGAATGCTTCGAAGGATTGTCGATAGGCCGCACCGATCTGATCGTCCCAGATGCGTACCGTGACGACAGTCTTGCCACCATGGGGCTGGCCGGAGTAATCCAGCAGCACTGCCATCGCTGCCAGCAGCACAGCAACAAGTGCGATTGATCCCGCGGCCAGTGTCGAGAAGCGCGGCCGGGTCACCGTGGACGCTCCGATTGCCGTCGGGGTCGTCGTGTGTGCCCAAATTGCCGTCGGGGTCGTGAATGGGCGGAAAAGACAGCCATGGCGGCAATCTCGCCGCATCGCCGCCTCATTTGAGCCCCGAGACGACGATCGACGCAACGATGTGGCGCTGGAAGACCACGAACAGCGCGATCAGCGGGGCGATCGCGACCGTGGTCGCCGCCATCACCAACGTCCATTGGGAATTGAACCGCGATTGTAGGTCGGCGGTCGCGACGGTGAGCACGCGCCACTTGTGTCCGCTGGTGATCACCAACGGCCACATGAAGTTATTCCATTGCGAGACCACGGTGATCAGTGCCAGCGCGGCCAGGACCGGGCGACTGGACGGGATCACCACGTGCACGATCACGTCCAAGGTGTTCGCGCCGTCCAGGCGGGCGGCGTTGATCAAGTCGTTCGGGATGATCCGGAAGTGCTCGCGCAACAAGAAGATCGCGTACGGGGAGCCGAACATGAACGGCAGCACCAATGCCCAGAACGTGTTGCGCAGGCCGAGCTGGGCCATCATGAGATACATCGGTACCACCGTGACCGTTCCCGGCACCATCAGCGTCGCGATGTACACCCAGAACAGCGCATCACGCCCCGGGAAACGCAAGCGCGCGAATGCATACCCGGCCAGCACCGAAAAGGTCAATTGGCCTACCAGAATCACCGCGGTCATCAAAGCGGTCACCGCGGCGGCGCGGCCGAACCCGGCCCCGCCCAGATCGGCGAAATTCGACAGGGTGGGCGGCCGCGGCAGCTGCAACGGGGTACCTGTGGCGAACTGGTGTGCCGAGGTGAACGACGTCATCAATCCAAGCGCGAACGGCGCCAACGTGATCAAAGCGCCCAAGGACAGCCCGGCATAGATCGCCGCATTGGTGGCCCGACTAGGTGAGGTCATAGCTGATCCGTCGCCGGAAATAGAGTTGCTGAACCATGGTGACGCCGATCAGGATCACGAACAGCACCACCGCCATCACCGACGCCCGGCCGATGGCAGCCGAACCGAAAGCCTCGGCGTAGATACGATGGGCCACCAAATCGGTGCTGCCGGCCGGTCCACCGCCGGTGAGGGCGTATACCGTGTCGAAAACCTGTGCTGCGCTTACGATCCCGGTTACCGACACGAAGAAGGTGGTCGGTCGCAGCATGGGCATCGTGATGCGCCAGAACCGCTGCCATGCGGTGGCGCCGTCCGTGCGTGCGGCGGCGTGGATATTTTCGGGAATGGCCAGCAGGCCGGCCAGAAACGACAAAGAGACATAGCCGACATTGGTCCACACCACCACGGCTGACACGAGCGGCAGCGCAAGGCTGGGATCCGTCAGCCATTCGATGCTGTGTCCCAGCACGGTGCTCACGGCGCCGTCGGTGGGGGCCAGGATCCAGCGCCACAGCACCGCGATGGCCAGCGGCGCGCAAATCCAGGGCAGCACAAACAGGGTGCGAAACAGGTTGGTGCCGCGAAGCTGGCGGGCCAGCATGGTCGCGGCCAGCAGTCCCAAGACGGTCTGCGCCGGCACCACGATAGCCACGAAGATGACCGTGACGATCAGGGAGTTGCCGAACCCGGCGTCGGTCAGGACCGAGCGCCAGTTGGACAGGCCGACGAAGTGCAGCGGGCCGAGCAGATCCCATCGGCACAGGCTCAGCCACAGCACGACCAGGATGGGCAGCAGCAGAAAGGCGAGTACGCCGAACAGGCTGGGCGCCAGCAGGGCGTAGCCGAGCGCGGTCGACCGAGGTTGAATCCCGCGTACCGCGCTGGCCATGGGGTAATTAAAGCGGGCGCCGGCGGGGTTTGTGGCGACCGGTCGTTACGGTGGAAGCGTGACACCGAACCGGGGGATCGATGCCGACTTCCTGGACCTGCCGCGCCACGACTTGGCCGAAGCCGCGCTCTCGGCGGCCAAAGCGGCCGGGGCGACACACGCCGACCTGCGGGTTCATCGCATCATCACCGAGATCATCCAGCTGCGCGACGGCGAGCTGGAGACCGCGGTGATCAATCGTGAGGTGGGTCTGGCGGTGCGCGTGATCGTCGACGGCACCTGGGGGTTCGCCTCGCACGCGGAGCTGGTGCCGCCGGTGGCCGCGGAGACGGCGCGGCGCGCAGTGCACGTCGCCACCACGCTGGCGACGCTGAGCAGCGAGCGCGTCGAGCTGGCGCCCGAACCGGTCTATGCGGACGCGGCCTGGGTGTCGAACTACCGGATCGACCCGTTCGACATCTCGACGACGGACAAGATCGCCGTGCTGGAGGACTACTCCGGTCGGCTGCTGAGCGCCGACGGCGTCAATCACGTGTCGGCGGTGCTGACCGCCGTCAAGGAGCAGACGTTCTACGCCGACGCTTTCGGATCCTCGATCACCCAGCAGCGGGTGCGGGTGCTGCCCTCGCTGGAAGCGGTGACCGTCGACCCCGCGGCCGGTAGCTTCGATTCGATGCGGACGCTGGCGCCGCCGATTGGGCGGGGCTGGGAGGCCGTGGCCGGCGACGAGGTGTGGAACTGGACCGACGAGTTGGTGAAGCTGCCGTCGCTGCTCGCCGAAAAGATCAAGGCGCCCAGCGTAATTCCCGGACGCAAAGATTTGGTGATCGACCCTTCCAACCTGTGGCTGACGATTCATGAATCGATCGGGCACGCAACCGAATACGACCGCGCGATCGGTTACGAGGCGGCTTACGCCGGAACGTCGTTCGCCACGCCGGACAAGCTGGGCACCATGCGGTATGGATCGCCTGTGATGAACGTGACCGCCGACCGCACCGTCGAATTCGGCCTGGCCACCATCGGTTACGACGACGAAGGGGTCGCAGCGCAAAGCTGGGATCTGGTGCGCGACGGAATCTTCACCGGCTACCAGCTCGACCGGGTGTTCGCCCACCGGCTGGGGCAGCCTCGCTCCAACGGATGCTCATACGCCGACTCGCCGCATCATGTGCCGATCCAGCGCATGGCCAATGTGTCGCTGCAGCCGGCACCCGACGACATCAGCACCGACGACTTGATCGGCCGGGTCGAAGAGGGCATCTACATCGTGGGCGACAAGTCATGGTCAATCGATATGCAGCGCTACAACTTCCAGTTCACCGGCCAGCGCTTCTTCCGGATCCGCGACGGTCGGCTGGACGGTCAGTTGCGTGATGTCGCCTATCAGGCCACCACGACCGAGTTCTGGAATTCGATGGAGGCCGTCGGGGGCACGTCGACCTGGCGCTTGGGCGGTGCGTTCAACTGCGGTAAGGCCCAGCCCGGGCAGATCGCGCCCGTCAGCCACGGCTGCCCGTCGGCGTTGTTCCGCGGCGTCAACGTGCTCAACACCCGTACCGAGGGCGGCCGATGATCCACGCCGGAGGCGATGCGGAGCGGCGCCGATGATTACTGCGCAGCATGTCGTCAACATCGTGCTCGATGAGGCGGTCAAGCTCGGCCGAGCCGACGAGACCATGGTGCTGGTTACCGACAAGGTCGAGGCCACGCTGCGTTGGGCAGGCAATTCGATGACCACCAACGGGGTTTCGGTGAGCCGCAGCGTCACGGTGATATCGGTGGTGCGTCGCGGCTCCAGCGCGCGCATTGGCACGATCGTGTCCGCCGAGGCCGATCCGCGGGTGCTGCCCGGGCTGGTGGCGGCGTAGCAGGAGGCGGCCGGCGCGGCGCCCGAGGCCGGCGATGCCGCGCCGCTGCTTGCCGACACCGGTGTGCCGGTCGATTGGGACGCGCCGGTACCCGGCACCGGACCCCTGGTTTTCTCCGATGTCGCCGACTCGCTGAGCCGTGCGTTCCGCGACGAGGACCGGCTGTACGGCTTTGCCCACCATAGTGTTACGACAACGTTCCTGGCTTCGTCGACCGGAGTGCGCCGACGTTTCACCCAGCCCACCGGCGCGGTGGAGATCAACGCCAAACGCGGCGACGCCAGCGCCTGGGCGGGTGTCGGCACACCCGACTTCGTCGATGTGCCAATCGATTCGCTGCTCGAGCAGCTCTCGACGCGGCTGGGCTGGGCACAGCGCAATGTCGAGTTGCCGGCGGGTCGTTACGAGACGATCATGCCGCCGTCCACCGTGGCCGACATGATGATCTACATGGCCTGGTCGATGGCCGGCCGCGGGGCCCAGGAGGGCCGGACCGCGTTCTCGGCGCCCGGCGGCGGAACCCGGGTGGGGGAGCGGCTCACCGACCTGTCGCTGACGCTCTTCTCCGATCCGATGGCGCCGGGCCTGGTCTGCACGCCGTTCGTCGCGGTCAGCAGCTCCTCGGAGACGGTGTCGGTGTTCGATAACGGCGCGGAGATCAAGCACGTGGACTGGATCCGCGAGGGGGTGATCAACGCGCTGGCCTATCCGCGGGCCACGGCCGCCAAATACGACGCCGAGGTCGCGGTGGCCGCCGACAACCTGGTGATGACCGGCGGAACGGCCAGCCAGGACGAGATGATCGCAACCACCGAGCGCGGCCTGCTGCTGACCACACTGTGGTACATCCGCGTCGTCGACCCCACCACACTGTTATTCACCGGGCTGACCCGCGACGGTGTCTACCTCATCGAGGACGGCAAGGTGACCGCCGCGGTCAACAACTTCCGGTTCAACGAGAGTCCGCTGGACCTGCTGCGACGGGCCACCCAGGCCGGCGTCAGCGAGAAGACCCTGCCGCGCGAGTGGGGCGATTGGGCCACCCGCGCCGCCATGCCGTCGCTGCGGATCCCCGACTTCCACATGTCATCGGTGAGCCAGGCCCAGTAATTCATTGCAGCCGGGCACCGCGCGTTCTAGCGTGTGACGAATGGCGGCACCGGTTTCTGTTCGAAAAGACCAGCTCACCCGGTTGGTGTCGTTATGCCCGGGCGACGGTCGCGTGGCGGCGTTGGTACGGCGGGTATGCGCACAGACGATGTCGCTGCCGCCGCTGCCCGCGAGCGTCGAGGTGGGCCAGCCGGAATCGGAAGCCGAGGTCGCCGTCGCCGAGTTCGCCGAGCAATTCAGCGCGGACGTGTCGTCGGTCACCGCCCAGCAGCGGTCGCGGTTGTGGAAGCAGCTGGGGGACAGCACCTTTGACGTCGTCGTGCAGATATATATCGCCGACTTCATTCCCCGGGTGCGGGCCGGGCTGGAAGCCCTCGGCGTCGGCGCGCAGTATCTGGGCTGGGTCGCCCAACCGATCACCTGGGATCACACCACCGACCCGTCGGATCTGGTCTTCAACGACTTTTTAATCGCGGTGGCGCGAATGCGTGCGCTCGACCCCATCACCTCCGAACTGGTACGGCTGCGCGGGGCGGCGCAGCACAATTGCCGGTTGTGCAACTCGCTACGCGAGGGCGGCGCACTCGATGCCGGCGGTTCGGAAACGCTGTACGCGGAGATCGAACGCTTCGCGTCGTCGAGTTTGCTCGACGACCGCGCTAAAGCAGCGCTGCGCTATGCCGATGCATTAATTTGGACCCCTGCGCACCTCGTCGCCGACGATGTCGCCCAGGTGCGCTCCCGGTTCTCCGAGTCCGAGGCCGTGGAGCTCACCTTCGACATCATGCGGAACGCCAGCAACAAAGTCGCGGTGTCATTGGGCGCCGATGCGCCGCGCGTCGAGCATGGCACGCAGCGGTACCTGATCGACGCCGACGGCCAGACTGTATTCAGCTGACGTTTGCGGACGACGCTTGAGTGGCGCCCAGCTGTACGAGCCTTGAGCCCTCGGCGCGCTGACCTCAACCAGCAGCCGGTCGCAGCGCTTGGCCGAGGGCACGAAATGTTAACCATTCGTACACTGACACGCAAGTGTGCGTTTCCGCTGTGTGCGGGAGTCATTCGCTACTTTTAGCCCGTTCGACGACACTGATGCGACACCGAGAAGTGACAAGACGGCAACGTGGCCCGAGCCGGATGGCCATGGATCGTGCGTCATTGGCCTGCGGTCCGGAAAGCTCTCCGTTTCAACGGTTTACGGAATTTCTAGCTGGGGTTGCGTCGGAACGACTGCGTTCCCGCGCAGAGGGAGGTTCGAAATGACAAGCATCCGCACACGTTCGCGCGTTCGAGTGGCTTCGGTGTGGGCTGCCGGCGTCGCGCTGGGCGCCTCGATGTTCGGCGGTGCCGTGCTTTCCGCTCCGCTAGCCTCGGCTGCCTGCAATTTGACTCCGGCCGACGAGCAATACGTCAACCTGCTCGCGCAAAACAAGATGGTCCACACTGCCGAGTACACCGATTGCCATGAGGCCGCCGAGGGTCGTTGGTTCGCCGATCAGGTGCGGGCCAACCCCAATCCGTTCGGCGAGGGGCAAGAGCTGGTCAACATGATTACCCGCACCACTCCCTTGACCCAGGCGCAGGCGGAGTGGGAGGTCGAATCGGCCATCTATGTATACGCGCCCGAAGTGATTCCCAAGATCAAGGACCAAGCCGCGAAAGCCAGTTGGGCGACCCAGTCTTAAGCGGCCCAGCACCGCTGTGGCGCAACGGTATTCGTCTACCGGGACACAAACGGCCGTGAGGACTTAGCCCTCCGGCGTTTTGGTTGCGGACATCCGCTAACTCGAATCCCCAGTCGGCACGGCCTGTCGACAGCGTCAGCAGGTTGCACGGCCCTACTTGTTTGGGCTTGGTACCGTTTCCTACGGAACTACTCCGTCGGGGGCGGTAGCTCAGTTGGTTAGAGCCGCGGACTCATAATCCGTTGGTCGCGGGTTCGAGCCCCGCCCGCCCCACACTCAATGTGCACTTCAACCGTTATATCCAGTCCATCGATCAACTTAGCTAGATGGGTCGGTCCGCAGATAGTCCGCAGAGAGTGTAAGCTCTCGCCGCGTGAAACGCAGCATCCGGGCAGGCGTAGAAGATCGCTGGCACCGGCCAGCGCGCCGGGAGGAGCAGGTGCCATGGCCCGCCGACGAGCAGGGTCCAGGGACATGGTGCACCGACACGAAACACGGCAAGCCAGGCATCCTGGTCACCACAGCTCGCCACGGGCACGGGAAGCGTTGGCTCGCCCGGTGGGTGGACCACGACGGAAACGAACGCGGCAAGTCGTTCGACCGCAAGGCGCAAGCTCAAGACCACCTCGCCACGGTGACGGCGGCGCTCACCACAGGCACCTATGCCGATCCGAGACGGGCGGCGGTGACGTTTCGTACCGTGGCCGACCAATGGTTTGCGTCCAGGACCACACTTAAGCCCAAAACCGTCGCCGGCTACCGCGGCTTGCTCGATGTCGTGGTGTTACCCAAGTGGGGCGAGGTCAAGCTTCGCGACATTGATCACGCCGGAATTCAGGCATGGGTTACTTGGCTCGCCACCGACCCGGGCGCCCGCAGCCGACCGGTCAAGGTGGCCGACGATAACGACAGCAGCGCCAAGGGCTTATCACCGGCCCGCACTATCCAAGCATTCCAAGTGGTTGACCAAGTCCTTCGGTTTGCCGTTCGGGCAAGGTACATCGCAGTTAACCCGGCTGACGATGTGCACCTACCCCGCAAAGCTTCTCGTGAAGACAAGGCGCTTACCCATGAGCAAGTGCGCCAGCTCGCCGAAGCTCGCCAGGATATCCAGACGATGGTCTATCTGCTCGCTTACGGCGGAATGCGCTACGGCGAACTAGCAGCCTTGCAGGTGGGCGATGTGGATTTGCAGCGCCGGCGGATCAAAGTATCTCGCTCAGTCACATACGTAAGGGGCAACGGGCACGTAGAAGGCACGACCAAGACTCACCAGACACGTACGGTCCCGATTCTCACTCAGACATTGGTCGATGCATTGGCCGAAGTCACCCGGGGCCGTGACCCGTTCGACTATGTGTTTCCGTACCGCGACGGAGGGCCAACGCCACTCGACTGGTTCCGGTGGCGGTTTGACCAGGCTGCTAACCTGGTGGGGCTGTCGGGAATCTCTCCAAAGACGCTGCGGCACACCGCAGGATCGCTGGCATTGGCATCGGGTGCCTCGGTCGTGACGGTGTCGAAGCTCCTGGGTCACCGGAACGTCACCACCACCATGAACGTGTACAGCCATATGCTTCCCGACGACTTCACTGACCTGGCCGCCGCGACGGAGAAGGCCGTCCGGGGCGCAAATAAGTAGCTGCCACCAGCGGATTTCAGGGAACGACATTACGGGCGCAAGTCGTTTTGTTCCAGCGCGTTGTCACACCCCAGGGGTAGCGTAACCAGTAACAGCCGGGCGCTTCTAACGGAGTCCCACGACAGACCCGGTATCAAGGACTTAGCGTGGGGGGTCCTCCATCGCGGCCATGGTCAGTGTCGACTTTAGCTCGCGGAGCATTCGCATCTATTGGAGGGTTAATCGGTCATGCAAAAAATCGCCGAACCATCGAATTCGGACATTCTCTACACCGACGAAGTCGCCGCTCTGGCGCGCAAGCCGGTCGCAACGATCCGGTGGCTGAAAGCCGTTGGGCGAGGGCCGAAGTGGGGAAAGCTAGGAAAACGCGTGATCTATCGCCGCGTTGATGTGGAGGCGTGGATCGAATCCGCATTCGATGTCGGTGCGGTCTAGGTGATGTCGACGAGGGCACTCAGACCCCTCGCCGAAATAACTTAACGGAATCAATGGACTATAACGAATAACGAGGACAAAAGGTGACCACTATCGACAGCTGTATCACCGACCACGACGCTGTAGCGGTCTTATGGGGCGTCCCCTGCTGCGACAAAGTCGGGCTTGTCACCTTCGGCATCAGCGCACTACCCGACGACGACGCCTCCCTAGAGCAGGGAATCTTAGTCAAGGTGGTACCGCTGACCGCCGTACAGGCTAATCGCCTCGCCGATGCGCTTCGAGACGCTGCCGGCGAGAGCGACACCTGGTCCTGCGGAGTGGCCGCACTGTAACGGAACGGGGGGTGGTCGACCGTGGCCACCCGTTCCACAACTTGTAACACGAAAGAGAAGAATGGCATTCAAAATGAATGATGTTGAAGCCCTTGATGTTCAGACCTGTGGCCTACTCGACGACATCGAGGAGTTTGTTTCGCGATTCGTTGTCTATCCCTCCTGCCACGAGCGTCGTGCTCACGTTCTGTTCATCGCCCATGCCTGGCTGATGGATTGCTGGGATTGCACACCGCGGATCGCGTTTTTATCGCCGGAGCCCGGCAGCGGTAAGTCTCGCGCACTGGAAGTGATGGAGCCGTTAGTTCCGCGCCCGGTGCACGCGGTCAACACCTCGTCGGCTTACCTGTTCCGCAAGGTCAGTGACCCGGCCGGGCTTCCTACGATCCTCTACGATGAAATCGACACGATTTTCGGGCCGAAAGCTAAAGGAAACGAGGAGATTCGCGGAATGATCAATGCTGGCCACCGCAAAGGAGCGACGGCCGGTCGGTGTGCGGTCCGGGGCGACCAGATCATTACCGAGGAGCTGCCGGCGTACTGCGCTGTCGCGCTTGCCGGTTTGGATGATCTTCCTGACACCATCATGTCGCGCAGCCTGGTCATACGGATGCGCAAGCGCGCAGCCGACGAGGTTGTGCAGGCATGGCGATTGCGCGTGGTCGGCTCCGAAGCAGCGAAACTCCATGCGCGGCTAGATGAGTGGTCGACCGCGGCGCGTGAAGCACTGGTCGGTGACTTCTGGCCGGCAATGCCCGACGGCGTCGATGACCGAGATGCCGACGTATGGGAAGCACTACTGGCTGTTGCGGACTTGGCTGGAGAGCGGTGGGCGGATGCCGCCCGCGTAACCGCTGTAACCCTTGTAACCGCATCCCGGCGCCGGGAGCCCAGCATCGGAGTACATCTGCTATGCGACATCAAGAAAGTGTTCAATAACAGCCGTAGCGACAAGCTAATGACTGTTGAGCTTATTAACGCGCTCGTGAACGTTTCGGAATCGCCATGGAAGACCTTCCGACGCGGGGAACCTCTTGACGACCGCAGCCTGGCCACGCAGTTACGGAAATACGGGATCAGCA
Source organism: Mycobacterium sp. E2479 (assembly GCF_001667925.1). Lineage (GTDB taxonomy): Bacteria > Actinomycetota > Actinomycetes > Mycobacteriales > Mycobacteriaceae > Mycobacterium. The sequence continues at coordinate 54,380 of NZ_LZJR01000163.1, read as the reverse complement.
GCAAGTCCCAGCGCGATTGCGGGAAGGTGTTCAAGGGATATTCGCGGGCGCAGTTCACCGATGTATGGAAACGCTATGTCGACGGATTGATCGGCCACGATGGCGATCCGGCTGGGAACTGTGAGTCGGAGCTGCCGCCCGACGAAGAATCTCCGGTTACTCCGGTTACTGCCGACACGGTCGAAGAAGGTGCCCGCATGCTCGAGGTTGCCGCTGTGACTTACTTGGGGGCTCACGAAAGCGGGCGACCGCTCTGCAGCCGGTGCGGACGCGCGCCCGGCCGCATTCATCCGGGCCTGTGCGACTTCTGCACGGTGAAGGAATACTCGGCAGAAGTATGTAGCCAGTGCGGGTACTGGCCGCTCGACGACGGCCTGTGCTGCAAGTGCGTACTGGTGGAGGCGTCATAACGCTAACGTAGCCAGCGAGATTCGTCAGGTGGATGCCGCGAGTGAGTCCGATGATCCGGATACTCCCTCGTGGCAACCCCCTTTCCATGCGGTGGCGTCGAGCGACAGCGAGACGACGACGCGCGAGTGAGGCGGATAGCGAACGTCCTACAGACGCGGCCGTCCCCTGTCCGCACAGGCCTGGAGGACGGAGTTGGCAAGTTCTGAGACGCGGGCCCGACCATCACATCGAAGAGCGGCCCGCTAAGGACGACGCCACATCACGGCATGGCCGCCGTGATCAGCATGCGAGGTACCCACAATGACGCCAGCGATATTGATGGCTTTGGGGTCGGTGTTATGGCCCATGACGTAAGGCAGTAGAAATTCTTCGCCAGCAGCGGTCCTCAGCCAAGGCTGGAACAAGCCTCCTTGAGCGACAAGCCCAACAACATCGCCTAAGTCGTTAAGCGCCTGCGGCAACCATCCATTGCTTGTCCCAAGCGGTTGCCATTCGCCGTCTTGTTCGCAAATCACGGCGCGTGATGCACCGTCGGCTGTGGTGCCCAGGACCAGTCCACCATTCGTGATGGCGACTGGCGTGACGTTCGCGGTGCTGCCGCCAACATACGACCAGGCATTGTTTTCAAGATCCCACAAGACAGATCGCGCGCCGGGACTGGAATTAACTAGTACGAGCACCTGATTATGGTCGTTTATATCGACTGCGCGGGTTCCGAACGGCGCGTCGAGGTTTGTTAGGACCTTCGGCGGCTGCGCCGCATGAAATGCTGCCGCTCGCATATTGTGGCCCGACTGCGTGCAAACGGAACCCGCAACTATGCCGCCGCAATTAATTGCTGTTCCTGAGATTCGAGTACCACCAACGGAGGCGGCATCCGGTCCGATGATGGGCAGGGGAATAATTGAACCGCTAGCGTAAAGTGCTGCGTTCTGATTCGGATCGCTGGATGGGGTGGCAACGATCAAGCCATCGTCATTGATGGCCCAGGCCGATCCCGCGTAGTTAAGCCGGGAGACTTGGTACTCTTGCATTATCCAAGGAACCTGAGTCGTCCAGGGAACTTTTTGCTCGTCACGACCCGTCCCAACGACGTTGCCGGCGTCATTAATGTCGTAAGCGAACATTGGCTCGAAATCCGGATCGGTGATTTCTAGGATCTCGTAGCCGCCGGATGATTCAGTGTCCTTGATGGGAAACTTGCACGTAGATTGCAGATTACCAGCGGGTCCGGGCGCGTGCGTGGAAACGAAGGTCGCATTGCCCATCTGCGCATTGGACATATCTAGGCCAAGATTAGCCATGGCGTCGACGATCATTTTATGCTGATTGAAGCCATTAAGAATAATAGGGACATGCTTAGGTCCAGCATCTGTTGATTGACTGCGTTGCAGGATGCCGAAGCCGTCAAAGCGAAACGATATGACGGCACAGTCTTCGCTCACCAAATCCGTGCTTTCAGGTGATCTTGAAGCCTGAGCGTTAAGCTCTTGCATTCGAGTTCGAATAAGGCCGCCGTCTAATGGGTTTAGGACAGCTAGCTTCCGTAGTATGCGTTTCTCAGTGTTCGGCACGGCCTTGGGGCATCCCGTCACAATGACAAGGGCGTTGCTTCCGGTGTCCAATTCGCGCATCGCCGTTGTGAGAGAACTGTCGGTTGGCCGCTTTCTCCCTAAACAGTCCTCAAAATTAGATATCACGAAAGCGCGAGCCAAACCGTCCTCGAATCCGGCCAATGTAAAAGTGTGTAGAAAACGCGTACGGTTTCGCCGTTCCAATACCGTGATGAGCTGCGTTCCCTCGCGTTCGATGAGAGCAGCTACCTCCGACATTGATGGGTTGGGTATGCCCGTCAGCCAATCAGCGACGATCTCTGAGAGATTCTCGCCCTCCCATGAGCCAATGCCTGTGTAGGTCACAAAACCGGCCCAGGACATGTATTGCAGCACGACCGTCTTCGCCGACTCATCACGTATAAGGGAAGCGTCCGCTGGGTCCGTTAGCCGGAAATCAGCCGACTGGTAGATGGCGACCGGCGTCAGCAGGGTAATATTCAGTGTCATTGCACATCATCTTCGGCTTGGAGAAGAGCGCTTCAATGGTCGGGCCTAGCCAAATTGGGAAGCGTCTGGAATAAGGATCGTCACGCGAGCCCGGATGATCCCGTCGTCGCTCTTTACCCAAACCCGCGCCTCACCTGTTGCCAGATAGCCCAGCCGCGCGATGCGTTGGAGGCCATCGGTGTACGAAGCGGCAAGGTCAGCGGCGAGGTAGCCGACCTGGTTCTGCCCAATCATCACAGCGACCGCGTTTGGGTCGTGCTCGTTCCAAGGCTCGGGGACGAGGATGCAGCGGACCGACTTGAGGGTTACACCACTTTCGGTGATCGGCATCCCGGCTTCCTCGAAAACCCGGCGAATGCCCTTGATGTGGTAAGTCTCCCCGACGACCTCGATCTGCTCGTCGAGAGGGTAGCGGGGCTCCTCAAGAGTTGCCGCAGCGACAATGTCGGCAAGTGGAGATGACTTTCGACCGTTCGTTCTCGCACGGGACATTGGCGACTCTATGGTCGGCTGCAGCGGGTAGTCAGTGGCAGATCGAGCGGGCACAGCCGACACGGGCGGCTCTGGTACAGGAATTTGCGCGTAATGATCGGTCCACTTTGAGCCGTCCCACCAACGGAGCCGATTGGTACCTGCCGGGTCTGGAGACCACATAGGGGGAGGCAACGATTCCGGGTGTTGGTTAAGCTCCACACTTCTCCTAAGCGTTTGAATCGAAAGCTGCCGCTAACTTTCCGGCTTGGGATTTACGCCATCAGTAGGGCATGCCCGAGGGGATGTTCTGTTTCTACGGGGGTTGCTATGCAACCGCTGGTCGCAAATGCGATTGCGGTGGGCATGAGGGCAACGATGAGCCGGCGGTTTGCACGCGACATGAACTCCGTCTAGGTCGACGAGGGATGTGAGCATTGCCCGATGCCGGGATCATATGCGCCCAATCGCCTTCCGCGGGGCGTTTCCACATGCAGAGTTGGAATACACAAACGCCGCACGGACCCCGAGGACGACATCGGCCAGGCCGATGTCGTCAGAGCTTGTCGGTGGCGACTCAGAGCCACGTCCGCTGGCTGCCTACTGGTCGATTTTCGATCAGTCAGGCTCAGTTCACAGGGGAGGGGGGTGGGTCGGAATCGCTAGCTCACCCTATGGTCGCGACCGTTCGGATCGCACGTCGAGCGAACCAGGTTTTCAGAAAATGTGCTAGACCCCTTGCTTTTCAACCGATTTTGGTTGAGGTGAACTGGCCAGAAACCACTGCAACACAACGCATTTCGCGAGCTGTGCGGGTTGCTACGGCGGTCATAAATCCACTATGGCACAACACTTTTCAGATCACAAGGCCTAGCCTGACTGGTACGGCATCATCGACCCGCTGCTGCCGTAAAGTATTTTCGTACGTCCGCAGAGCTACGGGTGGGTCAAGGGCGGCTACGACGGGCTGTCCTTCGCTGCGGCTAGTAGAAGCCGGGGCGGTCTTAGGAACTGGGCTCGGTGAGCCTGTACCGAAAGAGGGGGCCGCTCAAGACGAGGTACACCCACACCGGCAGCGTCCAGTTCTGTAGCTCGAATGGGCTTGATGAAGGTGACGACTGGGCTAGTGCTTTCGTACTTGATCACAGGCAGCGGTTCCGCCAGACGGGCAAGGTCAGGTGTGCAGCCGCTCAAAGCCGAATCCTGCGCGCGGTGGCCATACGTTTGTTACATTATGTCCAGCCGATCAGAGTTTCACTCCGAGTTGTCAAAGGTCTCCTGGCCATGAAGCTGCACCGACGGTTCACCCACCCAACACCGGTGGTGATCGCGTGACTGCGCGTAAGCGGATCGAACACCGATTGCTGGCCGGTGTGGAGCAACTAATGAACATCGATCCGATCGAGCAGGCGCTGACCCTAGCGAGCCTGTCGGCGTCGTTGACCGGGATGGACAGCTATCCAGAGTTCCGGGCCGCCGTCGCTGGCTCGACGAAGTGGTTATCGCGGAACGTCCCTAACAGAACGCGAGTTTCATTAAACTGCGCCCAACATAATGACCGCGTGACGTCGGCCGCGATCGAAGCGGCTGTCATCGACGCGATGAAGGATGTCCCCGTTGCGATCACCAAGGGCCTTCCGGAGCCGCCCAGGTTCTGGCCGTTGGCCATCGCAGGCGCACAGCGCGAAAAGTTTCTCTATCGCAGTAGTATCCCTTACGGCTCGGCGGTCCAGCAGACCCTAGATATCTGGCGGCGTCCGGATATGCATATCGTCGGTGCGCCAGTGCTGATCTTCGTTCCGGGCGGGGGATGGATGCACAGCGGGCGCTTTCTCCAAGGCTATTCACTCATGTCGGAGATGGTGAGGCGAGGGTGGATTTGCCTTTCAGTTAGTTACCGAACAGCGCCCCGCCATCGCTGGCCCAACCACATCCGTGACGTCTTAGCCGCGGTTGCTTGGGCGAAACGGAACATTGTTGATTTCGGGGGATCTCCGAACTTCGTTGCAATCGCCGGTACGTCCGCCGGGGCTCACCTTGCAGTGCTCGCCGGGCTGGCGCCGCGTGATAGGGATTTCACAAAAGAATTACCGTCCGATGATGACACCGCTGTGGATGCGGTAGTCAGTTTCTACGGACGCTACAGCTGGATTGACCGCTCGACCCCAGCGCGAGATCAATTTATTAGGTTCGTTGAGCGAGTGATCGTCGGGCAATCTCTGCGCGAAAATCCCGCGTTGTTCAATGACGCCTCGCCTGTTCTTCGCGTTCATGCCGATGCACCACCATTTTTTGTCCTTCACGGCGATGCCGATCGAGTGATTCCGGTTTCGGAAGCCCGGGCATTCGTGGACAGACTTCGCGCAGCGTCCCGATCGTTGGTGGCATATGCAGAAATGCCCGGGGCGGGACATGGATTTGACATGACCAACCGTCTCGCGGCGCACTACGCTGTTGCAAGTTCTGGCCTCTTCCTTGACGCCATCTACGAACTTCACGGCCGCGATGATGCACACGCGGTCTAACGACCCCGTTTTGAAATTGCGCTGTCATGGTAGAGCGCATGTGCAGAAGTACAGGAGATGACCAAGGCAGACTAAGCTGAATGCAGATGCGGTCGTGCGTATTCCACATCTGTTGACGGGACGGCTTCCCGACAACATCGCACCTCTGTGCGCCGGGTCCCGAACCGAATGTTTTACCAGAAAGGGCTGCCGAGGTGGTATTTCTAAAACCCAATATGCCCCGGATCGACGTCACGGAATGGCTCACGCACGGTCGCTCCGAGCGGATCAAGCCGATGGCGCGGCACATCGCCGAGAACGGGATGGGGAATCCCGACGTGTTCTATGTGCTGTACTCAGTGAAGATCGGCCTCTACATCTTGGGAGGCGTTTTCTTTGTGCTGTCCACTCAGGGCATCGACGGCTGGGGAACCATCGGGACATGGTGGAACGAACCTATCGTCTTCCAAAAGGTTGTGTTGTGGTCGCTGCTTTTCGAAGTGCTCGGCCTCGGCTGTGGGTTTGGTCCGCTGACGGGCAAGATCGCCCCTCCGATGGGTTCGCCGCTGTATTGGTTGCGGCCCGGAACGATTCGACTTGCCCCGTGGCCCAATAGGATTCCTCTCACGGGCGGTGATCGACGCGTGATGTTCGATGTGGTGCTTTACGGTGCGCTCCTCGGGTCTGCGGTCTTCGCGTTGCTGTCCGACGGCGCCGGCTCGATCGCCGGGCTGGGTACGTCGATCGGAATGATTCCCCCCGAGCGGATCGTCGCTGTCTTGGTGGTTCTGGCGGTGATCGGCTTGCGCGACAAGGTGATCTTCCTGGCCACTCGCGGCGAGGTCTACGGGTCGTTGACAGTGACGTTCCTGTTCGCAGGATCGAACATGATCGTCGCCGCGAAGCTTGTGATGCTGGCCATCTGGATCGGGGCCGCGACCTCGAAACTCAACCGCCACTTCCCGTTCGTGGTCGCGACGATGATGGCCAACAACCCGCTGGTGCGGGCGAGGTGGATGAAGCGGATGTTCTTCCGCAGGTTTCCGGACGACTTACGGCCAGGAAGGATCCCAGAGTTCCTCGCCCATTTCGGCACGCTGATCGAGATGGGCGTCCCGCTGGTACTGTTCTTCTCGCATGGCGGCGTCGTGACCTACGTCGCCGCTTTCATTATGATCGTGTTCCACCTCGTCATCCTGACGGCGATCCCGCTCGGAGTTCCCTTGGAGTGGAACGTCTTCATGCTCTTCGGCATCTGTTGGCTGTTCGTCGATAAGGCTGGGATTGGATGGGGCGCCGTCACCGAACCGTGGCCGATCGCGGCATTGTCCGCTGTCATCCTCACGACGATCGTGATCGGAAACTTTTGCCCAACGAAAGTGTCGTTCCTACCGGGCATGCGCTATTACGCGGGGAACTGGGATACGTCGCAGTGGTTCTTCACCGAGGCGGCCAGCCAGAAACTGGCCGATCGCCGGATCGGGCTCGGGCTTGTTCAGCACAAACAGATCGAGAAGCTGTCCACCCCTGAGGGCACCCTGATATCGCTGTCGCTCGGTCACGCGTTTCGCGCGATGTACGCGCATGGCCGGGCGCTGATGACGTTGTGGGAGCACGTCATTCCGGCGGGCCGGGATGCCGACTACACCGTTATTGACGGCGAGCCGGTCGCGGGGTACGCGGTCGGTTGGAGCTTCGGCGACGGTCACCTGCACAACGAACAGCTGATTAACGCGCTGCAGCGTCGTTGCCACTTCGAGCCCGAGGAGTTGCGCGTCCTCATCGTCGACGGCCAGGCAATCCACCAGCAGAGGCAGCAATACCGCATCGTCGACGCCGCGACCGGCGAGCTCGAGCGGGGCACCTTCCGCGTCATCGATGTGGTCAGGCGGCAGCCTTGGGAACACGACGTGCCGATCACCGTAACCCGCAAGAGCACGCCCGTTACTGATCAGCGTTGATGTCGCGAGTTCGGCGCAAGCTGACGCCGTGAATGTCATCGCATGAGGGAGGCCGCAATTGCGGGCAAGTCAGCGTAGGTGGCGATGCCTGGTGCCGCGGCGCATACCGCTGGAATCGCGTTGATCAGTGGAGCCGCTGTGATTCGAAGACCTATGCCGCGCATTCGCTCTCGGTTGAGGTCGGCGAGATCCTCATCGGTCGGCAGCATGTTGATTCGCACGTGGATGTTCGGGTCTCCCACAACCTCAAGGTGATATCCGTCCTCGACAACCCATGGCGGATCCAGTGACCGCGTTGCCACCCACCGTTGATTGACGCTGAGCACCTCGCGGCCGTCGGCAATGCCTTGCCATTTGACGTCCATTCCGGCCACGTGTCCGGCCGGGATGGGTACCCCGTCAGCGACGAAATCATTCTTGGCATAGGCGAACCCGACCGTACACGTGATGTCATCCAGGTTTATCCGCATCAGACGGGCGAACATGTCGACGGCTTCAGCGAAGACGGCCGTACCTCTCTGCACATCCTCGGCGTGGCCTGGGTCATCCTTCGGCCGTCCCCACCCGACCGACTGGAAATTGGCGTCTCCTATGAACTGCGAAACGTCGACGGACTCACCCATCGATGCGTACCGCACGTCGGTAGACATTCCGCTCGCGATCGCGGCGATCATCTGCATGAAACCCGGGTTGGCTCCGCTGCCGAAAATGGTGGCGTTCCCGCCTTGTGCAGCTGCGATGATTGCGTCTCGATCTTCACTGGGTAAGTTTCTACCGGTGAGGAATTCGGCGCTGGTGACGATGTTGACTCCGGCCCGCAAGATGTGCGTGACATCTTCAATGTCGAAATGTAGCGGTGTGTAAACGACGCAGTCCAATCCAAGGGCAAGCAGTTGATCAATACTGTCCGTCGCTACGACTCCAAGCATTTCGCCAAGCCCGCAGAGCGTTCCAACATCGGCCCCAACCTTCTGCCGAGAGTGAGCATAGGCGCCGACAAGTTCGAGATCTGAGCGCATCCGCAGCGCTTTGACCGCCTCTTTGGCAACATTCCCCGTCGTCCACTGCGCTATACGGAGCATGTTGCTCGGCCTTTCTTCGGCTGTTCGCTACGAACATGACATCGAAGATGTGTTCGCTTGGACAGCGAACAGCATGTGTCGGGTATCGACGATGTCCGCACCCGCCGGATTTGCATCAGCGAGTCCCAGGCAAAGTCACGCGGTCCGCCTGCGGTAGCGGACTTTTGCTGGCTGAGCTAGCTGAACCACCATCTTGCTGTGATCGTTATGGTAGGAGTTGGCGTCCTGACTCATCTCAAACTCAAACTCGCGCAGAAGAACTGAGAAGATGGCTTTGATCTGCATGGCGGCGAAGGGTGCACCCACGCATCGGTGTCTGCCCGCACCGAAGGGGATCCAAGTCCAGCGATTGATGAGATCTTCCTGTCGGGGCTGCTCGTATCGTTCGGGCGCGAAGCTATCAGGGTCGGGGAAGTCCTCGGGGATTCGATTGGACACTGCCGGCGAGGTTGCCACCATGTCGCCCGTACTGATGGGGAGTCCGGCCACCTCGAAATCGCCCTTGGCGATCCGCATCAGAATGATGAGCGGCGGATGCAGCCGAAGTGCTTCTTTGAGGACGTTCTCCAGGCGCGGAATTTGGCGCAGCGCGTGGAAACTGACCTCTTTCCCGTCGGCGTAGAGCGCGTCGAGCTCCTCGATCACGCCGGCACTGATGCTGGGATGACGCAGCAATTCGATCAGCGTCCAGGCGGCGGTTCCGGAGCTGGTGTGGTGGCCGGCGAACATCATCGAGATGAAGATTCCGGTGATCTCGTCAGCGGAGAACCTTGGTTTGCCCGATTCATCGGCGACGGCAATTAACAGGTCAAGCATATCGCGATCGCTCTTGTCGGCCGGCGGGTTGGCAATGCGGTTGTCCATGATGCTTTGTACGAGTGCTACCAATTCTTTTCGCGCTTCGTCGCGGCGACGGAAGCTTTCGATCGGTAGGTAGGGATCCACGTAGCACAACGGGTCGGTACCGCGTTCCAACTCGTGATAAAGGTGGGCGAACCGGGCGTCGAGTTCATTTCGGAATTTGACGCCGATCAGGCAGGCCGATGACGTGTAGATGGTCAGCTCTGCGAAGAAGTCGAGGAGGTCAATCTCACCTTCGGCGCCCCATCCGCTAATCATCCTGCGCACTTCGGCTTCGATGGTGGTGGCGTGGCCTTTCATATGCTCGCCACGCAGAGTTGAGTTGCGGAGCATGTCTTTACGCTGCTCGGGGTCGGCGTCGAAGACCACGCCCTTGCCGAAGATTGGTGTCATGAATGGGTAGGCTTCGGCCTGGTCGAGATCCTCGTCTGCGGATCGGAAGAAGAATTCGTTGGCCTCCGAGCCCGACAAGAGTACGACTCGCTTGTTCGCCAGTTGAAATGCGCCGACGTCCCCGCACTCGGAACGTACGCGCTTCATCAGTGCGATCGGATTGGTGCGGAACTCCTCAAGGTGTCCGTGTTCTTCCTCTCCACCCGATACGCGAGGAACCTCGAGTAAGGTCACTGCCGTTACCCCCTATGGTGACTGCTATTTTCCGGCATTTATGTCTTGGTTGTGGTTTCGACGCGGCGACTGGTTTGGGCCCGCCGTCAGGGTTTATCGGCGCCGACCACCCACATGGAGTAGTACTGTGAAGCTCCGCCGTAGGCGTGACCGAGTGCTTTTCGGGCGCCATCGACCTGGTGAGCACCTGCTTTGCCCATCACCTGTATCGCTGCTTCCGCGAAGCGGATTAGGCCCGAGGCGCCGATAGGGTTGGAACACAACACGCCGCCAGACGGGTTTACCGGAATCCGACCGCCGATCGCAGTCTCGCCGGCCTCCGTGAGCCTCCACCCGCCTCCCTCAGACGCAAAACCCAAGTTCTCCAAATGCACTGGCTCAAACCAGGAAAACGGCACATAGATCTCCGCGACATCAATCTCATCAATTGGATTCGTGATGCCGGCCGCGCGCCACAACGCGGCTGAGGCCTCGCGACCGGCGAGCGTATTGACTTGATCACGGCCCGAATATGCGAGCGGTTCGGTGCGGAGCGCTGTGGCGTGGACCCAGGCTACTGGGTGCCCCTCGGCGAGCCGCTTTTCGGCGATGTCTTCGTCGCCGATGACGATGGCGCATGCTCCGTCCGATGATGGGCAGGTCTCGTCATACCTGATGGGATCCCAGAGCATTGGCGACGACAGCACCCTGTCAATCGTTATGTCGGGCTGCTGCAGGTGTGCCAGAGGATTCTTACAACCGTTGAGCCGATCCTTTACCGCGACTACCGCGCCGATGTGTGTCGGCGCTCCCGCGCGGTGGATGTAGGCCCGTACGTGGGGGGGCGAAGTAACCTCCGGCACCGGCACCGACCGGCGCATTGAACGGTATCGGGACTGACAACGCCCACATGGCGTTTGATTCCGACTGTTTCTCCCATGCCGTCGCTAGCACGCGCCGGTACTTCCCTGATTGGATCAGGCTCGCCGCAACTACACCGGTCGAGCCTCCCACCGATCCCGCGGTGTGCACTCGCAGTAGTGGCTTGCCGGTCGCGCCGAGTGCATCTGCCATGAACAGTTCGGGCATCATGACGCCCTCGAACAGATCGGGCGCCTTACCGACGACCACTGCGTCGATATCGTCGAAGGTAGAGCCGGAATCCGCCAACGCGGCGTCGATCGCTTCGCGCACAAGGCCGAGCATTGACACGTCCTGGCGCTTTGCGACGTACTTTGTCTGCCCGGTTCCGAGCACGGCGGCGTGCTGGCCCGCCACGCTAGGCGCCCTTCGGTTCCATGATGGTCCCCAAATCGTCTGTTACCGCCGGAATCTACTTTCTCCAAGCAAGGCGTTCACCTCCGCTGAGGCCCCTGGGGCCTAAGGTGCGCAGGTATAAGACTGCAGCATACGCAATCTTATAAACGTATGATCAGCCGGGTAAAAGCGGAAGGCCCGCCTTGACGTTGAGGCTTTCGGTGGCTATCCGCTTAGCCCAGCGGTAGTCGGCTTTGCCCGCCGGTGAGCGCTGAACGGTGTCAACGCGGATGATTGCCTTGGGCAGCTTGTACCGTGCGACATGCTGCTGGCAGATTTGGAGCAGGTCATGGTCGGAAGGGTCTCTGCCCGAGCGTAGTTGGACGATCGCGACCACTTCGTTGCCCCAGCGGTCGGATGGGCGCCCCGCCACGACGACGTCGTAGACGTCGGGATGTTGGGCCATCGCCGCCTCGACTTCTTCGGCGAAGATTTTTTCGCCGCCGGAGTTGATGGTGACCGCGTCGCGGCCCAGCAGCTCGATGCGGCCGTCGGCGAGATAGCAGGCCCGATCGCCAGGCACTGACCAGCGCACCCCGTCGATGATCGGGAAGGTGCGCGCGGTCTTTTCCGCGTCGTCCAGGTAGCCGAGTGGGATCAGGTTTCGGCGGGCCAGCCATCCCTCGCCGTCTCCGGGTCTTAGTGCCCGACTGAAGTCGGCGGCCACCACCGATGTTTCAGAACTCGGATTGAAAGTCGCCATCGCGATTGGTTGCGAACTCGTCGACATCGCGTTCATCTGCAGACCCGATTCCGAGGCGCCCGCGGTATCGATTATCAGTAGATTTGGGAGCGCGCCCACCAAGCGCTTACGGACACTGGGAGTCAGCGCCGCGCCACCGTTGCTGATGGACACCAACCCGGACAGGTCGTACGGGCGTCGCTCCAATTCATCGATAAGCGGACGCGCGATGGCATCACCGACCACCGGGATACTCATCACCCGTTCGCGTTCGGCAAGCGCCAAAATCTGCTCGGCGCGGATACTTTCGACATCATCGGGAAACGCCACCCAGCCACCCATCGTCATCACCTGGAAAGCGCCCCACTGCGCGGCGCCGTGCATCAACGGCGGAATCAACAGCACCGAGGTGGCGCCCGGTGCCTCGGATGCGCGCTCGGCCACTTCCTCGTAGGACGACAATGCATCGTCTGTGCCGAAAGAGCGCCCACCCATTGAGGAGACGAATACGTCGTGTTGACGCCACAGCACGCCTTTGGGCATACCGGTGGTGCCACCGGTGTAGAGGACGTAGAGGTCGTCGGCGCTGGGGGTGGGCATGCCAATCGCCGGTGGCGGACTGGCCACGATCGATTCGTAGTCGACGGCGCCAGGCAGCAATGGCTGGCCGCTGTGGTCGGCCACCTGGATCAAAAATTCCAAGTGGGGGAGTTGATCGCGGATGGCTGCGACCCGTGGTGCGAACTCGCCGTTGTACACCAGCGCGCGGGCTTTGGCATTGTCCAGCAGGTAGACGAGTTCAGCCTCCACATAGCGGTAATTGACGTTGAAGGGTGCGACACGGGCCCGGTACCCGCCGATCATGGCTTCCAGGTACTGGTTCCCGTTGCGTAGATACAATCCAACGTGATCCTGGCCGGATTCGTGCCCCTGCAGGTGGTTCCGCTCGGTATGACACCCCAGGCCAAGGGAGACAAAATAGTTCGCGGCGCCGTCGATGCGGGCATCAAGGTCGGCGTACGTCCACTCCCGCCCCCGCCAGAGCAGCACGCGGTTATCGGGAAGTGTCTTCGCCAGGGTCGAAAAGACCGTCGATAGATTGAAGCCGCAAGCATCGCCTGACATGATTCTCCTTCGGTTCGACCCGGTGAGCCAGAGCAAATAGCTGCACCGTCACCGGGATTAGCGTCCGGCCGCCTAGTGCGCCGCAGCCAAATTTGTTGTCAGCAAAGCCTGTTGCCACGCTGAGGCGAAATGGTGCAGCAGCGGCTCGTTGCGTCCGAAGACAACTTGGCCCACACCACCGTCGAGGCCGCGCTGACATGATTCGGCCATCGGGAAGTCCTCGTCGCGCAGAACCAGGCAAGTCGCCTCCATGCCGTTGGAATGCCACTCGCGTTCGGCCTCGGTTTCTACCGCGCTGGGGGTTCCATAGGACAGGTAGGCGACGCATTCACCGGGCCGCGCGCCAGGGTAGATGCGCAGCATCTGTGAGGTGCCGGGCGCCTCGACAAGGACACAACTCGGGAAGAGGCCGAATACCGAGGTCCCGAAGAATTGGTCCGGCCATTCCTTGGACGGCCTGTCGGCGAATTGGACGATGTCGCGGAACGGAAATGCCCACCGCGCATGCTGACCAAAGGTATCGCAAGGCGAGTTGTTGGTCACCATCGGAGCGAGGCTGTCGGCGTGGACGTAGGGGAAGTGATAACCCTCGAAGTTGACGTTGACGCACAGCTTCCAGTTCGTAGCCAGCTCGAACCGTCGCGTCTCGAAGTGGTGGGTGTGGGAAAAGCCGTAGCCGGCCAACGGTAGTGCAGCGCTGTCCAGGTGGGCGTCGACGCCGACATCGGCTGAGAGACCGACCGTTACGAGACCGTGGCGATCACTGACGGGTAGCTCGACGAGCCGGCGCTTGTCGAGCTCGGCGCCGGCGAACATCGCCTTAGCGGGTGCCCCGGTCAAGCGACCGTCGAGCCCATAGGTCCAGCCGTGATAGGGGCAGGTGAAGATACGGGTCGTGCCGCGGCCGTCGGCCACCTGTGCCCCGCGGTGTGCGCAGCCGTTCACGAACGCCCGCAGCTCCCCGGTGCGTGAACGTGCGACCAGCACGGGAATACCCATCACGTCTTTAGTGATGTACTGACCCGGCTCAGCAATCTCACCGGCCCACGCTATGACGTGCGGGACACCGAGGAGCATCGCCCTGTCGGCCTCGAAGCGTTCCTGGCTGACAAAGGCTCCCCGCGATTCCGTCCAGATGTCCGCGGCGATGTCCAGAGTGTTTGCTTCGATGTGCGCAAGCGCGCGCCGCGTCAGGTCGTGGGATTCCTGGACGGCCGCGCTGTGCTGATCCATCGATTACTTCTCCCGTCGGTCGTTGCCGTACATCCTGTGGTCGCTTCGGCTTGATTCCTCGGCCCTAGGTCTGCGTCAGAGTTCGTTCAGAATCCGGGGGCGCCGTGCTCTTCCCGCTGGCCGTAGCTGCGGCCGGGCGGGGAGTCCATAGCGGAAAGGTGGCAAAGACGGTCATGCCGAGCAGGCCCAGCGTCTGTACCGCGATGTAAAGCGTGAGGTGCCCTTCTTGAACCAAGTTGGCGACGATCATCGCGGCAAAGGACGCCACATATGCGGCCAGCCAACAGAGTAGGACCCGATCAAGCCTGCGAGAGGATGGTTGCGCGACGCGGAGTGCGCTGACGGCAACGATGAGCAGTGCGACGACGAGCAGGGCCATGAAGGGCCACTGCGGCCCCACCACAAAGGTCCAGATGCACAGCGGCGCCAGCAGCAGGACGCCGATCGCCAGTACGCCGAGTGCGCGTGCAGGAGCATGGAATGCGAACGCGCGACCGGTGGACCACCCGTGCTCGGGTAGGCCATCGACATGTGGGCGCGCTCCGAGCATCAGATAGTAAAAGGCCGCCCCCCACAACGACTCCCACGCCATGTCGACGAGCGGCCACCCGAGCCAATACTGGAACATCACGAAGTCACTGCGCCACGTCCACCAGACGATATGTCGCAGGTTCCCCTCGATGATGTAGGGCGCGTCGAGGGCGATCATGAACAGGCCACCGGTGGCGGCGGCTTTCAACCGACTGGTGATTCCCAGAGCCTCGACGATCTTGAAGCCGATGGAGAAGATGACCGGATAGAACAGCGTTACATACAGTGGCATCGCGGTGGTCCCGGCGAACAGCGGAACCACAGGGAAGTTCAGCATTACCACGAATTTGCCCTGCACGTACATGTTCAACGTTGCCATGCCGGCCAGTTCCAGAACCACTCCGTATACGAAGGCGCTGACCAAAACGAACGCGTACATTCGGACGCCGCGGCGGAACTGCACCACGGCGTTGACGACTGCCGAAACGAAGATCGACAGCATCAGGGCATCGAACACATTGGTCTGCCAGGGAAGGTCCAATGGATTGTTAATGATGATTGGACTCATTGCGCGATCTGGTTCTTTCTCATCGGGTGACGAGCTATCAAAGACATGGAGTCAGGGCGTATGGCGAAGCGGTGCATCTCGTGAACGGCCAACAGTTCCAGCGTCAAACCGCTGAGTTTGGCGGTCGACGACGCCACGTCGCGTCAGCTCGCCGAACCTACCGAGTACCAGCGGGCGGCGCTCTTGGGTTCCTCCTTGTACCGCGTGAACCAGCGGTCGGCAAACGGAGGTAGCTTCTCGGATTGCGGGTTGTGGCGGGGGCCCTGCGAGCGGACCAAACCTACTAGCATTTCCAACATTTCGCGCTTCGGGACGCCGGCGTAGGTCGGCTCACCGATCCCCTCGAGGTCGCGTGCGGCGCGCAGGGTCTCCCGGATTGCCCTGGGCGTAAGGCCATTTGGGATAAGCAAGCCTAACTGGCCGCCGTCCTCGGCGGGCACGTGCTCACGGAATCCGCTCGAAATGATGTTCAGGATCTCATGCAGGTGCTTCACCACACCGACGATGGTCTTCAACCGGTACAGGTAATTGCCGTAGACGGCGTTGTACACTACGAGCGCAGAACTGCGATGTTCGATCTCCTCGACGAAATGCCACAAGAACAACGACGCCACTGCCTCATCACCGGGCGCGAACAGCTTGTCTTCGTGGTCCAGGAAGACTTTGAAGTACGGCGTGAACGTCGCTTCAACTACCGCAGGATAGGCCAGTCGCCACTGGAGTGATTTGGTCGCGGTGAGTCGATCATACGATTCGATCACCTTGTCTTTCGTCTCTTGCAGCCCGGGCCAGCGCCGGATCAGTGCGTTGAGGTGACTTACATGGGCAGCGGAGTGCTGGGCCTCCTGGCGCAGGTAGAGATTGGCCTCCTCGGCGGCAGCCGGGTTCGTCATCAGCGGGATCGCTTCGCGCGTCGCATCGACGATGAATTTCTCGAAGCCAGGGGCGAAAAACGAGATCACGTTGCACTGCATCGCGAAGGAGCCACGGTCGGGATTCCAGTTGAAAGGTACATCGCGGCCGGCAAAGTCGAACCGTACACGCCGCACCGTGAGGTCGGACATCAGAAACCCCTTCAAAGTCGGATCTACGCGTCTGGATGTCTTCGAGACTATCGAGAAAGCGAGTTGTAGACAAGACGTATATGGATTAATGTATGGCCATACTGCATTCGGGCGCTGCTCCGGCCCCTCCGCGAGAGGCACGGGGCTCAGTGGTGACGATGGCGTCCCCACGTCAGGTGCTGTCTCGCCATACGGGTGCTAAATAATCGTATGGTGTCGCCGGCGAGCTGTCGCGCGCCGCGAACGAGATGGAGGCGGACAATGCTGGACAAAGTCATCACCACCGCATGCCTGATCTTCGTAGCTGTGATTGCCTGGGCGGCTACGGGGCCCGGAGGCATGGGGCTGCCCATCGCGGCGCAGATCGTCATGACGCTTTCCCTTTGCGTCCTGTTGTTAGGGCACATGTGGAAGCATCTCGGCGGACCGCTGATGACGGCCTTCTTCGCAACCGGAGCGGCACTCGAGTGGGCGTTCGAGCAAAGCAACATCACCCTTGGCGGGTTCATCTGGGGCGACATTCGCTACGGTGACCTCGGCGTGTTCAGTGTCCATTTAGGCGATGTGCCGGTCGTCGTACCTGTGTTGATGGCGGCCATGTTGTGGCCGACCTATGCCATGGTCAATCTGGCGCTCGACGGGCGCATCGTTGCCGACCCGCGATCGATGGTGTGGTGGCAGATCGTATGGCGGTGCGCGCTGTACGGGATGGTTCATTCCTGGCTCATGTTGGTATTCAACGCCGACTGTGAGAAGTTCGGCGTCTATCGCTGGGTTGGTCGAAGCCTGAAAAGGCCCGCGGCGGATATGTTTCTCGGCGACCCCACCGCTCCGCGCGGCTGGGCGATCTATGTCCTGGTCACAACGGCAGTATTCACGGCTGTCATGCTCCCGCTGATCGGCAAGGCTGCGGTCGCGCGTGCTGCCGACCCTGTCCTGCAATGGTCGGACGGTGCACCCGTCGTGCTCTTCGGGGCCATGGGCGTCATGGTCTACCTCAACCCGGCCAACAAGACGGTCGGCAACATCGCACTATGGACCATGGGTTTCCTTGCCGCTTTCGTCGGCTACCGCTTCGTAGCTCTAATTCGTGCACAGATACCAGCCGCCGCCTCGGTCCGCGGCCCGGAAACCGCGAGCACCCCGGACCGTGACTCCGTAGGATGAGCCGATGCCACTCCTTGGCGGGTGAGGCTGTCCGGAGCTAACGCGAGCCGGAGAGAGATCGGTCCGCCTATACCCGCCGGCCCTCAACGAACACAGTGCTGAACACGGCGTCCTCGACACCCTCGGGCGCAGGCCGCCCACACCGGGCCATTAGGTCGGTGGCCGCGAAATCTGTTACCTGCCAGCCTCTGTCGGCGAGCCAGTCCGCGACGTCTGCACGCTCCTCCAAGTACCACAAATCCGTGGTGACGCCCACCTGGATGCCGACTTTGCCGGCGGCTTCCCGCATAATTTGCATGTCCTGGCCGCGATCGGCCAGCGACTGTGGGTCGAAGAAACTTTCACCGAGCGCCTCGACGGCGATCCGACTGCCAGGTGCGCTGAGCTCCTGTAGCCGTGCGAAGAGCAAGTCCTGGCCGTCGGCGGGCAGGTAAGGTAATAGACCTTCGGCAGACCACGCCGTCGGGCGCGATGAATCAAATCCGGCTTCCCGTAACGCAGTCGGCCAGTCTTGACGCAAATCGATCGGAACTGCGACGTGACGCGCACGCGGTTCAACGTTGCGCTCTCGCAGCGTTGTAGTCTTGAACGCCAACACTTTTGGTTGGTCGATCTCGTAGACCGTCGCAGCAGGCAGCCACGGCAGCCGCCAGGCGCGAGCGTCGAGTCCGGCGCCAAGGATTACAGCCTGGTCGATGCCGTCAGCGCTGGCAACCGTGAAAAAGTCATCAAAGAACCTCGTCCGCACCGCGGTGTAGCCATGCATCGCCTGCATCCGTTCGATGAGCCCCGGCTCGGCGGCCATCTCTTCGAAAATTGCTTCGGTATAGGACGGATGCCACCCGTGCTCGGTGGCGGCATCCAGGAGGTACTGGGCGTAAGGGTCATTGAACAGGGGATTTTCAACGTATGCCTCGGCGGCCCGGCCCATCGCCACACCCAGCGCGGTCGCTCCCACGCTCTCGGTGATATCCCAACTGTCGTCATCAGTGCGAGCCATCTGTCGTCCTCATGTCGTCCTCGTGTCGCTTCTAGTCCCCGCCGCCGAACGGGGGGGT
Organism: Mycobacterium sp. E2479; assembly: GCF_001667925.1. Taxonomy (GTDB): domain Bacteria; phylum Actinomycetota; class Actinomycetes; order Mycobacteriales; family Mycobacteriaceae; genus Mycobacterium. Next base: position 35,676 of record NZ_LZJR01000163.1, on the reverse strand, counting down.
GACCATACGATAAGAATATATAGTATGGTCACCCGGCCCCCGATCCAGGACGCTGCCGCTGGGATAGCGGTTACGGGTGATATCCGCGTTTTGCCGCTTATCCGGTCGGTGGCACGTACGAGCTGTCGTTCCGCGACCGGGCAAGCAAGTCGATCGCCCGCGCGAGGCGAGCACGCACCTGCTCCGTCGTGACCCTGCCGCGGACCATCGCGAGCACTTGTGATGTCCACACATCGGCGAGAAGGTAACCCGTAGCTTTTTCACGTTCCGTTAGTTGTATGTCGCTGCGGCCGCCCGCAAAGATCGTCGCGAGCTGTTTGCGGACGTTCGCGACCTCGATGGACACTCTGGCGTCTGCGAATAGGTAGGAGCGCACCATGGCGTCCGCTAACTGAGGATTAGCCCCAGTCATCGCGCTCAACCGATCGGCGATGTGCCGAAGGCGCCCGGATGCGCAGTCCCCGTTGGGTGGGACCGGTGCTGCTGCGGGGTCGGAAAAGGTTTCCAACCACTCGCCGAGCAAAGTCACAAGCAGGTGTTCCTTCGAGGGGAAGTAGTGGTACACGGTGCCCAGCGCGACACTCGCGCGTTCGGCTACTAGGCGCATTTGTACCCCGTCATACCCGCCATCACATGCGACGGCAGCGGCCGCCAGAAGTATGCGTTGGCGTCGTCTCCGCTGGGACTGTGTCAACTTCAATTCGGTCGGCAGCGCGGCCCTTGGCTCGCGGAATCCGTGATCTGATCGGAAATCCAATGGTGTCCGCCTTATCCGGGGCCAAGGCAATGAATGTTCGACTTCTCCCTGAACCGCCACCACGGTCAATCGAGACTCTGATCCACGCGGTGGTGGAGCATGAAGCGAGCGACGAGGCGACGTTAATCAGTGAGACCATACATATTACATGAAGTGCATGGCGGGGCATGAGTGCCTAACCCCACAACGACTCTTGGCGTCGGCTGTGCTGCTTCCGAATCCGCGTGATTGGTAGTGTCTTTAGGACGCTGCGGGCCGACGGCTTCGCTTTTTCGGTTTCGCCGCGGTCAGGCCGCCGATCGCGCGGATCAGGTACGGATAGGTGATCGCTGGACCCACCCAGCGAGTGAGAAACCGACGCAGCTCAGCAGCGCGTCGAGGGGCTTTGTTGTCATCGATGAGAAAAGAGTGGAGAACTCGCAGGCAGAACTCGTTCATCTCATCGAGATCCTCGTCGGTGAAACCGTGCTCCTCCCAGTCAACATCGAAGCGATGCAGCATTTCCCGCCCAAATGTCAGCGCGGTATCGGAGGTGATCGAGGCGGCAGTTTCGCCGTTTGGCTTTTGCCGATTGAGAAGGTATGTGACTTGGCTGTCGGCGGACAGGCTTTCGATCGCGAAGGCCAAGCCTTCAACCACTGCCGCAACTGGGTCAGTGTGCCCCTGCGCATGCGCGGCGAGTTGGTCGAGGAATCCGTCAGCTGTACGCATGGCAGTTGCAATGAGAAGAGCTTCGGTCCCAGGGAAGTATCGGTAGACGGTCTGACGCGTCACGCCTAATGAGCGAGCGACGTCTGCTATGCGCATCGCCGATCCGCGTTCGGAGATAATCTCGTCGGCGGCGTCGAGGATCCGGCTGATCGCCTCTTCGTCAGACTTCGGCGTATCGCCAGACCATCCGTGGCTACGCATCAAACTGCACCATGGTCAACAGCATCGAAATGCTCATAGCGAGATGATAGCTACTCAGCGTGTCGTATGGGCCGACCACCACGTTCGACGCAGATCACTTGACCTCCGCACGGGGATTGACCGAGAAAATGTGGCCTACCAGTTGCGTTCGGCGAGGCTTGGCCTCCGTCGCCGGCAAGTCAACCGGGACAGCTTTCGCCGCCACACCATGGCACCCGGACTACGGCCACAATCCTATAGACCGCCGGCCTGAAAGCCCAACTGCGCAAACGAGAAATCGCGGCGTCGCCGTCCTGTCGGGGCGATCGGATCGCACGCCGTAGCCAAGCGCCGTCCGGGCTCTCGATTCATTGAGGCTGTGCTGAGCCGGACGCAGCCTAAGTGCTGTGAAACAGAGTGCCGTCCAGTCCGGCGAGCAGGACCTCGATAGCGGCGGTCATGTCGCCGTCGGGTAGCGCGTAGCTGAGCAGGCCAACGCCCATTGCGGCGCCGATGAATCCCGTGAGGAGGTCTCGGTCGGTGACATCCGCCGCGATTTCGCCGCGCTGACGCGCTTGGGTGAACATTTCCGCGAGCGACGCGTTGAGGCTGTCTCCCTGTATTTGCAGGGTTGGCAGCAGGTCGGGGTGGCGACGCAGTTCTATTGGCAACGACGCTAGAAACGGGGTGATGAGTGGCGATCGCTGATGGGCACGCGCCGAGGCGCGCATGATTTCTTTGATCTGATCGCGCAGCGTCGTTTGGCTGGTTGCTGATGCCAAGTATTCAGGTAGTAGTTCACCCAAGGCGGCTGCAAAGGCCGCTTCATACAGGTCACGCTTGGACGCGAAATACTGGTAGATCGATGAATGGGTAATCCCTGCGGCTTCAGCAATTTTGGTCATTCGAGCCCCGGAGTACCCGTGCATCCCGAATTCGGCTTGCGCCGCTTGCACGATCCGTTTGACCGTGTCTTCAGCGTTGGCCCCAGGTGGGCGCCCGAGCCCTCGCGGCTTTTGCGTGCGGGTTGCGCGGCGCCGCAACGGAGTCGGGTGCGACGCCTGGCCGGCCATGAAAAGAGAGCTTACCCGGTGCTGATTGCAACCGATGCCGTGTCGCGTCGTCCCATTGCGCGGTTGCGGTCAGCGGTCCGGTCGGCCGACGGCGGTGCCTGGTGCGGCGCGACCGGTGTGGGCAGCGAGGTTCGTTTCAATGCACGCAGGACGCCGAAGCGGGCCAAACCAAATAACACCTCGGGTTTGCGCAGTACGTCCGTCACGGTTTCTTGCAGATTGAATACGCGGTTCATGTGTCGGTCGACAGCCGCTTCTTGCCAGCAGGCGTCGGCGATGTACTGAAAGATCGGCCACGTTGTCGCGCGGATCAGCCGCTTGCGCCTCCCGTCGGGAAGCGCTCTGTTACCGGTCGCTTGTGGGTATCCAACGTCGCGACTGAATGCCAATGTCCACGCGCCTTGCAAGAACTTGGCCTGTTCGGCGTAGAACTGTTTAGGCAGCGCTGGTGTGCCGGGGTCAACGGTGTCGAGGAGCCGGCTCAAGATAACCGCGGAGGTGGCCGCACACGTCATGCCCTGCGCGTAGATCGGGTTGAACGCACACACGGCATCGCCGATCGCGACGAACTTTCGCGGTGGCTTATCGAGGCGATCGAAACGGCGCCAGACGTTGCTGCCCGAGCGAGTATGGTGCACGCCGGTCAGGGGGTCGGCCTGCTCGAGAATTCGCGCGAACTCGCGGGTGCGGGTTTTGGCGGCGGCGGCCTCGTAGGCAGCGACATCAGTGGGCATGTCCAGACCCCAGGAGAGCATGACCGCGATGAAAGCGTTGTCCTCGATGGGGAAGAAAGAACACAAGTATTGGTGCTCGGGTGGCGCGTCGGGGTTGGGGTCGGGGAAGACGGTCAACCACTTGTACCAGGGCGCGTTGTCAGGCCATCGGTACCAGCGTGACGAGTAGCTGACTTTGGCGTCCAGCGTCATTTCCTCGACCTCGGCGCCGAACTGGCGCATCCACATCGCTGCGCGACTGCCGCGTCCCGCCGCGTCGACCACGAAGTCCGCGTCGACGTCGTGCGTTCCAGACTCATTGCGGTAGGTGACGCCAGTGACCGCGTCACCTTTGGTGCGCAACCCGCTCACTCTGGCACCCTCCACCAGGGTGATGCGCGGATCTTCGCGCAGGAATTGCCGGATGGTGAGTTCGATCATCGGCCGTGACGCGGAGAACATGCGGAACTGGGTGCGTGACCGCGACGCCCATCCATGCAGCAGACAGTTAGCGGCTTCGAAACCCGGATCGATGTCGTTGCCGCCGTTAGTCACCAACCTTTCGGTGAAGCCGGGGAAGAGGCTTTCGATTGCTTCGCGCCCCGCGGTGAGTAGCGAATGGTTGTGCCAGGCCTGCGGCGTACCGCGCCGGCCTTGCACGGTCGTCGGCAAGGTATCGGCTTCGATCACGGTGATTTTGGCAAAGCGCCGCTGCAGTGCACGCGCAGCGCACATCCCGCCGATGCTTGCTCCGATGACAACGGCATGTTCTGAACTCATGCTCAGCATGATAACAAACAAGTCTGTTCTTTAAAAACCTCGCAACTCGCGCTTGCTTCCAACGCCGCCGCGGGAGCGGGCACCAGGTTCGGGCAGTGTGCGGCAACCGGGCCAAGCAGCAAGGATGACGATGGTCGTCAGTGCAATCAGACAGACCGTGATCTGCCCGGACGGGACGGGCCGATAGGTGAAGTTGGCCAGGGTGACGGCACCGTAGCCGACGACGTGGACTCCCAGCAATGTCCAACCCGCGCGGTCTAATCCCGTCGGCGTCTTGGCGCTATACCACATCACCGTTGCCCAGGCCAGCGCGATGGAAATGACGAGCGGATAGTGCGGCAGGTTGAGCGCGATGAAAATGCCCATGGGGAAACTGAGCAGGGGGCCCAGCGTGTTCATCAGAACGCCGAGAACAACCGGTGTAGCCAGCAAGGTCTTCCACGGGGTGGACTTGACCGCCTCGGGGTCGGCCTTCACGTCCCGGCGCGTCTCCCATTGCCAGACCATGAACATCATCAGCGACGGAAAGATCAGTTCCCAGAACGCGTCCGCCATCGGCCAGCCATACCAGTACTGGAAGATGTGCCGACCCCCGATCGTCCAATCCAACCACACCCACCAATTCACTTGTGGGAGTGGCCCGTTGACGACGTAGGGCGCGTCGATTAGCAGCATGACCACTCCTGCTGAAACCGAACGCGCAAGGATCGATTGAATGCCGAAAGCCTCGATGAGCTTGAACCCCAAGAAGATGATCACCGGATAGAAGCCGGCCATGACGTACAGCGGCATGTCCGTGTCATAGCCCAGCAAGTGGGCAGTTTCGATCATGACCGCGAATTTGCCCTGGATATAGCTGCGTGAAATCAGCATTCCGGTGGTGAATTCCATCATCAGTCCATAGCACAGACACCCCAGATACAAGACCAGATAAGTCGGTCGACCACTTCTGTACTGACGGACTGAATAAATCAAGATGAAAAGCGAGCTGGCGAGCATTATCGCGTCTAATGCGTTAAGCTGCCAGCCCAGCTGCAACGGATTATTGAATCTCATATGCGACCGCCGTGCACCCGGTTCGGCCTGACTGATTCCTCAACTCTGGCCTCTCTGTTTCCCGCCCACGGCGAAGTGGGTAGGCCAGGCCGCAATATACAACAGACTTGTCTGTTGGCTCAATACATGTCAGACGACTCATGCCGAGTGGATACAACCACCATTTGGAAAGCCCAAGAGCTGCAGGGTACTTGGAACGCTACGCCTGCATCATGCGCAGTCCTGCAGAGGGCGCTGCCGCAGGATCCGCATCGCCCGGACCGAGCCGTCGGGCACCGGTCGATCGGCCTCGGGTAGCACCACGGAAAGTCTGCAGCGATGATTTTTAGTCGTGTTTAACACGGCAGCATATTGCAGTAACGCGTTCTGTCGTCAGTGCGAGCGCAATAGATGTCAAGTCGCTCAGCACTATTTGTTGGCCAGGTTCTTGGAACCGGTTTGGGTTCTTAGTCGACTGGCCTATCAGTGCCTGTTGCGCAGGCTGCGGAAAAGCATTCGTGTGCTCCAAAATTTCAATATCTGAAATTAGTTCTTTACCTCGGCATGACAGTGGGCATAAAACTGATGATAAAATCTGCAGCGATATGTCAACCAATGTTTCCCCGCGCCGGCCGCTACGCGGTAGTCAAGCTCGCGCGGAGCGCACTCGTGCGATGGTGATCGATGAGACGGTTCGGTGCGTGCTTGAAGAGGGGGCCGCTGCGGCGAGCGCCAAACACATCACCGAACGTGCGGGCGTCACCTGGGGCGTGGTCCAGTATCACTTTGGTGATCGCGATGGACTTTTAATGGCCGTGGTTGACCAGGGTTTTAGTCAATTGCTCGACACTCTGCGCGGCGTGGACCCGAATGTGGTTGAAACGACGGGCCGGCGCAGAACGGCGATGTTGCTCGATGCGGTCTGGGCGGCGTTTTCCAGCTCGACGTCGGTAGCTGCGTTGGAGATTTTGGTGGCGACCCGCAGTGGGCGCAGTCTCTTGGAGCAAAAGCATCTTACTGAGTTGCTTTCGGAGTTAACACATCTGGGGCGCTACATTGGCGATTCCCTGGATCGGCGGCGCGCGGACGCGATCGGTGAACTGATCTGGACAGCGCTGCTAGGTTCCATCCTGGCGCAGATGGTCGTAGGCAGAACGGTTGACACGTCACGGCAACGGCGCGCGCTTCTGGACACCATCACCGCCTACATCGCCCAGCACGAGAGTAGCCCCGGTCCGCGGCGGCGTCGGCGGCGTCCTGTGTCCTGATCGCGCGCCGACGCATGTTTAGTCACTCTGGGCGGGGGTCCATCATCAGCTCTACCCAATTCTCGGCGGGCCGTAGTTCCGATGCGCCACTAGCGAAAACACCGATATCCCCGTTGGAGTCGAGGAATTTCCCTGACTTCGCGTCGTATGTGGCGGCCGGGGGGTGCTGGGGGACGCGCGGCGTGCTGCGTGCGGCCGGTGCATCGATGCGTGGCGTTGCGGCCTCGGGTCTTGGTGATTCCGCCGGCGGGGAGGGCCCTGGCGCGGAAGCTCCTGGCGGTAGCTGGTCATAGGGTGGCACCCGTTGATCCGGAGGCGGAGTGTAGGGGAGCGGCGGCGGTGGGGGGCCCTGGGTGACGGGAGGTACTTGCGTCGGAAACGGTGGTGTCAGGGCGGGTCCGGGGCCTGATTCGGTGCCAGGGGGTAAGTGGACGACGGGAGGCGCGGGGTCGTAGTCCGCCTGCGGCGGGATGTAGGGGTACTTGTTCATCGGCAGGATCATCCGTGGGTCATCGATTGGAGTGCCGGGAGGGATCGGTGGACCGCGCCAGGGATTGCTGCCAATGGGCACATAGCCGCGGGGGTCGCGGCAGAGCTGCACGGTGGGGGCCCGCTTACCGGGAAATTCTTGGCACGGATAGTTGCGCGCGCCGCGTACCGCGGTGGGATCGTTTTGCGGCGCTTTACAATACAAGTCATTCGGGATGTCGCGCAGCGTCTGGTCAGCCGGAGTCCGGATTAGCGGCGGCGGAATGAAGCCCACTTCGCATGGTGGTGGGTCGCCGAGGCTGAGCTTAAAGTCGGTCTTGGCGCCTTCGTCGGGCGGCTCCTGCTGAGCGATGCTCAGCAGGACTGCGGTGAGTGCCGGGAAAATGACAAGTACTTGTTCGATCGACTTGTGGTAGATGACCCCGGTGCGACCGAAGTCCGCAAGGTTGGCGGCCAGGACCGGAAACGACGGTCGGATGCCCTGAAAAGCGGTGCTCGCCTGGTCGGCGACGTCGGGGCCGGTTTGCAACAAGGTGTGTAGTTGCGGGTCGGCTCGACGCACGTCGCCGGTAAGCCGCGCCAATCCGTCGGCGAGGGACTTGATCGCGTCGCCGCTGCGGATCTGTGTGTCCAGGAATGGTCCTGTTTTATCGATCAGTTCAGTGGTTTCGGTGGAATGCGCGCTGGCCTCGTCTATAAGGAGGCGTGCAGATTCGATGAGCCGGGCCAGCTCGGGCCCGGATCCGTCAAAGGCGATGAAGGTTTCGTGCAGTAAGTCGCGCAGCCGGCTGCTGTCGATGGAGTTGACGAGGTTTTCGGCCTCGCGCAGGAGACCGGCAACGTCCTGGCTCAGGGCGGTGTGGGAAATGTCGATTTGGGATCCGTTGTGCAGTACGGCGGAAGCCGGGTCGGGTGATGGAACGAGGTCGACGTACTGCTCTCCGACTGCCGAAACACTCTTCACAAACGCGGTCACGTTCTCTGGTACCGCGGTGCCGTTGCTGAGCTGCATCCGCGTATCAACTCCGCGATGGTGGTTCAAAGACACCGATGTCACTTGACCGATGGTGGTTCCGCGGTACGTGACATTCGCTTTGGTGTACAAACCGCCGCTGGCGGGAAAGTGCGCGGTCACGGTGTAGACGCCGATGCCCAGTACAGCCGGCAGATGCAGATAGAACACGGCCGTGATACCGATCGACAGCACCGTGATGACAGCGAAAATGCCCAGTTGCCAACGCGCTAGACGAGTCAGCATCAGTGGGAACCGGACTCTTGTTTCGGCGGAATTTTGAACGGGTCCGCAGCTTGACCAGACAAGTTGGCCATCTCGCCGACGAGAAAGTCCGGGGGGTTGAGGATTTCGCCCATGTGCTTCATGTTGGGATCCAAAGGCGATGTGGTGAAGATAGTTTCGCCGAGTCGCCGTATGGTTATGTCGAACGTGGCGATGACATTGAGGTAGTCACCGCGGACGGCTTGCTTGAACCCGCTTGACGGGAATGGGAATGTCGGGATGATGGGCAGCGCATCGATCAGCGCATTGGCGTTTTCGGCGATTGACTTCACCACCGGGTAGGCGTCTTTGAGGTCGGCGGCAAAGTCGCTCTTGGTCTCAGCGAGGATGTGTGCTGTAACCGTGGCGAATCGCCGTAACGCGCTGAATGCGGCGACTATATTGTCGCCGTTCTGGTTGAGAACGCGCAGTGCTCCCGGAAGTGCATTCAGCGCACCGGACATCTTGTCGTTGCCGCGCGCGACCACGCTAGCGAAGCGGTTGAGTTTGTCGATAGCGGCGACGATGTCGCCGGTTTCCTGGTCGATGGATTCCGCCAGCTCGGCCAGGCGTGGAACGAAGTTGGCGAATTCCCCGGCACGTCCAGCCACCCCGTTGTATAGCTCGTCGGTGATGTCCTGTAGCGCGCCGAGATTACCTTTGTTGACGACGACACCCAGTGACGACAGCACCTCTTCGGTGGTCGGGTAGGCGCTGGCCCTGTTGAGGGGAATCGTGGCTCCATCACGGAGTTTGCCCGTCGCGGGCCGGTCCTCCGGGGCGGCTAGCACGATGTGCTGGGAGCCTAGCAACGATGTCTGCGCAATCTTGACCACGGCATTGGCGGGAAGGGAGACGTTTGGTTTCAGGGACAGCTTCAGCGCCGCGTAGAAGGTTCCGTCGGGGCGCTCAACTGCCTGCACGCCCGAGACGCTGCCGACTGTGACGTCATCGACCATGACGGGTGAGTTCTGCGGAAGCGTGGTCACGTCGGGCAGTTCTGCGGTGATTCTGAAGGAACCGTTGCCGTGGCCGGCGGTACCGGGCATGGCCAGAGAGTTCAGACCACGGAATTGGCAGCCACCGATCAGCATTACGGCACAGCCAACCACAGCTGCTCGGCGGGCTACGCGACTAGCATTGTCAGTCAACATAATTCGTCTCACCGTCCCGGCTCTGAGGGCCGAGGTGCATCTGCTCCGGACGTGGTGGGTGGTACTAGCATCGCCCCCAGGTCTGCGTTGCCGGGAATCTTCGGAGGGGTGACGCCGGGCACTGGCAGCCACTGCAACTGCGAAATCGGCGTCTGGGCCTTCTCTTGGGTGGCGGGGGTGTCGTAGACAACCTGGCCTTTGTAGGCAGTAATGCTGTTGATCGCGTGGAACAAGATCGGTGGGTAGTTGAAGGCCAATCGCCGCACCACGGGCGCCATTCGTTCGCGGCACATTTCGGCGCGCCTCTGGTATTCGGGGAGCATGGATGCCTCAAGTGTCCCGCAAATGAATTGGACGGGATTGGCGAACTGGGGGAATGCCAGCAGACCCGACAGCGATCCCTGTGCTGGGTCGTACATGTTGTAGAAGTTGGCCAGGGCGTTGGGTGCTACGTGCAGGACTTGCTGAATGTCATCGCTGTGAGTTTTGAGCAACGTGGTGAAGTCGGCGAGTTTGTTGATGTTGCTGACCAATGTCTCGTTGTTATCTTTCAGAAACCCCCGGACGTCGGCTAAGGCTTGGTTGAGGGTCCGCAGCGACGTGTCGAGGTCCGAGGAGCTATCGGCGAGCACTTGTGACACCGAGGCGACGTGGTTGGAAAACTGGACGATCTGCTCGTTGCTGTGTGACACCGCGTCGATCAGGGTGTGCAGATTTGTGATGGTGCCGACCAGGTCGGTGCGTGAATCACCGAGGCGTCCCGCGGTCTCCGAGAGCTCGCGCACGGCTTGACGAAATGACTCGCCTTGTCCGTCGAAAGTGTTGGCGGCCTGGTTGACGAAGTTTGTCACCGGACCTTGCACGGAGCCGGGTCGAGGGCCCAGTCGGGCGCTGAGTTGGGTCAGGGCATCTTTGACTTCGTCCCACTCGACCGGCACAGCAGTGCGGCCGCTCGGGATGACCGTCCCGGTGGCCAGCTTGGCACCCCCTTGATAGACGGGTGCGAATTCAATGAACCTTGCCGCGACGAGGTTGGGGGCCATGATCACCGCTCGCGCGTCCGCGGGAATCGCTACGGCGCGCCGTACCGTCATCGTGATCGTGGTGTGAGTGGGTTGCGGTCTGATTGCGGTGATCGACCCGACGGGCACACCGGCCACCATGACGTCATCGCCGGGGTACAGCCCCACCGCCGACGAGAAATACCCCGTCATAGTGATCATCGCCGGTTCCGGCCACGCCAGGCGTGCACCACCACAGCCCAACGCCACCAGTCCAGCTAGCAGCAGGCCGCGGGCGCGGCGATGAGTGAGCGCAAAACGATTGATTTTCATGGCGATTTCGGCTTGACGATCATACGTTCGGCGATCAGACCTCTGAGGAAGTCCGAGATGCTCGCGGGCAATTTTCCGGGCTGGAAGACGGCGTCCAGCAGCATTCCGGAAACGTTGGCCGGCGGCAGACCGTAAATGTTTGCGACGAACGCTGGCGCGGAGCCCACCGACTCACCAAGTGCGGTGGCAAAGGGTGGCAGTCGCTTGAGCGCCTCGTCCAGGTAGTCCCGGTGCTCGTTGAGGTTGTCGAGCACCATGTTCAACTTTGCGAGTGCAGGACCGAACTGGCGGCGATTGTCAGCGACGAAGCCCGAGATCTGCCGGGCCACGTCGTTGATGCCTGAAATCAGCACGCCCAGCGCCTGCCGCCGCGCGGACAGCTCAGCGAACAGCCGATTGCCGTCATCGATGAGCTGGTTCAACTGACCGGACCGTTTCGCAAGTACGCCGGAGACCTGATGGGCATGTGATAACAGCTGACCGACCTGCTCGTCACGGGCGTTCACGCTGCGCGACAACACGGTAAGGCCGTCGAGGGCATCGTGCAGCTGAGGTGTGGCGTCGTGCAGTGCGTTGGTAAGCACCTGCAGTGCCTCCACGAACTTGCCTTTGTCGATGGCGTCGGCGTTGTGGCCTAGGTCTTGGACGGCATCGTTGAGAGAGTAGGGAGTTGTTGTCCGGCCCAACGGTATCGACGTCACGAGGCCCGAGCCGGCCGGCTTCACTTCCAGTGCTCTTTTGCCCAGAACCGTGTCGGTCTTGATCGCCGCCAGGGATTGGTCGCCGATGCGGATCTTGCGATCGACGCTAAAGCCAACCTTTGCCGTACCTGTTACCAGTTCGACCGAGGCCACATTCCCCACCTTGTAGCCGTAGATCTGGACGTCGTTGCCCGCCTTGATGCCTGCGGCGTTGGTGAAGTAAGCGTCGTAGTGCCGGCCCTGTGGCCAGAACGGCAGTTTGGTGTAGCCGAACGTTGCCAGCACCACGCACACGACTATGGTCAGCCCGAAGATCCCGGTGCGCAGTGGATTCCGCTCGCCCGGTCTCTTGGTGTTCGAGTTCTTATTTGGCAAAAGCGCACCTGCCTTTCGAGGGGTCCGGAGATCCGTCGAACGGTATGAGGATGTCGCTGCCAGCCGGGCCGTTGATTTTGATTTTCACCTTGCAGAAGTAGATGTTGAAGAACGCTCCATACGAGCCGAGCGCGGCGAAGCGCAGATAGTTTTCGGGCAATGGCTCAATGACGGCGTTGACGTCGCCTTTGCGCTCGTCGAGCTTGTCCGCCAGTGGGCGTAGGTTTTCCAGCACGCCTTGCAGCGGTCTGCGTGACTGCGCGAGCATCTCGGTGAGATCCGACTCGGAGGAGGCCAGCGGCGGGATTGCCCCGGCGATAGGGTCGCGGCCTTGCGACAGGGTAGTGATCAGGCGTTGAAGTTGATCGACACTTGTGTCGAGCTGGGTTCCTTTTTCGTCGAGTGTGCCAAGGGTGGTGTTGAGGTGGTCGATGACCTCATGCACCAGCTCGTCTCGCGCTGCCAAGGTGTGGGTGAATGATCCGGTGCTGGAAAGGAAATCGGCCAGTGCGCCGCCCTTGCCCTGCATCAGTTCGACGATCGCGTTGCTGACTTGGTTGATCTTGCCGGCGTCCAGGCCCTTAAGGACCGGACGCAGGCCGCCTAGTAGTGCGTCGAGATCGAGTGCCGGTTCTGTGTGGCTGCGGGGGACGGTACTGCCTGGAGGGAGCCTGCGAAGTTCCCCTGGACCCGACGTGACCTCAAGGTATCGGGCTCCAACCAAATCCTGGTAACGGATGACCGCGCGGGTGGAGCTGTAAATTTGGTATTGCTTGTCCAAGCTAAAAGTAACATCTGCGTGATCTCCTTGGATCGCAATGTTTTTGACCGATCCGACGGTGACTCCGGCGATGCGTACATCTTGGCCCGCTTCCAGGCGTGACACCGAGGTGAACTCGGCGTGATAGGTCGCGGTGGAGGAGAATCGAAGTTGCCCGAACGTGACCACCAGCCCGCCGAGGATGAAGAGCATGACGACGGCGAAAATCGCCACTTTGGTTCCTAGATGTTTGGTCTTGTACATCAGTACTCGTCCCTCTCGGCGTAGGCGCCGTTGAACAAGAACTGCAGTGTCGAGGGCGGATCGAATTGCAACTCGGTGTTGGGTTGGAAGGGCACGTAGGCGTTGTCGGTGACCAGGAATGGCGGCCGGTACCACGAGCCGGCGCCCTGTTTGGTCGGCAAGTCGGGTAACCCCCGGCAGTTGGGCCCGCCGGAAGCGTTGACGATCGGCAAGCTCTCTGGGTAGGTGTAGGCGGGCACGCCGGGGATGAAACTTGCGGTGAGGAATAGGCCCGGCGCAATACCCCCGACGTAGGGCTTGAACTTCTTGTAGGCGCTGGCCATTGCCTGTAGTAAGCAGCCGTTCTGGGGCGAGTAGTCGCCGAGTACCTTTAACGGCGCGCGTAGACGCTGAATTGCGTCGATGTAGTCGTTCTCGGCGGGCGCCAGTGTTTGGTATCCGTTGTCGGCAAGGCCGGTTACGGCCAACAGCGTGGCGGTGAGGTTGTCGCGTTGGCCCTCAATGGTGTGCGCGATGGTGGGGGTGTTGTCGAAGATGGTAACCAGGTCCGGGGCGGCGTCGCCGTAGATATCGGCGGTGGCCGCGGTCTTTTGGAAGTCGTCTTGCAGCGTTGCCATCTTTGGATTGATCTTGCCCAGGTAGTCGGTGAGCTCTGAGATGGTCGCGCCCATGTTCTTTCCGTTGTTGCGCAAGCCGTCGCTGATGGCTGACAAGGTGCCGTTGAGCTCGACAGGATCGATCTTGTGCAGGGTCTGCAGCAGCGATTCGAAGAGTGTGTTGACTTCGACCGATACCGATGACGCTTGCAGGTGGGTGTTGGGCCGCAGGGGCATTGAAGACGGATGCGCGGGCAACTTGAATTCCACGGACTTGGCGCCAAAAACCGTATTGCTGGCGATGCGCACGATGGCGTTCGATGGGATGTACTGCATCTGATCGCTGTGTATCGCAAGCTCAAGACGCGCGTGATCGCCTTCGTACGAGATCGACTCGACCTGACCGACCTGTACCCCGAGGTACTTCACCTTGGCACCCGGATCCATTACCAATCCTGCACGTGCGGAATCGATGGTCACCTTGTCAGTTGATGTAAAGGCTGCCGAATAGAAGAGATAGGTCAACACGGTGCAACCCCCAAGCAGACCGGCCAGCAGTAACGCCGCGATCCGCTGCAAACGCCTCGGGCGAGCGTCTAGGGCCACGAGTCCTCCCTACCCATGGTCGGCCAGCTGAAAGGCACTGCACAGACATTGCCGACAAAAATATTGAGCGCTCTATCACATAGAGTTATCAATGTATTGAGCTGCGGCCTTGGGGTCAAGGTTTAGTTCGGTTGCGGTTCGGGGGTATCAAATGCCCTGATAAGCAGGCAGCTCGGGGCTCTCCCGCGCCCTACGGCGCATCATGCGCAAAGTCCTAGGTAACCCACTCGGGCTGTTCACTGACGTCGATGGAGCTGAAATCTTTGTGCCCAAGTCCGGCCACGGTGCCCCCATCGACGACGAATTCTGAGCCCGTAGAGTAACTGGATTCATCGCTAGCCAAGTAGACGACGAGGTTGGATACCTCGCGGGGAGCCGCCGCCCGGCCGAGGGCGGTTTGGAAGAGGTCGTCGGGAATCCATTCGGTCATGGGGGTCTTAATCAGCCCGGGGTGTATCGAGTTGACGCGAATCCCGCTGGGCCCCAACTCTAGAGCCGTCGATTTGGTCAGGCCCCGCACTGCGAACTTGGTCGCGGTGTAGCCGTGGGATGCGATGGTGCCCGCGAGGCCCTCGATGGACGAGATGTTGATAATGGAGCCGCGTCCGGCGTCTTTCATAGGTTTGACGACGGCACGGATGCCCAGAAATACTCCGGTTAGGTTGATGTCGATGATGCGTTGCCACTCGGTCAGTTGGTAGTCCTCGATCAGCCCGACGTTGAGGATGCCGGCGTTATTGACCAAGACGTCTACTCCACCGAAGTCGCCGACCGCTGTGGCGACCGCGGAGGCCCAGTGGTCGGGTTGAGTGACGTCGAGGTGTACGTAGCGAACTGCGTCACCGAGTTGGGCCGCCACCGTTTTGCCCTCGTCGTCAAGGATGTCGCCAAATACGACCTTGGCTCCGTGAGCCACCATCGTCCGCACATGCGACGCGCCCATGCCGCGGGCGCCGCCGCTGACCAGTGCGACCTTTCCAGCCAATCGTTCTGACATTCGGATACTCCTTAGGTTGTTGGGATCAGGGCCGTAGTTCGTAGTCGTCGGGGTTGGGACTGTTGGTCCACTTCCAGTAATCGACGATGCGCCAGGCATATAGCGTGGGGAGATCACCGGCGGCGTTCTTGTAGTAGCTGCTGACCGAGGAATGTGAGTACACCATCGTTTTCAGTTGCGCCTGACTGCGCTGGTTGTAGTCGTGGCATACCTGCTCGCGCACCATGGCCGACGCGGCATCAGCGGATAGCACCATATCGATGCATCCCAAGATGTAGCGCATTTGGCATTCGGAGTTGTAGATGATGCTGGCGCCATTGACCGCATTGGTGCCGGGCCCGTACATGCAGTAGAAGTTGGGGAACCCAGGGACGGTGATGCCAAGGTAGGCGTAGGCCGCATCTCCCCACGCCTCGTTGAGCTCGCGACCCTCAAGGCCACGTATATTGATCGGCCCGAGCTGATGGTTGACGTCGAATCCCGTAGCCCAGATCAGCACGTCAGCATGTCGATGCGCCCCGTCGACTGTGGTCACCCCGTCATGGGTGATTTCGGCGATCTGGTCAGTGATCAGGTCCACGTCATCGCGCTGCAGGGTGGTGAGCCAGGTGCCGTTGTCCTGCAATGTCCGTTTGCCCATCGGCGGATAGTTGGGCGTGACCTTTGCCAACAGGTCCTCATCGTCAGTGAAGGATCGCATCCACGCGATGAACAGTTCACGCACATCGCGATTCGCCTGCCCACAAGACAATCCGCCGTCGTCCCAATCCGGATCGATCACCACCCGGTCGGCGGCGCCATCGGTAATCGGCCACCACGAGACGAACCGCACCCAGCGCGCGTAGTAAGGCAGATGACGCAGCGCCCAGTTGGCGCCTTCGCCAATCGATGCGTGGTAGTCGACGTTGGGAGCCATCCATTGCGCGGTGCGCTGGTAGACATCGACATGCTCGGTGACCGGTGCGATCGCAGGGACTAGCTGAAACCCGCTGGCGCCCGCGCCGATCACGGCGACGTGTTTGCCCGCCAAATCAACGGTGTCGTCCCAGTTGGCGGTGTGAAATGCTGGTCCGCCGAAGTCATTGGCGCCCTTGATGTTCGGGATGACGGCATTGCTGAACTGACCGACGGCGCAGATCACGGCGCGCGCCACCAACTCGTCACGATTGCCGTTGATATCCCGAGTGTGCACCGTCCAGGTGGCGGCTTGGTCGTTCCAAACTGCCCCCGTGGCTTCGGTTTCGAGCCTCAGGTGCCCACCGATGTCGTGGCTGTTCATTACTTTGTTGAGATAGGCCAGGATCTCGTGCTGTTCGGCGTAGAAGTGCGACCAGTGATCGGTGGGTTCGAATGAGTAGGTGTAGTACTGACTGGCTATGTCGACGCGGCAGCCGGGATAGCGGTTGGCGTGCCACGTGCCTCCCACGCCCGGCTGCTTCTCGATGACCGTGAAGGGGATACCTGCCCGCTTGAGTTTGATCCCGGCGAGTAATCCGGCCTCACCGGCGCCGATCACCACAACGGGGAAGGTGGCGCGTTGCGCCGGCGTCGATCGCAGTTCCGGGCCGCTTTGGTCTGCGTCGGACAGGCGCAGATCGGCAGCGATGTAGTCGATGAACTCATCGGTGACCTGTCCGGCGCTGATGACGTCGAGCATCTGGCGCAATTGCGGCGCATCGGGGACGAATGGTGGTGGGCAGCCCCGGTCACGGTAATCGCGCACCACGTCGAAGGCTCGTTGACGCACCTCTTCCTTGTCGACCTCACTCATGCCGCCTTGGAGATCCATCGCAATCAACATGAAGGGTTTGGGAAGCTCGCCGAGCAAGCTCATGTCACCGGTCATGTGCACCATCGACATCAACAAGGCAGGCACACTCGCCTCGGCGATCGCGGCGCGGATGACCTCGTCGGGATCATGGAACGGCACACCAACTAAGCGCCCGAGGCCGGAATCGCCGGCCGCCGGGGCGGTTCGAGTCCCTGTCGAATCAGACACTGACTCACCGTACACAAGTAGCGTTGTGTATGACCATAGTCTAAATTTTGCTTTTCATAGAGTGCTCTCTGCTGATATCATAGACCGCACTATGATTATGCGTGCACGTCACGGTGCACGGCTATAGGTCGCTGCTAGTTGGTGAATCACGCCGCGACACAACAGGAAAGGACAGCGTGATGGCTAAGCCGCCGTTGTCGATGAAGCCGACGGGATGGTTTCAGGTCGCGTGGTCTGACGAGATCGGCGTGGGTGACGTCCACACGGTGAAATACTTCGACCAGGAGATGGTCGCTTGGCGGGCCCAGTCCGGCGAGCTGACCGTGATGAACGCTTATTGTGGGCATTTGGGCGCACACCTAGGTTATGGCGGCAGGGTCGTCGGCGACGTGTTGCAGTGCCCGTTCCACGGGTGGCAGTGGAATCCACAGGGCCGCAACGTCTGTATTCCGTATCAGGACCGACCCAACCGGGGCCGGCGCATCCGTACCTATCCGGTCGTGGAGCGCAATGAATCGGTCTACATCTGGCATGACGTCGAGGATCGCGAACCGTTTTTTGACGCGCCCGACGTTTTTGCCGACTTCGCCGACGGCAGCACTGCGGCCGATTATTACGCTCAGCAGCGACTATTCAAGCAATGCCTGGAGCTGCACCCACAGTACGTGCTGGAAAACGGGGTGGACTTCGCACACTTCAAGTACGTACACAACACACCAATCGTGCCGGTGTTCACTCGCCACGATTTCGACGATCCCGTTTCCTATGTCGATTTCACCATCACCTTCGAGGGCGACGACACCCAGAGCATCGACGAGGTCACAAGTGGGGTGATGGCCATCAACGGCGGCCTAGGCGTCGCGGTCACCAAGAGCTGGGGGATGGTCGACAATCGCACCATCTCGGCCATCACCCCGATCGACGACCACGTGTCGGACGTGCGGTTCATGGTCTACATTGGGCGCACGCCCGGGCGCGATGACGAGCGAGCCGAGGCGAAGGCCCGCGCATTCGGCAACGAAGTCATCCGGCAGTTCACCCAGGACGTGGGCATCTGGGCCCACCAGCGCTACTCCGATCCACCAGCCCTGACGACTGCAGAAAACAAGGGCTTTACCGCCATCCGCGAGTGGGCGATGAAGTTCTATCCCGATGGCAAAGGCGGCAGCGCAGCCGAACTGGCCACCACTAACGTTGAAGGCTGATTTTCGGGCGACGATCCCCCGACTAGCAGATCCATCCACCAGGAAGGTACGGCAGTGAGTGATTCTCAGCCGATCAAGGTTTTCCAGGTAGCCACCGGCAACGTCGGCTCCGAGATGATTAAGCGCCTTGCCACTCAAACTGACCTCGAACTCATTGGCGTGCTGCTGCAAGTCGGATCCGCTTCCTCACAGACGCGCATGACCCCGCCGACACCGGCAGCTCGTTATCGAAGCGAGCCGTCCGTCGGCAAGCGGATTATGCGATATGCGCATCGGACATCATGACCGGAGGAGGGGACTTTATGGCCTACGATAGAACAGATTTCGACGTCTTCTGGCGAGAGTGGATCGAGGCCAACCGAAGGGCCCAAGACACCGGCGACTGGACGATGCTGGCTGACTTTTACGCGCCGCAGGCCACCTACGGCTGGTCCTATTCAGCGACCGACCACTTCATGGCCGACGGCCGCGCCGAGATTCGTGATCTGGCGCTGGGCACCGAGATGCTTGGTTTCCAAGGTTGGGTGTACCCGTACCAAGCAGTTCTCTTCGACGACACCACCGGCCAGGCCTTCGGTCTGTGGCGCCAATTATCCACCTTCCCAACTCCGCGCGGTGGGCGCTATGAAGTTCAGGGGTTGGGCGGCAGTTGGTTTCAGTACAGCGGCGAGCGCAGTTGGGCCTGGCAGCGCGACATCTTCGACGTCGGGCTCGCGACCGCGGCCATGCTCGACATCGTGCAAGACGGCAATAATAGTCCGCAGCTCGACGAGCGGATAGCAGCTATCACCTCCGGACGGCAACCCGGTCACTATCCGAGCTGGGAAACGATGAGCGCACCGCTATGGCCCATGCCGCCGGTACTGGACTAATGGTGCGACTCGCGCCCCACCCCGCGCTGCGGTAGGAGCCAATCCTGAGGAACTCGTTACGATTTCAGACCCTAGGCGGTCACGGTATGCCCAGGGGCCATATGCGTCGGGCCGTCGACGTTGGTACAGGGCCTTCGATGGCCGAGTGGCACCGCCAAGGCGCGCCGTTGTGGACCCGAACGCAATGCCGGAACGCCGGGCCTGATTGCAGCTCGCAGCGGAATTACGTTCCAGCACATTATCATTGAGAGACGACGCCCATGCTCATTCCACCGGACGGTTCGCTGCAGGCTGGCCGCTCAGGGGTTGAGTCGCGAAACCGGGGATCTGGTATCGCAAAGATGACGCGTGGATGTTGGACACGCAACGGCCACCGAACATACCCGGTATCGCGCGGAGTTAGAGCGCTTCTGATATCTGGCGTTGTCGTGCCGGCAATTCTTGGTGCGGCGGTTATTGCGGCCTTGACGTGGTGGGCACTACCCACCGGAGCGGGCTTGACCCAGCGCCATGTCCTTCAATCGAATATAGCTGCCTGCATCCTATATGTGGCTGCCGTTGTACCCTTGGCGATCTGCGGAGGTCGTTACTGGGTGACTGTGCCCATCGGTGCTAGTAACGCGGTGAAACTCCGTACATTGCTCAGCACTCCAACTCGTGTTGCGGTGATCCACGGGGCTGTTTGGTGTGGCGCAATGATGCTGCTAGTTCTTACGAACTTTGATTCGCCCTGGCTAGCAACGACATTGGGCGTGTCGATGGCGCTGGGCGCAGCGGTGACAACAGCATTGTCTTACTGGTTATGCCTTCGCGCATTGCGGCCCCCCGTAACTGAATTGCTGACTCGTAAACCACCAACTCGGCCACACGGTCCAGGCCTGCGACTGCGCACGGTCGGCGCCTGGGTGGTGGGAACAGGCATTCCCCTGTTGATGCTCATTCTGGTCGCCGCGAGCGCACTCGTCGTTGATTACTCTAGTCACCGGCTGGCGGTCGTTGTTCTTGCACTGGTTGTGTGCGCCCTGATCAGCGGTCTATTTGTCGCCGCGTTTACGGCGGCGAGCACCGCCGACCCGATCGACGAGGTCACGCGCGGTATGCGACGCATCGAACACAGTGACTTCGGTGTCTCTGTTCGTGTGTTCGACACTACTGAGCTGGGTCTGCTGCAGGCCGGTTTCAATAGGATGGCGCGTGGCTTGCGTGAACGTGAGCAGCTTCGCGACCTTTTCAGCCGGCACGTCGGCCGCGAAGTAGCCGAATTCGCTGAACAAGTCGCTGAGGGAAGGCCCGGCGAGACCGAGATGCATGGAGTCAGTTGCGAAGTCGCGGTGCTATTCGTGGACTTGGTGGGATCGACACGGCTGGCGACTACGCTGGATCCGCACGAGTTGGTGGGAATGCTCAACGACTTCTTCGCAATCGTCGTGAGCACCGTGGAGCAGCATCGGGGTCGGGTCGACAAGTTTGTAGGCGATGCGGTGCTGGCAGTCTTTGGCGCGCCCGTCGCCGACCCGCAAGCAGCCACCCACGCGCTCGCCGCGGCCCGAGAACTCCACGTCCTGCTCAACACCAACCATAGCGACCTAAAGGTCGGCATCGGCGCATCTGCCGGTAGGGCGGTGGCAGGCAACGTCGGTGATCCCAGCCGGTATGAATACACCGTAATAGGTGACCCCGTCAATGAAGCGGCAAGGCTGACCGAGATCGCAAAGCTCTCGGGCGGTCTCGCTGCTTCGGGCGCCGCGCTGGGCAGGGCTGATGCATCCGAGGCGGGGCGGTGGAGCGTGGTCGAGTCAAAAATTCTTCGCGGACGAAGTAAACCAACCGAAATCGCTGTCCCGACAAGCATGACCGTTTCTCACTAGACGATATAGTAATTGTGTCTTGTCACGCGCTATAGTCGTTGTGGACAGCGCAGTGCGTGCGATCGCTGCCGCTCCGACAGCCCACAACCCGGGAAAGGATCCACGGACTAATGGCGTATGACGCAATCATCCGCAATTGCCGGTGGTTCGACGGTACCGGCGCTCCGTCGTCGATTCGCCACGTTGGTATCCGTAACGGACACATCGCACGCATCTCCGCGGGCGAGCTCGACGAAAGTGGCTGTTCACACGTCATCGACGGGGCCGGCAAGTGGGCGATTCCCGGCATGATCGATATTCACACCCATTACGACGTGGAAGTGCTGGACGGCCCTGCGCTGTCCGAGTCGCTGCGCCACGGCGTCACCACGGTGCTGATCGGGTCATGCTCGTTGTCAACGGTGCATGTCGGTGGGGTTGGGGCCGGTGATCTGTTTGGGCGTGTGGAGGCGATTCCCCGCGAGCACGTGATCGAGGCGGTAGATCGCCACAAAACTTGGTCCACCGCTGAGGAGTACATCGAAGCGCTAGAGTCACGGCCCCTGGGCCCAAATATGGCAGCGTTCCTCGGACACTCGGACATGCGAACCGCGGTCATGGGTTTGGATCGCGCCACTCGTGACGATGTACGTCCCACCGGCGCCGAGCTGGCCCAAATGGAAAAGTGGCTCGGCGAAGCACTCGATGCGGGGTTCGTCGGGCTGTCGTCCCAGCAGCTCAAATTCGACAAGCTCGATGGCGAAGCATGCCGCTCTCGTATGTTGCCCTCCACCTACGCGCGTCGACGTGAGCTGCGCCGCCTCAAGACGCTCGTCAGGCGCCGCAGGCGCGTCCTGCAATCCGGACCTGATATCGAGAATCCGCTCAACATGCTGTCGCAGATGGTGCAGTCTCTCGGCGTGTTCCGCAAGAACCTCAAGACCACGTTGCTGGCAGCGGCCGATGCGAAATCCAACCCACTGTCGCCCTACATCTTGCGACCACCTGCGCGACTGGTGAACAAACTCGGTGGTGATTTCCGGTGGCAACACCTGCCCGTGCCGTTTGAGGTATATGCCGACGGCATCGACTTCGTTATCTTCGAAGAATTCGGCGCCGGGTGCTTGGCCCAGCATGTGCAGGACAGTCCAGAACGCAACGAGATGTTGCGCGACGAATCCTACCGCCGCCGGTTCCGCAAGGATTACGAGAAGAAGATGGGGATCCGCGTTTGGCACCGCAACTTCTTCGACGCCGAAATCGTTTCGTGCCCAGATGCATCAGTAATCGGTAAATCGTTCGGTGAGGTCGGTATCGAGCGCGGAGGTATGCACCCCGTCGACGCGTTCCTGGACCTCGTGCTTGAGCACGGCAGGGCGTTACGGTGGCGGACAACCATCTCCAACCATCGACCTAAGGTGCTCAAGAAATTCGCCACGGACCCCTCTGTGCAGATGGGCTTTTCCGACGCCGGCGCGCATCTGCGCAATATGGCCTTTTACAACAATGGTCTGCGCTTCTTGAAGCATGTGCGAGACGCCGAGATCGCAGGAAGACCTTTCATGAGCATCGAGGCCGCGGTGCACCGCATGACGGGCGACCTGGGATCCTGGTACGGCATCGACGCGGGACATCTGCGTGAGGGCGACCGCGCCGACCTAATCCTGATCGACCCTGAGAAGCTCGATGAGCGTCTCGAAACTTACGCCGAAGCAAAGATCGATCACTTCGGGGGCCTGTCCCGTATGGTCAACCGCAACGACGAGACGGTCACCGCGGTAATGGTCAGCGGCCGAATGGCGTTCGTCAATGGCGAACCGACCCCGATCGTGGGCACGGAACGGATCGGAAGCTTCCTTCGTGCTGGCCAAAAGACGCCCGCAGTGCCGGCGCATCGTGCTGAACTATCCGATGTCGGCTAAGAGTTCCGGTGGTGGCGGCGGATTCAGGGATCTGCCACCGCCTGCCTGCTGCATCCGGCTTACGACTTGATCGCCGCCAGCATCTCATCGACAGAGATGAACTTAACTCGCGGTCGCGAAATCTTCTTTCCGCGTGCACGTTCAGCGGCATCGATGGTGCGCCAGCCGTTCCAGTCAACAGGAGCAATGCCGCGGTCAGCCATCAACGCCAGCAGCGCCTCGCGATCGGCAATGTCGCGCTTCAGGGTGCCCGCGTCGTAATCAGCCAGCAGACGGGTGACGGTCTCGTCGGCGCACATCCGGTTGGTGCCGATCACGCCGTGTGGCCCACGCTTAGTCCAGCCGGTCACGTAGACACCCGGCACCGAGTTGCCCTGCGCGTCGAGAACTCGACCACCATCGTTGCGCACTGCGCCACTGGTAGGGTCGAGTGCCAGTCTGGCTACTGGCGCGCTGCAGTAACCGATCGACCTCAGAAAAAGGAACGTCTCAATGTCCTCGCGGTCGGCACCGGGGCCGCGAGTAACGCGCACCGCCTCAACACGTTCGTTTCCGAGTACCTCGATGGGAGAAGTCAAAAAGCAGAACACGATTCGCTTGTTTCCGGGTGTTGTCGGGCGTTGGACATATTTGTGAGCAATCTTCAGTTTCCACGTGGTCTCCATATCGTCATCTGGCCGGCCGTCAAGGTCATCGCCGCCTTCAATTACGATATCGACGCCCTTTAGATAGCCCAGCGCGAGGAACTCGCTCACCGAGAATGCGGCCTCCCGCGGGCCGCGCCGGCCGAGGATGAGAACTTCACGAATATTGCTATGCGACAGTGCATCCAGTGCGTGGTCGCAGATATCGGTGTCGACGAGTTGGGCAGGGTCCATCACCATCATGCGGGCGACGTCGAGCGCGACATTGCCGTTACCGACGATGACGGCCCGTTCTGCTGAGAGGTCGAAGTCGTGGTTGGCGTGGTCAGGATGCCCGTTGTACCAGCCGACGAAGTCTGCCGCGCCATGACTGCCCGGCAGGTCTTCGCCCGGAATGCCGAGATCACGACTCGTGGACGCTCCGACCGCATAGATCACGGCGTGATGATGGGCCATCAACTCGTCGTGTGTGAGGTTTGTTCCCACCTCAACATTCAGGTGGCAGCCAATTCGCTCATGGGCGAAGGTGCGTTCAAATATAGTCGTCACCGACTTGGTGTGTTGATGATCGGGGGCGACACCGGCTCTGATCAGACCAAAAGGCGTGGGCAGACGTTCGAAAAGATCCACTTCGACGCCGTCGATTGCTAAGAGTTGTGTTGCGGCATAGCAGGCCGCTGGACCAGCTCCGACGATAGCCACGCGCAACGATCCTGGAACGACAGGTTCATGTTCCTCTGAGGGGGCACAGACGTCTGGCCCCAGCGGGTTTCTCGCGAAGTAAGCCGCGTTGATATCTCTAAAAGGGGCAAGGCTTTCCGGTAGGTCGTCTTCGTAGTGAATGGCATCGACGGGGCACTCCTCAACGCACGCGCCGCAGTCGATGCACGCCTCGGGGTCTATGTAGAGCATCTCCGTGCGACCGAATTCGTCGGCACCACCTGTGGGCCGGATACAGTCCACCGGACATACAGGCACACAACTGGCGTCCTTGCAGCAGTTCTGTGTAATCACATACGCCATGGTTCGGCCTTCCATCCCCGAAATATAATCTGGACAGTTGTCCAGTATCTAGACGCAACTCTAGGATGATCTCCGGCTCATCTCAAGTTCCTGACGGACAGTACGCAGGAGGGAAGGTGCGTCCCGCCTTCGGTCTAGGGGCATGAAATCCGGCCTGGGAAATGATTTCTACCGGCCCGTGCTTGATCTGGGCTGACACCACCTTGCTCGATGGCGTCGTGGTGGCTAATCTAGAAGAGGAAATCAGACAACTGTCCAGAACCTGGCTCTCAAGACGTTGCGTCACACGTCGGCGGGCCCGGCAGGTGCATATGCCTTCACAGAGCGAACACGACACGACGAGCGTCGTCGACAATAGGGATCCCCGGCTCATCGAGCGCGTATTGGGACCCGTTCGGCGATTCCTCAGGATTTACCACCGCGCAGAGGTGCGCGGTCTACAAAGGATGCCGGACGGCGGAGCATTGGTGGTGTCGAATCATTCCGGCGGAATGATGACGATGGATACCGCGGTGTTCGCCGCCGGCTTCTATGAAAGGTTTGGTCTACGTCGACCGGTGTACACCCTCTGCCACGACTTGATGGCAATTTGGCCAATCGCCAACGTCGTATCCCGAATTGGTGCTATCCAAGCCAGCCGTGAAAACGCCGCCGCTGCGCTGCGCGCCGGTGCGGTGGTGATGGTATTTCCTGGCGGGGAGTATGACGTCTATCGTCCGACCGGCGCGGGCCGCACCATCGATTTCAACGGCCGCACCGGCTACATTCGCACCGCGCTCGCCACGAACGTCCCGATCGTTCCCGTCGTCTCTATCGGCGGGCAGGAGACGCAGCTATTTCTTGCCCGCGGCCAGGGATTAGCTAAATGGCTTGGGCTGAAACGGTTTCTGCGGATGGACACCCTGCCGGTGTCCATCGGTGTGCCGTTCGGGTTGACCGTCATGCTTTCGCCGAACATTCCGTTGCCTTCCAAGATCGTCACGGAAGTCCTCGATCCGATCGATGTGATCGCGGAGTTCGGTTCCGATCCTGATATCGCGGCTGTTGACGCTCACGTCCGAATTACGATGCAGCGGGCGCTGGACGGGCTGGCTGCGGATCGTCGATTTCCGGTTCTCGGTTAGGGAGGTTTGCTTGTGACCGATGATTGCGTTCTGGTCACCGGGGCGTTTGGCTTGGTCGGATCCGCTGTGGTGGCCGAATTGGTCAGCCAGGGCCGCCGAGTCATCGCGACCGACCTGGATATTCCCGCGAATCGCAAGCGCGCGAAGATATTCACCGCCCGGGCAGGGGTGGAGGTGCGGTGGGGCGACCTGACATCGCCGACTGACGTGTGGGCGCTGCTCGAAGCGGCTGCGCCCACGGCCATCATCCATTTGGCCGCTATTATTCCGCCGTTCTGCTACGCGCGACGCCGGCTTGCAGAGGCGGTCAACGTGGACGTCACCGCGAGCTTGGTCAAGGCCGCCGCGGCAATGCCGAGTCCACCGCGATTCGTACAGGCGTCCAGCGTCGCCGTCTATGGCGCTCGCAATCCCAGTCGGCACGACGGGTTCTTGACGACATCGACACCCTTACAGCCCAGCGATCTCTACGGTGCGCACAAGGCGACGGCCGAGAAGCATGTCACTGCTTCCGATCTGGACTGGGTAATACTTCGGCTAGGCGGGGTACTGCTGGCTGAACCGCGGTGGACGCTCGACCGCGATCTGCTTTTCTTCGAAGCAGTCCTGCCCTCCGACGGGCGCATCCAAACTGTCGATGTGCGCGACGTGGCGTACGCGTTCTGTGCGGCAACAATGACCGATCACGTCCGAGAGATATTCCTGATCGGCGGCGATGACACCCATCGGGTCACTCAGGCCGACGTGGGAACTGAGTCGGCGGCCGCAATGGGCTTGAGGGGCGGCTTGCCGGCGGGACGGCCCGGCAACCCCGCCGACGATCACGCGTGGTTTGCGACCGACTGGATGGATACCCTGCACTCCCAAAAAGTTCTGGATTATCAACGTCATTCGCTGCCCGCGATGCTCTACGAGATTCGCGCAGCGGTCGGCTGGCGGCGATGGATGTTACGTCCGCTCGCACCTGTGCTGCGCCGGTACCTAAGACGTCATTCACCCTATCGTGGTTTTCCCGGTGCCTACGCAGACCCGTGGGGTGCGATCAACAAGCGCTGGGGCGATCCCAGTCCAACGCGGCATCTGGAGTCAGACCAGCGAGCCGCGCCGGATTAGGCACATGGGGCGTGCTTGCAGGACAACGGATGTGGGCTCAGTTCGTGATGCTGGGTGTGCATTGCAGGTAATTCAGGATCGAAACAGCGACGGCCCTCGGTTGGTCGACATGACAGAAATGACCAGCTCGCTGCAGAGTTTTGGCTCTGCTGTCAACGGGAAGCGACTCCAATACTCTTCTCGTGTAGCCGACTTGCATGGCGCCGTCTTCCTCGCCGTGCAGAAGCAACATCGGACGACGTGGAAGGTTGAACCGGTAACGGTGTAGATCGGCATAAGCAGGCGATGTGCGAGTGAAACGAAACATAGCGCGGTAGTAGGCGACCGCAGCATGACGATGAGCGTCATCGGGCAATGCCGCGAGTGCGTCGGCAATTCCCCGGCTCACATCGGCGCCACGTGGAGACCAGTCTTTCCACAGCCGTGGAATGACTCGGGCCAAAGCGCGGTGGGGTTTTAGCGGAAGCTGGAAAAACATGATGTACCAGCTCATCCGACATTGTCGCGCAAGCATCTTTATCCGCTGCAATGACCCTTGCGCGGAGATGTCGACGGCTCGAATCGGCGGCAGCGCCAACGAAATATGCTCGGCGAAAGGCGAGACGGGCAGGGCCGCTATTGCGTTGCACGTCCATGCTCCCCAGTCGTGGCCGATCAGTATTGCATCAGCCGGCGCCCCGAGTGCCCGGTGGAGTTCAAGGACGTCAGACATCAATGCGCCCATGTGGTAGTCGCCGTCGTCGGCGAGCGAGGTCGGTGCGTAGCCTCTGGTGTAGGGCGCGACAACTCGGAGTCCATTTTCGGCGAGGATTGGCGCCAGCGACCGCCAGCTGTCGGCGCTGTCGGGAAAGCCGTGGAGGCACAACGCAAGCCGTCCGTTACGGGGACCCCACGCCAGCGCACGCATCTTGACATGTGAGAGGTCGAACTCAAGCATCTCACTCCGGGTAGCCATGGGTCTGCTCCTCTACGCAACGCTTGGTGTACAGGCGGTGTTCTACTTGGGATCGGCCAGCATGGTCCTCAAGTAATCACACTGGGAGGCAAAGAAGGACAGAGAGATTGGTGCATTCCGTACGATCTGATCAAATGCGTGAAAGGCCCCGACCGCGATCTGCTTGTGAACGGGCACGCCGGCAGCGTGCAGGCGTTGCGCGTAGTCCATGCACTCTCTGTAAAACAGATCCAACGTTCCGACACCGATCCAGGTGGGCGCCAACCCTGATAGGTCTTGTCGACGCGCGGGCGCGGCTTCGGAAGGATCACTTCCGTTCAAGTACCACCGCCACGCCAGTTGATTGTCGCTACCGGTCCACATTATGCGCATGCGACTGTCGCTCTCTGCGCCGGTGCGATTGTCAAGCATTGGGTAGACGAGCATTTGGAGAATAGGCGTGACTTCTTTGCGGTCGAGGGCCAGCTGCGCAACGGCAGCCGCGAAAAGCCCGCCAGCGCTGCCTCCACCCACGGCCACTCGTTCTGGGTCCACCCATCGCTGACGGGCTAACCACGACAAAGCGGAGAAGCAGTCTTCGACCGGGGTTGGGTACGGGTATTCGGGCGCCAATCGATACTCGACAGCAGCAACGGCGATGCCGGCGCAATGAGCAAGACGGCGACAGTACAGATCATCTTGTGCTGCGGTGCCCATCAACGTCCCCCCACCATGGATCCACAGCAGCGCTGGTGCGTAGGCGGGCAGGGAAGCAGGCCGGTGCAATCGGACCGAAACATACTCGTTGACCGGTGCCACGGGGACACTGCGATCGGCGCCTATTCCGCCGAGCAGCGTCATCAATGCTCGCTGGGGTTTGAGTCCGCGGTGGAGGGCGTACCCGCGCGGCAGAAAACGAGCTGGTCTACGCAGGCCCGGGTCGAGTGCTTGCTGCGACACAAAGGCATTCCTCGGGAATCTAGCCGACATGCGTGATCTCCATGTCCCGCCGGGATCGATGATGCGCCATCAGACGATGCATAAATTGGTTCCTGTCGATTCGGCCTGCGCCTCAACCGGTTTCGGTTGATTGCCCTGGACTGCTTGCCAGGTTGTAATCTTCAGTGTGAGGTTCCCAAATCTTTCGCGGGGGTCGAGTGGTGCCGTTTTGTGCCCGGAGCGGAAGCATCGCGCAGGCCAACATTCCCGGTAGCGCTACAACCTGCACAGCGATGTTGAGCATTACGTTGGCCGCATCTATCGAATTGCCGATGATCATTGCCGCGAACGAAGCAACGTAGGCTGTGATCAGCGAAGTCACCCGCCAGTTGGCGGTCCGCGCCAGCCCTGTGCGTCGCAGGACAGCCGCGGCGACGGCCGCTGCCCTAATTGCTGAGGCAGTCAGCGACACCCACCCTGAGCTGTTAGCGAAGCCGGGTGCCCTCATCGGATGCCCACAATGCTCATCGGCGTCGCACCATCTTTCGGCAGAGGGGAAGATCTGTCGCTGTGATCATACGAACGTGAACGTCCGTATGGTGCGGATCGAGTGCGTTGGGGGAGAGCTGCGTCTTCGCCACTTCAGCATGCCGGTCTGGTAGGGGTAAAGGTCACCGGCATCTTTTCGACCCCACTGACATTGTTGGATGCGCGCAGGGGCAGGTCACCATCATCGGTCAACCGAAGGTCGGGTAGTCGCGCCAATAGTCGATCCATCATGGTGATGATCTCGATCCGAGCGAGCTGGTTTCCCAGGCAGAAGTGAGGTCCGAAGCCAAATGTGATGTGGTTGTTGGGCTTACGGTCGATGCGAAAGTTTTCGGGATCCCCGAAAATGGTCTCGTCAAAATTGGCTGATTCATAGAGCATCATCACTTTCTCGCCCTCACAGAGCTCCGCACCGTGAAACAGCGTGTCGGCGGTGAGCGTTCGGCACATGTTCTTAGCGGGGGTCGTCCACCTCAACATTTCCTCGACTGCGCCTGGCAGGAGGGTGGGGTCGCCACGCAATGCCGTCCACTGATCGAGGTGGCGGAGGAGTTGGGCAGTTCCGCCACTGAGTGTGTGTCGAGTAGTTTCGTCGCCGCCGAGCAGGATCAGCAGAGTTTCCAAGACGATCTCCTCGTCGGAGAGTCGATATCCGTCGATCTCCGCGCGAACCAAGGTGCTGATCAGGTCAGCCCCCGGCTCGCTGCGCCGGCGGGCGATTGCATCGGTGCAGAACGCAGTGAATGATTCGAATGTGTCGGTCATGGCCTGCAGCCCTTCGGCGTCGAGATGCGATCCGACCGTCATAAGGTTGTCAGACCAGCGCAGGAGCATGTCGTGCTCCTCTGGCAGCACTCCCAGCATCTCGCCGATCACGATCATCGGCAATGGAGCGGCCAGGTCGCGCACAAAGTCGCACTCACCGCGTTCGCACACCGAGTCGATCAGCGTGTCACAGAGTTTGGCGATCGAGGGCAATCGTGCGTGGACACCTTTGCGGGTGAAACCCTCGTTGACGAGTTTGCGCCTTCTCAGGTGTTCAGGATCGTCCATGTCGATCATGAACGGCATCGGGGGGTAATCCGGACGCATACCTCCGGCGCTGGAAAAGAGAGCGGGCTGGCGTTGGGCGTCGAGTATCGCCGCATGGGTCGACAGCGCCGCCATCCCGTTGCGGTCTCGGAAGATGGGCTGATAGTGGCGCATCCAGCGATAAACGTCACGGGCTTGCGAACTTGCGTAGAAGGTGCCGTCCGTTAGGTCGACGTCAGGAATGGTGGTGGCCATCTGCCCTCCTGTCCTTGGGCACGTGAATACGCGTCCGGCTGGAAGCGCGAACACGTCCACCAAATGCTTGCGGTGTCACATCCGGCGGAGTTGTTCTGAGTCAACGTGATTCGCCAAACTCGTCTTCAACTTCGGTCGGCCCGGCGCTGTACCAGCGGAGGGCGCAGCGTGGCTCCTCTTCGTATCGATCAAAGAAGCGATTTGCGAAGGTTGGTATATCCTCGGATGTCGAATCGTGATTCGGCGCCTGGCAACGGGTCAACCCCATGATCATCTTGGCAATTTCGCGTCGGGGAATCCCGGCGTAGGCGCTCTGCTCCGGTTTCTGATTGAGAGCGATTCTCGCCCTCTTCACGTTACGCAACGCCCTGAAGGACAAGCCGTCTGGGAGGACAGCGCCGTAGTGGCCTCCGTCCTCGGCGGGAACATGCTTCTGAAAGCCGCGGTGGACGATCGAGATCGTGTCACCGATATGTCTCAAAACGCTCCCCATCGCTCTGAGCCGGTAGAGGAAACTCTGGTTGACGGCCTTATATACAACCATTGCCGAACCGCGGTGTTCGATCTCTTCGGCGAAGTGCCACAGGAACAACGAGGCGACCCGCTCGTCGCCCGGCCTGAATAGCTTGTCCTCGTGATCCAGGTACACCTTGAAGAATGGCGTGAAGGTGCTTTCCAACACGGCCGTGTAAGCAAGCCGCCAAACTACTGTTTTTGTCGTCGTAAGGTGCCGGTAGGACGTATAAAGCTCGTCCATGGTCTCCTGCAGGCCGGGGTAGCGCCGAATCAGAGCGTTGACGTGCCGAACATGCGCCGCCGTGTGCTGCGCTTCTTGCCGCAGAAACAGATTGGCCTCGTGCACCGCAGCTGGATCGCGCATCAGCGGGATCGCCTGACGGGTGACGTCAACGATCATGCTCTCGAATCCTGGTGCGAGGAAGGACATGTAGTTGGTGTGGATGCTGAATGCCGGTCGTTCCGGCTGCCAGATGAACGGCACATCGTCAGCGTTGAAGTCGTAACGAACCCTTCGCACGCGCAAGGCCTTTTTTGCCGTCATAGTCGAACTTCCTCGTGGGTCGGACAATGCGCTGTAAATGTGTCGCGAGGCGTGTCACGTCGATCACCGAAACTTTGGTCACGCAATAACATTGCGGGCATCTCAGATGCCCAGTTTTAGCGCCGCGCCAGCATCGATGTAGAGCTCCTGTCCCGTGACGTAGCGAGATTCATCCGATGCGAGGAAAACGACTGCGTGCGAGATGTCTTCCACCTCAACGTAGGGAACCGGGAGCACCTGCATGAACGGGAAGGTGACCTCCGCGTCCTCGCGGGTTGGGTTGGGCAGATCGGGCCGGAATGTGCGGTACATCGGTTCGTTGTGCAGCATATCGGTGTTCACATTGGTGGGATGCATCAGGTTGACGCGAATCATGTTTGTTCCCAACGTCATCGCCAGCGACTTCACGTACTCACACAGCAGCCGTTTGGCCAGTCCGTAGCCCGCGCCGCCCGGGCCGGTCAGACCGTGTCCACTCATTACTCCGGTGGTCGGGACCAGACCCGCCACGGAACCGGTGACTATCACCGATCCCCCTCGACCGAGATGAGGTACGGCCAGATGCACGGTATTGACGACACCGATAAAGTTGACGTCGAACGCGTCCACGAAGCCCTGCTGGGGAACGTCGTTGCCGAGCGGACAAATCGCGGCGTTCGCCACCACTATGTCCAGCCCGCCCATTTCTGCGACTGCGGTGTCGACGAACTCCTTCAACGCGGCGCGGTCGCGCACATCCACGATCCCTGAGGCCACGCGTCGACCGGACTTCTCGACCAGCTTCACCGTCTCATCAAGGTCTTCCACGGTAGCTAGGGGATAGCCGTTCGACGGGATGTCGGCGCAGACGTCGATCAGGACGATATCTGCGCCCTCGTCGGCCATCTGAACCGCGTGACTACGCCCCTGACCGCGGGCTGCGCCGGTCACAAGCGCAACCTTGCCCTTGAGTCGATTCATTGACGTGTTCCGTTCTTCTGTATTGTCACGGCCGGGCGCGGCGCAATGGTCGGGCCGTCGACAGCGTCGCGCCAGGACGCGGACAAGTGATGGAGCAGCGGTTCATTGCGGCCGAAGACGACGTGGTCTAAGCCGGCGTCGAGACCCCTCTGGCAGGACTCGGCCTGCGGGATGTCCTCGTCCGCCAGCACTCGGCTTGTCGAATCAATCAGTCCGGTGTGCCACTGCCGCTCGGTGTCGTTGACCACGGGCGCCAAGGCGCCTTGTGTTAGGTACGTGACCGACGTATTGGGGAATGCGCCCGGGTACACACGGATCATCTGGACGCTGCCCGGTACCTCGACCAGAACTGTAGAAGGAAACAGGTGCCAGGCGAGAACGCCCAGGAAGTCTGCAGGCCAATTGCTTTCGGGTACATCGGCAAAGTCGGTGATGTTACGGAAAGGGAATGCGAATCGGCCGTGGCGGCCGAAGGTGTCGATCACTGAGTTGTTGGTGATCAACGGGAACAGGGTGTCGGGGTGGGCATATTTGATGTGATACCCCTCGAAGTTGATGTCGATGTTGAGCTTCCAGTTTGCGGCGACATCGTAGCGTCGCGTCTCGTAGTGGCGTCGGGTCCCGAAGTTGTACTCGGAAAACGGTATTTCGGCGTCATCGAGATGCGTCTCGACATCGACATCTGCGGACAATCCCACAGTGAGCAGTCCGCAGCGTTCACTGATCGGCAGCTCCGTCAGGCCGCGTGAGTCGAGGCCGGCGCCGTCGAACATCCTGCGCGCCGGTGCTCCGGTGAGACGCCCGTCCAGACCGTAGGTCCAGCCGTGATAGCCGCAGGCCAGTACTCGGGCCTTGCCGCACCCCGTAGCGACCTGCGCTCCTCGGTGTGCGCATGCATTGATGAACGCGCGCAACACACCGTCCTTGGCGCGGATGATCACGATCGGCCTGCCCATCACGTCTTTGGTAGTGAACTCGCCGGGCTGGGCAACCTCTCCGGCCCAGCCGACGACGTGGGGAGTCCTGAGTAACATTTCGATGTCGGCTTCGAATCTCCGCTTACTCACAAAGGATTCGCGAGGCTCGAACCAAACGTCCTCCTCAATATCGAGGGTGTCCGTTTGCATGTGCGCGAGCACCCGCCGAGTCAGCTGTGTGGCTTCCTGTCGTGGCATCCGTGGGGCTTCCTGTCAGGCGATCCGATAATCGCTCAGCGGGAACTGCGCCTGTTGCTTCAAAGCGGCACGGGTCGAGGTCGGCCGGAACCAGCAGACGTCGCCCTCAGAGTTGTAGTAGTACGAATTGGCCGTTGCGCAGTTGCCCTGGAACAGCACGGAATCGTTCATTTTTGCCCGCATCTCTGCGGTCCATTCCAGAGTCGCGCTATCGGAGACCTCGAACGTGATCGCGTTCCGGCGGCGCATTTCGCCGAGTAGCCGGTTGATGTGCACCGTCTGCTGGCGGATCCCGTCGAAGAATGACAGACCGGTGAACGCGAAGGGACTCGTCATACAGATGTAGTTGGGAAAATGCGGGATTGTGATGCCCTGGTAGGAGGCGTAGCGGTTTTCGCGCCACCACTTGCCGAGGTCGATGCCGCCCTTGCCGATGGTTTCAAAGGCGGGGAAGTTATGGTCGTAGACGTTGAACCCGGTCGCCAGAATCAGTGTGTCGATGTGCGCCTTGGTTCCATCACCCGCGACGATGCCGTCCTCTTCGATACGGTCGATTCCGGCGGTCTGGAGTTGTACGTGACGTTTGGTGAACATCCGGTAGTAGCTGTTGGACAGTGAAGGACGTTTGCACCCGAATGAATAGTCAGGGGTCAGCTTGCGTCGCAGCTGCTTGTCGCGCACCTGCAGAAAGAGCAGAGCCTTGCACTGCCATTCGACGAACTTGCCGAGTTTGCGATACCGACCGTGGTTGATCACCGCGGTCATCAGCACGATTTGATAGAGCATATTCGTCAGGAAGCTGACAAACCGATGCAGCAGAGGCACGTTCGCGAACGCCTTCTTGACGCGCTCCGGGACGGCAAAGTCGAATTTGGGAGTCACCCAGATGGGTGTCCGTTGGTAGACGGTAAGGCTATCGACCTCTCTAGCGATCTCGGGTAATAGCTGCACCGACGTCGCCCCGGTGCCGATCACGCCGACTCGACGGCCGCGGAGATCGTTTTGTGGATCCCACCACGTGGTGTGCAGGATTGTTCCGGCGAACCTCCCCAGCCCGGGGATGTCGGGGTAGTGACGCTGCGACAAAAAACCGGTGGCATTCACCAGCAGACGAGTAGCCAGAGTGCTGCCATCGGAGAGCGTGACACGCCACACCTCGACGTCCTCGTCCCAGACCGCAGATTCAACGACGGTATTCAACCGGACGTGCCGGGTCACGCCGTACTTGTCGCTGACGTGCTTGGCGTACGCGTGCAGCTCGGGGCCCCGGGCGTACAGCCGCCCCCACCCGGGATTCGGCTCAAACCAGTATTGGTAGCTAGTGGAGAAGATGTCTACGGCGGCACCGGGGTAGCGGTTCACGTACCAGGTTCCGCCGAGATCATCTTCACGCTCGACGACGACGATGTCGCGATAGCCGAGCTTCTTCAGCTCGATCGCGGCCGCGATGCCCGAGAAACCCGCACCCGCGATCAAGGCCTCATATCTTTCCGCGCTCACATCCAGACCATACATAAATCGAAATGCGTATGGCAACGGTTTGGCGGGTATCGGCGTGCGCGAGCCGCCTCACGGTGCGGTCGGATCTGCTGGCCTGGAAGGTGCGCAGGGTGGCACCCTCCGTCGGGTCTCGGATCCTCGATGACCAGCCTTCCGCCCCACCCGCCTTCCGCGCTTCGAGATGTCGGCTACCGGCACAACGGGTACGCGACTCCGGGCGGTGCTATACACTCTTACGAGAATGTATGGTCGCAACGGGGCGAGGTTGAGCCATGAATACCTGTACACGGGAGTTCCAACGCCTTGCAGAGCCGCTGGGGCACCTGCGCTGTAACGGAAATCCTTTCATTGAGTTCGCCAACCCGTTCACGCTACAAAACTGGACCTTGCCGGTGATCGAGCTTCTCATGGTGGGTGGCGCAGCCGCGTGTCTGGTGCATGCGGTCCGGTGGTA
>NZ_LZJR01000162.1 GCF_001667925.1 Mycobacterium sp. E2479 | reverse complement strand
GAATTCGAAGCAATCATGACCACACCGGCCAGTCAGGCCGCATGACCGAAACTGTCACCTATCCGTGCAGCAGACCCCACGACCGAGAGCGGCGTGCGCTGTGATAGACCGCTATGAGGTAGTAAGCGGATGCCTAACGGGCACGGCGGAAGCGGCTCGCGATTGACGACGTCCGAGAATCTAGGAACCTCGCCCCACAGGTGGCTCGGCGATATTAGAGATATTGCTGGCCAGCAGTGACCCAGCAGCGGCAGGACTCGCGCGCTGGAAGTCAGCAAGCACCTGGTGCCAGCCTCCTGATTTGAGAATTAACGTTCTCGGAAAAGACAAGCAGCGTTTACGCTGAGGCTGCGACAGCAATTCGACGACTCGGAAGGTGACCACGATGGCGCAGGATCGAGAGGCTCTACACCGCAGGATGGCATACGCCAAGTGGGAGGCCTACGCGAAAGCGCCCGAAACCAACCACATCACCTATGGAGATGAGTGGATTTACGCGCCGGACGCAGTGATGATGTGTCCCTTGTTCAACGGAGGCGTTGCGCAACCGATGGCGGACCTCTTTACTGAGGAACTCGCGGCCGCTATGACCAAGTACGCGCCCGACGGCGACATGCTTACTCCCGAGTTTCGTATGTGGTGGAAGCACGTCCCCGACTTCCGGATCGTGACTCCCTTCGACTGCACCGCTGCCGACTGGGGCTTCGCCGTGCGTGACACCTATGCGGGCACACTACCCAACGGCACGGTGCTCGAATTGCATGAGTGGGATTACGTCTGGACCAACCAGGATGGCCACATCAAACGCTGGGACTGGTTCGTCGACTCTCGGGAGTGGTACCCATTTCTCGAGATCATCGGACTTGACCCCAAGGAACTGACCTACCAGGGATATACGCTGAACTTCTTGCAACAAGGCGGGGCGAGTGACTAGTCGCGCTTCGCTTCAGCCATTTCACTAGGACGGCTGACCTCCTGCGTTGCTGGCGACGCCGCCGTCACACCGACCCGCTATCACGCTGCTGTCAGGGCGAGTCCGAAAGCCGTGAGTTGGCCGCTCGAATGGTGGCCGACATGCGCTCTCGCCCACACGTTAATACCGTGCCCCCAGTCGGACTCGAACCGACACTGGGCGGATTTTAAGTCCGCTGCCTCTGCCAATTGGGCTATGGGGGCCCGGCGGCGAATGCTAGCGCGCCGCCGCCGAAACCGAGACATCGCATCCCGCTGGAAATAGCCCGAAATCGCAAGATGCATTCGCGATCAGTGTCGGCTACGATCCGCGCCCGCGCGGCTTAACCACGGGTTTCCGCGCGATGACAGATGACGCCGTTATGTCGTCCGGCAGGACCGTGTTAAAACTGCCGACTCCATCGTTAAAAAGCCGTAAACGGCCGTCAACCTGGCCCTTTCCGCCGGGAACGTGAACGCGTGGGTCGTTAGTGTTACGCCAACGCACAGGGGCCGTTACGCAAACACACAGGTCGACCAACACATGGGGGTCGGCTCGTTCCAACTTTAGGAGCAACCGTGGCTTTTCTGACAACACAAACCGAAGAGATGCTCGCTGCCGAGGGGCTGCTCTCGGGCATCAACGCCAACCTGGCCGCGCAGAACGCGGGCGCCGCGGCGGCGACCACCGTCATCGCTCCCGCCGCCGCTGACCCGGTGTCGATCCAGCAAGCGGCAATCTTCTCGGCGTACGGCACCCAGTACCAAACGATCGCGGCGGAGGCGCAGACCCTTCTGCAAAATTACGCGCAAACCCTCGGCATCAGCTCCGGCAGCTACGGGGACACCGAAGCCATCAACGCAGCCCAGGCCACGCTGTCCAACGCCTCCAACCTTGCCGGCGTTTCGAATGCCGCTGCGACCCCCGGCTCCAACCCCCTAGACATCCTCCAGTGGCTGCTCGGCGGTACCGGCAACTACAGCGCCGGACTCGGTGGGCCGTTCGGCCTGTCCAGCAACTTGGGCAACATCTTCAACATCGGTGGAGGGAACTGGGCGTCCGCTGGCTCCGCCCTGCTCGGCTTGGGCGGCGGCGGTCTGCTTGACACCTCCGTCGCCGACGCCGCCGGTTCGGCCGCCGACGCGGCGGGTCTCGCCGACGCGACGGCGCCGATGGCGCCGATGGCCGGTGGCGGCATGGCTGGCCTGGGCGCACCGATGGCCGCAGCAGGACAGGCAACCATGGTCGGCAAGCTGTCGGTGCCACCGACCTGGGCCGGCTCAGCGACCCCGGTCGTCGGCACGAGCGCGGCGCCGCTGGAGACGGTGGGCTGGACTGCCGCGGCGCCGCAGGCCGGCGCGGGGACGATCATCCCCGGGATGCCCGGAGTGGGCGCGGCCGCGCGCAACAGCGCCGGCTTCGGCGCGCCGCGCTACGGCGTCAAGCCGATCGTCATGCCGAAAGCGGCGACCGTCTGAGCAGCGAGCTCGGTTAACGCGAAGCGAAATTCGAACGGATACAGGGAGCGAGAAGACAATGGTTTTTGATTTTGCCGCCATGCCACCGGAGATAACCTCGACGCTCGTGTACGCCGGTCCGGGCGCGGCACCGCTCATGGCCGCCGCGGCGGCGTACGCCAACCTGGCCGCCGAGGTGAGTTCCACGGCGACGCAGTGGGAGTCGATCATCTCGTTGCTGACCACAGAGAGCTGGACAGGCGGGGGGTCGGCGGCGGCGGCGGCCGCGGCCCAGCCGATCATCACCTACCTGACCGAGACGGCGGCGACGCTCGAGCAGGCGAGCGCACAGGCCACGGCGTCGGCCGCCGCCTTCGAGGCGGCGTACATGGGCGTGGTGAACCCGGCGCTGGTCTATGCCAACAGAGCCGCGTTTTATGCTGCCCTCGCCGGGCTGCCCTTCACGCTTCCGCAAGTGGCTGCGTTGGAAGCCGAGTACGAAGCGATGTGGGTCCAAGACGCCACCGCGATGGGCGCGTACCAAGCCGCCTCCGCGGCGGCCGGGGTCCTTACACCCGTCACGCCACTGACCTCGACCACCAATCCGGCGGCCGCTTCGGCGGCGGATAGCACCGCCCTTGCCGCTGACTCGACGGGCGGCACGCTGCAGGCGTTGGCCGCCAGTCCCCTCTCGGACGCATTGAGCATCCCCGGCTACACGACCCCGGATATTCCGGCCACCGGGGCGAACCTTTTGCAGTCGTTTGACGGCTTGCTCGGCACGCCGTCCGTCTTCAACGCCATCAACGGCGCGGTCAACACGAGTGCATGGTGGGTTTGCACCGCCATCCCGACGGCCGTATCACTCGGGCACACCCTGGGGACCGTGCCGGCGATCCCCTTCGCCCTCACCGACTCCGTTGCACCCGCCGCGGGTGCGGCCGCGATTACGCCGGGCACGATGGTGGGCTCGGTGTCGGGCGCGGGGGCCTCGGCGGCCGTCGGCGAGGCCTCCGCGGTCGGCGGACTGTCGGTTCCGGCCAGCTGGAGTGCGGCCGCGCCGGCGTCGGCGGCTTCCTCCACCGCTCCCCTCGCAGGCTCGGGGTGGACGGCGGCGGCCGAGGCGGAGTCGGTCAGCGCGATGCCCGGCATGCCCGGAATGGCGGCGGCGGCAAAGGGCGCTGGCGCCTACGGCACCGGACCGCGATACGGCTTCAAGCCGATCGTCATGCCCAAACAGGTCGTCGTCTAAAGAGAAGACCGCTGATATGGCAAGAAGGGGGTAGATGTCACCGGTTTGAGGCGAAGCATTTAACCGGGGCGCCGTAATCTATTTACAACGCGGCCACCACGGCATTAAGTACAACTGGTAAAGACTTCCGCGAACTGAAGCTTCACGATAGGAGACAGCCGACATGGCAACACGTTTTATGACCGACCCGCACGAGATGCGGGCGATGGCGGGCCGTTTCGAGGTGCACGCCCAGACCGTCGAGGACGAGGCTCGCAAGATGTGGGCGTCCTCGATGAACATCGCCGGCGCGGGCTGGAGCGGTCAGGCGCAGGCCACCTCGTACGACACCATGGGTCAGGTCAACCAGGCCTTCCGCAACATCGTCAACATGCTCCACGGAGTGCGCGATGGGCTGATTCGCGACGCGAACAACTACGAGCAGCAAGAGCAGGCCTCGCAGCAAATCCTCGGCAGCTAACGCCGATTACCGCAGCTGCCTAACATCTCGAAGACATTAGGAGTACACCGTTATGAGCATCAATTACCAGTTCGGCGACGTAGACGCCCACGGTGCCTTGATCCGCGCCCAGGCCGCGTCCTTGGAGGCTGAGCACCAGGCCATCATTCGTGATGTGCTTGCTGCCGGCGACTTCTGGGGCGGTGCGGGTTCGGTGGCATGCCAGGAGTTCATCACCCAGTTGGGTCGTAACTTTCAGGTCATCTACGAGCAGGCCAACGCGCACGGACAGAAGGTCCAGTCCGCGGGCAGCAACATGGCCAGCACCGACAGCGCCGTTGGGTCCTCCTGGGCCTAAAACGTCTTGAGACGGGGCCGCACACCATTCGATGTGCGGCCCCGTTTTCACCTGAAACTTAGTTTCGCGCTGTGTTCGGCGACGCCGACCACTGCCCGGCCGCCACAGCAACGACTCTGCATCCCAGCATTTTTGGCACGCCGTTTTCAGTTCGAGCGGACCCCACGGCATAAACTACATTTGAGAATTCTATGAACTCCGTGACAGTCGGGTGTGTGGCTTGCCAGAATGTAGGAACATGACCGCAATGTCGGGGTACTCAAGCACGCAGCGTCCACGCCAAGCCATCCTGGGCCAGCTGCCCAGGATCCACCGTCCCGACGGGTCACCCATCCGGGTTTTGCTGGTCGACGACGAGCCGGCGTTGACCAACCTGGTAAAAATGGCGCTGCATTACGAGGGTTGGGTCGTCGACATCGCCCACAACGGGCGCGAGGCCATGGCCAAGTTCGACCGGGTCAGTCCCGACGTCCTCGTCCTCGACATCATGCTTCCCGATGTGGACGGGTTGCGAATCCTGGAACGCGTCCGGCAATCCGACGCTTACACCCCCACGCTCTTCCTCACCGCGCGCGACTCGGTGATGGACCGGGTCACCGGTCTGACCGCGGGCGCCGACGATTACATGACCAAGCCGTTCAGCCTCGAAGAACTGGTCGCCCGGCTGCGCGGCTTGCTGCGCCGCTCCGGCCAGCAACCCGCGCCGACCTCCGAGACGCTCAAAGTCGGCGACCTCAAGGTCGACAGCGCCAGCCGGGAAGTCACCCGTGACGGCGATCCGATATCGCTGTCCTCTACCGAATTCGAATTGTTGCGCTTCCTCATGCGCAATCCCCGCCGCGCCCTGAGCCGCACCGAGATCCTGGACCGTGTCTGGAATTACGACTTCGCCGGCCGCACCAGCATCGTCGATCTCTACATCTCGTACTTGAGGAAGAAGATCGACTCCGGGCGGGAACCGATGATTCATACCGTCCGCGGTGTGGGGTACATGCTGCGGCCGGCGGAATGACCCCAGACCCGGACAGCACATCCGGGAATTTCCCCCGGTGGTTCCCCCATTCGCTACGGCGCCAACTGCTCTTAGGCGTGCTGGCCGTGGTCAGCGTTGTGCTGGTGACCGTCGGCATCGTCTCGGTGCTGAGCTTGCGCGGCTACGTCAACATCATGAGCGATGCCGCCGTCGCACAGTCCCTGGACGCGTTGAGCCACCAGTACACCAAATACCGGAAGGGCGAACATGTTTCGCCGCATCCCGGCACCC
Source organism: Mycobacterium sp. E2479 (assembly GCF_001667925.1). Classification (GTDB taxonomy): domain Bacteria; phylum Actinomycetota; class Actinomycetes; order Mycobacteriales; family Mycobacteriaceae; genus Mycobacterium. The sequence goes on along the minus strand of NZ_LZJR01000162.1, from coordinate 18,802 downwards.
CGCCCATCGAACAGGCGATGCTGGAGTTCACCGGGCAGACGCCGGGAAACCTGATCGCCGTGCTGCACAACGGCACCGTGATCGGGTCGGCGGTCTTCTCCGAGGACGAACCGAAACCCGCGCCACCCGACGTCGTCCGCGACCTTCAATCGCAATCGTGGCGTGACGGTTCGCCACGCACCGAATCACTCGGCAAGCTGGGGCCTTACCGTATCGACAGCACCGTCGACGGCTCCGACGTCCTCGTGGTCGGGGTGTCGCAGAAACTCGCCGACCGCATCATCGCCCGTAAGCAGCTCACCACCATCGCGCTCACCGCGGCGGCATTGCTGCTCACCGCCGGGCTCACGGTGTGGGTGGTCGGCTACACGCTTCGTCCGCTGCGCCGGCTCGCGGCCATCGCCGCCGGTGTCGCGGCCATGCCGCTAACCGGCGACGACCACCGGATCAGCGTCCGGGTACCACCGCAGGACACCAATCCGCAAAACGAGGTGGGGATCGTCGGCCACACGTTGAACCGCTTGCTGGACAACGTCGATGGCGCGCTGGCGCACCGGGTTGACTCGGACATGCGGATGCGCCAATTCATCACCGATGCCAGCCATGAGTTGCGCACACCGCTGGCCGCCATTCAGGGCTACGCCGAACTCACCCGTCAGGACAGTTCGGCGCTGCCGCCGACCACCGAATATGCACTCGCCAGAATCGAGTCCGAAGCCCGGCGGATGGCGTTGCTCGTCGACGAGTTGCTGCTGCTTTCCCGTCTGGGTGAAGGTCAAGACCTGCAGTCCGAGGACGTCGACCTGGCCGAGGTGGTCAGCAATGCCGTCAACGACGCGACGGTGGCGGCCTCGACGCACCGCTGGGTCAAAGAGCTGCCCAGTGAGCCCGTATGGGTGCGCGGCGATCACGCCCGGCTACATCAGCTGGTCAGCAATCTGCTCAGCAATGCCCACGTGCACACCCCGCCGGGGGTTACGGTGACGACCGAAATCACCTGCCGCCACACCGGTCCCGAGGCGCCGTGCGCGGAATTGACCGTCACCGACGACGGCCCGGGGATCGACCCGGAGCTGCTCCCGAAGTTGTTCGAGCGGTTCGTCCGGGCCGACAAGTCCAGATCCAACGGCACCGGCAATGGCCTGGGACTAGCCATCGTCAGTTCGATCGTTAAGGCTCACCATGGTTCGGTCACTGCCGAATCCGACGAGAGCAGCACGGTTTTCCGGGTGCGGCTGCCATTGATCAGTAGTTCCGTCGCCGACGAACCATCACACTAGCGCGCCGGCACCCATGTGTGGGCCGCTGCGGGTCATTGAGCCGCTGCAATCTCCTGACCCGGCCGTGAGACGCGGCCGACTCGGCTCTCGGGGCGCGCGTTAAGAACCCGTAAATGTGCACCGCGCGCCCGTTAGGAAATCGTCAACCGGACGCGCCGGCGGATGACACCGGAGCTAATTTCGAGCTGATCTGGCTGGCGAGACCGCGCTGTGGCTGCCTCGTCGAGTTCCCCTTTTGTATGCACGTGATCGGCACGGGACGGAGAAATGATGGGCGTCGTGGTGTATCTCGTGCTGACCGTGGCGATGTTCGCCACACTCGGCCTGGCTCAGAAGTTGGTCGAACGGCTGTGAACTATCAGAACGCGGTCGGCCTGGTGCTTTGCATCCTCATTGCGCTCTACCTCGCAGGCGCCCTGCTGTTCCCCGAGAGGTTCTAAGTGAGCACGACAACAGCCGGGATCGGATTCTTCGTCGTTCTCGTCGCGGCCGTGGTAGTCGTGCACATTCCCTTCGGGGACTACATGTTTCGCGTGTATACGTCCGAAAAGGACCTCCATGCCGAGCGGGTGATCTATCGACTGATCGGGGTCGACGCCGGCTCGGAGCAGACCTGGGGGGCCTATGCCCGCAGCGTGTTGGCGTTCTCGTCGGTCAGCATCCTGTTCCTGTTCGTCTTCCAACTCGTTCAGGACAAGTTGCCGTTGCACCTGCACGACCCGGCCACAAAGATGACGCCGTCGTTGGCCTGGAACACCGCGGTCAGCTTCGTCACCAACACCAACTGGCAGGCGTATTCCGGTGAAACGACCCAGGGCCATCTCGTACAGATGGCAGGACTGGCGGTGCAGAACTTCGCGTCGGCCTCAGTGGGTATGGCGGTGGCGGTGGCGCTGGTGCGCGGGTTCGCCCGCAGACGCACCGGGGAGCTCGGAAACTTTTGGGTGGACCTGACGCGCGGAACGCTGCGAATCCTGTTGCCCATCGCCATCATCGGCGCGATCCTGCTGGTGGCCGGCGGGGCGATCCAAAACTTTCACCTGCACGACCAGGTCGTCACCGCGGTCAACGGCACGCGGCAGACCATCACCGGCGGGCCGGTGGCCAGCCAGGAGGTCGTCAAGGAACTTGGCACCAACGGCGGCGGCTTCTACAACGCGAACTCCGCGCACCCGTTTGAAAATCCGACCGCCTGGACCAACTGGCTGGAAATCTTCCTGATCTTGGTGATCGGCTTCTCGCTGCCGCGAACCTTCGGGCGGATGGTGGGTAACACCAAGCAGGGCTTCGCGATTGCGGCCGTCATGGCGACGCTCTACACCACCGGCACGACGTTCATGCTGTGGTTCCAGGTGCAGCACCACGGCACGGTCCCGACGTCGATCGGCGCGACGATGGAGGGAGTCGAGCAACGCTTCGGTGTCACCGATTCGGGGGTGTTCGCCGCCGCGACGACGCTCACCTCCACCGGCGCCGTCGACTCCACCCATGACTCGCTGACCAGCCTGGGTGGCATGATCGCGATGTTCAACATGCAGCTGGGCGAGGTCGCGCCCGGCGGGACAGGTTCTGGCCTGTACGGCATCCTCATCCTGGCGGTGATCACCGTCTTCGTCGCCGGGCTGATGGTCGGGCGTACCCCCGAGTACCTCGGAAAGAAGATCACCCCACGCGAAATCAAGCTTGCCGCAAGTTATTTCCTGGTGACGCCGTTGATCGTTTTGACCGGTACCGCGATCGCGATGGCGCTGCCAGGCGAGCGGGCCGGCATGCTCAACGGCGGACCGCACGGACTTTCCGAGGTGCTCTACGCCTTCACCTCCGCGACCAACAACAACGGGTCGGCGTTCGCCGGACTCAGTGCCAACACCGATTGGTGGAACACGGCCCTCGCGTTGGCGATGGCCTTCGGCAGATTCCTGCCCATCGTGCTCGTGCTGGCGCTGGCCGGTGCGCTGGCCAGGCAGGGCAGCACACCGGAGTCGACGGGCACCCTGCCTACTCACCGGCCGCAATTCGTCGGGATGGTCGCCGGCGTCACGTTGATTGTCGTCGCCCTCACATTCCTGCCCATGCTCGCGCTCGGGCCTCTCGCCGAAGGAATCCACTGATGACCGCGACCGCCATCGACCCGGCCGAGTTGACCCGAACGGCGACTCCCGCAAGCAGAAAGCGGGTGCGGGGCGGCCTGCTCGACCCGACAATGCTGTGGAAATCGACACCGGATGCGCTGCGCAAACTCGACCCGCGCACCCTGTGGCGGAACCCGGTGATGTTCATCGTCGAAATCGGCGCCGCCTGGAGCACCGTGCTGGCGTTCATCAACCCGACGTGGTTCGCCTGGCTGACGGTGCTCTGGCTGTGGCTGACCGTGCTGTTCGCCAACCTGGCCGAGGCGGTGGCCGAAGGCCGGGGCAAGGCCCAGGCCGAAACGCTGCGTCGGGCCAAGACCCAAACTATGGCCCGGCGACTCAAAGACTGGGCACCAGGAGCCACCGCGGTCGAGGAAGCGGTCGCCGCGCCACAGCTGCAGCAGGGCGACATCGTTGTGGTCGAGGCCGGTCAGGTCATCCCGGCTGATGGCGATGTCGTGGAAGGTATTGCCTCGGTGGATGAATCGGCGATCACGGGTGAATCGGCGCCGGTGATCCGCGAGTCCGGTGGTGACCGCTCGGCGGTGACCGGCGGTACCACGGTGCTGAGCGACCGCATCGTCGTGAAAGTCACCCAGAAGCCGGGAGAAAGCTTCATCGACCGGATGATTGCGTTGGTCGAGGGCGCTAACAGGCAGAAAACTCCCAACGAGATCGCGCTGAACATCCTGTTGGCGGCGTTGACGATCATCTTCGTGTTCGCCGTCGCGACCTTGCAGCCACTGGCGATCTACTCCAAGGTCAACAATCCGGGAGTCCCGGATAGCCAGGCTCTCAACGCAAATGGTGTCACCGGGATCGTGATGGTCTCACTCCTGGTCTGCCTGATTCCGACGACGATCGGTGCGCTGCTGTCCGCCATCGGCATTGCCGGCATGGACCGGCTGGTGCAGCGAAACGTACTTGCCATGTCCGGGCGGGCGGTGGAGGCCGCCGGCGATGTGAACACCCTGCTGCTGGACAAGACCGGCACCATCACCCTGGGCAACCGGCAGGCTGCGGCCTTCATCCCGCTCGATGGGGTCTCCGCCGAACAGCTTGCCGACGCCGCGCAGTTGTCCAGCCTTGCCGACGAAACACCGGAGGGCCGTTCGGTTGTCGTGTTCGCCAAGCGACACTTCGGGTTGCGTGCACGCACGCCCGGTGAACTCGCCCAGGCCCGATGGGTGACATTCTCGGCCGCCACCCGGATGTCGGGTGTCGACCTCGACAGTCACCTGTTACGCAAGGGTGCCGCGAATTCGGTGGCGGAATGGGTACGCGCGCAGGGGGGTACGGTGCCAAAACAACTCGGCGAGGTCGTCGACGGCATCTCGGCCGGGGGCGGTACTCCGCTGGTCGTCGGGGAAAGCGGTGCCGGCATGGCCGACAGACAAGCACGAGTGCTCGGTGTCATCCATCTCAAGGACGTCGTCAAGCAGGGCATGCGTGACCGGTTCGACGAGATGCGGCGGATGGGCATCCGGACGGTGATGATCACCGGAGATAATCCGTTGACCGCCAAAGCGATTGCCGACGAAGCCGGCGTCGATGACTTTCTGGCCGAGGCCACACCCGAGGACAAGCTCGACCTGATCAAACGCGAACAGGAAGGCGGCAGGCTGGTCGCGATGACGGGCGACGGCACCAACGACGCTCCCGCCCTGGCACAAGCCGACGTGGGTGTGGCGATGAACACCGGTACGTCGGCGGCCAAAGAGGCCGGCAACATGGTGGACCTGGACTCCGATCCCACCAAACTCATCGAGATCGTGGAGATAGGCAAGCAGTTGTTGATCACCCGCGGCGCCCTGACCACCTTCTCGATCGCCAATGACATCGCCAAGTACTTCGCGATCATCCCGGCGATGTTCGTCGCGCTCTTCCCAGGGCTGGACCTGCTCAACGTGATGCGGCTGCACAGCCCGCAGTCGGCGATCCTGTCCGCGGTCATCTTCAACGCGATCATCATCGTCCTGCTGATCCCGTTGTCGCTGCGCGGCGTGCGGTACACGCCGAGTAGCGCGTCAAAACTGCTGAGCCGCAATCTTTATATCTACGGTCTCGGCGGTATCGCCACCCCGTTCGCCGGAATCAAGTTGATCGATCTGATCGTTGGATTCATCCCAGGGATATCGTGATATGTCTTTCTCCAATTTCGTTCGTCTGCATTGGGCCGCGCTGCGCACGCTGCTGGTGCTGACCGTGATCACCGGCCTGGGCTATCCCCTGTTCATCTGGGTGGTCGCACACTTTCCCGGATTGCGCGACCAGGCCGAAGGGTCGATTCTGGCGGCCGACGGGAGGCCGATGGGCAGCCGACTGATCGGCCAGGCGTTCACCGACAAGGACGGCAACGCGCTCCCGCAGTACTTTCAGAGCCGCCCCTCGGCGGCCGGCAACGGGTATGACCCCACCTCGTCGGGTGGCAGCAACCTCGGCCCGGAGAGCATCGTCGACAAGCCCGCCGATCCATCGCAACTAGCGGTCGGCAAGTCGGCATCGGATGCCGGGTTCAAACCGAGCCTGTTGACGACCGTGTGCTCGCGCAGCGCCGCCGTCGGCAAGCTGGAGGGCATCGATGGGTCGCGACCGTTCTGCACCGGCGGTGGTGTGGGTGCGGTGCTGTCGGTGATCGGCCCGCGCGACGCGCGCGGCAACGTCATCCGCCCGACCCGGGTAGTCAGCGTCAACGAGCCGTGCGGATCGACGACCACGCCGTTCCTCACCCGCTACGACGGCGTGCGGGTCGAATGCGCAAAGTATGGCGAGGACTACACGATCGGGCAGATCGTGCCGATCCGCGGCGCCGCACCCGGCGACCCGGCGGTGCCGGCCGACGCGGTAACGGCCAGCGGCAGCGGGCTGGACCCGAACATCTCACCCGCCTATGCCGACATCCAGGTGGCGCGGGTGGCCAAGGTGCGCCACGTCAGCCCAGATCAGATACGCCACGTCGTCGCACAGAACAGCAGCGGCCGCGGACTCGGATTCTTCGGTGAACCGTGCGTCAATGTGCTGCAACTAAATCTGCAACTCGACCACCGGTATCCGGTCACGAGTTAGCGCCGAAGGGGGATGATGGTTGACGTGAGCGACGTCAGCGTCGGCGACCACCATCCCAAACGCGGGGAACTACGCATCTATCTCGGTGCGGCTCCGGGCGTGGGCAAGACGTACTCGATGCTTGGCGAGGCACATCGGCGGCTGGAGCGCGGCACCGATGTGGTGGCCGGCGTGGTGGAAACCCACGGCCGGTCGAAAACCGCTGAGCTGCTTGAGGGCATCGAGCTCATCCCGCCGATTTACATTGACTATCGCGGCGGCAGCTTCGCCGAACTAGACGTGCCGGCTGTTTTGGCGCGCCGCCCGCAAGTCGTCCTCGTCGACGAGCTCGCACATACCAATACACCGGGCAGCAAGAACGCCAAGCGCTGGCAAGACGTCGAAGAACTGCTCGACGCCGGGATCACAGTGATCTCAACGGTCAACGTTCAACACCTGGAAAGCCTGAACGACGTCGTCGCCCAAATCACCGGCATAGAGCAAAAAGAGACGGTTCCGGACTCGGTTGTCCGACAGGCGGCTCAGGTCGAGCTCATCGACATCACGCCAGAGGCGTTACGCCGCAGGTTATCTCATGGCAACGTGTATGCACCGGATCGCATCGATGCGGCGCTGTCCAACTACTTCCGGCGCGGAAACCTGACCGCGTTACGGGAACTGGCGCTGTTGTGGCTGGCCGACCAGGTCGACACCGCGTTGGCCAAATACCGCGCGGAGAACAAGATCACCGACATGTGGGAGGCCCGCGAGCGGGTGGTAGTCGCGGTCACCGGTGGTCCCGAATCCGAAACACTGGTGCGACGGGCATCGCGGATCGCATCGAAGTCCACCGCGGAGCTGATGGTGGTGCATGTCATCCGCGGTGACGGTCTGGCCGGCCTGTCGGAGTCGCGGATCGCCAAGATCCGTGAGTTGGCGAGCAGCCTGGACGCCTCGATGCACACCGTGGTCGGTGATGAGGTTCCCAGGGCGCTGCTCGAGTTCGCCCGCGAAATGAACGCCACGCAGCTGGTGATCGGCACTTCGCGGCGATCGCGCTGGGCACGCCTGTTCGAGGAGGGCATCGGTCCTAGGATCGTGGAGCTGTCGGGAAAGATCGACGTGCACCTGGTCACCCACGGGGAGTCCAAGCGCGGCTTCCGGGTGTCGTCACTCGCGCCCCGCGAGCGGCGGGTGCCGTCGTGGCTGGCGGCCTTAATCGTGCCGTCGGTCATTTGCGCGGTCACGGTCACGACGCTGGATCCGTATCTGGACACCGGCGGCGAGAGCGCGCTGTTCTTCATCGGCGTGCTGCTGGTCGGCCTGCTGGGAGGCGTTGCGCCCGCGGCGCTTTCGGCCGTGCTGTCCGGCCTGCTGCTGAACTACTACCTGATCCCCCCGCGGCACAGCTTCACCATCGCCGAACCCAACAGCGCCATCACCGAATTGGTGTTGCTGCTCATCGCGGTCGCCGTCGCGGTGCTGGTCGACTTCGCGGCAAAACGCACCCGGGAGGCCCGTCGCGCTTCGCAGGAAGCCGAGCTGCTGACCCTGTTCGCGGGTTCGGTGCTGCGCGGCGCCGACCTGGAAACGCTGCTCGAACGGGTACGAGAGACCTACGCGCAGCGTGCGGTCAGCATGCTGCGCGAGACCGCCGACGACATGCGAGCGGGTGGCAACACGAGTGAGGTCGTCGCCTATGTGGGCCGCGATCCCTGTGTCACCGTCGATTCCGCCGACACCGCAATCGAAATCGGCGACGACGAGTTCTGGATGCTGCTGGCGGGACGCAAGCTGTCCGCACGTGATAGGCGGGTACTGGGGGCGGTGGCCAAGCAGGCCGCGGGTTTGATCAGACAGCGCGAGCTTGCCGAAGAGGCGAGCCGAGCCGAGGCGATCGTCCGGGCCGACGAACTTCGGCGCTCACTGCTATCTGCGGTCAGCCACGACCTGCGCACGCCGCTGGCCGCGGCCAAGGTCGCCGTCTCCAGCCTGCGCGCCGAGGACGTCGCCTTCTCCCCCGCCGACACCGCAGAATTGCTGGCCACCATCGAGGAGTCGATTGACCAGCTGACCGCTTTGGTCGCAAACCTGCTCGACTCGTCGCGTCTGGCCGCCGGGGTGATCCACCCTGAACTGAACCGCGTGTATCTGGAGGAGATCGTGCAACGGGCACTGGTCAGCATCGGCAAGGGCGCCACCGGATTCTTCCGGTCCGCCATCGATCGGGTCAAGGTAGAGGTGGCCGACGCCATGGTGATGGCCGATGCGGGGCTGCTTGAACGGGTGCTGGCCAACCTGATCGACAATGCGCTGCGCTACGCGCCCAACTGTGTGGTCCGGGTGAACGCCGGAAGGGTGGGTGATCGCGTGCTGATCAACGTCATCGACGAAGGCCCCGGGATTCCGCATGGGGCCGAGGAACAGATCTTTGAAGCGTTTCAGCGTCTCGGCGATCACGACAACACGATCGGTGTCGGCCTGGGGATGTCGGTGGCGCTTGGCTTCGTCGAAGCGATGGGCGGGACGATTGCCGCCACCGACACCCCGGGAGGCGGGCTGACCGTGATCGTGGATCTGGCTGCGCCACAGGCGATTGATGCGTTATGACGCGTGCCGGCGACGATGCAGAGCGCAGCGATGCTGAGGAGCGGCGCATATGACGAGGGTCCTGGTCATCGATGACGAACCGCAGATCCTGCGTGCGCTACGCATCAACCTGACGGTGCGGGGCTATGACGTGATCACCGCGTCCAGCGGTGCCGGCGCGTTGCGCGCGGCCGCCGAGCACAAACCTGACGTGGTGATCCTCGACCTCGGCCTGCCCGACATCTCCGGCATCGACGTGCTGGCCGGTCTGCGTGGCTGGCTCACCGCACCGGTGATCGTGTTGTCGGCGCGCACCGATTCGTCGGACAAGGTCGAGGCGCTGGACGCCGGCGCCGACGACTATGTGACGAAACCCTTTGGGATGGATGAGTTCTTGGCGCGGCTGCGCGCCGCCGTGCGGCGCAACGCAGCTGCATCCAAACTGGAGCAACCGGTGGTCGAGACCGAATCGTTCACGGTCGACCTGGCCGCCAAGAAGGTCACCAAGAACGGCCGCGAAGTCCACCTCACCCCGACCGAGTGGGGGATGCTCGAGGTCCTTGTCCGCAATCGCGGCAAGCTGGTGACCCGCGAGGAACTCCTCAAAGAGGTGTGGGGCCCGGCATATGCGACCGAAACACATTACCTCCGTGTGTATCTCGCGCAGCTGCGCCGCAAACTCGAGAACGATCCGTCGCATCCAAAGCACCTGCTGACCGAGTCGGGGATGGGGTATCGCTTCGAGGGATGAGCCCCGTGTTTGAAACCGCGTCCCGTCGTCCTCGTACCACCTGCCTCGTCCAGCCAGGCGCGCCCCACCCACCACTTTGGCCCCCGCACAGGTGGGTTAGTCAATTGCCCGCCTCATAGCGACAACTGAGGCAGCCGCCTCCCGCAACGTTAAAACCCTTTGGTGAATTCGGTGTTCGGTGCCACGCGGCATGTATCCCGGCCCGTACCGGCCCCGTCCGAGTCTCGTTACCCGGCCCCGTTCGATTTCCCACCGCAGTGCATCCGAGATCACCTTCGACGGTCTGGCCCGGACGCAAAACCCATGCCAGTCAAGCGCTTCAGTCAGCTCCGTGATGGTGGCCGGTCCATGCACCGCCAACTGCATCGCCAACACGTAGCGCAGTTCGATCCCTCTGAGTGAATAGCTCATCCCCCGACCGTTGCACACGGGTCCGACACCGACCGAGCTGTCGCTATGAGGCGGGCAAAAGATGTACCCACTTTCCCAGAGGCCAATGTGGCAAGTGTGATTTATTCGGTGATGGACAACACGATGCCATCCAGGATGTCATGCTCGCTGACCGTCAGCTCGTCGATGCCCGCTCGCTCGCGCAGCTCGCGCGCCAACTCCTCGACCACAATCGCACCCCCGCCGATCACGTCGGCCCGACCCTCGTGCATAGGCGGCAGCGACGCACGCTCGGCTCGTGTCATGCCGATCAGCCGTTCGCACACCGCCAGCAGGTCGTGGCCGGGAACACGCGAAAGATGAATGGCGGCAGAGTCATACGCCGTCAGATTATGCGCCAGTGCGGACAACGTAGTCATGGTCCCGGCCAGCCCCACCCACGTCTTCGTCCCCTCCACGGGCACGACCCCCAGCGCGGCCTCCAGCCGTTCGCGTACCACCCGGCGCGCCGCCGCGACCTCCTCGGGCGTCGGCGGGTCCGAATGCAGGCAACGCTCGGTCAGCCGGACGCAGCCGATGTCGGCCGAGTAGCTGGCCGTCACGCCGTCTTCGGCATCGGCGCCGACCACAATCTCGGTGGAGCCGCCACCCAGGTCGATGACGACGAAAGGGCCGGCGGCACTGTCCAACTCGCCGACCGCTCCGCGGAAGGATAGCTCGGCCTCTTCAGCGCCGGTAATCACCTCTGCCACCGCTTTAGGCAGCACCGCGCCCAACACGTCGGCCGTCATCGCAAAAAACGCGTCGCGGTTGGCGACATCGCGGGCCGCGGATGTGGCCACCATTCGCACGCGCCGCGCACCGTGCGCGTTGATCAAGGCCGCGTAATCGGTGAGCGCCGCGCGGGTACGGGCGATCGCGTCCGCGGCGAACTCACCCGTCGCGTCGACACCCTGCCCCAGCCGCACGATCCGCGTCTCCCGGTGCACATCGCGTAACCGGCCACCGTCGAAGTCCGCGATCAGCAACCGGATTGAGTTGGTACCGCAGTCGATTCCCGCGAGCCGGCCGCTTACCATTGCCCGGCCGCCAAAATGCCCGCCATCGCCGGCTCGTCGGCCAGGATCGCCAGCGCCTCGTCCCCGAACGGATTGACGCCGGGACCCTTGGCCAGCGAATGGGCGATCAGCACATGCAGACACTTGACCCGGTCAGGCATTCCGCCGCCGGAGAACGTGGTCCCCAGTGATTCGACCGCGTCCCGTTCGGCGAGATACGACTCGTGGGCGCGCCGGTACGCGGCCGCCAACTCCGCGTCCTGGGCCAGCCGCTCGGTCATCTGGCGCATCAACCCCGTGGTCTCCAGCCTGCTTGCGGCGGCCGTCAGCGCCGGATGGGTCAGGTAGTACAACGTCGGAAACGGCGTGCCGTCAGGCAGTTTCGGCGCCGTCTTCACCACGCCCGGCTCACCGTTGGGACACCGGTAGGCGATTTCGAGCACCCCGCGCGGCTCGCGCCCGAGCTGGCGCGCCACCGCCTCCAGGTCGGCATGATCAACCACCGGGACCCGTGGGATTCGCTGTCGGCACCGGACCGGCTGGTGCCGGTTCGGCCGGAGGGGGCGGGGGATTGGCCGGAGGCAGGTGCGGAGTGTCCGCGATGGTGTGCCACAGCGACGTGTACCACGGCTCACCGTTGGCCGGCTTCGCCGACGGAGATCCCGGCTCCGTGGGCTGGGCCGCCGACGGCGGAAGCTGAACCTGGAACGGGATGTCTCCGGGCTTGACGAAGCCGAGCCGTTCGCGAGCCTGCGCCGCAATGTACGCCGGGTCAGCAAGTTTGGCCTTCCGCTGCTCTAAGTCAGCGACCTGACTGCGCAGCGCGGCCTCGGTGGCGGCCAGCTGATTCATCTCCGTGCGCTGCGCAAAGTAAGTGCGCACCGGGCCGGCGATGGTCAGCGTCAGCACGCAGATCACCGCCGCCAGCACCGCCGCGCGGCGCGCGGTGAAACCCAGTCGTTGTTCGGAGCGCTGCTCGAGGGATTGGGCGGCTTGGCGCGTGATGGGTTCGACGACATGCTCTTGCTGCGTTCGCGTGGGGGTCCGCCCGGCCTGGTTGGCCGTGGAGGACGTACGCGAAGACGGCTTGGAGGACGGCTTGGCCGTGGGACGGCCCCGACCCGAATCACCGGCCTTCCCCGGGCGGGATGCCGGGGAGCGCCGCTTCGAGTCGGGCCGTTTCGCGTCAGCCATGTCAGCCGTTGGACGTCAAGCTATTTCGCCTCCACGGCGTACCGCGGGAAGGCCAGGTCGCCGGCGTAGCGTGCGGCGTCACCGAGCGCCTCTTCGATCCGCAGCAGCTGGTTGTACTTGGCGACGCGCTCGCTGCGAGCCGGCGCCCCGGTCTTGATCTGCCCGCTGCCGACGGCTACCGCCAGGTCGGCGATGGTGGTGTCCTCGGTCTCGCCGCTGCGGTGGCTCATCATCGTGCGATAGCCGCTGTGGTGGGCCAGCGCGACGGCGTCGAGTGTCTCGGTCAGCGTGCCGATCTGGTTCACCTTGACCAGCAACGCGTTTGCGACGCCCTTGTCGATGCCCTCTTCCAGCCGCTCGGGATTGGTGACGAAGATGTCGTCGCCGACCAGCTGCACCCGTTCGCCGATCGACGCGGTCAACGTCGCCCAGCCGTCCCAATCGTCTTCTGACAGTGGGTCTTCGATGGACACCAGCGGATACGAGCCGAGCAGGCCGGAGTAGAACTCGGCCATCTGCTCGGCGGTGCGCGTGGCACCCTCGAACTGGTAGCCGGTCCCGTCGGTGAAAAACTCGGTGGCGGCCGCGTCGAGGGCCAACGCCACGTCGGCGCCGAGCTTGAAACCGGCCGATTCGATGGCCCGGCTGATCAGATCCAGGGCCGCGGTGGTGCCCGCGACATCGGGGGCGAAGCCCCCCTCGTCGCCCAGGCCCGTGCTCAGCCCCTCCTTCTTGAGCACCGACTTCAGCGCGTGATACACCTCGGCGCCCCAGCGCAACGCTTCGGCGAAGCTGGGCGCACCGATCGGTGCGACCATGAACTCCTGGATGTCGACGGCGGTGTCGGCGTGTGCGCCGCCGTTGAGGATGTTCATCATCGGCACCGGCAGAATGTGCGCATTCGGGCCGCCGAGGTAACGGAACAGCGGCAGCTCGGCGGAATCGGCGGCCGCCTTGGCCACCGCAAGGGACACACCCAGAATCGCGTTGCCGCCCAGCCTCGACTTGTCGGGGGTGCCATCCAGATCCAGCAGCGCCTGGTCCACCAACCGCTGATCATCCGCGTTCAGGCCGATCACCGCGGGACCGATTTCGTCCAGCACAGCCTGCACCGCTTTCTGCACGCCCTTGCCGCCGTAACGCTCGCCGCCGTCGCGCAGCTCGACCGCCTCGTGCTCGCCCGTCGACGCGCCGGACGGCACCGCCGCGCGGGCAAAGGTTCCGTCGATCAGGGCTATCTCGACCTCGACCGTCGGGTTACCGCGGGAGTCGAGGATCTCGCGGGCCCCGACCTGCTCGATAATCGGCACTGAGTTCTCCTTGCCTGAACTTGGTGGGTCGCCGGTGCGTGCTTTCGCCGGTCAGCGATACATCCTGCTACAGCGGGTGACCTTTTGCGTAGGCGGTCGCCCAATCGCGGACCGCGCGCGCGTAGACACCGGAATTGTTGTAGGCACGCAGCGCGGTGATCCAGCCGCGGGGCGTTGCGAGATCCTTTCCGCGCCAACATAGATAGCCCGCCGCCGCGAGCGCGGCATCGTCGATGTTGTCCGGACTCACCCGGCCGTCGTTGTGAGCGTCGACACCGTAGAGCCGCCACGTCTCCGGGATGAACTGCATCGGACCCATGGCCCGCGTCACACCGTCGTCGTCGGTGACGCTTTCCTCGGCGTCGACGATGCGCAGCGTGCCGCCGCTGCCGTCGAGGCGGACACCCCTGATCGGGGGGCTCACATCGCCGTTGGGCGCCAGCCGCGCGCCCCGGTAGGTGCCGTGATGGCTCTCGACCTGGCCGATGCCCGCAAGAGTGGTCCACGCGATGTGGCATTTCGGGTTTTCGACTTCGGCGACCCGGGCGGCGTAGGCGTAGGCCTCGAGCGCGATCACCGGGATCTCCAGCCCCGCCGACCGCTGCTGAGCCCACTCCCGCAATTGATCCGCGGGCCGGCCAGTGGCATGAGTGTCCACCGCCGGCACGGCATCCCCGGCCGGTGGCGGGACGCCGTCGGGAATGAACAGGCTGAGCTGCCAGGTACAGCTAGAAGCCAGCACGATCGAGGTCGCGCCAATCACGGCGGCCGCGCGCATCCAACGCCTCGGCGACACCATGCTTCCTGGGCTCCCCACACTCGCCTGCACCAACTTCCGCCACACCATCGTCCCACGCATTCGGGAACTACCCGGTCGTCTCGGGCCTCGCCGCACCAACCTGTCGTCGGATCCAGCTAATTTTCGGTTAGCTGCTAGTCGCCTCGGAGAGCGCGGCCAGACCGAGCCCGAACACGGGTATTCGCAACCTCATCCGCGATATTACCGACCGCTCCACGTCAAATACGGCAAACATTCCGGTGATCCTCGCCTTCGCAGGCGAAAGTGTGAGATATTGCGCGGCGGCGCGGTGGAAACGGCGCCGTTTCGTCAGGCGTCGCCGGCCGTGGCGTCGGCGCTGGATTCCACCTCGACCAAGGCGGTGTGGGGCTCGGCGTCGGTCTCGGCCGCCGACTCCTGCTGTCGATTTTCGAATGCCGGTGCATCGGCCGGCCAGTGCGCACGCCACTCCTCCTGCGAGATCTCGCCGACCGGGGCCACATCGAACTCCTCGGGAACATCGGTACCGCGGCGTGCGGCCGAGATCGTCCGCTCGACTCCGCGGACCGTTTCCACGAAGTCCAGAACGGCCGCGCGCAGGGCACTTTCGGCATCGACGTCGGCCGACACTGAAATTGTGCTGATCGCCTCGGGGATCAAATCGGCGGGCAAGCCCGCTTTGCCGGCACGCGCAATGACCTTTTGGGCCAGCGCCAATGCGGGCTGCCCGGTGTGCACGTCGTCCATCACCGATTTCCGCGGCTTTTCGGCGGCCTTGCGCTCCTCCCACTGTGCCAGCTGTTCTTCGAGCGAAATAGGTTGCCCGGCAAGCACTCCGGGTACCCGATTGCCCAGCTTTCGCATCAGGGTGGTTGCGACGTCGTCGATGGTGAAGGGCAGATGCGGAGCATCTTCGGCAATGCGGGCGTGAAACAACACCTGCAGCAACACGTCGCCGAGCTCTTCGCGCAACTGGTCTGCGCTGCCACTGCCGACCGCGTCCAGCAGTTCGTAGGTCTCCTCCAGCAGAAATCTGCGCAGCGAATCGTGCGTCTGCTCGCTTTCCCAGGGCCCGGCGGTGCGCAGTTTGTCCATCATCGCCACCGCATCGACCAGCCGTTCACCACGCGGCGTCTCGGGCGCCGAGATCAGCCGCGCACCTGCCGCCAACCGGGCGACGACGGCGGGGTGGTCGGGGTCGGACGACAGCAGCACGGGGGCGTCTTCGCCGGAATGCACCGGGCGCGCCGCGGGCAGCGACCAAGGCACGGCGACGGGCATCTCCTCGGTGTACTGCACCTCGCCGCTGAGGTGCTCGATGGCTTCGACGGGCACCAGCGAGGGGCGACGGGGGTCGAACAAGACGACGATCATTCGCGCCCCTCCTCCGCATCGCTTCGGCCCCCGCAAGCGGGCCCTACCCCCACTGCATCGTCGCGGGCGCGGATCATCGCGCCTGTCGCTGCTCACTTGCCATCGACGACGACAGTTCACTCGTTATACCAATGTCGGTCTGCGGTGTGCCCTGCAGTGCCGTCACCAGGTCGGCCACCATCTGCACCAACTCGACATCGCGCAGTCGCGGCGCGCCCACGCCGCCGGATCGCGGAATGGGAACCTGCACGGTCGAGGTCGTGGCGCGGTAGCTCGCGGCCGGATACATCCGCTTGAGCCGCACCTGAGCCGAATCCGGCAACGTCATCGGCGACAGCCGGACCGTCGACGCCGACGCCGCCGACACCTCGGTAATGCCGGCGCCGCGGCACAGCAACCGCAGTCGCGCCACCGCCACCAGCCGAAGGGCCGGTTCGGGCAGCGACCCGTACCGGTCGATGAGTTCCTCGACGACCGCGTCGATTTCCCCGTCGGAGGCCGCCGCGGCCAGCCGACGGTAACCCTCCAGCCGGAGCCGGTCGCTGGCGATGTAGTCCGGCGGCAGGTGCGCGTCGACGGGCAGGTCGATCCGCACGTCCTTGGGCTCCTCGGCGGTGGTGACCGTCTGGCCGTCGGCGGCGGCCCGGTACGCCTCGACCGCCTCGCCCACCAACCGGACGTACAGGTCGAAGCCGACCCCGGCGACGTGCCCCGACTGCTCGACTCCCAACACGTTGCCGGCGCCGCGGATTTCGAGGTCCTTCAGCGCGACGGCCATGCCGGCGCCCAGCTCGTTGTTCTGCGCGATGGTGGCCAGCCGGTCGTAGGCCGTCTCGGTCAGCGGCGCGTGCGGCGGATACAGGAAGTACGCGTAGCCGCGCTCTCGGCTGCGGCCGACCCGGCCGCGCAGCTGGTGCAGCTGCGAGAGACCGAACGTGTCGGCGCGCTCCACGATCAGCGTGTTGGCGTTGGAGATGTCCAGCCCGGTCTCCACGATCGTGGTGCACACCAGGATGTCGTACTCGCGATTCCAGAACCCCTGCACCGTGCGCTCCAGCCGGTCTTCGGGCATCTGCCCGTGCGCGACGACCACCCGCGCCGCGGGCACCAGGTCCCGGATCCGGGCCGCCGCCCGGTCGATCGAGCTGACCCGGTTGTGCACGTAGAAGACCTGCCCGTCGCGCAGCAGCTCGCGGCGAAGGGCGGCCGCGACCTGCTTGTCGTCCTGCGGGCCGACGTAAGTCAGCACGGGATACCGCTCTTCGGGCGGCGTCAGGATCGTCGACATCTCGCGGATGCCGGCCAGGCTCATCTCCAGCGTCCGCGGGATGGGGGTTGCGCTCATGGTCAGCACGTCGACGTGGGTGCGCAGTGACTTGATGTGCTCCTTGTGCTCGACGCCGAACCGCTGCTCCTCGTCGACCACCACCAGACCGAGGTCCTTCCAGCGCACCCCGGTCTGCAGCAGCCGGTGCGTGCCGATCACCACGTCCACCGATCCGTCGGCCAGGCCCTCGATGACCTGCTTGGATTCGGTGGCGTCGGTGAACCGGGACAGGCCCTTGACGGTCACCGGGAATCCGGCCATCCGGTCGCTGAAGGTCTGCAGATGCTGGTCGGCCAGCAGCGTGGTCGGCACCAGCACGGCGACCTGCTTTCCGTCCTGGACCGCCTTGAACGCCGCCCGCACGGCGATCTCGGTCTTGCCGTAGCCGACGTCGCCGCAGATCACCCGGTCCATCGGGATCGGCTTTTCCATATCCGCCTTGACTTCGGTGATGGCGGTCAGCTGGTCGACCGTCTCGGTGTACCCGAACGCGTCTTCCATCTCGGCCTGCCAGGGGGTGTCCGGGCCGAATGCGTGCCCGGGACTGGCTTGCCGCTTGGCGTACAGCGACACCAGTTCACCGGCGATCTCCCGTACCGCGCGCCGGGCCTTGGTCTTGGTGTTGGTCCAGTCGCTGCCGCCCAGCTTGCTCAGCGCGGGCGCCTGGCCGCCGACGTACCGCGACAGCTGGTCCAGCGAATCCATCGGGACATAGAGTTTGTCTGATCCACCGCCGCGCTTGCTCGAGGCGTATTCGAGCACCAGGTACTCGCGGCGGGCGCCGCCGACGGTGCGCTCTACCATCTCCACGAACCGGCCGATGCCGTGCTGGTCGTGCACCACCAGATCGCCGGCGGTCAGCGCCAACGGATCAACGGTGTTGCGCCGCTTGGCCGCCAGGCGTTTGCCCTCGACGGCCGTCACCCGGCTTCCGGTCAGGTCCGTCTCGGTGATCACCACCAACGTGGCGCCTGGGATGATCACGCCGTCGTGCAGGGGTCCCTTGAGCACTCCGACCACACCGGGCTTGGGCGCGGCACCCGAGTCGAGCATGGCGGCGGGGGTGTCGCATTCGCCGAGCCGTTCCACCACGCGATGCGCGGTGCCGGCGCCGGGTGCGACGACGACGGCGTAGCCGCCGGTGCTGACGTGCGCGCGCAGCATCGCGAAGATGCCGTCGATATCGTGCTGGTGCCCGCGCGCCGACGGCGCCGACCGGATCTCGAGCTCCACGGCCGACTCGTCGGACAGCTGGCTCAGCGTCCACCACGGATGCCCGCCACGAGCCGCCGCGGCGCGCACGTCATCGAGTTCGGCGAACCCCGATCCGCCGAACTGCGCGACGTCGACGGGCGCGTCGGTCCCCAACGCCGCGACCGACCACGACGCTTCGAGGAATTCGCTACCGGTCTTGATCAGGTCGGCGGCGCGGGTGCGGACCTTCTCCGGGTCGCAGACCAAGACCGGTGTGCGCTGGGCCAATTGGTCGGTCAGCAGGACGTGCTCGCCGGGCCGAAGCACCGGCAGCAACGCCTCCATGCCGTCGACCGCGACGCCCTCGGCGATCTTGGCCA
>NZ_LZJR01000161.1 GCF_001667925.1 Mycobacterium sp. E2479 | reverse complement strand
CCCACCCAGACCTACAGCTGCGCGTACTTCGAGCGTGAGGACATGACCCTCGAGGAGGCGCAGATCGCGAAGATCGATCTGGCGCTGGGAAAGCTCAAGCTCGAGCCTGGGATGACTCTGCTGGACATCGGTTGCGGTTGGGGCGGCGCGCTGAAGCGGGCTGTCGAGAAATATGACGTCAATGTCATCGGAATTACGCTGAGCCGCAACCAGTTCGAGTACAGCAAGAACAAGCTGGCCGGCCTGCCGACCAACCGCAACATCGAGGTGCGCCTGCAGGGCTGGGAAGAGTTCGAAGACAAAGTCGACCGGATTGTCTCCATCGGCGCCTTCGAAGCATTCAAGATGGAACGCTATTCCGCATTTTTTGAACGCGCCTACGACATCCTTCCCGATGATGGCCGGATGCTTTTGCATACGATCTTGATGTATCACTGGCAGGAATATCCCGCACTGGGCGTCACATTGACGATGAGCGATATTCGATTCGCGCGCTTCATCGGCCAGGAGATTTTCCCCGGGGGTCAGTTGCCGGCGCAGAAAGACATTTTCAAATTCGGCGAGGCCGCGGGCTTCTCGATCGAGCGGGTGCAGCTGCTGCAGGAGCATTACGCGCGGACCCTCAACATCTGGGCGGCGAATCTGGAAGCCAACAAGGAGAAGGCGATCGCTCTCCAGTCCCAGGAGATCTACGACAAGTACATGCACTATCTGACCGGGTGCGAGAACTTCTTCCGCAAGGGCATCAGCAACGTGGGGCAATTCACGTTGGTCAAGTAGCTCACAGCATTTCAGCGCACAACGGTGATCCGTTGGGGCTGAGTGCCTATGGTGAGCCGGTCACTTCTCCAACGTGAACTGGTTGACGTCGGTGTAGCCCTCCCGGAACAGCTTCGCGCAGCCGGTGAGGTACTTCATGTAGCGGTCGTAGACCTCCTGAGACTGGATGGCCAACGCCTGCTCGCGATTCGCCTCGAGCGCCTCGGCCCATAGATCCAGTGTCCTGGCGTAGTGCAACTGCAGCGACTGGACCCGGGTCAGGTCGAAGCCCGCCGTGACCCCGTATTCGCCGACGGTCTGCGGGGTCGGCAGCCAGCCGCCGGGAAAGATCTCGGCCAGGATGAATTGCGAGAACTGGACGATCTCGTGGGTCAGTTTCATGCCCCTGGCGCGGGCATCCCTGAACGACGGCCGAACGATGGTGTGCAGCAACATCACTCCGCCTGGCGGCAGCGCTTGGTAGGCCATCTTGAAGAAGCGGCCGTAGCGCTGGCGACCGAAGTGCTCAAACGCGCCGATCGACACGATCCGGTCCACCGGCTCGTGGAACTTTTCCCAGCCCTCCAGCAGCACCCGCCTGCTGCGGGTGGTGTCCATCTGATCGAACGACTTCTGCACGTGCTCGGCCTGGTTCTCCGAGAGCGT
>NZ_LZJR01000160.1 GCF_001667925.1 Mycobacterium sp. E2479 | reverse complement strand
GTGCAGCTGAATATCGAGCTGACTGGTGCCCTCGACCCGTACCGACTGCGTGACGCGGTGCACACGGTCGTCAAGCGGCACCCACATCTCGTGGCCCGCTTCTGCCCGCAATTCGATGAGCCGGTGCAGATCATCCCGGCTGATCCGGTTGTGCCATGGCGGTATATCGACCTCAGCGGCGACGGTCTCGACGCCGACGTGGATGAGCTGGTCGATCGGTTATGTGCGTCCGAACGTGCCGCGGTTGGGGATTTGGCCGATGAGCCGGCGTTCCGGGCGGCGTTGATCCGCAGCGGGACGGATCGGCACCGGTTTGTGCTGACCAATCACCACATCGTGGTCGATGGCTGGTCATTGCCGATTTTGCTGGCGGAGATATTCGCCAGTTATTACGGGCAGTCGCTGGCCCCCGCGGGGTCGTATCGCCGGTTCGTGACCTGGCTGGCCGATCGTGATCTGGACGCCGCCCACGCGGCATGGCGCGAGGTGTTGGACGGCTTCGACACCCCCGCTCTGGTCAGCTCGGGGCACAGGTTGGGGCTCGGCACCCGCGTCGTTGAGTCATTCCTGCTGCCTGCCGAGGCCATGCGGGCCGTGAGCGAGCTGGGACGCTCGTGTCGGACCACCGCCAACACGGTGTTGCAGGGCGCCTTTGCCCAGTTACTGTGCTGGCTGACCGGCCAGCATGATGTGGCGTTCGGTACCACCGTGTCCGGTAGGCCGGCCGAGGTCGTCGGCTCCGAGTCGATGGTGGGACTGTTGATCAACACCGTGCCGGTCCGGGCGCGCATCACGCCCACCACCACCACCACCGAACTGCTCGAGCAACTGCAAAACACGCACAACTACACGCTCGAACATCAGCATCTCGCGCTCAGCGAGATCCACCGCATCACCAATCACGAGCAACTGTTCGACACGCTGTTCGTATACGAGAACTACCCCATGGATACCGCCGCATTGGCGGGCGATGACGAGCTGGTTGTCACGGAGTTCACCAGCCACGAATCCACTCACTATCCGCTTTCCGTGGTCGCCTTGCCGGGCAGCGAACTGCGCCTGCGCGTCGAATTCGACACCGCCGTGTTCGATCACTCCGATATCGGCACGTTTGTCGAACGGTTACAGCAGCTGCTGGCGGCCATGGCCGCCGATCCAGCGCGGCCGCTGTCGTCAATCGATCTGCTGAATGAGTCTGAGCGTGCGCGCTTGCAGGAGTTCGGCAACCAGGCGATGTTGACGCAACCCGCTCCCGTGGCGGCGTCGGTTCCGGAGTTGTTCACCGCGCAGGTGGCGCGGGCTCCGGAGGCGGTGGCCCTGGCATGCGATGACCGTGTGTTGACCTATCGAGCATTGGATGAGGCCGCCAATCGGGTGGCGCATTTGTTGGCCGGATATGGGGTTGGCCCGGGTACCTCGGTGGCGTTGTTGTTCCCGCGGTCGGCCGAGGGGATCGTCGCCATTTTGGCGGTGCTGAAGACCGGGGCAACCTATTTGCCGATTGACCCGGCGGTGCCTGCGGCGCGGTTGGAGTTCATGCTTGGCGATGCCGGGCCGGTCGCGGCGCTGACCACTGCACAGTTACGGCCCCGGCTGGATGGGTTTGGCGCCCTGATGGTCGTGGATATCGACGATCCGGTAGTGGCGGCCCAACCGAGCACGGCGTTGGCGGCGCCGGCCGCTGACGATGTCGCGCACATCATCTATACGTCGGGCACGACGGGGACGCCCAAGGGAGTCGCGGTCACCCAGCGAAATGTCGCTCAACTCTTCGCCGGTTTGGACATCGGTGTAGAGCTGGGGCCGGACCAGGTGTGGACGCAATTCCATTCCTATGCGTTCGACTTCTCCGTGTGGGAGATCTGGGGAGCGTTGCTGCACGGCGGGCGGCTGGTGGTCGTGCCCGACTCGGTGGCGCGCGCGCCGGAAGACTTCCACGCATTGCTGGCCGCGCAGCGGGTCAGCGTGTTGACCCAGACCCCGTCGGCGGTGGGCGTGCTTTCTCCCGAGGGCCTGGAGTCGACGGCCTTGGTGATCGGTGCCGAGCCGTGTCCGCCTGAGCTGGTGGATCGCTGGGCGCTGGGGCGGGTGATGGTCAATGTCTACGGCCCGACCGAGACAACCATGTGGGCGGCGAAGAGCGTGCCGTTGGTGGCGGGGTCGGGGGCGCCGCCCATTGGGTCGCCGGTGCCTGGGGCGGCCTTTGCGGTGCTCGATGGGTGGTTGCGTCCGGTGCCGGTGGGGATCGTTGGTGAGTTGTATGTCGCCGGCCGCGGAGTCGGTGTGGGGTACTGGCGCCGGGCAGGGTTGAGCGCGTCGCGGTTTGTGGCGTGCCCGTTTGGGGCGCCGGGCGCACGGATGTATCGCACCGGGGATCTGGTGCGGTGGCGTGCCGATGGGCAGCTGGATTATCTGGGTCGCGCTGACGAGCAGGTCAAGATCCGCGGGTACCGCATCGAACTTGGTGAAATCCAAACAGCCCTAGCGAGTTTGGCCGGGGTGACACAGGCGGCGGTGATCGCCCGCGAGGACCGCCCGGGGGAGAAGCGTCTGGTGGGGTATGTCACCGGCACACTCGACCCGGTCGAGGCGCGCGCAGCGCTAGCCGAACGGCTCCCGGGCTACATGGTGCCCGCGGCCGTGGTGGCACTCGAGGCGTTGCCGCTGACACCCAACGGCAAGCTCGATACGCGCGCCTTGCCGACACCGGAGTACCAGGACACCGATCGTTACCGCGCCCCCGCCAACCCGACCGAAGAGATCCTGGTCGGTGCTTACGCTGAGGTCCTCGGCATCGAACGCGTCGGGGTCGACGACTCCTTCTTCGACCTGGGCGGGGATTCGCTGTCGGCCATGCGCCTGGTCACCGCCATCAACACCGGCCTCGACACCAATCTCCCGGTGCGCGTCTTGTTCGAGGCGCCCACGGTGGCCCAGTTGGCGCCGCGTATCGGTGCCGATGGCGGTGGTCTCGAGCCCTTGGTGCCCGGTGAGCGACCGGCGGTAGTGCCGCTTTCGTTTGCCCAGAGCCGGTTGTGGTTCTTAGACCAAT
The DNA here is from genome assembly GCF_001667925.1 of Mycobacterium sp. E2479. GTDB lineage: Bacteria > Actinomycetota > Actinomycetes > Mycobacteriales > Mycobacteriaceae > Mycobacterium. The sequence goes on along the minus strand of NZ_LZJR01000160.1, from coordinate 599 downwards.
TGCAGGGCCCTTCACCGGTTTACAACATGGCAATGGCGTTGCGGTTGCGCGGGCAGCTGGATCCCGAGGCGTTTCGCGCAGCGCTGTCCGACGTGGTTGCCCGCCATGAGAGCCTGCGCACACTGTTCGCGGCCCCCGACGGGGTACCGCGCCAGGTGGTGGCATCCGCCGAGCAAGCGGACTTCGGCTGGCAGGTCATCGATGCCCGGAAATGGTTGCAGGAGCGGGTCGTTGAGGCGATCGGCGCCGCGGCGCGGTACACGTTCGACTTGGCGTCCGAAACCCCATTGCGCGTAAAGCTTTTCACCGTTGCGGACTCCGAGCATGTGCTGGTCGCGGTGGTGCACCACATCGCCGCCGACGGCTGGTCGTTGAGGCCGCTGGTACGCGACTTGGGCGTGGCTTATGCCAGCCGGTGCGCCGGGCAGGAGCCGGGTTGGGCCGATTTGGCGGTGCAGTATGTCGATTACACGCTGTGGCAGCGCGAAATCCTCGGTGATCTCGAAGACGGCAACAGTCCCATCGCCGCGCAGCTGGCCTATTGGGAGGATGCGCTGGCCGGGATGCCCGAGCGCCTGCAGCTGCCCACCGATCGGCCG
>NZ_LZJR01000159.1 GCF_001667925.1 Mycobacterium sp. E2479 | reverse complement strand
GGCACCACACAGCTGCGGTCGCGATACTCGAGTGCGCGGCGCAGCCGCCGGTTGATCAGCCGGGTCGCCCGCCCGGCACCGATGACCTCGCCGTGGCGTTCGAACCACACTTCACAGGTGGCATCACAGGTCAGGTAACGACGTTCGGCGTCGGACAGCAGCGGACCCAGATGCAAGGCGCCAACGCGCTGCTCGACGTCGAGGTGTACCACCACAGTGGTGTGCTGCCCATGGGGGCGGCGGGTCGCCTCGGCGTCCCACCCGGCCTCGATGAGGCGCATAAACGCCTCACCAGTGCTCGGCAACGGCGGCGCCTGATCGCTGACGCCCTCGCCGTGATCGCGCCTCCACTGGGCGATCAGCGCATCCCGATGAGACGCCAACGCGGCGTCGAACTTCGCCGCATCCAGGTGCGGCAAGGTGATCCGATAGCAGCTGCCCTGCTCGTTGGTGGTCGTGGTGATCGACCGCTCGAGCTCGGGCTCGGCCTCGGGCCGAGGCTCGGGTTCGGGTCGCGGTTCCAGCTTCACCGCGGTACGCAGCTGAGTGACCGTTGCCACCGCGGCCAGCTGCGCGTAGTGCGCATCAGATCCCTGACCGGCACGCGCCGCGATCACCCCGACCTGATCCAGCGACAGCCGGCCCTCCCGCATACCTTGGGCGCAGCGTGGAAACTCCTGCACCCGGCGCGCGACGGTGGTGATCGTGTGGGCATTGGCCGGCGAGCAGCCCGTCTTCCAGGCCACCAACGCCGGCACCGACCGCGCACCGGTAACACCACCGAGCTCGTCGCGATCAATCTCGGCCACGATCTCCA
>NZ_LZJR01000158.1 GCF_001667925.1 Mycobacterium sp. E2479 | reverse complement strand
CCGATGACCTCGCCGTGGCGTTCGAACCACACTTCACAGGTGGCATCACAGCTCAGGTAGCGGCGTTCGGCGTCGGACAGCAGCGCACCCAGATGCAGGGCCGCGGCGCGCTGCTGCACGTCGAGGTGCACCACCACCGTGGTGTGCTGCCCGTGCGGGCGGCGGGTGGCCTCGGCGTCCCACCCGGCCTCCACCAAGCGCGTGAACGCCTCGACGGTGCCCGGCAACGGCGGCCGCTGACCCCAAGCGCGGTCGCCGTCGCCGTGCTCGCGCGTGAACTCAGCGATCAGCGCATCACGATGAGAGGCCAACGCCGCCTCGAACTTCGCCGCATCGGGTTGCGGAAGTCTGATCCGCCAACAGCTGCCCTCGTCGTCGGAGGACTTGGTGATCGAGGCCTGCGGTTCAAGCCCCTCGGGCCGCGGTTCGGGGTCGGGTCGCGGTTCCAGCCTGACCGCGCTGCGCAGCTGGGTAACCGTCGCGACGCTGGCCAGCTGCGCGTAGTGCGCATCAGAACCCTGACCGGCACGCGCCGCGATCACCCCGACCTGATCCAGCGACAGCCGACCCTCCCGCATACCTTGGGCGCAGCGGGGAAACTCCTGCACCCGGCGCGCGATCGTGCTGATCGTGTGGGCATTGGCCGGCGAGCAACCCGTCTTCGGGGCCACCAACGCCGGCACCGACCGCGCACCGGTAACACCACCGAGCTCGTCGCGATCAATCTCGGCCACGATCTCCACGATGCGCCCATCAATCGCGTTGCGCTGACCGCACAACTCCGCCAACTCCCCGAACAACACCTCAAGACGCTCGCTCGCGGTCACCCCCACGGCGCCAGCGGATGCGGTCAACGACATGACCACATCATCGCAGCCACCACCGACAAAACCGGACCGCCCGGACGTGCCACGGTCGCGCCCGAGGTGCCCGGATGTGAGTTATGCGACACCGTGGTGCCGGCATGAGGCGATTCCGATTTGCGCTATCACCGGCGCTATCGCGAAGCAAACTCGCCTGATGGTCGCGCAGCCCCGCGAGATCCCGTCACGGCGGGTCGAAAGATGGCGGGATTTACGGGGATCGATTGGAAGCTGTGTGTTTAACCAGAATCGCTGACCAGTAGGCGATAGCCAAAATTCAACTGTTGTCGTTCAAGCAGTTCCGCGTGTCCCCCCAACAGCTCAAGCAGTCGGTCAATCGGTACGTACAGCGCATTGTTGATCCGAGCGGCGCCGGTTCCAGCCTAAGCTACTGCAGGTCGACCGACTTCCCGGTGGCGGCCGCATGACCCGCACGATAACCGAAAACCATTGCCGGGCCCAGGGTTCCGCCTGCACCGCCGTAGGCGCGTCCGGTGACGCCGCCCATCGCATTGCCAGCAGCGAACAGGCCCGGTATCGGCTCGCCGCGGATATGCAGAACGCGGGCATCGTGATCGGTGCGCGGTCCGCCCTTGGTGCCCATCGCACCGATGCTCACCGGTACGGCGTAGAACGGGGCGGTATCGATGGGGCCCAGCGTCTTACCGGCCGGCGTGGTCGCGCTGTCATCGCCCCAATATCCGTCGTAGGCGCTGGAGCCGCGGCCGAAGTCGGGATCCGCACCGCCAGCAACATGACGGTTCCAGCGTTCGACGGTGCGGGTCAGGCCGTCGGCGTCGATGCCGGTCTTGGCGGCCAACTCGGCAAGGTCTGCCGATTCGCAGAACCAGCCCGGGACCGGTTGGCCCGGTTCGGTACCCAGAAATCCATAGCGCTGCAGGTGAATCGAATCGAACACCATCCACCCGCGATCGTTGACGTAGCCGCCGCGGGGATCCAGGTAATGGAAGGCGCCGGCCATCGAGTTGTAATCGCAGGCCTCGTTGACGAAGCGCCGGCCGGCCGAGTTGACGATGATGCTGCGAGGCCTCGTCCTTTCCAGCCGCACGCTGCGGCTGCGCGGCTTGCCCCCGATGGTGTCGCCCGGGATCTGCACGATCGGCACCCACCACGCTTCGCCCATGTTGGCCAGGTCGGCCCCCTGTTCCATCGACATGCGCAGACCGTCGCCGGTGTTGTTGGGCGGCGAGACCGCGCCGTGCATGGGGCCGCGCAGAAAGGCTTGCGTCAGAGCCGGATCCCACTCGAAGCCGCCGGTCCCCAGGATGACCCCGTGCCGGGCGCGCACACTGATCGTCCGATCCGGCAGGGCCACGCGTACCCCGGTGACTTCTCCGTCGTCGGCGACGAGTCCTTCGGCCCGCGCCTTGGTGTGTGGGGTGACCCCGGCGTCCAGCAGGCCCTTGAGGAGCCCCGCGACCAGCGCGGTGCCGGCGACGCACAGATGGCTGGTTCGGTCGTCGATCGCAGCGTGCAGGCGCGCCCTGGTCTCGGCATCGAAACCGACGTTGGACCAGTCGGCCGGGAAAGACGTGATCTGCGTTGCCCATTCGCCGAGTTGGGCCAGGTCGAAGGGAGCCGCGCTCAGTGACCGACCGCCCGTCGGCCGCCCGCCCGGCAACTCGGGGCGGTAGTCCGGGAACCCGGTCGCAATCTCGAACCGAAGACCGCTGTGCGCCTCGATGAAATCAAGCATCCCGGGTCCGGTGCGCACGAACGTTTCGACCAACTCGTCGTCCATCGACCCCAGTGACTGGGCGCGCAAATAACGCATCGCGTCGGCTGCCGTCAATTCGCCGTCGGGGCAACGGTTATGAGCGGGGATCCACACGATGCCGCCGGACACGGCGGTGGTCCCGCCGACGGTCGCAGCCTTTTCGTAGACCTCCACCGAGGCGCCCGCGACGGCCGCGGTCAGCGCGGCGGTGAGCCCGGCGCCGCCGCTGCCGAGCACGACGACGTCGACTTCGTGGTCCCAAGACATGGACTGCCATCCCTTCAGCTCAGTGCTAGCTCAGGAGCTCGGCCAACTGCTCGGCGGCCTTGACGACCGCGTCTTTGCCGCGCATCACCACGTCTTCTCGGTGTGAGATGAGGTTGATGCACGTGGGTGGGGACGGCGCCGGTCGGCGCACCCCCACGGCCAGACCGTAGGTGTTCGGTTCGATCTCGCCGTAGGTCGTCACCCAGCCGCGTTCGCGCGCCACGGACACCAGCTCGCGTTCGCCGGGGCGCGGGGGCATGCATGCGAGCAAGGCGATCCCAGCGGCGCCGCGATCGAGCGGATATCGGCTGCCCTCATGGAAAGACAGCTGGTACGCGACATGGCTGGGCACGATCACCGCGATCGCCACCTGCTGGTCGCCTTCGGCGATGAGCAGGGAGACCGTCGTGCCGAGTTCGTCGGCCAGGGCGCGCAGCGTCGGCAGGCTCACTTGGCGCACGTTGCGGTCGAAGGCGGCACCGAGCACGGCCAGGCCCGCGGCAGGTCGGTAGCGGCCGTCCTCTCCCTTGGCCACCAGGCGGAAATCGGCCAGCGTGGTCAGCAATCGATAGGCGATGGTGCGATGCACGCCCACCTGATCGGCGAGCTGTTGCACCGTCAGCCCGCCGGGGGAGTCCGCCACCATCTGCAGCGCGGTCAGACCCCTGGCCAGGGTCTGCGAACCGGCACTGGACCCGGTCACAGCCTTGACAGACCTTCCCCTGAGAGCGAAGCTCTATATATAACGCACATTAGTGTGCGATATTAGCACACCAAGTAAGTCGAAAACGAGAACGACATTTCCTCGATCTGGAGGCCGGTCAGCACCGTGGCGGAGTTCGAGAGCATATGGAGCGATCTCCAGGGCGTCGCGTTCGAGCAGGGCTACCTCGACGCCGGAGGGATACGGACCCGCTACCTGCGCGCCGGCGATCCCGGCAAGCCCGTGCTGGTGCTGCTGCATGGGTCAGGCGGTCATGCCGAGGCCTACGTGCGCAACCTCGGCGCACACGCCGAGCACTTCTGGACGTGGTCGATCGACATGCTGGGCCACGGGTACACCGACAAGCCGGGACATCCGCTGGAAGTCGGCCACTATGTCGAGCATCTGATGGCGGTGCTGCGCACCATCGGTGTGGATCGCGCCTACCTCAGCGGCGAATCGCTCGGCGGCTGGGTGGCAGCGCGCACCGCGGTCGATCATCCGGATGTGGTTGCGCGACTGGTGCTTAACACGGCCGGCGGATCTCAAGCCGATCCCGTGGTGATGCAGCGGATCATCACCTTGTCCATGGCGGCCGCCGAGGACCCGACTTGGGAAACGGTGCAAGCGCGCATCAAATGGCTGATGGCCGACAAGTCCAAGGCTTACGACGATCTGGTTGCCAGCCGCCAACGGGTATATCGGCAACCGGGATTCGTCTCCGCGATGAGCGACATCATGGCATTGCAGGATCCAGAGATTCGCGCACGCAACATCCTCGGCCCGGACGAATACGGGTCGATCATCGCGCCGACGCTGGTGCTGTGGACCAGTGACGATCCCACCGCCGACGTGACGGAGGGTCGTCGAATGGCGTCGATGATTCCCGGCGCGCGCTTCGAGGTGATGCCCGGCTGCGGTCATTGGCCACAGTACGAGGACGCCAAGACCTTTAACCGGCTGCACCTCGACTTTCTGCTGGACCGGTGATGGCCACGCCGGGGCAGGAGATTCCTGAGATCGAGACCGACGTCCTGGTGGTGGGCGCGGGCCCGGTCGGTTTGACCCTCGCCAACATCCTTGGCCTGCAGGGCATCCGCACCGTTGTGGTCGACGAGCGGGACACCCTCATCGACTACCCCCGCGGGGTCGGCCTTGATGACGAGGCGCTGCGGACCTTCCAGTCGATCGGGCTCGCCGACCGGGTACTGCCGCATACCGTGCCCAACCAGATTCTGCGGTTCGTCGACGCCAAGCGCCGAGTGCTCGCCGAAATGGCCCCGCCGGACGCATGTTTCGGGTGGCCGAAGCGTAATGGCTTCGTGCAACCGCTCGTCGACGCCGAATTGCTCTCCGGACTGGATCGATTCGAACACGTCCAGGTGTGGTGGGGACGTCCGATGACGGCATGTCACGAAAGCGCCGAGGGGGTGACCGTCGAGCTCGGTGGCGGCGCCGGTAACGACGGCGACGCCTCATGTGTGCGGACGCGATACGTTGTCGGGTGCGACGGCGGCCGCAGCATTACGCGCCGCGTGATGGGTGTGTCGTTCGATGGAACGACGTCGTCGACCCGTTGGCTGGTGGTCGACATCGCCAACGACCCGCTGGGACACCCGAACAGTGAGGTCGGCGCCGATCCCGAACGCCCGTACGCCTCGATCTCGATTGCCCATGGAATTCGCCGCTTCGAGTTCATGATTCACGCCGACGAGACCGATGAGCAGGCCGAAGACCCGGCGTTCCTGACGCAGATGCTGGCCAGGATGGTGCCTCACCCCGACCGGGTCGATGTGATCCGGCGCCGGGTGTACACGCACCACTCGCGCATCGCCGGCGCGTTCCGCCGGGGCCGGCTGCTGCTCGCCGGGGATGCCGCCCACCTGATGCCGGTGTGGCAGGGACAGGGTTACAACAGCGGGATCCGCGACGCGGCGAACCTCGGCTGGAAGCTCGCGGCGGTGGTGAGCGGCCGGGCCGACGACAAGTTGCTGGACACCTATGACGTGGAACGCCGCAAGCACGCACGCGCGATGATCGACTTGTCCACCATGGTGGGCCGAGTGATCTCACCGACCAACCGCCGCGTGGCGACGGCCCGCGATCTTCTGGTGCGGTCGGCGTCAATCGTGCCGTCGCTCAAGCGATATGTGCTGGAAATGCGGTTCAAGCCGATGCCCCGCTACGAGCACGGCGCCGTCGTGCACGCGACACCCGGGCGCCCCGATTCGCCGGTGGGCACGCTGTTCATCCAGCCGCGTGTCGACACCCGCGACCAGCAGGACGTGTTGCTCGACGACGTGCTCGGTTCGTGGTTCGCCGTGCTGTCCTGGAACAACAACCCGCGCAAGATCCTCGGTGATGTGGCGTTCGCAAACTGGAAAGCGTTGGGCACCCGTTTCTTTACGTTGCGCCCGGCGACCCAGCTGCACTGGACCGGGCACGACGATCCCGATGTCGTGGTGGTGGGTGACCGGCACGGTGGCCTCAAGTCATGGTTCGACGCCCACTCGGACTCGGTGCTGTTCCTGCGGCCCGACCGATGCATCGCGGGTGCCTGCATCGCTCAGCGCGCGCCCGACCTGAGCGCCGCGCTCCTTGACGCGCTCACCCTGACGCCGCGAGGGGGTGATTTGCAAAGTGGCACTGGCTCTGTGCTGTATGTCGCACAGCCCGCTCCTGAATCTTCCGGGGCCGTCGCGGGACCTGCTTGATGACATCGAAGGCGCAATCGCCGAAGCTCGAAGGTTCGTCGAAGACTATGACCCCGAACTGGTGGTCAGTTTCTCCCCGGACCACTACAACGGGTTCTTCTATAAGGTGATGCCGCCCTTTTGCATTGGCACCAGCGCCCGCGGAGTGGGCGACTACGGAACCCACGCCGGACCGCTGAACGTACCCGAAACACTTGCGACCGACTGCGCGAAGGCGGTCCTCGACGCCGGTGTCGACATCGCGGTGTCGGCCAGCATGGACGTGGACCACGGCACGGTCCAGCCGCTCGAAAAGCTCTTCGGGGACGCCACAGCGCGCCCCCTGATACCGATCTTCGTCAACGCGATCGGCGTGCCGCTGGGCCCGATGCATCGCTGCCGTGCACTCGGTGCCGCGGTCGGCAACTACCTGGCCACCCTGGACAAGCGAGTCCTCCTCCTGGGATCCGGCGGGCTCTCGCACAGCCCGCCGGTGCCGACCCTGGCAACCGCGCCCGCTCCGGTGCTGGAACGGATCGTGCACGGCCGACCCATGACGTCCGAGCAGCGACAGGCCCGGCAAGCGGCCATCATCGATGCGGCCAAAAATTTTGCCGCAGGCCAAAGTGACCTGCAGGCACTCAACCCGACGTGGGACCAGCGATTCTTGGCGATCATCGACGGCGGCTGGCTGGACGAATTAGACGGCTGGTCGAATTCATTTGTCGCCCACGAGGGCGGCAGCTCGGCGCAGGAGATCCGCACCTGGGTGGCGGCGTTCGCGGCGCTGGACGCAGCGGGACCCTACGAAATCACTGGGCGCTTCTACAAACCCGCACCCGAACTGATCGCCGGTTTCGCCATCAGAACGGCACTTCCGAAATGACGGTCGCGGTGCACGGTTTCGATCACGTTGTCGACGTGCTCATCGTCGGCTCCGGCGGCGGCGGCATGACGGCCGCGCTGACCGCGCAGGCCGGCGGACTTGAGCCATTGGTGGTCGAAAAATCGTCCTATTTCGGAGGTTCCACCGCTTTATCCGGCGGCGGCATCTGGGTGCCCGGAGCCCCCGCCCAGCGCCGGGAGGGCTACGTGCCCTCGCCGGAAGCCGTCGTCGGCTACCTCAAACAGATCACCGACGGACTGGTCAGTGAGGCGCGGCTGCGCCAGTACGTCGAGAGCGCGCCGCAGATGCTGCAGTTCTTGGAGCAGCTTTCCGGATGGTTCGAATTCGTGTGGAAACCCGGTTATGCAGACTACTACCCCGAGTTACCCGGCGGCTCCGAACTCGGCAGTACGATCAACGTGCCCGCCATCGACCTGCGGAAGTTGGGCCCCGACGAGCACCGACTGTTGCAGCCGCTGGCCTTGGCCCCCAAGGGAATCTGGCTGGGGCCCAAGGATCTCCGCACGTTCTACCGGATCAGGCAGTCGTGGGCGGGCAAAGGCATGCTGCTGAAGTTGGTTGCGCGAATGGTGCGGGCGAGGGTGTTCGGCGAGCGGATGGCGGCCATCGGACAGTCGCTGGCGGCCCGGCTCCGGCTGGCGCTGCGAGATCGTGGCATCCCGCTCTGGCTGGACTCGCCGATGGTGCAGCTGCTCACCGACTCGGACGGATCGGTCACCGGCGCGGTGGTGGAACGCGAGGGTGATCCGCAGCGGATCGGTGCGCGCTCGGGCGTCATCCTGGCCTCGGGAGGGTTCGACCACGACCTCGCCTGGCGCAAAGAACTTCTGCCCGAGGTGGACCAGGACTGGAGCTTCGGCAATCCCGCGGCCATGGGCGACGGCATCCGTGCCGGCATAGCGGTCGGAGCCGGGACGGACCTGCTCGATGAGGCCTGGTGGTTCCCGGCGATCCAATGGCCGGACGGGCGCATGCAATTCATGCTCAACGAGCGGATGATGCCGGCACAGTTCATCGTCAACGGTGCGGGCAAACGCTTCATCAACGAGGCGGCCCCCTACATGGACTTCGGTCACGCCATGATCGAGGGGCAGAGATCCGGGGTAAGCCATATCCCGTGCTGGCTGATCACCGACCACAGATCGTTCAACCGCTACGTCGTCGCGGGGCACCTGCCGGTACCCAAGATCCCAGGTGCACCGGTCCCCACCGGCCGCAAAATCCCATCGGCCTGGCTGGAATCGGGTGTGGTCAAAGCGGCCACGACGTGGAGCGAAATGGCGGCGAAGATCGGCGTCCCCGCAGAACAACTCGCCGAAACCGCCCGCCGTTTCAACGAACTGGCCCGCAAGGGCCACGACGACGATTTCAACCGCGGGGACAGCGCGTACGACAATTACTACGGCGACCACACCTTGCCCAACCCGAACCTGTATCCGCTTGGTGATCCGCCGTACTACGCCTTCCGTATCGTGCTCGGGGACCTGGGGACCTCGGGCGGCCTGTTGACCGATGAACACGCCCGCGTGCTGCGAACCGATGGCACCGTGCTGCCCGGGCTCTATGCGGTGGGCAACGCTTCCGCGGCGGTGATGGGTCGCAGCTACGCCGGTGCCGGCGCGACCATCGGCCCAGCCATGACGTTCGGCTACGTCGCAGCCAAACACGTTGCGGCCCAAGCGGCCAGCCGAGCCATTAATACTCATAGGAGGTAACGAATGAAAATCTCACTGTTCTACGAATTCGCCCTGCCCCGGCCCTGGGCGCCCGACGACGAGCATGTCTTGCTGCAGGACTGTCTCAACGAGGTCGAGGCCGCGGACAAGGCGGGTTTTTCCACCGTGTGGCTGACCGAGCACCACTTCCTCGAGGAGTACTGCCACTCGACGGCACCGGAGATCTTCTTGGCGGCGGCCAGCCAGCGGACCACGAACATTCGGCTGGGATTCGGCATCATGCACCTGCCGCCGGCGGTCAATCACCCCGCCCGCGTGGCCGAGCGCATCGCCACCCTGGACCTGCTGTCCAATGGTCGTGTCGAATTCGGCACCGGGGAATCCTCGTCGGTCGGTGAACTCGGCGGATTCAATATCGATCCCGCCGATAAGCGGGCACAGTGGGAAGAGGCCCTCGAGGTCTCGATCCGCTGCATGATCGAGGAGCCGTTCACCGGCTTCCACGGCGAACACGTCCAGATGCCGGCGCGCAACGTCGTTCCCAAGCCGCTGCAAAAGCCGCACCCGCCGGTCTGGGTCGCCTGCACGCGACCGGCCAGCGTCCAGATGGCAGCCCAAAAGGCGATCGGCGCCTTGAGTTTCGCCTACACCGGTCCCGGACCACTGACCGAACGGGTCAACGGCTATTACAAGGAGTTCGAGGAGAACGGCGTCCCGGTCACTCCTGGGATCAACCCCAACATCCTCGCCATCGGCGGCGACCTGTCGATGATGGTGGCCAAGTCCGATGAGCTGGCCCTGCAGCGGCTCGGGCAGGGCGGCGGGTTCTTCTCGTTCGGAATCATGCACTACTACATGACGGGTGTGCACACGCCGGGTCGGACCGGGGTGTGGCAGCGGTATCTCGAAGAGGTGGAAAAGGATCCGACGCTGGCGTACGGACCCGGCCGGGGCGCGATCGGATCCCCGGCCACCGTGCGTGAGTTTCTGCGCGGCTATGAGGAGAGTGGCGTCGACGAGATCATCTTGCTGCTCAACCCGCGCAGCCACGAAGGGACCATGGAATCGATTGAGCTTATGGGCAAAGAGGTCCTCCCTGAATTCATCGAGCGGGACGCAAAGGCTGTGGCGGAAAAGGCCAAGCGGCTGGAACCCATCATCGAGAAGGTGGAGGCGCGTCGGCCCGAATCGAGCGCACCGCAATTCGACGAGGATTACTCGTTTGGTGGACTCCCGACTGGCCGTGGCGGTAAGTTCACCGCCAGCGAGATCCCGGAAGCTATGGCGGAGATCAACGAAGGACGCGTTCAGGCGGCGCAGCGCGCGAAGGAACAGCAGAAGTAATCTCGGACGGCATCTGAGTCGGAAGAATTTCGAGGCGAGCCTTGGGAGCGATCGACGAGCTGTGGCGCTACGACGGAAGCCGTGCGGTGGTGACCGGATGTGCTTCGGGCATAGGCGAACACGTGGTGAGGCAGCTCACCGAGCTTGGGGCCGAAGTCATCGGGTTGGACAAGCGGCGACCAGACTTCACAATCGACGAATTTCATGAAGTCGACCTGGCCGATCAGACATCGATCGAGTCGGCGGTGGCGGCGGTGACCGGGCAAGTCGACGCGCTGTTCAATGTTGCGGGCGTGTCGTCCGGGATCGGCGATGCGCCGCTGGTGGTGACCATCAATTTCTTGGGGCTGCGCCATGCCACCGAGGCGCTGGTCCCGAAAATGGTCGCGGGGTCTGCCATTGTCAGCGTGTCATCGCTCGCGGCGGCCGCGTATCGGGAGCATCTGCGGGACGTGGCGCCGCTACTGGGTACCGCGACGATGCAGGAGGGTATCGAGTGGTGCGCTGCGCATCCCGATGCGCTCGGCACCGGCTATCAGTTGTCCAAGGAAGCGGTCATCCTCTACACCATGCGCCGCGCCACCCTGTTGGGCGCACGGGGAATTCGCATCAACTGCACCGGTCCCGGAGTCACCGAGACCCCGATCCTGGACCAGCTGCGCACGGCATACGGGCAGGGCTTTCTCGACGACATTCCCAAGCCGTTGGGCCGTGTTTCCGGCCCGGCCGAACAAGCCGCCGTTCTAGTCTTTTTGAATAGCCGTGCCGCCAGCTACATTTCGGGCCAGGTGGTATGGGTCGACGGCGGCAATGTGGGTGCGTCGATCGCGCGAGAACTCGAGGAAGGACACGCACCGTGGCCGGTATGACCGACTTTCGGCGGGTCGCTCGCGACGTCAGCAACTGGGGCCGGTGGGGAGACGCCGACGAGCTGGGCACCCTGAACTTCATCACCGCGGAAAAGGTGGCCCAAGCCGCAAGCCTGGTCCGCCATGGAAAGGTGTTCCCGTTGGGCGTGGACTTCGGTGCGTCCGGTCCACAGGGCGCCTTCGGGTTTCGGCACAATCCCATTCACGTAATGACCGTGGACGGCGGCGATGTGAACACCCTTGCTCGGTACGGGTCCGACTGGCCGAGTAACCTGGTGGCCCAGCAGCTGAGCGGTTACATGACCGCAGACAACCCCTTCCGCTTCAACGACGACATCATCATCATGCCGTTGCAGGCGGCCAGCCAATGGGACGCGTTGTCTCACGTCTACTACGACGGCCACCTCTACAACGGCTTCCCGGCCGATTCGGTGACCAGCCTGGGGGCCTATCGCTGCGGCATCGACAAGGTCGACGGCAAGGGCATCACGTCACGGGGCGTACTACTGGACCTGGTTCGTCACCGGAACGCGGATGTCTTCCTGGAAGCCGGAAACCCAATCTCACCGGAAGAACTGGATGACGTGGTGCGCGCGCAGGGGGTGACGATCGGCCGAGGCGACATCGTGCTGATCCGAACCGGCTGGTGGGCAAGGTTTCTCATGACCGGCAACAAGACAGAAGGCTATTCCGGGTTGGACTGGCGATGCGCCCAGTGGCTGCACGACCACGAGATCGCCGCCGTCGCGGCGGACAACCTCCAAGTCGAAGACCTGGTTTCGGGCGTCGAGGGGCTTACCTTTCCCTTGCATCTGCTCTGCCTGCGCGACATGGGGCTGATGTTCGGCGAGTACTGGGATCTCACCGCGCTGGCCGAAGACTGCGCCGCCGACGGCGTCTACGAGTTCCAGCTCATCGCCCCACCGCTGAGAGTCGTTGGGGCAGTGGGCTCACCGGTGAACCCGATCGCGATCAAATGAGGCTGCGTAAGACCATCACGGTGGACGGACTGACCACCAGCTATTTGGAAGCGGGCGACGGGGACCCGGTAGTGTTGCTGCACGGCGGGGAGTTCGGTGCGGGCGCCGAGCTCGGCTGGGAACGCAACATCGAAGCGCTTGCCGCGCGACACCGGGTCCTGGCGCCGGACCAGTTGGGGTTCGGGGAATCCGCCAAGGTCATTGACTTCGTCGACGGCCGCGGCATGCGGATTCGGCACGTGGCGCGGTTTTGCGAGCTGGTCGGTGTCGACTCGGCGCACTTCGTCGGCAATTCGATGGGAGCCATCAACCTGCTCACCGACGCCACGTCGGGCACACCGCTGCTACCAGCGCGCAGCCTGGTGATCATCTGCGGCGGCGGGGAGATCCAGCAGAACCAGCACTTCGAGGCGCTACAGAACTACGACGCAACGCTGCCGGCGATGCGCCGCATTGTCGAAGCGCTGTTCTTCGACTCCGGCTACCCCGCCGACGACGCCTATGTGCGCCGCCGTTACGAATCGAGCACCGCGCCGGGGGCATGGGAGGCCGTCGCCGCCGCCCGGTTCCGCCGTCCCGGCGCCACACAGGCCGCGACCCCATTGCCCGCGCGAGCCTACGAGAACATCGGCGTGCCAACACTTGTCGTCGAAGGTGGCGAGGACAAGCTCCTACCGGCCGGCTGGGCTGCCGAGATCGCCAAGCAGATCGATGGGGCCCGCTCGGTTGTAATCGACAAGGCCGGACACTGCCCCCAGATTGAGCGGCCCTCGGCGGTCAACCAGCTGCTGATGGATTTTCTGGGCGGGCTCTGAAACGTCAGAAGGCGTAGTCCACCCGGGTCATCATTCCGGCTACCTGGTGATAGGTGTTGTGGCAGTGCATGACCCAGGTTCCGGGATTGTCGGCGACGAGAACCGCAACGAGCCTCTGCTTCGGCAGCACCATAACGGTGTCCTTGCGCGCGCCCGGGCTGCCGTCGGCCCTGATCACTTGGAACGTATGCCCGTGCAGATGAATCGGGTGATACATCATCGTGGTGTTGTCGAACGTGATGGTGGGCCGTTGGCCCTGCTGGACGTGCAGAGGATTGGTCTTTGCGTAGGGCTCCCCGTTGATCGTCCAGTTGTACTGCATCATGTTGCCGCCCAGCACGACCGGCAGGTTGAGGCCGGGATCGGGACGTCCTAGGTTGACCGGTGTTGTCGCGGTGAACATCTCGATGGTTCCCACCCGCTTGGTGAGCTCGCCCGGCTGGAACTGCGGGTCTGGCGCACCGCCCGCGGCCGTAGCGAGCAACCCGCGTGCCAGGCCGTTCTTGCCCTCGGCGAGGGCGACCAGTGGGAAGACGCCGTCCGCGGCGGTCACGATGACGTCGTAGCGTTCGGCCATCCCGATCAGCAGCGCATCGACTTGTGTGGGAACGACGGGGTAGCCGTCGGTGTGCGTCACGGTCATCGGGTGGCCGGCGAGTGCGACCCGGAAGGTGGTGTCGGAGGCGGTGTTGATCAAGCGGATGCGGATGCGTTGGCCGGGTTTGGCGTTAAACGTGATGGGAGAAGCCGGGATTCGGCCATTAATCAGATAGTAGGGGTAGGCGATGTCGCCGGCGTCGCCGCCGAGGAGATCGCTGGTACCGCCCCTCGCCGCCGGGGGCGGCGGTGCCGGGCTGGTCGAGCTGGCCGGGCTGGTCGACGTCGTCTCGCTCGTCTCGGTCGTCGTCGTGGGGGATGTCTCGGTTGTCGAAGTCGTCGTTTCGGGCGTGGTCTGCGGGGGTTTGTTCGGGTTGCTCAGTTCGCCGTAGAGCTGCTGAGGACTCTTACCGACGCCATCGGTCCAATCATCAAGGACGACGATCCATTCGGCGTCGTAGTTGCCCTCGGTCGGGTCGTCGACGATGACCGGCAGATACAGACCGGTGTCTGTGTCCAGGCCAGTGTGCGGGTGTGCCCAGTAGGTACCCGAATTCGGTACGGAGAACCGGTAGGTGAAGTCGTGGCCGGGTGCGATGTCGGGTGTCGCAGGTTCTGCGCCGTCCATGTCGTTGCGCAGGGAGACGCCGTGCCAATGCACCGACGTAGGATGGTCGAGTCCGTTCGACACCGACACCACGACCTCGTCACCGATGCTGGCACGGATCACCGGGCCCGGGATGCTGTTGCCGTAGGCCAGCGTGCGAATGACCGGCCCGCCCAGGTCGACCTCGGCCTGCTGGGGCGCCAGCTTGGCGGTGACGGTTCGGCCACTGTGCGGTCGGGCGGACTCGGCCTCGGCGATGGCCCCGGCCATTCGGACACTGCCCGACGGTTCCGGCTTAGTTTGGCTGCACGCTGTCAGCGCCAACCCGCCGGCGAAGCCGGCAGCCATGAAACCGCGTCTGGTGAGCCGAGTTCCGCCGAAGGGACCGCCACTTGTGGGTTGCACGGCAATCGGCGCTCCTCGTCTTTGGCTCACCCCAACGTCCTTGTGCTTGGATGCTAGGCGGAGCGCAACCGCGCGCGCTAGGCTTCGCGAGCATCGCGCGGCGCATGCGTACGTTCCGAACGGCGCGTGGATGACGCCGATATTTTTGTGTGCGCGAAGGTCGGTGGGCCGAGCCGCGCCCCATCAAGGAGTCTTTTCCCGAGGAGCTTCTATTGGGCACCGCTGCGTGCCTGCGCGGCCATCCAGTCGCTGAAGGTCGTGGGGTAGACGACCAGTTCTTCGCCGTCGATGGGAACGATGCTGCGATCATCGAGCACGGCACCGTAATAACGGGCGCCGTTGTCCATCACCACCGTGCGGGCATCACCCGTCGCCGCGAAGCGGGTCCGGATGAAGTCGTCCATACCATGCTTTTCGGGACCGGCGATATTGATCACTCCATTGACGGGATCGCCCGATGCTGCACGCGTGACCGCCAGGGCCACATCCGCGGCGGCAATGGGCTGGAACGCCCCATGCGGCGCGCGAACGGTATCACCCTCGGTGAACGAATCAGCAATGCCGTCAACGAATTCGAAGAACTGCGTTGCCCGCACGATCGAGTACGGCGCCCCCGATTCCACGATCGTTTTTTCCTGCGCAATCTTGGCTCGCATGTATCCGCTTTCGGCCGCCCGGTCGGCGCCCACGATCGACAGGGCGACATGATGCTGCACGCCCGCGGTCCGCTCCGCGTCCAGCAGGTTGCGGGTAGAGGTGGTGAAGAAGTTCAGGACGTCGTCGTCGGCCCAGGACGGGGAGTTGGACACGTCCACGACCGTGTGGACGCCGGCGACCGCTTCGGCAACACCTTCGCCGGTCACGCTATTGACACCCGTCCTTGGCGATGCTGGGACCGCGTCGTGTCCCAGCTCGGTGAGATTGGCGACGACCTGTGACCCGATCAACCCGCTGCCACCGATTACCAACACCTTCATGATCACGCCTTTCCCAAGTTTCCCGACGAACTGGCCTTCCCAGCATGGCCTAGACGTCGACGGGGCGGAACCCCGGCTAGGTAGCGGCCAAACGATCGCCGCGGACGAGGCCCGCGGCGTCGTTAAATCAATTGCTTGACTTAACGCGGCAGGCGCCGATTAACTCGTCGTGTGGCTAACGAATTGGACGGCAAGGTCGTCATCGTCACCGGCGCGGCGTCCGGCATCGGTCGCGGTCTCGCGGAGCGCTTTGTGGCCGAGGGTGCACAGGTCGTCATCGCCGACGTCGAGACCGATCGCGGCGAGGCCCTTGCGAAGTCGCTCGGGGTCAACGCCGTCTTCCGGCAGACCGACGTCTCCGACCCCGGACAGGTGGGAGCGCTGGTGTCCGGTGCCGTCGAGAAGTTCGGCGGCCTACACGTCATGGTGAACAACGCCGGGATTTCCAGCCCGCTGCGCAGGCTGCTGGACGACGACCTCGGCGATTTCCACCGCGTGATGGGGGTCAACGTGTTGGGCGTGATGGCGGGAACCCGAGATGCCGCACGGCACATGGCCGAACACGGGGGCGGGTCGATCATCAACATCACCTCGATCGGCGGCATTCAGGCCGGCGGCGGCGTGATGACCTATCGCGCGTCCAAAGCGGCCGTCATCCAATTCACCAAGGCCGCGGCAATCGAGCTGGCGCACCACGAGATTCGGGTCAACGCCATCGCGCCCGGCAACATACCGACGCCGATCTTGGGGAAATCGGGAACCGGCATGGACCCCGAACAGCTCAAGCAGTTCGAGGCGCGGATCCGCGAGACGATGCGGGAGGATCGGCCGCTGAAGCGCGAGGGCACTCCCGACGACGTCGCCGAAGCCGCGCTGTACTTCGCCACCGACCGCTCGCGCTATGTCACCGGCACGGTGCTCCCGGTCGACGGCGGGACGGTGGCGGGCAAGCCGATCCGATCCAAGAAGCACGGCTGACGTCGCCGCACGGCTCCAGCCTGACGATGAGGTCGCGTCCGGCCTAGACACGGCCGAGGCCACAGCATACTCGGTGCACAATTTAAATCAATCGCTTGACTTAAACCCCGGGTAGGGGGTTGACTGATCCGATGACCACCGTCGGCCGGACCGTGCGCACCGAGCGGGCCAGTTCCACCCAGGAGGCGATCCTGGTGGCCGCCGAGCGGCTGTACGCCGAGCACGGCATGTTCGCGGTGTCCAACCGGCAGGTCAGCGAGGCTGCGGGACAGGGCAACAATGCCGCCGTCGGTTACCACTTCGGCACCAAGGCCGACCTGGTGCGTGCGATCGAGCACAAGCACCGCGGACCCGTTGAGCAACTCCGCGAACAGATGGTGTCCGACCTGCTGGCGTCGGGGGAGTCCGACGAATTGCGTTCCTGGGTGGCCTGTTTGGTGCGTCCGCTCACCGATCACCTGGAGCAGCTCGGAAACCCGACGTGGTACGCGCGGTTCGCTGCGCAGGCCATGACCGATCCGGCCTACTACAACATCATCGTCAAGGGCGCGCTCAGCTCGCCGTCGCTGGTGCAGGTGGTGGACGGCTTCAACCGCTGCCTCCCTAACCTGCCGGCCGATGTGCATTTCGAACGCAACATCATGGCCCGAAACCTGTTGATGCACACCTGCGCGGATCGTGAGCGCGCTTTCGCGACAGGCTCATTGACGTCTCATCGTTCATGGCGGGCTGCGGCGTCCGGGCTCATCGACGCGATCGTGGGCCTGTGGCTGGCGCCCGTGACGGCGTACGAGTGAAGGACTCGCGGATGAAGGTGACTGTCGACCAAGATGTTTGCGCTTCTTCGGGGAACTGCGTAATTAATGCGCCCGAAGTGTTCGATCAGCGCGATGACGACGGCGTCGTCGTCCTCCTCAACCCCAATCCGACACCCGAGCAGGCCGAAGGCGCGCGGCGGGCGGCGGCGGCCTGCCCCGCGCTTGCCATCCACATCGAGGAATGACATGTCAGACACACTGGTGAGTACCGCAACAGCGCAGACCTCCGATATCCCGGACTACCCGATGGCCAGGGAGCCGCGCTGCCCGTTCGCGCCGCCACCGGATGTGATGGCGCTGGCGAAAGCCAGGCCGCTGTCCAGGGTCCGGATCTGGGACGGCAGCACACCGTGGCTCATCACCGGCTACGAGCAGGTGCGCGAGCTGTTCTCGGATTCCCGGGTCAGCGTCGACGACCGGCAGCCCGGATTCCCGCACTGGAACGAAGGCATGCTGTCCACGGTGCACAAGCGCCCGCGGTCGGTCTTCACCTCCGACGGTGAGGAGCACACCCGGTTCCGGCGTATGTTGTCGAAGCCCTTCACGTTCAAGCGCGTCGAAAATCTGCGCCCGACCATCCAGAAGATCACCGACGACCACATCGACTCGATACTCGCCGGACCGCAGCCCGCCGACATCGTCACCGCGCTGGCGCTGCCGGTGCCCTCGCTGGTGATCAGCCAGCTGCTTGGCGTTCCCTATGAAGACGCCGACATGTTCCAGCACCATGCCAACATCGGCCTCGCGCGTTACGCCACCGGTGCAGACACCGTCAAAGGCGCGATGAATCTCAACAAATACCTCGCCCAGTTGGTCGAGGCCAAGATCAAGAATCCGGCCGAGGATGCGGTTTCCGACCTCGCCGAGCGGGTGAAGGCCGGCGAGCTAAGCGTGAAGGAGGCCGCCCAGCTGGGCACCGGGCTGCTGATCGCCGGGCATGAGACCACCTCCAACATGATTGGCCTCGGGGTGCTCGCGCTGCTGGAAAACCCAGACCAACTGGCCGTCATCCGCGACGCCGAAGATCCGAAGGTCATCGCAAGCGCCGTGGAGGAGCTGCTGCGTTATCTCAGCATCATCCAAAACGGTCAACGCCGCGTCGCGCTGGAAGACATTCACATCGCCGGCGAGACGATCCGTGCCGGCGAGGGCATCATCATCGATCTCGCCCCGGCCAACTGGGATCCCGACGCGTTCGCCGAACCGGAGCGACTGTACCTGCATCGGTCGGGCGCGGACCGCAACGTCGCATTCGGCTACGGTCGGCATCAGTGTGTGGGTCAGCAACTCGCCCGCGCCGAACTGCAGATCGTGTTCCACACCCTGGCCCAGCGCATTCCCACACTGCAACTTGCCATTCCGATCGAGGAGGTTCCGTTCAAGGACGACCGACTCGCCTACGGCGTCTACGAACTGCCGGTGACCTGGTAGCCCGGCTCGCTACCTACTGAAATGCGGAACCGAACGGAGGGTCAACGATGACGACTCAGACAGGCACGCTCTACCCGCCCGGAGGTTATGGCGCTCCAAAGGATCGGCGTGGGCACGCCGCGGACAGCGATGTCGGCTTGCCGCAGGGGACCGTGGTCTTCTCGGCGGACAACCACATCTCGCTGGCGGATGACATCTTCTATCAACGCTTTCCGGACGACCTGAAGGACAAGGCGCCGCGGATCTGGTACGAGGATGGTGCCTACCAAGTCGGCCGCAAGGGACAGTCCTTCCTGCCGGGAGACTTCAGCGCCGTGCTGATGCAGTACGACGACCTGCCCGGTGCCGCGAGCACCAACATCGACGCCCGGATCCAAGAGCTGCACGACGACGGCGTCGAGAAGGAACTGGCTTTCCCCAACGCGGTGCTGGCGCTGTTTCACTACCCGGACAAACAGCTTCGCGAGCTCGCCTTCCGTATCTACAACGAATACATCGCCGAGCTCCAGGAGCGCTCGAACGGCCACTTCTACGGAGCCGGCCTGATCAACTGGTGGGACCCGCAAGGCACCCGCAAGACCCTGGAAGAGCTGAAGTCGTTGGGGCTCAAGACCTTCTTGATGCCGTTGAATCCCGGCAAGGGCGACGACGGCAACCCGATCGACTACTCCAGCACTTCCATGAGGCCGGTGTGGGACGAGATCGAGGCCGCCGAACTTCCCGTCGCGCACCACATCGGGGAAACACCGCCGAAAAGCCCGACCGAGTTCAACAGCGTCGTGGTCGGCATGATGATCAACATCGACGGATTCCGGGAGACGTTCTCCAAGTACATCTTTGGCGGGATTCTTGACGACCACCCCGGATTGCGGATCGGCTGGTTCGAAGGCGGAATCTCCTGGGTGCCGTGGGCGCTGCAGGACGCCGAGCACTTGGTCGCCTCCTACCAGCACATGTTCAACCGGCCGCTGCAACACGACGTGCGCCACTACTGGGACAACCACATGAGCGCGTCGTTCATGGTCGACCCGCTCGGTCTCCAGCTGATCGACGGGATCGGGGTCGACAAGGTGATGTGGTCCAGTGACTATCCACACAACGAAAGCACTTACGGCTATTCCGAGAAATCACTGAAAGCCGTCGTCGATGCTGTGGGTCCGGACGATGCGGTGAAGATCGTCAGCGACAACGTCACGAAGTTCCTGGGCTTGTAGTGGCGACGTTCGCACAACTTGGCTCCAACACCGGTAGCGGACTGGTGATACCGGAAACGCCCGACCTGACTCGCCTGCGCCGAGAGACGGGGTCCCGGCTGCGTTCGGCGATGACCGAGCGGGGTGTCGGCGCGATGATCCTGTTGGGCAACAACGCGGTGGTCTATGCCACCGGGGCCAGCTGGCCTCTCGGCGACGCCGGATTGTCCTACGTCGAACGGCCGGTGGCCGTGGTGCTCGCCGACGACGAATGGCCGCACTTGTTCCTGCCCTTCCGAGAGGGAGCCGCGCAGGAAACGGACTTGCCCGCCGATCACCTGCACGGGCCCGTCTATCTCGAATTCGACGAGGGTGTCCAGCATTTCGCGCGTCAAATGACCGATCTCATTCCGGCCGAAGCGGTCGTCGCGGTCGACGAATTGACCGGCGCCATGTCGCGCGCCACGAAGCTCATGTTCCCGGGTGGTGCACCCGTCGACGCCGCGGCCATCGTCAGCGCCGCCAAGTCGGTGAAGACGCCGGACGAATTGTCCTGCATGCGCACCGCGATCCGGATCACCGATGAGGCGATGGTCGAGGTGCAGAAACGCCTGGCCCCCGGCATCCGTCAGATCGATTTGTCGGCAAGCTTTTTGCGCCGCGCCTTCGAACTGGGCGCCACGGCCAGCATGCTCGAGCCGATCTGGCAGGTGATGCCACCGAGCAAAGCCGAGGGAGTGTGGACCACGCACGGCGATTTGGCGCTGCCGCTGCTGACCACCGAGCGCGAGCTGGCCGAAGGCGACGTGCTGTGGACCGACGTCAGCATCACCTATCAGGGCTACTGTTCCGACTTCGGGCGCACCTGGATCGTCGGGCGGGATCCGTCCCCGCGCCAGCAGGCGCAGTTCGACAAATGGTTCGAGATCATGGGAGCGGTGCTCGGCGTCGCCAAGGCCGGTGCCACGGCGGCAGATCTGGGCCGGGCCGCCATCAAAGCCAATCGCGGCACCAAGCCGTGGCTGCCGCATTTCTACCTCGGCCATGGAATCGGCGTCAACGCCGCCGAGATGCCGATGATCGGAACCGATCTCGGTCAGGAGTTCGACGAGAATTTTGTTCTGCAATCCGGCATGGTGCTGGTGCTGGAGCCGGTGGTGTGGGAGGACGGCACCGGCGGCTACCGCAGCGAAGAGGTCCTGGTGATCACCGAGGAAGGCTGGATCCGTTTGACCGACTACCCCTATGACCCCTATGGCAACTGAGGTCCTGCCCGACGAACGCACGCTGCGCTCTGGCCGCCGCCAGCGGGCGCTGGCCCAGATGGCGGCGCACGATCTCGACGTCCTGGTGCTCGGCCGGCAAGCCAACGTTCGGTACGTCACCGGGGCTCCGCAACTGTGGGTCGCCGGCACTCGGCCCTTTGGCCCAACCTGCGTGCTGATGCGTGAGAGCGGCGCCGTGCACCTCCTCAGCACCTGGGACGAGGGTGTTCCCGAAGACATCCCCCACGAGAACCTCTACGGCATCTCGTGGAACCCGATGAACACGATAGCTGCCCTGCAGCACATCGACGGGGCGGCCACCGCACGGCGCGTCGGAACCGACGCGCTATCACCGGTTTTCGCGCAACTCCTGCCGACGGCGTTTCCCAACGCGCAGCTGGTCGACGGCGAGCTGGCCATGCGGGCCGCGCGCCGCATCAAGACGGACGAGGAGATCGCTGCGCTGCGGGAGTCCGTCGCGGTGGCCGAGTCGGCGCTGGCGGCGGCGGTTTCCGAATTGCGGCCGGGGATTAGCGAACAGGCGCTGGCCGGCGTCTTGCTAGAGGCCTCCGCGGCCGGCGGCGTGAGCACGCCGTCGAATCAAGATGTCGCATGGGTGACGTCACGCAAGCACCCGTGGCGGCGCGCCCACGGCGATGGTCGTATCCGCGACGGCGATCTGGTGGCGTTTTCGGCCGGAGTGCTGGCGGGAGGCTACGTCGGCGAAGTGGGCCGGACCTGGCCCGCCGACAACCGGCGTGCGCCCAACGGTGCAGCGAGCCTGCATGCGCGTTGGGAACGCTTGTGGGACAAGCTGTTCGCCGCCTGCCGGCCCGGCGCGGGAGCTAACGAATTGCTTGCCGCCTACCACGCTGCGGGTGAGCCCGAGCCACCGATGCCGGTTGCCCGCGGCCTGGGCATGGGGTTCGATCCACCCGTCGTTTCCAAGCACTTGCTCACCACCGCCGCCGAGGAACGCCTGGAGCCGGGAATGGCGCTGGCCGTGACGGCGTACGTGTGGGAAGAAGGTGTCGGCGCGGTATTCGGGCGAGAAGCGGTCCTGGTCACCGCGGCCGGCGCCGAAGTGCTTACCGCGAGCCCGTTCTGGCAGCCCTAGCCATGCCCGAGCCCTCGGAGCCGGCAGCCGAAGAGATCATTCGGTACCACAAAGACGCTGCGACGCGGATCGCCACGATCACATTCGACCGGCCAGGTTATCTCAATGCGCCGACGATCGCCGCGCGCCTGCGCTACGCGGATATCCCCCGCGGGGTTCGTTTCGCAGCGGCGCCACCCTCGGCCAGTGGTATGCCAACCCGAATTCGGGCATCCGCGGGCTGCAGGATTTCAAGAAGATCAGCATCCTGGAGGCCAAGGGCTAGTGCTATGGCTGGCACTTTTACCAGGCCGCCGACGCCGACCTGGTCATTTCCAGCGACGATGCGCTGTTTGGGCATCCATCGTTTCGGTATTACGGATGGGGTCCCCGCATGTGGTGGTGGGCACAGACCATGGGCATCCGGAAGTTTCAGGAAATGGTGTTCACCGGACGGGCTTTCACCGCCGCCGAGATGTATGACTGCAACTTCCTCAACAGCGTGGTTCCCCGGGATCAACTCGAGGCAGAGGTGGAGAAATACGCGCTGGCCTGCGCCAGTAACCGGCCCACGGACACGGTTTTCATGCAGAAGGTCTTCTTCGAGATCATGAAGCAGTTTCAGGGTGAATACCTGGGCAGCATGCTCAGCGGCGTCTTCGAGCCGATGGGCGGTAGCGTGCGCCCGGATGTCGCCGACGAGTCGATGCTCGACGACGCGATGAAACGGGGCCTGGGCGATGCGGTCAAGGACAACGACCATAAGTTCCCAGCCGAATGGCGGCTGAGCAAGAAAGCCCGCAAGAAGGCCCGTGCCGACAACGGCGCCAAAGCGAAGAGAAAGAAATAGTGGCGCGACACCGCGTCGAAGCGCCGCTGAGTGGCTATACCGTCATCGACCTGTCCACCGGTATAGCCGGCGCATACTGCACCAAGTTGCTCGCCGACGCCGGCGCTGATGTCGTGAAAGTCGAATCGCCACAGGGCGATCCGTTGCGTAGGTGGTCGGCTTCGGGTGCGGCCATCCCGGCTGGCGCAGACGGCGCGTTGTTCAGCTTCCTGGCGGGGGCAAAGCACAGCGTCGTGGTCGATCCTGACAAGGACGCCGACACCGAACTGGCGGACCGGCTCCTGGCTTCCGCCGACGCGGCCGTATGGTCGGCCGGCTCGAATGTGGCTGAGCATCCGGATTTCTCACCACACGTCATCCGGGATCGCCATCCGCATCTCACCGTCACCGCGATCACGCCGTTCGGGTTGGAAGGTCCGTGGCACGACCTGCCGGCGACCGAGTTCACCCTGCAAGCATGGTCGGGAGGGATCGTCGGGCTCGGCCGCGGCGAGCAGGAGCGTCCGCCTGTCTTCGTCGGCGGCCAGGTCGGCGAATACCTGACGGGTGCCTACGCAAGCGCGGCCACCTTGGCATCGCGATGGCGTCGAATCGACGGCGGTACGGGCGAACTGGTGGACCTCTCGATGCTGGAGACACAGATCCTCTGCCTCACCTACTACCCGGTTTCCTATTTCGAGGTGCTCGGCCGGCCATGGCGAGAAATGCGGCGGCCCACGATTCCGGGAGTGGCTCAGGCCAAGGATGGCCTGGTGAGCCTCGGCTGCGGGACCGCGCAGCAATGGTTCGACTTGTGCGCGATGGTGGGCCATCCCGAGTGGATCGATGAGGAATCGCCGCTGTCGATCACCGAGCAGGCCAACATCCATGCCGACGAAATCTTTTCCTGGTTAGCCGGCACACCGGTCGACGAAATTCGGGAACTGGCCTCGGCGTTCCGCATTCCCAACGCGCCGGTCGCCAGCGGCGCCAACGCCACGTCCTTCGATCAGTTCATGCAACGTGGCGCCTTTGTGCGTAATCCGCGCGAGGGCTTCATGCAACCGAGTCACCCGTATCGGATGCGGCCCGCGCAGTTGCGCCCGCCGCAACCGGCGCCGCGGCTGGGAGAGCACACCGAGTATTACCGCGACGAGAAACTTTCGGTGCGACCGGCGCCGGACGGTGTAGCGAAAGCGCTGCCGCTGAGCGGACTTCGGGTTTTGGACATGACGACCTTCTGGGCGGGACCCTGCTGTACCCATGCTTTGGCCTTGCTCGGTGCCGAGGTCATCCACGTCGAATCCACCCGCCGCCCGGATGGCACCCGGATGATCGCCGGCATACCGATCACCGAGGAGAAGTGGTGGGAGAAGTCGCCGATCTTCGAGGCACTCAACACCAGTAAGAAAGGTTTGACCCTCGACCTACAGACTACGCGCGGCCGCGAATTGCTGCGTGAGCTCATCGCGACGTGTGATGTGATCGTGGAGAATTTTACGCCGCGGGTCCTGGACCAGATCGGGCTGGATTTCTGCACCATTCAATCGATTCGGTCGGACACGGTGTTGGTGCGGATGCCTGGCTTCGGCCTCGACGGCCCGTGGCGCGACAACCCGGCATTCGCCTACGTCATCGAATCGGCGTCCGGCCTGAGTTGGCTTACCGGCTATCCGGATCGCACGCCGTATGACCCGTATTCGATCGGCGACGCATGCGCCGGAGTGCACGCGCTCAACGCGATACTGCTCGCGCTCGAGCACCGACGCCGTACGGGCGAAGGCGTGTTTGTCGAAGCGGCGATGGTCGACGCCGCACTCAGCATCTCCGCCGAGCAGGTCATCGAGTACTCGGCGTACGGGGCCCTGCTGCAGCGCGCGGGCAACCGGGGGCCGACCGCCGCGCCGCAGAACCTCTACCTCAGCGCCGACATCGACGAATTCGGCCGGCTTGATTGCTGGGTGGCCATCGCGGTGGCTACCGATGGCCAGTGGGACGGTTTATGCCGTGCCCTCGGATCGCCGTCCTGGGCAACGGATCCCAGGCTCTCAACCGACGCCGGCCGGCGCACGCACCAGGAATTCATCGATGAGGAACTCGGTGCGTGGTGCGGGCACCGCAGCCGCGACGAGATCGTCAAGACCCTGTGGGACGCCGGCGTGCCGGTGGCCAAGGTCATGCAACCGCACCGTCAAGCTGAACTGGACCAGTTGGCGTTCCGGGGTTTCTTCGAGGAGGTCGACCATCCGGTCAACGGTCCGGCCAGGCTCAGCACCGTGCCGATGAGGTTCTCAGCCGGGCCCCATGAATTCCACACTGAGCCTGCGCCGCTGCTGGGGCAGCACAACCATGAACTGCTGTCCGGTCTGGGTTTGTCCGAGTCGGACATCGCCGGGCTGGAATCCGACGGCGTGATCGGCCGCACACCGGCCATGCGCGCGAGGAGCTGACCGACCATGGCAATCGACCCCTCGAACATTTTGCTCACCGATCGTGTCGCGGTCGTGACGGGCGGGGGAGCGGGCATCGGGCGCGGAATCGCAGCCGGGTTGGCGGCATTCGGTGCCCGGGTGGCGATCTGGGAGCGCGACCCGCAGACCTGCGCGCAGGCGGCCGCATCCATCGGTGCGCTGGGAATCGTAAGCGATGTCCGGGACAGCGAGCAGGTCGACGCCGCGTTGCAGCGGACCACGGCCGAACTCGGCACGCCCACGATTCTGATCAACAACGCCGGGGGTGCCTTTCCCTCGCCGTTGCTCGAAACCAGCGAAAACGGCTGGGACGCATTATATAAGGCGAACCTGCGACACGTGCTGCTCTGCACCCAGCGAGTGGCCCGGCAATTGGTTACCGGCGGCGTTGGCGGCAGCATTGTTTCGGTGACGTCGATCGAGGGCGTGCGCGCCGCGCCGGGCTACGCCGCGTACGCGGCGGCCAAGGCCGGCGTGATCAACTACACCAAAACCGCGGCACTGGAATTGGCGTCTTACGGTATCCGGGTCAACGCGATAGCGCCCGACATCACCCTCACCGAAGGCCTCGCCGCGCTCAACAGCGACGCAGCGACGACCGCCATGGGCAATATCGTGCCGCTCGGACGTCCCGGCCATGTCGACGAAATCGCCGGCGCCGCGGTCTTTCTGGCGTCCGACATGTCGGTCTATCTCACCGGGCAGACGCTACACGTCGACGGCGGCACCCACGCCGCCGGCGGCTGGTACCACGACCGGCGGACCGGGGCCTACCGGCTGGGCCCGTCCGACTAGTGTTTCCACCCTTCGGCGGCCTGTTGATCGAAGGTGCGATCGATGCGCTCAAACCTGCGCTTGACCGAGGCCCGGGCCGCTTCGTGCGGCAGGATGTACAAGCGGTTGGCCGCAATCGCGTCGGCGGTGAGCCGGGCCACGTCATCGACTGACACTGCGTCATCCTGCGTCGGCGGAAGCTGTCCGAACCCGCTCGCCAGGTCGGGCGCTGACGCGAGCCCGTCATCGGCGGCGCGAATTCTTTCCGAGTTCGCGACCAATCCGGTTTCGATGACCATCGGGCAGAGCACCGAGACGCCGATGCCGTTGTCCTTGAGTTCCCGGGCCAACGTTTCGGCCAGCCCGACGACCCCATACTTGGCGACACCGTACGCCCCGAGCCCGGCGTTGGGCACCAGCCCGGCAAAGGAAGCGGTGAACGCGATGCGGCCGCCCCTGCCCTGCTCGATCAACTTCGGCACGAACGCCTCGACGGCATGGATCGAACCCCATAGATCGATGTCGATCACCCAGCGCCAGTCTTCGTGCGTCATCGTCGCGAGCGGTCCCGCCACGACGATGCCGGCGTTGCTGAACACGACATCGACCTGACCCAGCAGCCGGAAGGACTCATCCGCCAGGTGAACCATTTGATCGAGGTGTCGCACGTCGCACGCCACCCCGTGCGCCTCGAACCCCTCGGATTCAAGGTGCGCCACCGCCCGTTTCAAAGCGGACTGATCGACGTCGGCCAGCACCAGGCGCGCGCCGCGGCGGGCGAATTCGGTGGCGGTGGCCAAACCGATGCCGCTCGCACCGCCGGTGATCACTGCCCCGCGTCCCGCGAAATCGTCCATAGCTGCCGAGCGTATTACTCGCCGCGTTACCGGTGTGAGAGACATCATGTGGATAGGCCGCTAACTATTAGGGCACAATATAAATATGGCCGCACCCACTGCGCGCGACATCGATCCGTTGGCCCTCGAACACCAGGTGTGTTTCGCGTTGGCGACGACCAACCGCGCGGTCCTGGCGGTGTATAGGCCCCTCTTGGAGCCGCTCGGCCTGACCCATCCGCAATATCTGGTGATGCTGGCACTGTGGGACCACCACCGCAAAACCCCCGCGGCGGACCGTTTCCCGTTGTCGGTCAAGCAGATCGCCGCCGCGCTGCAGATGGATTCCGCCACGATGTCGCCCATGCTCAAGCGTTTGGAGGGGCAGGGGCTGATCACCCGCGCCAAGAATGCGGCCGACGAGCGCACCACCGACGTGATGCTCACGCAGCGTGGAATCACCTTGCGGGAGAGGGCACTTGCGATCCCGCCGGCTGTCGTGGCACGTCTGGGGGTCGAACTGACCGAACTCGAGAACCTCCATCAGATCCTTACCCGCATCAACGCCGCCGCCGTCGCGGCCAACGCATTGCATGCCTGACATCACCCTAAGGAGCCCACCATGACCGACGCAAAACCCAATCTCTGGCAGCGGATCGGCTATTCCTACGGCCGGCGGTTGCCCGACTCGATGCGCAGTTGGGTGGCACGAGATCTGGCCGGCGAGGGGGCCATCCGCCGGCACATGATCAGGTGGGCGATCCCGCCCCTGCTGGTCCTTGCCCCATTCTGGCTGCTGCCCGCTTCGCTCTACGTGCACACGGAGATGACCGCGCCGCTCTACATCTGGGCGTTGCTGATAACCCTTGCGCTGAACAAGGTCTGGCGCCGGCACCGGCTGGCAGTCCATGGATTGGACCCGAACCTGGTCGACGTGATCGCCCGCCGCAAACAGGCGAGGATGCACGAGGACTACATCGCCCGCTACGGGCCGCGACCCGAATCGGCCGAATGGCAGTCGAATAGCAGCCCTTTCTAGCGACTACTTGAGGCAGCTACCCGCATCGATGGGCAGGGTTACGCCGGTGACATAACGAGACTCATCGGAGGCGAAAAAAAGCACCGCGTTGCTGATGTCGATCGGGTCGACCCAGGGAATCGGCAGTGTGTGGAACATCTGGCAAATCGGCGCCATGTCGTCGGGACCGGGGTTCTCCAGGTCGGGCCGGAACATCTTCCAGGTGCCCTCGTTCATGATCATCGGGGTGCTCACGTGCGTGGGGTGCACGGAGTTGACGCGAATCATGTGCTGCCCCAATTCAACTCCAAAGGCACGCATCAGGCCGACGACGCCGTGCTTGGCGGCGACGTAGTGCCCGGTGTGCGGGTAAGCCTTGAGCCCACCGACCGAGCTGGTCAGGATGATCGACCCGCCGCGGCCACCGGCCAGGATGTGTGGAACGCCGGCTTTCACGCTCTTCCAGACCCCGGACAGGTTGACGTCGATCATTTCCGTCCAGTCTTCTTCGCTGGTCTTGTCCAAAGTCTCGCCGCCGTTGCCGATTCCGGCGTTGGCGACGATGATGTCGAGCCGGCCGAGCTGCTCGACGCCGTTGTCCACCGCCGCCTTGAGTGCGTCGAAGTCGCGCACATCGACTTCGGCCGTGAAGATCCTGCGGTTGTGCCCCTTGACCAGGTCAGCGGTCTCGGCGAGGTCTTCGGGCGTCGACGCCGGGATCGCGGTGTCCAGCACGCCCTCGCGGATGGGCTTGCAGATATCGACGGCGATGATGTCGGCGCCCTCTTGGGCCAACCGCACTGCATGGCTGCGGCCCTGACCGCGCGCCGCTCCGGTGACGAAAGCGACCTTGCCCTCAACACGTCCGGTCATGACTACCTCAACTCCTGACTTGATCTGATCGGCACGCCATTGCGGAGAACGAATGCGTTCGCAGGACCGCGGGTCTTGCCGCCCTTGAACTCTGTCACCGCGTCATCACGGGTGTCAATGACGAATCCATTTTGGCTATCTGTGGTTCTAGATATTAGAGAATCTCATTCTCACCGGCAAATGGCGCGCGGTAATCGCTCATTATGAGATGAGGGCGCGGCGAGGGCGCTACGCGATGAATCCGCGTGAGCAGAAGTCCCACACCTCGTCGGCGGTGATGGGGTGCATCGTGGCGTCGTCGGGTCCGCCGCTGGACTGCGCGATGAACATGACGGTCTGCATCGTCATGGCGGCGACGCGTTTGGGATTGATGGTGGTGCGCAGCTTGCCGGCGTCGTGGGCCGCCTCCATCAACTCCGTCAGCAACGCGAGCAACGGTGCATGAGCTACCTTGACCTCAGCCGGATGCGTCACCAGCAAACGAGGGGCAAAGTCGGTGAACAGCGGTCGCTTGGCCGTCGGGTCCGGGCGCGATGCCTCATACAGCAGTTGAACGGCCACGTGCAGCCGCTCCAACGGATCGGTTTGGCTCTCCGTGGCGGCGCGGATCTGGTCGGCCGATCGGCTCAGGGCATCTTCGAAGAGCGCCAGCAGCAACTCGTGCTTGCCGTCGAACTGCAGGTAGAAGCTGCGCAACGACTGGCGGGAGCGGTCCACGACCTCCTGCACGGTAAAGTCCGTGCTCCCCTTTTCGATGATGATGGCCTGGGCGGCGTCGAGGAAGCGCTGAACACGCTGCGCGGCGCGCAGTTTCGCCGTCTTGATGGACCGCTCGACGGCACGCTGCTTCCAGGCCGGCTCTTCACTGGGATTGGTCACGGCCGGCTCAGCTGATTGCCGCGAGGGGAGAACATGGTTGGACTCTACCGGAGAACGCCGTGACATCGCTGCGCTCTACCCCCTCACGGATCACGTGTCGGAGATTGTAACTTTCTTACGACGAGAATAGTATTCTCCCAGACGTGTCTATGGAAGCTTAATCGCAAGAGCGAACCGCGACGTCGGCGGAAACCCGGATCTACCGACGGCGCGGTGTGCTCAGGACCATCCCGGGAAGTGCCGTGCAGCTGACGTTTGACGCCGACGTGGAGGCGTTTCGGGCCGAATTCGTCGCATTCCTCGACGCACATCTGCCTTCCGAGGCCGAGGCGTTCGTGCGGCCCCAGTCGAGTTCGGACATACCGGAGTGGGCCCGTCGATGGCAGCGCTTGCTGTTCGACAGCGGCTGGCTACAGCCCGGCAACCCGCCGGAGTTCGGTGGGCGCAACGCGACGCTGTTGCAGCAATACGTGTACCGCGAAGAGCTGTCGCGGCGGCGCATCTATCAAAGCTTCAATCCGCAGGGTGTCGGCATCATCGCGGCGTCATTGCTGTCGTTCGGCACACCCGAACAGAAGCAACGCTGGGCGGTGCCGATATTGCGGGCGGAGATCACCGCATCCCTTGGGATGAGCGAACCCGGCGCGGGCTCGGATCTCGCCTCGTTGAAGACGCGCGCCGTGCGCTCGTCTGATTCCGAAGGTGGCTACTTCGTCGTCAACGGGCAGAAAGTGTGGACATCGGGTGCCCATCACGCCGACGTATTGCTGACATTCGTGCGCACCGACCCGGACGCGCCAAAACATAAGGGTATCAGCGCTTTACTGATTCCGACCGACACCCCAGGTGTGGTCCGCCGCCCCTTCGCCTCGGTGGGCGACATCGACGACGTCGACTTCAACGAGGTCTTCTTCACCGATGTACGCGTGCCGGCCGAGAACTTGGTGGGCGAGCTCAACGCGGGCTGGCGCGTTGCGACCGGTTCGCTCGGCCACGAACGCGCGATGCTTTGGCTGGATTACGCAGACATGCTGCACGCGTTGACCGTTGAGTCCAGGACCTCGGGTCCGGTGCAGCGGGATCACTACGCGACGTTGGTGATGGATTTCTATGCGATGCGGTTACTGGGGTCGGCGACGTTGGCCAAAGCCGCGCGTGGCGAAGAGGATGTTCCCGCTCAGTCGGTGCTCAAGTTGCTCGGTTCGGAGTCGATGCAACGCGCCACTGAGGACGCGCTCAACGCCAAGGACGGTGACGGTCTGGCATTGCGTGCGGTCACGGCCCCGTTCGCGCCCCTCAACCTGGATAGCCACTACGGCAGCTGGTTCGACCGGTATACCCGTACCTTCGCCGCGACCATCGCGGGCGGCACCTCGGAAATCCAGCGCAACATCATCG
Organism: Mycobacterium sp. E2479; assembly: GCF_001667925.1. Classification (GTDB taxonomy): domain Bacteria; phylum Actinomycetota; class Actinomycetes; order Mycobacteriales; family Mycobacteriaceae; genus Mycobacterium. The sequence continues at coordinate 86,212 of NZ_LZJR01000158.1, read as the reverse complement.
CGGAACGCGTACTAGGGCTGCCGCGCAACTGATTTGCGTTGTCAGCGCTTCCGGGTGTCCAGCTGGGCGTAGTAACCGACGGCGACGAGGCCCGCGACGATCGCGATCGCCCCTAAAACCATGCCGGCCATGGCGGCTCGGGGATTGTTCGCCTCACCGCGGGCAACCCTGCGCCGGGCGATGTCGCCCGTCACCACCGCCGCGATGCCAAAAGGCACTCCAAGCAGCAACCAGCAGGTAAGGAGTCCAACCAGGCCCAGCAGCACCGACGCGACGCCGAACTGGTTCTGCGGTGCATCGGGGTGACTCATGCGTCCCATCCTGTTGGAGGTATCGGCACGAGTCTACGTGGACATACCACCCGCATGCCCCTACCGTCACCGCCGGCATTCAGCGAAATCGACGCCACCGTGGTGACCACTCGAACTTATGCGCTCTAGCGTCGATCTCGGTTGACAATCCGCGTGGCCGCCTGGGCCGCGACCATTAGAGCTGCGCGAGTCGCGGCGCAGAACCGGCCGCCACCAACGCTTTTCCGGCCGCACGCGTCAGTTCCCGAGAGCTGCCCAGCAGCCCGTCGAGGATCAGCGACCGCTTGATGTGGTGGTGCAGCGGATGCTCGGCGGTAAAGCCGATACCGCCGAGTACCTGCTGGCAGTGGCGTGCGGAGGTCAGCGCGGCCTGACCGGCCGCGGCCTTGGCCAGCAGGGAAGCCAGCCCCTGCGGGTCGTCGCATTCCGTCGCGGCCTGCAGTGTGGCCTCGGCGCCTTCGATCGCGACGAGTGTCTCGGCAAGCCGGTGGCGGATCGCCTGGAATGAGCTGATATGGCGGCCGAATTGAACGCGGTCCACGGCGTGCTGTCGAGCCAGTGACAGCATGGCGCGGCTGGTGCCGACCAGCCACCACCCCACGGCCCGCCAACCCGCCTGCAGTGCTTCTGACGGCAAGGGATCCTCTTGCGGCACAGGGTGTATCGGCAACAGTTCATCGATGGCCGAGTCGGGGCGGTCGCGGCGCTCCCACACTACCCAGGAGCCGCCGGCGAACGGGAGCGGCAGTGTGCCTCCCGGCGCGTCACCGCCCGCGCACAGCACCACGTCGTTGAGCACGGGTGCGTGCGTGCCTGTCTCACCGAGCAGCTCGAATACCAGAGGGATTGCGACATCGGGCATTTCCTCGAGCATGTCGCGCCAGCCGAGGTCGGTCAGCGCCTCATCGAGCTTGGCTCCGGAGGCGGCGTTCATCGTCGTCCGCAGCGACTCAGCCAGCAGGCGCAGCGATTCGGGGTCTGACTCGATGTCTGCCGCAGGGGCCACGATTCACTCCTTCCCGAGATCGAGCAGCCGGCGAGCGATGATATTGCGCTGGATTTCGGCGGTGCCGCCGTAAATCGTCGCCGCGCGCGAGTACAGGTATTCCGAGCGCCACGGTGTATCTTCGAGCTCGAGTGTGCCGGGCAGCATATCGCGGACGGTGTCATAGAGCCGCTGCTCCGCGGAGGCAAGCAGCACCTTGTCGATGGAGGTGTCGGGTCCGAGTCGGGCGCCGTCGCGCATCCGGTGCTGAGTGGCGCGTGACCGGCAGCGCAGCGTGTGAAGCGCCAAATAGGCGCCGCCGAGCGCGGATTCGTCGGGTTCGCCGGCTTTGGATGCCGTAGTGATCAGCTCGTCGAAACGCGAATAGAGGTAGGCGATCCGCTGCCAGAAACAGGCGGAACGCTCATAGGGCAACAGGTCCATGGCCAGTCGCCAACCGTCCCCGCGCTTCCCCAGCATCCGGCTGGCCGGAATCACGACGTCGTCGTAATACACCTCGCAGAATTCGTCGACGCCGTGCATCGTCCGCAACGGACGGATGGTGATGCCCGGAGTGTCGAGATCCACGAAGAACGCGGTGATTCCGTCGTGCCCGGGCGCGGTGCGGGTGAGCAGGACGCACCGGGTGGAGAACTGCGCGAAGCTGGTCCAGACCTTCTGCCCGTTGACGATCCAGTTGTCGCCGTCCTGGACCGCCCGGGTCGTCAGCGACGCCAGATCACTGCCGGAACCGGGCTCGGAAAAGCCTTGGCACCATTGCTCTTCACCGCTTAGCAGGCGCGGAACCATTTCTTTGGCGAGTTCGGCCGGTGCGTAGTCGATCATCGTCGGCGCGAGCACCTCCAGCATCGAATAGGGCCCGGGTTCGGCCAGGCGGCGGCCCACCACCTCTTCGCCGACGATGGCCCGCAGCACCGCGGGACCACCCAATCCGCCGACCTCAACCGGCCAGCCGAACCGCATCCAATCGGCGTCGTAAAGCGCACGGCTGACCCGGGCGAACTGCCGCATGTGCCCCTGCAGCGAGCGGTCGGGCCCGGGGGTCAGATCGTTGTCGTCGAGCCACGCGCGCAGATCGGCCCGGAACTGCTCGACATTCACTTCGATTGGTCGGCTCCTTTAAGTCGCTGGCTGGGCCGCAGAGTCACCTGCGGGACGCCCGATGGCGTGCGGGCGTCCGGAGTCGTGTACACCGCTGCGGCGGATGAAGGTCATGGCGCGGGTCTTCAGTCGCCACCCGTCGGCCGTTCGCACATAGGTGTCACGGTAGTAGCCGATCCGCATGTCATGGGTGGCGTGATCGATGAAGCACAGCGGTTGAGTGCCGCTGGCCGCATCCCCGTCCAGGTCGACGACCGCGGTTCCGGTGAGAAACAAGCCCTTTGGGGCCGCAGCCACCAACTCCGGAAATCGGCTCAGGCTGTAGGTCTCACCAAAAGCACTGTAAGTGCCGTCGGGTGTGAAGACGGCGACGAGGCCCTCGATGTCCCCCTGGGTGATGGTGACCGCGTAGCGGCCGAGGAGCTGCTGGATCTCGACCAGGTCGTCAGTTCTGGTTGGGCCGCTCTTAGACTGATCCGGCGTCGACATAAACCTTGCCGCCTTTCATGACGAAGCTGACGTGCCGGGTAACCGTGATGTCTTGCAACGGGTCTCCGGGCACCGCGATGACATCCGCGAGCTGGCCTGGCGCCAGCCGGCCCCGGTCGCTCGAGTTGATGAGATCGGCGGCTGTGGTGGTGGCCGCGCGCAGTACCGCCAGAGGCGGCAGACCCCACTCCACCAGCGTGACGAGCTCGTCGGCGTTGCGGCCGTGGGGTATTGCCGGGGCATCGGTGCCGACGGCGATTTTCACACCGGCCTTGTGCGCGGCCAATATCGAGGTCCTCGACTTCGGGAACATCTCGGCCGCCTTGGCCTGCAGCTCCGGCGGTGCGTGCGAGACGTCCATTCCCTCGGCCAGCCGCCGCGTGCTCACCAGGAACGTGCCGTTTTCAACCATGCTGGCGATCGCCTCGTCGTCGATCAGAAAACCGTGTTCGATGCAGTCGATGCCGGCGTCGACGGCATGCTTGACGGCCTCGGCGCCGTGGGTGTGTGCGGCGACGCGCATTCCGCGCCGGTGCGCCTCGTCGACGATAGCTCGCAGCTCCTCGTCCGAATAATGCTGCGCCCCAGGTGGTCCCGTCAGCGACATCACGCCGCCCGAACAGCAGACCTTGATCAGCTCGGCGCCGTGTTTGATCTGGTAGCGCACCGCTTTACGGATCTCGTCGATCCCGTTCGCGATACCTTCCTCGATGGTCAGGTCCAGCACGTGCGGTGCGAACGCCGCGAACATCGTCGGGTCCAGATGTCCACCGGTCGGTGTGATGGCGTGACCGGCCGGCACCACCCGCGGCCCGTCGATCCAGCCCGCGTCGATCGCTTTGCCCAGCGCGACATCGAGCAGGTAGCCGCCGGTCTTGACGAACAGGCCGAGGTTGCGCACCGTGGTGAACCCGGCGCGCAGGGTGCGGCGGGCGTTGCCGACCGCGCGCAACATTCGCGTCGGCGGATCGTCTTGAACCTGTGACAGGCCGGGCTTTTCGCCTCGCCCGCCCATGAGCAGGTTGACCTCCATGTCCATCAGGCCCGGCAACAGAATCTGGTCGCCGAGATCGATGACAGTGTCTTCTGGGCCCGTCGAGCCCGAACCCCCGACGTCGACGATCCGATCGTCCTCGACCTTCAGAATCCCGGGCCGAAGGATCTCCCCGGCATCGATGTCGAGCAGCCCAGCGGCCTTGAGCGTCAGCACCGCTTAGATCACCGGCTCCCGCACTACCTCAACCCACGCCGCGCCACTGTCGGGAACCCGCGGCTGCTTCCAGGCCTCGATCGGGAACGACACCATGACCAGCGATTGCATCATGTGCATCAAAGTCTTTGCGTCGTCTGGCAGATCGTCCAGTGGGAACTTGTCGCAGTAGGCGATGACGTCGTTGAGCAACGGGAACGCGGCGTCGTAGAACTCCTGCATCTGCGACATCGTGGAGGCCAGGCGTTTGGCATAGCGCTCAGGCTCGGTGGCCAGGTCCCAATCCAAATAGGGCTCCAGGGCCGCGAATTCAGACGGTAACGCCATTGCGCTGGTGCTCCTTCACGTAGTCAGCGGTCGTCTTGTGCAGATGACGGATCAAGACTTCCTGGTCGCATAGCAGGAACTCCTTGACGGCCCGGGTGCCGATCATGGTCTGGGTCGCTTCCAGGGTGTTCGCGTCCTGCAGCGCATATTCCTTGAACGTTACCGCGGCCAGCTCTTGTGCCAGGCGTTCCCGCGCGTTGCGCGGTGGGACGAAATACAGCGTGGATTCGAAGATGTGCTTGTCGACGGCAGTCGGCCAATAGTGGTAGGTCAGGTACCAGCCCGGCTCCCAGATCAGCAGCATGAAGTTCGGGTAGAAGAGCCACGAGTCGATGCCCCACTGCGGGACCCGCTTCACGTTGACGCCCGGTGGCAGTTCCAGCTTCTCGATGATCTCCGGCTTGTCCCACGGACCAAACAAACCGCTGCGCAACACCTGGTCCATCGGCTTGACCATGGACATGTCCGGCGGCGGGGCCTGACCGCCCCAGGTCGACTGCAGGTTGTGCGGTCCGGCCAACTCGTAGTGCAGCGCCTCGTAGCCGAACTTCTGGATCTTGGCGGCTTCCTCCTTGGTGTACTGGCCCTGGTGCAGGATCGGCGCGTGGTAGAACTCGACGAACGCGTCGATGAACAGCTTCCAGTTGCTGCCGACCTCGGCCCGGTAGGAGTAGGTCTCCGTCATCTCGCCGAACGGGTAGCCCTCGATGCTCTTGGCCAGCGGCCCGAGATAGTCGATGAGCGGCGCCGCGTTGTCGTCGAAGTTGATGAAGATGAAGCCCTCCCATACCTCGCAGCGCACCGACGCCAAGCCGTAATCGCCCTTGTCGACGTTGAAGAACTCTTCCGGCTGCTGGATGAAGGTCAGGTCACCGTCGAGGCTGTAGCGCCAGGCGTGGTACTTGCAGGTGAACTGCCGGCAGGTGCCGGAGGTCTCCTCGTTGGGAAAGTCGTTCCACACCAACTTGTTTCCGCGGTGCCGGCAGACGTTGTGGTACGCCTTGACGGTGCCGTCCTTGGTCTTGACGATGATCACCGACGTACCCTTGCCGGCCGACGGCAGCTCTCGGGTGAAGTAGCTGCCGGTGCGCGGGAGCCGATTGACCCGGCCGACGTTGAGCCAGGTCTTCCTGAAGACGGCGTCGCGTTCGGCCTCGAAGAACGCCGGATCGATCGAATCGGTGTAGTCAACCGGGCCGGTTCCGAGGTCGGGGTAGTTTTCTGTCCAGCTGCCGACGGCTGGCTTGGGGAAGTGCGGCAACGTTCTAACCTCTCGTGTCAGTGTTGTTCGGCGGGTTCGAGCTGGACGCCAAAAGTGTTGAAGGCCATGGCCAGCAGGGCGTAGCAGCCGACCGTGAAGACGAAATCCATGCGCTGCTGGTCGTTGAGGCGCTCGCCCAGTGCCGCCCATGTCAGGTCGGACAGCTCCGACTTGTCATCGAGTTCATCCACGCCGGTGATCACCGCGCGGTCGAACGCGTCGAAGTCCGCGCCGCTGTCATCGCCGAATCGCTGCACCGCCGCGATCTGGTCGTCGGTGAGCCCTTCGTCCTTGGCCATCCTGACGTGGTGTGACCACTCGTACGCGCACTGGCGACGATGAGCCACCCGCAGGATGGCCAGCTCGCGGACGCGGGCCGGCAGCGTCGACGACGTGAGGAGGTGGACATTGAAGCGCAGAAACGCCTTGGCGAGCGCCGGGTGGTGAGCCAGCGTGGAAAGCGCGTTGTTCGTGTCCGCGCCACGCATCGCCGAGAGTGCCTGCTGGGTAGCCTCGTCCCACTGGTCGGCGGGGAGCGGCTGCAACCGCATCAGCAGTGTCCTCTCGGTGAAAGAGAATCATATTCTCATTTGCAACTAACAGACTGGCACGAAACGCGCGCCCGGTCAATGCCGGGCTGCCGAGGCTCGAGCAGGGCGCCGCCTAGCGCGGCCGTCCGGCCAGATGGCCCTCGCCTGGACCGCACGCCGCAAGCGATTTCTCACGCCGGGTTCCGACTCACTGCGTTCCACGTGGTAGCGGAAAATTCGCCCCTGAGCTCGGCTGCTGGTCAGGCGGCTGCCAACGGTGCAGCAACCTCTGGATGTTGATTCTCGTCAGGCGAGAAGATAGTTTTCATTTTAACGATCTTGGCACGGGACAGCGATTCGCCGAGGCTGTAATCGATCCAATGGATCCGATGGAAGGGACGGCCATGAACAAAGAAGACATGATCCTGATCAGCGTCGACGACCACACCGTCGAGCCGCCTGACATGTTCAAGAACCACCTGTCGAAGAAGTACCAGGACGACGCGCCCCGGTTGGTGCACAACGACGACGGCTCAGATATGTGGAAGTTCCGCGACACGGTCATTCCGAACGTGGCATTGAACGCGGTGGCCGGCCGGCCCAAGGACGAGTACGGCATCGAGCCGACGGGGCTCGACGAGATCCGGCCTGGTTGTTACAACGTCGACGAACGCGTCAAGGACATGAACGCCGGCGGCATCCTGGCCTCCATCTGCTTCCCGTCGTTCCCGGGCTTCGCCGGGCGGTTGTTCGTCACCGACGATCACGACTTCTCTATCGCGCTGGTGCAGGCCTACAACGACTGGCACATCGACGAGTGGTGCGGCGCCTACCCCGCGCGGTTCATCCCGATGGCGATCCCGGTGATCTGGGATGCCGAGGCGTGTGCCGCCGAGGTGCGACGGGTAGCCAAGAAGGGCGTGCATGCGCTGACATTCACCGAAAATCCGGCCGCCATGGGTTACCCGAGCTTCCACAACGAGTACTGGAACCCGTTGTGGAAAGCGTTGTGCGACACCGACACCGTGATGAACGTGCACATCGGGTCGTCGGGCCGGCTGGCCATCACCGCGCCGGACGCGCCGATGGACGTGATGATCACGCTGCAGCCGATGAACATCGTGCAGGCCGCCGCTGACCTGTTGTGGTCGCGGCCGATCAAGGAGTATCCGGACCTCAAGATTGCGTTGTCCGAGGGCGGGACCGGCTGGATTCCCTACTTCCTGGAGCGCGCCGACCGCACCTACGAGATGCACTCCACCTGGACGCACCAGGACTTCAAGGGCAAGCTGCCCAGCGACGTCTTCCGCGACCATTTCCTGACCTGCTTCATCAGCGACAAGGTCGGAGTGGCGCTGCGCAATATGATCGGCATCGACAACATCTGCTGGGAAGCCGATTACCCGCACAGCGACTCGATGTGGCCGGGCGCGCCGGAAGAGTTGTGGGATGTCTTGTCGATCAACAACGTTCCTGATGACGAGATCAACAAGATGACCTACGAGAACGCCATGCGCTGGTACTCATTCGACCCCTTCACACACATTTCGCGCGAACAGGCCACCGTCGGTGCGCTGCGTAAGGCCGCCGAGGGGCATGACGTGTCCATTAGGGCGGCGGGCCACGACAAGGACAGCCGAGGTGGGTCGTCCTTTGCCGATTTCGCGGCCAACGCGAAAGCTCTTACCGGCAACAAGGACTGACAAACCGGTCTCGGCCTCGGGTGAGCCGTGTCGACATTGCACTCAGGGTCGCCCTGTCCGGCAATACGCGACCACCACGGCAATCTCGCCGCCGGCAATGAATGAGGAGATCTAGCAGTGCCTGGCGCCGGAATGAACTTTGAGCTGACCGATGACCAGGAATTGATCCGTCGGTCAGTGGCGGAGCTGGCGGGAAAATTCGACGACCAGTACTGGATGGAGAAGGACCAGGCGCACGAGTTCCCGACCGAGTTCTACCGCGCCATCGCCGATGGCGGCTGGTTGGGAATGACGATCCCCACCGAATACGGCGGTCACGGCCTCGGCATCACCGAAGCGACGATCCTGCTCGAGGAGGTCGCCAAGTCGGGTGGTGCCATGAACGCCGCCAGCTCGATTCACCTGTCCATCTTCGGCATGCAGCCGGTCGTGGTGCACGGTTCCGATGAACTCAAGGCACGAACGTTACCCGCCGTCGCGACCGGTGAAGTGCACGTCTGCTTCGGCGTCACCGAACCCGGTGCCGGGCTTGACACTTCGCGTATCACCACGTTCGCCAAGCGTGACGGCGATCGCTACATCGTCAACGGTCGCAAGGTCTGGATCTCCAAGGCGATGGAATCCGACAAGATCCTGTTGCTCACCCGAACGCAAAGCTACGAAGAGGTCACCAAGAAGACCGACGGGATGACGCTGTTCATCACCGATCTCGACCGCAGCCGGGTCGACATCCGCCCGATCCGCAAGATGGGCCGCAACGCGGTCAGCTCCAACGAGTTGTTCATCGACAATCTCGAGGTGCCGGTCGAGGACCGAATCGGTGAAGAGGGCAAGGGCTTTCAGTACATCCTCGACGGCCTCAACCCGGAACGGATGCTCATCGCGGCCGAGGCTCTCGGTATCGGCCGGGTGGCGCTGGAAAAGGCGGTGAAATACGGCAATCAGCGCGAGGTCTTCGGCCGGCCCATCGGGATGAACCAGGGATTGCAGTTCCCGCTCGCTGATTCGCTGGCTCGGCTCGATGCCGCCGAACTGATGCTGCGCAAGGCGACATGGCTTTACGACAACGGCAAACCGTGTGGCCGCGAGGCCAATACGGCCAAGTATCTCTGCGCCGACGCGGGCTTCACAGCCGCCGACCGGGCGCTGCAAACCCACGGCGGCATGGGTTACGCCGAGGAGTACCACATCACGCGGTACTTCCGGGAGGCCCGGCTGATGAAGATCGCGCCCGTCAGTCAGGAAATGATTCTGAACTTCTTGGGAGCCAACGTCCTGAAGTTGCCGAAAAGCTATTAGGTCTAACGTCGAACGTGTAGTCACGGCGAATTTTTGGTGATTTTTGCGCCCTCAGTACACACTCGGTGATGATGGATCCACATTCGGGCGAGAGGCAATCGGAGTAGAGCTATGCGCGAAACAGTCATCGTCGAGGCCGTGCGTACACCGGTGGGGAAGCGGAACGGCGCGCTGTCCGGCATGCATGCAGCCGACCTCTCCGCGGTCGTCCTCACCGAACTCCTCGAACGCACCGGCATCGGTCCAGACGTCATCGACGACGTGATCTGGGGCTGCGTGTCCCAGGTGGGCGACCAATCCAGCAACATCGGTCGCTACGCGGTTTTAGCAGCCGGTTGGCCCGAAACCATCCCAGGGACCACGGTCAATCGCGCATGCGGGTCCAGCCAGCAGGCGCTCGACTTCGCGGTGCAGGCAGTGATGTCAGGCCAGCAGGATGTCGTCGTGGCCGGTGGGGTCGAAGTCATGAGCCGTGTTCCGCTCGGCTCGGCCCGGGCAACCGGGATGCCGTATGGTCCGAAAGTCCTTGCCCGCTATGACAATTTCTCGTTCAACCAGGGCCTGTCGGCGGAGATGATCGCCAAAAAGTGGGGGTTCTCGCGCAACAGGCTCGATGAATTCTCCGTCGAATCCCACGAGCGGGCCGCGGCGGCCCAGGACGGGGGCGCATTCACCGAACAGATCGTGCCGGTGTTCGTCGACGGAGCCGATAGCAACGTCTGCACCACCGACGAGGGCGTGCGGCGCGGCAGCAGCGTCGAGAAGCTCGCCACGCTCAAGCCGGCCTTCGCCGAAGACGGCGTGATCCACGCGGGTAATTCGTCGCAGATCTCCGACGGCGCTGCCGCGCTGCTGGTGACCACCGCCGAGATGGCTGTCGAGCTGGGCCTGGTACCGATCGTGCGGTACCTGGCGGGCGCGGTGACCGGAGCGGATCCGGTGCTGATGCTTACCGGCCCCATCCCGGCGACCGAAAAGGTGCTGAGCAAGGCCGGCGTCGCGCTGTCCGACGTGGGCGTCTTCGAGGTCAATGAAGCCTTCGCGCCGGTGCCGCTGGCCTGGCTGGCGGAGACGGGCGCGGACCCGGCACGGATGAATCCACTGGGCGGCGCCATCGCGCTAGGACATCCGCTGGGTGCATCCGGGGCGGTGCTGATGACACGCATGGCGCATCACATGCGCGACAACGGCATTCGTTACGGACTGCAGACCATGTGCGAGGGCGGCGGCACAGCCAACGCCACGCTGGTGGAGCTGGTGAACTAGCGGCGGCGGGCCGTCGCGGACAAAAACTCGAGCCAGGTGACCCTTGTCACAGCGGCCAAACTAACCTACTGTGTGTTCACTTGGTTGGTTTTTCCGGCGTCGATACAAAAGCGCGAGGAGGTCCTGGTGCCTGTCGCACGCCGATACGACACGCTTCTCGCCAAGGGGGAGGACCGCAAGCAGCGGATTCTCGACGTCGCGCAACGCCTGCTCACCCGCAACGGCTGGCGCAGCACGACACTCGCCCAGATTGCCGGCGAGGCCGGGGTGACCCCCGCGGGGCTGCTACATCACTTCGAATCGAAGGAGCAGTTGCTGCATGCGGTGCTCGATGCCCGCGATCTCGACGACGACACGCATGCAGACCGGACCGGTGACCTGTTCGCCCAGATCGCCGCGGTCGCAGACCGTTTTTACCGGGCCCCCGAACTGGTGGGCACCTTCACGGTGCTGCTGGTGGAGAACATCCTTCCCGAGGCTCCGTTGCACGACCGCATGCTGGCCAGGCACCGGGCCGCGACCGACATCGTCGCCGATCTCATCCGTCGCGGTCAGGCCGACGGCCGGTATCGCGCAGACATAGACCCCGCCGTCAAGGCAGTGGAAATTCTCGCTTTCGTCCACGGAATGGAAACCACATGGTTACTCGATCCTTCGATCCCGCTAGCCGAGGCGTTCAAGCAGTACGCCGAGGCACTGGCGCGGGATTTCGCGCCCACGAAGAACCCCGAGACGACATGAGATACCGGCTCGACGTCATCGCCGCCACCGTCCTCGACGTGGTGAGGTTCGCCGGCGGCTGGATCTTCGACCGGGCGATGGCGGGTTGGGACGTTAGCGTGCTGGTCGCCGACCACCCCGACGACCGGCCGCTGCAGATCGTTGGCGCCCAGATGCTCGACCTCGAAGAGGCGTTGGCGTCGGTGCAATCGCGTCCGCGCCCGCAGGCCCTGGCGGCCGCGGCGGACCTGTTCGGCTGCGACGCGCGGGTGCGCCAGGGCGTGCTGCAGGCACTCGATCACGGTGTCACCGAGGTCACGCTGTGGGGGGAGGATTGGCCGTCCGAACTCGATGACAGCGTCGGCGTGGTGCAACACGAGCTGAGCATGGCCGCCCAGACGTTCAAGGCCCAGGCATTGGCGGCCGCGGCCGCACCGCAAACCGCGATCGGTCATGTGGAGACCTTCCGCAGCGGGCTGCTGGCGTGGCCGTCGGTTGCCGCCGACCTGGTTCCCGCCAGCTAAGGCGCAGCCCGAACCGCACGCGACTTCCAGTAGTTCGGGTGATTCGTCGTTCGATCGGCATCCGGCAACGGCCCTCGTTGACGACCACCAGCCCGTATGGAAATGTAATACTCACATGCGAGAGGCGCGTTCTCACTAGCCGAGATTCAAGGAGCGGCAGATGGCGAAGGAATTCTCGGAGTTGGACTTCTTCCGCGGCAGCGAGCTCATCGCAGACCCGTACCCGTACTACGAGGCGCTGCGCGAGCGTTGCCCCGTCACCCGGGAGAGCCATCACGGCGTCACCATGATCACCGGATGGGACGAGGCGTGCGTGGTTCTCAACGACGCCGAGACGTGGTCCTCGTGCATCTCGGTCACGGGCCCGTTTCCCGGTTTTCCCGTCCCGATCGAGGGTGACGACATCACCGAATTGATCGAGCAGCACCGCGACGAGCTGCCCTTCAGTGACCAACTGCCCACCCTTGACCCGCCGACCCACACCAACCATCGCTCCCTGCTGATGCGTTTGATCACCCCGAAGCGCCTCAAGGAGAACGAGGACGCCATGTGGGCACTCGCCGATCAGGCGCTCGACGATTTCCTGGCGCCCGGGCGTGGCGAATGGATCAAGGGCTTCGCCGGGCCGTTCACGCTGCTGGTCATCGCCGACCTGCTGGGCGTGCCCATGGAAGATCGAGACAAGTTCGTCAAGGGCATCCGCGAGCACTCGGGTGGCGGCATCGGTGGCACCGGCAAGGAATCGCTGGCACACAGCCCGCTCGAATTCCTCTACGGCCTGTTCTCCGATTACGTCACCGACCGCAGGCGCGACCCCCGCGACGACGTGCTGACCGGCCTGGCCACCGCGACGTATCCCGACGGTTCGGTACCGGAAGTCGAGGACGTGGCGCGCGTCGCCGCCAACGTCTTCTCGGCGGGCCAGGAGACCACCGTGCGGCTGCTGGGTGCGGCGCTGCAGACATTGGGGGAACGCCCCGACATCCAGGCGCGGTTGCGGAAGGACCGCAGCCTCATCCCGAATTTCATCGAGGAGTCGCTGCGGCACGAGAGCCCGGTCAAGGGCGACTTCCGGATGAACCGGGTGCCCGTCAACGTCGGTGGCGTCGACCTGCCCGCCGGCAGCACCGTGATGATCGTGCAGGCGGCAGCCAACCGGGATCCGCGGCGGTTCGAAGAACCCGCCACCTTTGATCCGGCCCGCAAGAATGCGCGCCAACACATCTCGTTCGGGCGCGGCATCCACAGCTGCCCGGGAGCGCCGCTAGCACGTGCCGAAACCCGGGTGGCGATCGAACGGTTGCTTGACCGCACGACGGACATCAGGATCGACGAGAGCGTTCACGGGCCGGCGAATGACCGCCATTACCAATATGTTCCGACGTACATCCTGCGCGGCCTGACCGAACTGCACCTGGAGTTCACGCTGGCATGAAGGTATGGGTAGACGACCAGAAGTGTCGCGGCCACGGCATGTGTCTCACGCTGTGCCCCGACGTGTTCAGCCTGACCGAGGACGGTTACGCCGAGGCCATAGATTCCGACGTTCCAACGGAAATGGAGGCGGCAGCTCAGGAGGCAATCCAATGCTGTCCCGAGCAGGCGATCAGCGAGAAATAACCGAATACACCGGCGAGTAGGAGATTCTTCAGTGGCTAAGGGCTATGTCATCTTGACCGAGGCCATCAAAGATCCGGAAGGCATGAAGGCGTATGCGCAAGCCGCCGGATCGGCGATGAGCGGTGCCACCATCCTGGCGGTAGACACCGCGCCCAAGGTCATCGAAGGCGACTGGCATGGAGACCAAACCGTCGTACTGGAATTCGAGTCGGTCGATGCCGCTCGGGCTTGGTACGAGTCGGAGGGCTACCAGAAGGCGGCGAAACTGCGGCAGGCCGCGGCCGACTGCAACGCGGTCATCCTCGCCGGACTCTGATCGCTACTCTCCGACGATGGAGATGGCCTGCCGGGGACATTGACGGACGGCCTCGCGCACGTCCGCCTCGTTCTCCGGCGTGACCTCCTCCTGGTGGACGGTCAGCATGTCGTCGTCGCCGAGCTCGAATATATCGGGGTTGATGCCCATGCAGACACCGTTGCTCTCGCAGAGCCCCCAATCGACTTCGATCTTCTTCGTCACCGTGACCCCTTACCGAAGCACCTTGACGGGCACGTTCTTCCAGCCCGCGACGTTTTGCATGTTCACCCGTTTGCAGCCCGCCCAGTCCACTTCATAGCGCGGCATGAAGTCGAGCAGCCTCTCCAGCGCGAGGCGGCTTTCCAGCCGGGCGAGCGCGGCGCCGAGGCAGCTGTGAATCCCGTACCCGAGCCCGAGGTGCTGCGCCTCGGTCTGGTCACGCTCGATGTCGAATGTGTCGGCATCGGTGAAGGCCTCCGGGTCGCGGTTCGCCGCGGCGCCGCAGAGGAACACCGGCTTGCCGGGAGGGATAACGCCACCGCTGACGTGGGCCTCTTTTAGGGTGTAGCGGACGTTGTACTGCACCGGTCCCTCATAGCGCAGTAGTTCTTCGACCGCCCCCGGGATCTTGTTCCGGTCCTCCTGCAGCTTTTGCCACTGGTCGGGATGCTGGGCGAAGATCACCGCCGCGTTGCCCATCAGTTTGGTGACGGTCTCGGCACCAGCGCCGCCCAGAAGTGTTGCGAACCCGCAGATCTCGATGTCGTCGAGCTTGCGTAGGGCACCGTCTTCGCCGGGGACCTCGGCCGCGATGAGCCGGCTGATCATGTCGTCCTGCGGTTCCTGGCGCCGCTCCTGCACCAGGCTGAAGTAGTACATGGCCGTGTCGATGTTGGCCTGCATGCCGGCTTCGCTGACCTCGATCTGGCCCGGTTCGTGAGAAAGGCTGGTGTCGATCCAGTGGCGAACCTGTTGGCGGTATTCCTCCGGCACGCCGGCCATCCGGGTGATGACCTCTACCGGGAAGGGTCCGGAGAAGTCCTGTACCACGTCGAAGTTGTCCGAGTCGACGGCACCCAGGTACTTGTCGATGACCTCGATGATGGTCTCGCGCTGCGATTGAATAGCCCGCGGAGTGAACGCCTTATTGAGCAGGCTGCGCATGTGCCGATGCTCCGGGGGGTCCATGAAGATGATCGACTTCTGCTCGGGGCTGATGCCCCTGCGCACCATCGCCAGGTCACAGCCGCGTGCCGAGGAATACGTCTCGAAGTCCTTGAACGCTGCCGACACGTCTTCATGACGGGTCAGCGCGTAAAAGTCCTCCTTTTCGTCGTAATACAGGGGCGCGTCCTCGCGCATCCGCCGATAGATGTCGAACGGATTGTTGAAGTAGTCCTCGGAGTACGGGTCGAAGACAACCTTCGCTTTTGTCACTGAATCCTCCTCAGCGGCGAGGTCGGGCTGAACCTTTACAGCGGAGTCCCTGACTGTAACGTCAACGGTAATACCTTCGTGACGAACCGGGAAGACCAAAACGCTGGCATTTCGCGCCCTCTTCGCGGCGCACGGTGTGTCTGCTCGTTCCCAGACGGCCCGCCATGGGGCGGTCCACCGGCCCCGCGCCGTTGAATTCGACCTTCATCGGCCCCTCATCGGGGGTGGTCCATCAGGGTCAGCGCCGCGTCGGCCGCATCGAGCACCGCGCCGCCCTTCACCCCGGCCCGGTCGGCAAGGTCGACGACGAGCCGGACATCTTTTTGCAGCAGCCCTCCCGCAACACCGGCTAACCGATTCAGCCCCCCGATCCCGCCGAGGGCATTGAGCGCGAAGCTTTTTCCACTGCTGCGGGAGACCACCTCGGTGAGACGATCCGGCTCGACGCCCAGCTCCTTGGCCAGTGACAGGGCGGTGGCCGCGGTGGCCAGGTGGGCGGTGAACAGCAAGTTGTTGAGCAGTTTGGTGGTCTGCCCGGAACCCAGCTCGCCGAGGTGAACGACCGGATCGGCATAGGTCTCGAAGACCGGACGACAACGCTCGACAACGTCGGTGTCGCCGCCCACCATCACCAACAGGCGACCCTCGGCGGCCGCCCCTCCGCCGCCGCTCACCGGCGCGTCGATGACGGAAACGCCGTACGGGGCGGCCTTGTTCGCGAGCTCTCGGCAGGTGTTCGGGTGCACCGTGCTGTGCACGATGATGGCGCTGCCCGGCTTCATCGCCTTGAGCAATCCGTCTTCGCCGCAAGCGACTTCGTCGATGTCGGCGTCACCGACCACACAGAGGCAGACCAGATCGCTCGCCGCGGCGAGCTCCGCCGGGGACCCGGCGATTTTGGCTGGGGTGTCGGCGAATGCCTCGAGGGCCTCCGGCCTACGCGCCCACAAGGTGGTGGGGTACCCGCCCTCGGCGATCCGCCGGGCCATGGGGCCGCCCTGGCTGCCCAACCCGATGAACCCGACGTGGATCATCCTGCCTCCAAATCGGATTCCGTGTTCGTCGCACCATCAACCACGCATTCCCGCACGAAATCAAGAACTTTCGAGTGGTAGTCAGGGGCCGCGTGGCTGAGGCTGATGTTATGCCCGGCGCCCGGTTGTCGATGCACGACGAACTGCGGCACCCCGGCGAACAGGGCGCCAATCTCGGCCACCGCCTCGTCGTCGGTCTGCCAGACCTTTTCGTGCTCGGCGATGCTGAAGTGCACCGGGACCCGTACGGTCGGCCCGAGCTCCGGGAAAGTCTTTCGCGCCCAGTCCGACACCATCTGGTCCTCGTAAGACGGGGCCGACGGCGAAACCGTGGCGCCGCCGAGGACCTCGGGCGGATAGAGCTCTTCTGGGCTCCACAGCAATTCGCGCATGCCCGACGGGCGGCGCTCGCGGGTAGCCGTTTTGAGTATTTCCTTGGCCGCGGGCAGGTAGTGCCTGCCAGTGCCCGCGAGCTCGATGCCGAGCAGGTCGGCACCTCGCGCGTCGGCGGCCATCCGTAATGTCAGCTCGCAGCCGCCCGAATGGCCCCACACGAATACGCCTGCGCCACGCGGACGTTCGCCGAGGATGCGATCCACAGCACCGTAAGCCAGGTTGACCCGCTGCTCGCCGGAGACCATCGCTTCAGGATAGGGTGCCGAGCTTCCGTAGCCGGGCCGATCGAGGGCCACGACGGTGAATCCGGCTGCCGCACTGGTGCGCAACAGCGAATACGACGGATGACCCGGGCAGTCGAAATACATTGCGGTGGTTCCACCCCCGTGGATCGCCACGATCACGGCCTTAGGATCGTCGGCTTCGGCGACCAACGCCGACATCGGTACGCCGTGCACGATGACGAGCCGGGGATGGGGAGCGGTACTGCTCATGCGTCGGCCCGTAGCAAGATCACGCCGCTGGGCGTGAGACCGCCGCTGCTGACCACACCGACGCGGGCGTCGGCGACTTGACGGTCACCGGCCTCGCCGCGCAGCTGCGTGACAGCCTCATGCAACAGACCCATGCCGTGGGTGCGGCCGTGCGAGAGCTGACCACCGTGCGTGTTGAGCGGCAGCTGACCGTCGCGCGCGATGTTCTTGCCGCCGTCCAGGAATTCCTTCGCCTCACCTATCCCGCAGAAGCCCAGCGCCTCGATCCAGGAAAGGCAGTTCATGGTGAAACCGTCGTACAGCTCGGCCACGTCGACGTCCGACGGCCGCAGCGATGTGCGCGTCCACACATGCGCCGCCTGGCCCAGCACCTGCGGCTCGTGGGTGAGAGTGCTTTGGTCCCAGTCGATTCGCTCGATGATCTGAGTCCCTACGGCTTCCACCAGCACGGGCGGCTTGGCCAGGTCGCGGGCGACGTCGACGGCCGAGACGATGACGGCGATGGCGCCGTCGCACGGGACGTCGCAGTCGTAGAGGCCGAATGGCGTGGTGATGGGACGCGCGTTGAGGTAATCGTCCATCGTCATCGGCGACCGGTAGATGGCGGTCGGGTTGAGTTCGGCGTTGGTGCGCTGGTTCAACGCGATCCAGCCCAACGTTTCTTTCGTGGTGCCGTACCGGTGAAAGTGCCGCTGCGCGTTCATGGCCAAGGTGTGTGCCGCAGACGTGGCACCAAATGGCATCTGCCAGCCTGACATCCGGCCCATCGACGGAGTGATTTTGCCCTGCTTCATCAGCTCGCCATTGGTGGCTTCCCACAGCGTTCGGAAGCACAGCACGTGACGCGCCAAACCGCATGCGACCGCGAGCATCGCGGCGATCACCGAGCCGGCCGGGCCGAAAGTCTCCATGGCGCCGTTGTGCCACGTCGGCCGAATGCCCAGCGCCGCTTCGAGGGCGGTGACACCGCCCTCGCCAAAACCGCCGACGTTGATCGCACCGGGATAGGTGGAGAGGCCGTCGATGTCGGCGTACGTGAGGCCGGCATCGGCGATGGCCGCTTCGCATGCCTGCACCGTCAGCGCCAGCGGCGGCTGCATCAACCGGCGGCCGATCGGCGACATGCCGATGCCGGTCAGCGCGACCTTGTCTTCGAACTTCTCCGGAGTGAGCATGGGCCGGACGTGTTCGCCGAAGCGGTCTGGCGCGACCTCGTCGACTGGCAGTTGACCGGGATCGGCGCCGGCCCCGCTCTCCTGCAAGGGCCGAAAGAGCGGGAACCACACGTCCTCGACCTGCTCGAAGACGACTTCGACCTGCTGTCCGAGTTCAAGCGCGTCGAAATCGCACTCGACGATGTTGGTGGTCAGTCGCACCCGGGGGTCTTCGGCGATAGCCACCTGCGCGATCACGTAGGGCGCCGCCAAGCCGGGCAGGCTGAACCGCTCGTTGATGGTGAATCCGGCGAGGGTCGCCCTTCCGGAGACCGCGCGCACCCCAACATCGAGTGAGCGGCAGTAGCGGCATACCGGCGCCGGCGGATGGATCAGCGATTCGCAGGCCTTGCATTCCTGCAGGCGCAGCTTCCCGTCGGCGCCCGACGTCCAGAAGAATTCGTTGTCCTGCGTGATCAGGGGCAGCGGACGTCCGGATTCTGGCACGTCACCTCCGGGAGTCGACGGCGGGCGGTAGCCCCGTTATACGAATCGGAGAATTACGTTATCACTGCCGTGTAGAAACGATCTATTCCGCAGGCGTCGGCCGATCGAGCTCGTCAAACCGCGCGAGCGCGGCGTCGAGGTCGTCCTCGTTGAAGATTTCACAGCGGTTGACGAGGTCTCCATCGATCGTGAAGAGGTCGATCACCCGCCACTCGGCGTGGAAGCCTTCGTGCGAGGTCCCATACACCGCTGCCGTGATAACCGCTCCGAGGTCGCTCAGCCGGTGCACGGCTTCCACATAGCTCCTGAAGTCCGCTGCGATGTCCCAGAAGGCGCGGAGGGACGCGGGCCAATCAGGCGCCTCAATCGTTACGAGCGGCCGATGGTCGATGTAAACCCAGTCCGGCGCCGTCGCGGGAAGTTCGTGCCGGTTGAATGCGGCGTAGAGCCGCGAGTTGACCGACCACGTGCGCGCGTGGGCGGCCGCTTCGCCGGCGAGATAGCGAGCATCGAGTTCTTCGAAGGCGGCGTCGATGTTGTCGAGGTCGAACGAGACGACTCCAACGACCCGCTCGTCGGCGTCGATCTCGACGACGCTGAGGAACTCGATGATGTACGCCTCAGGCCCTTCCCGGCGGCCGGAGAAGCGGAGACGCACGAGGCAGAGGCCGTCCCCGCGAGTCGCCAAGGGCGTCGATGTCACGTTGGTCAGTGAGAGGTCGGCGATCGCCCGCATGTCTGCGATCTCGGCGTCTCGACCATATCGGATTCCCGAGCCCACCACCCGACGCCGATCGTCGTTGGAAAAGTCATCGGCCATAGTCCCCGCCATGGCGTCCCACTCGCTTCGCGCGAACTCCCCCATGAAGCGCACGACCACTTGGCTTGCCATGTTTTCCAGCCGTGGCGGCTGCGGTTGCAGCTCCTCAAAGCTGGCGATCGCGACGTCGAGGTCGGCCTCATCGAACAATTCGCAGCGGCTTACGTTGTCATCCTCGGCCGCCAGAAGTTCGATCATTCGCCATTCGGCGGCGAAGCCTTCTTGCGTCGATCCATACGCCGCGTGGGTCACGACGGCAGCGTGGTCGCTCAGCCGGTGCACGGCCTCGATGTACATCTTGAGGTTCGGCGTGAGAGCCCAAGCGCCACGGATATATGCGGTCTGGTCGGCCGCCTGGAAGGTGGCGCGCATGCGGTGGTCGATCGTCACCCATTTCGATGTCACCGGGGGGAGTTCGTGGTTGTTGAGTGTGGCGTAGCCGTTGGCGATGACGGACCAAAACTTGCTGTAAGCCGCCGCTTCACCGGCGAGGTATCGGGAGTCGAGTTCCGCGAATGCCGCGTCGATGTCGTCGGGGCTGAACGAGACGGACACGGCTATTCGCTCGTCGGCGTTGATTTCGAACATGACGAGCACATCTGTGAGAAAACCCTCTTGTTCTTCTTCGCGGAAAGACAAGCGCTGTCTCGTGAGAACTAGGCGCTCGCCGCGGGTCGCGACGGCGGTCGACGAAATGTACGTTGCGCGCAGGTCGGCGACCACCCGCAGGTCTGCGATCTGGGCGTCTCGACCATGCCGTACTCCCGCGCCCACGATTCGACGGCGATCATCCTGGGCGAAATCGTCGGCCAACATCTCCGCCATGCTGTCCCAGTCGCGCGCGTGGAAGTGCGCCAAGAAGCGCTCACCGACTCGGCTCGCAGTGTTTTCCAGCTGTGGCTTCGGATGCAGTTCGTCAAAGCGGCCGAGCGCGGCCTCAAGGTCCGCCTCGTCGAACATCTCCGAGCGGTTGATTACATGGCCTTCGACCGTGAACAGGTGGATCATCCGCCACTCGGCGTCGAAGGCGTCATGCGAAGTTCCTCGCGCGGTACTGGTGACGACCGCTCCGAGGTCACTCAGGCTGTGCACCATCTCGATGTAGATGGTGACGTCCGGAGTCATGTCCCACGTCGCACGAGTAAAGTCGGCCAGATCTGCTGCCTCGACCATCACAAGCGGTCGATGATCGATGTAAACCGAACCTGATGCAGTCGCCGGCATTTCGTGCCGGTTGAATGCGGCGTAGGCCGTGGCAATGGCCGTCCACACGCGCGCGTACAGTGCCGCTTCGCTGGCGAGGTAACGCGCGTCGAGTTCTTCGAACGCGGCGTCGAAGTCGTTGGTTTCGAACCAGACACGCGCAGTCATACGCCCTCGGTCGTTGATTTCGACGAGGTTAAGCACCTCGGAGTGGAACGACTCGGCCCGTTGATCGGATCCGGACCACTGCCATCGGGCACGGCTGAGGACCAGGCGTTCTCCGCGCGTCGCGATGACGTCTGACATTGTGATCGTGAGTCCAAGCTCGGCGACTGTCCGCGCGCTTGCAATCGCGGCGGCGCGACCTTGTAGGAGACCGATGTTCACCGCACGACGACGATCATCGACGTAATAATCGTCGGCGGCTATCTCTGCCATCGCGTCCCAGTCTCGGGCCCCGACACACGCGAGGAACCGCCGGTCCACCCGGCTTGCCGCGTTCTCCAGTTGACGCGCTGCTGGTTGCAGTTCGTCAAAGCGGGCGAGCGCGGCGTCAAGGTCTGTCTCGTCGAACAGCTCGCAGCGGCTGATCAGATCACCCTCGACTGCCAGAACATTGATCCCGCGCCACTCGGCATCGAAGCCCTCTTCCGAGGTCCCACGCCCCTCCCAGGTGACAACCGCTCCGAGGTGGCTCAGCCGATGCACCGCCTCGATGCAAATGCTGCCCGCGGGGGCGTTCAGTGAGGCGCGGAGGTATGCGGTCACGTCACCGGACGCGACTGGTATTCCCCGACGGTGGTCGATATTCACCCAGTCGGGTGTCGTCGCGGGGAGTTCGTGCCGGTTGATTGCGGCATGGGCGCCCGCGATGACCGACCACGTGTGCGCATGGACGGCCGCCTCGCCTGCGATGTACCGCGCGTCGAGTTCCTCGAATGCGGCGTCGATGTCGTCGGCGTTGAACTGGACACGTGCCACGATCTGGTTTTCGGAGTTGATCTCAGATACGCCTAGCTCCTTGTGCCCCGACCAGCTGTCGAGGCCGAAGTAAGAAGCCAGTACGAGGCGCTCCCCGCGGACCGCAATCACCGTTGGCGTTATGTCCGTTACTCCGACGTCGGCGATAGCGCGCATGTCCGCAATTTGGGCATCGCGACCGCGCCGGGTCCCGACGTTCACGACGCGACGACGATCGTCCATCAGAATGTCGTCAGCTAGTAATTCGGTTATGGAGTCCCAGTCGCGGGCCGCGAAGTAGCTCACGCAGCGTTGCTCCACTTGGCTTGCCGCGTTTTTCGGACGCGGTGCCTGCGGTTGCAGCTCCTCGAAGCGGGCGAGCGCGGCGTCGAGGTCCGCCTCGTCGAAGATTTCCAAATCTTTGATGAGATCGCCTTCGACAGTCAGTATCTCGGTTGTCCGCCACTCAACGGCTAAGCCTTCCGGCGAGGTCCCATGCATGATAAAGGCGGCGACCACTCCGAAACTGCTGAGCCGGTGCACCCTTTCGATGTGGATGGTGAGGTCTGGCGTGACGTCCCAGACGGCGCGTAGGGCCGTCGGCAGATCGCCCCCCTCGAACGCGGGAAGCCGGCGGTGATCGACGGCGACCCAGTCCGGCGTCGTCGGCGGTATGTCGTGCTTGTTGACTGCGGCGAACCACCGCGTGATGACCGACCATGTCTCCGCGTGGCCGGCCGCCTCTCCGGCGAGGTATCGAGCATCGAGCTCGGCAAAGGCGGCATCGATGTCGTCGAGGTCGAACGAGATGTTCGCCAGGAACCGCCCGTCGGAATTAATTTCCGCGATGTTGAGTACCTCCGTGAGGAATGGCTCAGATCCTTGATCGCGTCCCGAAAAACTGGTCCGCGTCAGGGCGAGGCGCTCCCCGCGCGTCGCGATGACGGCCAATTTGAGGTTGGTGATGATCCAGAGCTCGGTGATAGCGCGCATGTCCGCGATCTGGGCATCCCGGCCATGTTGCACGCCTGCGCCCACTACCGGCCGACGATCGTCTCTGAAAGAGTCGTCCGCCAATAGCTCTGCCATAGCGTCCCAATCGCGCGACTCGTACCGCGTCAGGAAGCGCTCGCCCGCTTGGCTTGCCGCATTTTCCAGTTGTTGCACTGGTGATTGCAGTTCGTTAAATCGAACGATTGCGGCGTCAAGATCTTCCTCGTCGAAAATCTCGACGCGGGTGGCCAAGTCACCTTCAAATATGAAAAGGGCGATGTTTTGCCACTCGGCGTCGAGGCCCTGGCGCGAGGTCCCGTGCAACGCTTGGGTGATGACCGCCCCGAGGCCGCTCAGTCGATGGACCGCGACGATGTGGTGGCGGACGTCAGGCGTGTCATCAAACGTGGCACGCACGAACGGGACGATGTCGCCTGGGGCGAAGGCGATCCCGCGCCGGTGGTCGATGTTAACGAAACCAGCTGCTGTCGGGGGTATCTCGTGGCGGTTGAGCATGGCGTGGGTCTGGTCAATGAGCGACCACGTGTGCGCATAAGGGGCCGCTTCGGCGGCGACGTAGCGGGCGTCGAGCTCCGCGAACGCAGCCTCGAGGTTATCGAGATCGAACCCGATGTGCGCCGAGATCCGACCGTTGGTGTCGATCTCGGCGATTATCAGCATCTCGGAAACGAACTCTCCGTTGCGCGGATCGCTGCCCGGGGAATGCATACGAGTGAGGACCAGGCGCTCGCCGCGGGTCGCGATCACGGTCAACGTTATGTTCTCCGCAGCAACAACATCGGCCAGGGCTCGCTGATTTGCGATTATGGCCTCGCGGCCATTCCAGAATCCACTATTGACCACGCGGGAACGATTGTCGATGGAACTGTCGTCAGTGAGGATCTCGGCCATCGCCGCCCAGTCACGGGTCCCGAAATACGCAAAGAAGCGCTCCTCCGCTCGGCTCGCCGCGTTCGCCAGCTGTCGTGCAGGCGGATGCAATTCATCAAAGCGGGCGAGTGCCGCGTCCAGGTCCGCCTCGTCGAAGATCTCGCACCGGCTGAGGCGGTTACCGTCGATCATGAAAACGCTGATCGTCCGCCACTCGGCGTCGAAGCCCTCTGGGGATGTCCCTGTCATAGCGATGGTTAACACGACGCCGAGTTCGCTGAGCCGATGCACGGCTTCGATCCGGGTTCTGACGTTCTGTGTAACGTCCCATGTGGCGCTGGCGAGTGCGTCTATGCCCCCCGCATCGAGACCGTCTAGCCGCCGATGGTCGATGTATACAGAATCTGTTGTAGCGTAATCGATTTCACGACAATTGAATGCGGCGCAAGCCGCCACGATGACGGACCACGTATGCGCGTGGGCTGCCCCTTCGCCGGCAAGATATCTCGCATCAAGCTCGGCGAAGGCGGCGTCGACGTCGTCGAGGTCGAAAGCGACGACGGCGGCGATTCGTTCATGCTCATTGATCTCGACGACGCTGAGTAGCTCTGTGAGGAAAGCATCGCGCCCTTCGTCGCGGCTCGAATAGCGGGTACGTGTGAGGAGGAGGCGCTCCCCGCGCGTCGCAATGACAGCAGTAGTGATCTTCGTGATCCCCAGGTCGGCGATCGCCCGATTGTTTTCTATCTCAGCATCTCGGCCATGCCGAACGCCGGCGCTTACCACCCGACGGCGATCGTCAGTGGAAAAGTCCTCGGCTATGAGCTCTGCCAAGACTTCCCAGTCGCGGGCCGCGAAGCACGTCTGGATTCGCTCGATTAGTCGGCTTGTCGTGTTTTCCAGTCGTGGTGCCTGCGAGTGTAATTCGTCAAAGCGAGCGAGCGTGGTGTCGAGGTCTGCCTCGTCGAACAACTCGCCGCGCTTGATCAGATCACCGCTGACCGTTACGAGTTCGACGATTCGCCACTCGGCGGCGAAACCCTCTTTTGACGTGCCATGCGAGACCTGTGTGAAGACTGCGCCGAGATTGCTCAACCGGTGAACAGCTTCGATGTAGATATTCAAGTCCGGCGTGAAGTCCCACATGCCCCGGATGCTCGCGGTAGGGTCACCCGCCTCGACCGTTACAAGTGGTCGATGATCAAGTAATTCTGTTGGCGTCGTGGGAAGTTCGCGCTGGTTGAAAGCGGCGTGGACCCCGCTGATGACGGACCAGGTGTGCGCGTGCGCGGCTGCTTCACCGCCGAGATATCGGGCGTCGAGTTCGGTGAACGCGGCCGCGAAGTCGTCGGGGTCGAACACTACGGCGGCCGCGATCCGTTCGTCGGCGTCATACTCAACGACCTGGAGCATATCGAGTTCAACTGCATCGTGGTTGTGGCCCGAATTGTGGACGCGCATGAGGATGAGGCGTTCACCGCGGGTCGCGATGATGTCCACCGCGATGCGCGTCAATAGCCCGATGTCGACGCCCGTCCGCAGGTCTTCGATTGCGATATCCCGACCGTGCCGAACCCCGCTATTCACGACTCGACGGCGGTCGTCGTTGTAATAATCCTCGGCGAAATCCTCCGCCAGGGCGTCCCAGTTGCGGGCCTCGAAGTGCTTCAGGAAGCGCTCTTTCACAGCATTTTTCAGGCGCGGTGCCGGCCGACTCAGCTGATCGAATCTCGCGATCGCAGTTTTCAGATCGGCCTCGTCGAAAATCTCGCTGCGACTGATCATGTCACCTTCGACCGCAAGGATCTGTACTCCGCGCCACTCGGCATCGAACCCATCTTGCGTGGTTCCATGGGCTGAATGGGTGACGACCGCTCCAAAGTTGTTTAGTCGATGCACGGCCTCGATGTGCGTACTGATGTCTTGTCCGAGCTCCCATCCCGCGCGGATGTAAGAGATTAGGTCACCGGGTGCGTATGCCGCCCCGCGGCGATGGTCGATATTCACGAAGTCCGGTGTCGTCGGGGCAAGTTCGTGACGCTTGATCGCGGCGTATGCTCCGGTGACGAGCGACCAGGCGTGCGCAAAATCGGCCGCTTCACCGGAGGCATAACGGGCATCGAGTTCTTCGAGCGCGCCATCGATGTCGTCGGGATCGAAGATAAAAAGCATCGCGACCCGGTTGTCGGCGTTGCTCTCCACGACGTTGAGTACGTCCGTGTGGAATGCCCCGGGCTCTTCATCGGGGCCCGAGTAACGCGCACGCGCGAGGACAAGGCGGTTGCCGCGGATCGCAATAACGGTCGACGTCACCTTCGTCATCCCGAAGTCGATGATTGCCCGACCGTTAGCCACCACCGCGTCTCGACCGTGCCCCACAGCATGGCCTATGACTCGACGGCGATCCTGCGTCGTAATGCCGTCGGCGAATGTCTCTGCAAGGGCAGCCCAGTCGCGTGCCATGAAACACGCGTTGGAGCGTTCGTGCACTTTGCTTGCCGCATTTTCGAGTCGCGGTGTCGGTCGGCTGAGCTGCTCGAACCTCGCGATCGCGGTGTCCAGATCCGCTTCGTCGAATAGCTCACAGCGGCTGACCAAGTCGTCTTCGACCGTGCAGATGAACACGATCCGCCATTCGGCATCGAAGCCTTCCTGTGAGGTTTCATGCCCAACATGGGTGAAGACCACTCCCAGGTCGTCGAGCAGATGGACGGCCTCGACATGGTTGCGAATACTGTGGTTGTGGTCTAAACCGGCACGTGCGTAGTCGATTACCTCACCAGCCGGGAAAGCTGCGCCGCGCCGGTGGTCGATACTCACGCAGTCCGGCGCCATCGGGGGCAGCTCGTGTCGGTTCAGCGCGGCGTAGTTCTCCGCAATGACAGACCATGTGCGCGCATGGGCTGCCGCGTCGCCGGCGAGGTAACGGGCGTCCAGCTCGGCGATGGCGGCGTCGAAGTCGTCGAGACCGAACGCGATTGCCGTGACGATCCGATAGTCGGCGTTGGTCTCGACGATGACGAGCACCTCCGAGAGTAGTGCCTCGGACCCTGGATCACGATTTGTAAAGCGGCTACGCAGGATGACGAGGCGTTCGCCGCGGACCGCGATGACGCGCGAATCCACGTTCATGACGGAGAGGTTGGCGATCGCTCGCATGTCCACGATTAGGGCGTCTCGACCATGTCGAATTCCCGCGCCCACCATCCGACGGCGATCGTCCATGACAATGTCGTCGGCCAGTAGTTCTGCCATGGCGTCCCAGTCGCCGGCCGCGATGTGGGCCAAGTAGCGCTCACCTATTTGGCTTGCCGCGTTCTCCGGCCGATGCGCCTGCGGCAGTAAAACCTCAAATTTCGTGATCGCGGTGTCCAGGTCCGCTTCGTCGAATAGCTCACAGCGGCTGACCAGTTCGCTTTCGACCATGCAGATGAACACGATCCGCCATTCGGCATCGAAGCCTTCCTGTGCGATTTCGTGCCGGACATGGGTGAAGACCACTCCGAGGTCATTGAGCCGATGGACGGCCTCGACATAGTTACGGATGTTGTGTTCGTCGTCCAAACTGGCACGGGCGTATGCGATTACCTCGCCGGGGGCGAACCCCGCAGCCCGCCGGTGGTCGATGCTCACGCAGTCCGCCGTCATCGCGGGCAGTTCATGGCGGTTGATCGCCGAGTAGTTTTCCACTATGGCGGACCACGTGTGCGCGTGGGCGGCCGCTTCGCCGGCGATATAGCGCGCGTCGAGTTCGGCAATGGCGGCGTCGAAGTTGTCGGCGTCGAATACGACAATTGCTGCAATCCGATTGTCGGAGTTGATTTCAACGACACCGAGCGCATCGCTCTGGAACTCGTCGGATGCAGTAGTGCGGCCAGACGAGCGCGTGAGGACTAGACGCTGGCCACGGACCGCGACAACGACGGACGCCATGTGCGTGAATCCGGCCTCGACCATCGCCCGCAGGTTCGCGATCTCGCCGTCCCGACCGTGCCGGACCCCTGCGTTTACGGCGCGCCGACGATCCTCGAGTATGAAATCGACGGCCAGGACCTCTCCCAGCGCATCCCAGTCACGAGATGCGAAATGCGACGAGTAGCGCTCGGCCACTTGGCTTGCCGAGTTTTCCAATCGATGGACCTGCGGGTGTAGTTCCTCGAACCTCGCGATCGCAGCGTCGATGTCTGCCGCGTCGAATACCTCAGAGTGCCCGATCAGGTTCCCCTCGACCAGCAAAATGTTGGCCCCTCGCCATTCGGCATCAAAGCCCTCTTGTGACCTCTCGTGGGCCACATAAGTGAACATCGCCCCAGAGTTATTCAGGCGATGCACGGCCTCGATATAGATTCGGAATTGTCCGAAATCTCGCCCAGCGCGGGCGTATGCCGCCAGGTCGGCGTAGCCGAACGCTGACTCACCTCGGTGGTCGATGTCCACCAAGCTCGATGTCGTGGGCGGGAGTTCATGGCGGTTGAGACCGGCATACGCCCCAGCAATGACCGACCAGGCATCCGAGTGAGCGACCGCGTCACCGGCGAGGTAGCGCGCGTCGAGCTCGGCGACGGCTGAGTCGAAGTCGTCGAGCTCGAACACGACAACGCCCGCGATTCGCTCCTCGGCGTTGATCTCGACGATTTGAAGGGCGTCGTTTTGAATCGCTTCGGGGTCACGGCCCGAAACGCGGACTCCTGTGAGGGCGAGGCGCTCGCCGCGAGTTGCCAGGACGTCCAACATCGTCATCGTGAATCCGACAGCAGCGGTTGCCTGAGCATCTTTGATATTGGCATCTCGACCATGCAGGATCCCGGCGTTCACCACCCGCCGGCGATCGTCGACGCAGACGTCCTCAGCCGATATTTGAGCCACGGCGTGCCAGTCGCCGGCAGCAACATACGAGTAAAGACGCTCGAATACACGCGTTGCGGTGTTTTCCAGCCGGGGTGCCGGCCGACTAAGTTCTTCGAATCTCGCGAGCGCAGCATCGAGGTCGGCCTCGTCGAATAGCTCGCTGCGATTGAACTGGCCGCCTTCCACCGTCCCGACGGCGATTTCGTGCCACTCCGCCTCGAAGCCTTCTTTCGTGATTCCACGGCCCTTGTGAGTCACCACTGCGCCCAGATTGCTCAGTCGGTGCACGGCCTCGATGAAGATTTTGATATCCGGCGCGACGTCCCACGTGGCACGGATGTAAGGGGTCATATCTCCGGGCGTGAACGGCGCCACCCCACGGTGGTCTACGCTCACCAAGTCCGGCGCCGTCGGCGGCAGCTCGTGTCGGTTGACCGCGGCATAGCTGTCCACGAAAAGCGACCATGTTTGCGAGCAAGCCGCCGCTTCGCCGGCGAGGTATCGGGCGTCTAGCACGGCGATTGCCGCGTCGAAATCGTTCGTGTCGAAAGCGAAGATCGCCGAGATTCGCTCGTCAGCGTCGGTCTCCACTATCTGTAGGAGATCGACGCGGAACGCGTCGGGTTTATCGTCGAAGCGCGAGAACTGATTCCGGGCGAGGACGAGGCGGTCCCCACGGGTGGCAATGGTGTCTGACGCTGTTTGAGTGACTTCCAGGCCCGGGGCCGTCCGGAAATGCCTCATCATCGCATCTCGACCCCGTTGAATCCCAACGCCTACGACAGCACGACGATCGTCGCCGTACAGTTCGGCGGCGAAGTTCTCCGTTAACGCGTCCCAGTCGCGGACGGCGAAGTTCGCCAAGAAGCATTCATTCGCCCGGCTTGCCGTGTTTTGCAGCCTTGGCCGTGGGTGTTCCTCCTTGAGGGCATGCGCTGCGTCGAGTTCGGCCATAGCCGCGTCGATGTCGTCGACGTCAAACCACACTTGCCACGCGATTCGACCCTTGTTGTCGATGCCGTATAGCTGGAGCAATTCGTCTTGCGGCGCTCCGGCGGTTACATCGAGGGTGCCCAACGTAAGTCGAGCGAGAGCGAGGCGCTCGCCTCGTACGGCAATTACGACATGACGCGCCCGCATGATTCCCGCCTCGAGATCGCGCCTCGTCTGCCGTATCACATCGCCCGACCGGAAATCGGTAGGCGTGAAGCCGACTATTTTCCGCCGACTCTCTATAGTGCCGTCGGGTGCGAACAACCGCTCGAATTCGTCCC
This sequence comes from Mycobacterium sp. E2479, assembly GCF_001667925.1. GTDB lineage: Bacteria > Actinomycetota > Actinomycetes > Mycobacteriales > Mycobacteriaceae > Mycobacterium. Next base: position 56,536 of record NZ_LZJR01000158.1, on the reverse strand, counting down.
AGTCCTCGTGATCAACAGCGGCCGTGACGCGTTCGCTGGCTTGGACGGCCGCCGTGTGGAGCTCGACAGCGGGCGGTTCGGGTGCAGCCGGGGCGGTCGGGATGGGCTTGCCGAGAACCAGGCGCGCCCGCTCGACAAGTGTTGCAGCGCCTTTCCGTTCGTACAGGTCCGCCGCTTGCTCGGCGGCGGCTCGAGCCCCGGCGACGTTGCCGGCGGCGCCCAAGACCGTTGCCAGTGTCAAGCAGGCGTCGCCATGATCAACCAACGCGTCGGTGTGCTCGGCCACGCTGACAGCAGCCTCCGCGACTCGGCGAGCCTCGTCGTGGTCGTTGCTGCGCGAAAGCAGCCGCGCCCGAAGTGTGCGCCAGGCGATCGACGCCTTCAGGGCGTGTCCGGCGAGACGCTCACTCTCCGTGCATAATTCGTCGGCCTCGTCACCTCGGTCGAGTGCGAGGCACGCGCGGCCGAGCAACGCGGCGGTCTCGGCGGTGTCGGCATCGAGGCCCATGCGGCGAAATCCGTTGTATGCCTGTCGTAAATGCGGCTCGGCCGCAGCAGGATCGCCGACTACGAGCTCGACGATGCCGGCGAACTGCTGGACCTCCAGAACGGCATGGCGCAGGCCGAGTTCGGTGACCGTGCGCCGGGCCGAGTCGATCATCCGCCGCGCTGCCGCGGCGCGTCCACGGAAGGCCTCCAACATGGCCTGGCACCGCGTCGACGTCGCCTCGACCGCGGGGGAGTCGGTCGTGATTCGAAGCAGCCGCACCACGTCCAGACACCGGCCACCAGCGCGCGGAACGGGATTGGGCCCCCACAGCGCCGCTAGCGGCGCGTTCGCCAGAACTGCATTCACCCGGCGGTGCTCACGCGCGCGTCGTGCCGCGGTCAGAGCGTCGTCCAGTGCGATTTCGCAGTCACCGATTCTCCCGAGCCGGGCGAGGCACGCTGCACGGACGGTGTGCGCCATGGCTTCTCCGGCGGCGTCGTCCAATTCGGCCAGCTTGCGGGCGGCTGCGCCCACCGCGGGTTCGATCTCGTCGAGTCGCTCAGGATGGACCAACATCGAGAGTTGTCCGTCGAAGCACGTTGCCCATGCGGCCAACCGAGCCGAATCGCGCGTCGCTTCCTGTAGTTGCGCCACCGCGCCGGCCGCCGAGGTGACGTCACCCGCCGCCAGCAGTGCCTCGCACCGGGCGATCAGTACCGCGGCAACTTGGTCGTCACGGTCGGGGAGTTCGTCATCGATCTCCTCCAGCGCGTGACGGGCCCGGTCGTAAAGGTCGGCGGCGCCCTCGTAGGCGAGGCGGGTCATCGCTTGGTCCGCCGCACGCCGGCAGTACTCGACGGCCTTGGCCGCGTTTCCCGCCCAAGCACATTCAAAGTAGTGATGCGCCAGTTCAGCGAGCAACTCGTCGTCCGCGCCGGGCTCGTTCTCCAGTGTTGTGGCGATGCGCTGGTGCAGCCGTAACCGGCGTACAGACGGCAGCTCTGCAAGCAGCGACTGTCGCACGATGGCGTGGTTGAACCGATAGTGACCGCTTGACTCTTCGATCACGATTCCGGCCTTGCACGCCTCGTCGAACGCATCGACGAGGTCAGCCTCGACCACGCGCTCGACCAGTTCCAAGCCGAATCGGCTGCCGACGACAGCGGCCGCCGCAAGGGCTTTGTTCGTCTCCGCCGGGAGCCGGGTAAGTCGGCGGCTTACGGCCTCACGAACCCCTTGCGGCAGGGTGCCCGGATCCCAATGGCCGCCACTCTCGTCGACGTGGCGCAGTGCCTCGATCAGGAAGAACGGGTTGCCTCCGGTGACCGACGCCAGCGCGCGCGCCAGCTCTTCGTCGTCGTAGCCCGCCTCGACGACATACGCGGTGACGTCCTCCTCGTCCAGCCCGCTGAGCGCAATGCGGTCAGCGGTGCGGTCGCGGTGCAGGTCGGCGAGTGTTGCCGCCAGGGGATGGGCGCGGTCGAGGTCGGTGCTGCGATATGTGCCCAGGATCTGAACGCGGGCGTGCTCGCCGAAACGCAGGAGATGCCGCAATAGGAGCAGGGTGGGTTTGGCTGCCCAGTGCAGGTCATCAAGGACCAGTACGACGGGCGCGCTCCCGGACGCGAGTCCCAACAGCGCGACGACAGCGTCGAACAGTGCGTAGCGTTCGGTGTCCGGATCGGCGCGGGCCGGCGCGGCAAGATCGGGCAGGAGATCGGTCAGGCCCGGGACCAGTGGGAGCAGTGCCTCCGCGCCGCGCATTCCGCGAAGCCGACTGCTGCCGAGGCACGGTACGAGCGCACGTAGCGCTTCCGCAAATGGTTGGTAGGGCGCGCCGAGGTCCTCGTCGCAGCGGCCATAAATCACCAGGGCGCCTTGGTCGTAGGCCTGTCGCGACCATTCCCCGGCCAGACGTGTCTTGCCGACACCGGGTTCGCCGGCGATCAGCACCGCGTTCGTGGCACCGGCGAGGGAGGTCTGCCACGCAGCAAAAAGCCGTGCGAATTCGTGCTCGCGGCCGACGAATGGCCCCGGGCCGGCCAGCACCGCGGGCAGGCTGGGGCGTTTGAGGGGCGCATCGGTTGTCACGGCATGACGATGATCATCGGCGGTCTGGAACCGAAGCTCGAAAACGTGTTCCGGGCGCACGAGGTTACGCAGCTCGCGCATCCCGAGATCGGTGAGCACAGCGTCGTCGCGCAGTGAGTCGATGACGAGCTCGGCGGTCGCGCCCGAGCAGAGGATCTGCCCACCCACAGCGAGTGACCGCAGGCGGGCGGCGCGGTTGACTGCTCTACCGAAGTAGTCGCCATCGCGCAGCTCCACCTCACCGGTATGCAAGGCCATGCGGATGCGCAGCGGCTCACGCAGCGACCACGGCTCCTGGGCGATCGCTTCCTGCAGCTCAATCGCGGCGGCAGCCGCCGCCGACGGCCGCTCGAAGACCGAGAACGTGGCATCGCCCTCGCCGCGCGTCTTGATCAGTCGTCCCCCTTGAGACGTGACGACCTGTTCGATGAGCTCATCGTGGCGTGCGAGCGCGACCGCCATGGCGTCGGCGTCCGCCTCCCAGGCCGCGGTTGATCCCTCGATGTCGGTGAGCACAAAGGTCACGGCGCGAGTAACCGACGAAGCCTGTTGTGCCACGGCGATATCCAGCGATGCATCCTGCGCGACGATCGCAGCCTCGAGCCTGCGAAGGTTTGGCCCGGGATCGACGCCCAGCTCGGCGGCAAGCAACGATCGTGCCCGTTGGTAAGCGGCCAGAGCTTCACCTTGTCGGCCGGCACGGTAGAGGGCGAGCATCAGCTGGCCCCATCGTCTTTCCCGCAGCGGGGCGTCAGCCACCGCGGCTTCGAGATCGCCGATGACTTCCGCGGCCCGACCTGTGGCCAGCAGGGCCTCCGCCCGGTCCTCAACCAGCGCGGCATGGCCCTCGATCCACCGGGTCTTCTCAGAGGTTCCGCGCCGCCCATCGGGTAGTTCGGGGATTCCGCGCCAAAGGGCAAGAGCTTCCTCGAAACGGGTCACCGCTTGGCTGGTGTCGCCTGCGGCGGCAGCCTCGCGCCCCAATCGGGCGGCCGATGTGTAGAGCGAGGCATCAACCTCGCTTTCGGCGAGGGTCCAACCTGCTCCCTCGGTCAAAACAAAACCGTCGCCCAAGGTGCGACGAAGCGAGGAGATATGGGTCGGCAGGGCTTTGGCGGCAGTGCGTGGCGGGTCGTCGCCCCAGAGCAACTCGACGAGGGTGTCGGCGGACACGACGGAACCGCTGTGCAACCCGAGCATCGTGAGGATGGCGCGAGGTTTGGCGCCCGGGATGGTGACGGGCGCCCCGCCTTGCCGGACGTGGAGAGGTCCTAAAACCCCCAGCTCCACCCATGGAAGCGTACTCACATTGGCAATCGTCGGTGGTGCGATTCAATGCCTGTTAAAGATCGAGTAAAGGCGCCGCAGACCGTAGCCAGCTAACTAGCAGCAAATCGGCTCGCGAACTTTTAGTACGGCACCCAGACGCCGTTGAAATATGCACCCCACTGGTGAAAGCCGACACTCCACATCGGTTCGTTCGGTGACCACCATGGCCGTGGCGGCGGGGGCGGCACGTCCTGCGACGCAAATGGGGGCGCGTATGGCGGCTTGGGCGCGTACCACTCTGGTGACGCGGGCGGCGGTTTGCATTCGAACGTCGCCACATTCCACGACATGTTGGAATCGCACTCCGCCGAGCTGATCCCCGGCGTCGCGATCACCGTGGCCGCGATCGCGCCCGTGGCAGCCACAACGACAGCGGTCAGACGACGAAATAACCACCTCATGGTGGGCCTCCCCTTGGCGTCATCCCGGCCTGGGATGACGCCAGCCTATTGCGTCGATACCGCCACGACCAGAAAAAATCATTCCGGAACGGCACACCGCCGGCGTGGCATGTCCGTCCGGCCGGGAGTTATGCGCGTCACCGTGGTATCAAGTACTTAATATTCGGAGGGCTGGTTGCTCGACGCCGAGAAGATCCTGATCACCGGTTACTTTCTGTGTGAGGTCCTCAGCGCGTAAATCCCCACTCTGCCTCGTTCTCTTCGGTTTTGAGATGCTCGGCAGGATCCTCGGTGTCGGCGAGCGGCGGCTGAGAAGCGCGGGGGGCGCGCTCACCGATTTCGGTAATCGCGTGTACGGGGCAGTCGAGCAGCGCGCGCATGACCGCGTCGCGATCCGGTTCCGCCACCGTGCCGTCCCCGATGAGCGATGCGTATCCCCAATCGTCCAGCGAGAAGTATCCCGGCGCGTGCTTGGCGCAGATGCCGAAGCCGTCGCAGACTGTGCGGTCGAGACGGATTTTCATGCTTGCCTCGCAGGTTCCGCCTCGTAGGGACGGTCCGCGCGGAACGGGCCGCGTGCGCAGTCCGGGCACGTGCCGTCGAGATGGACGCGGACTTCGTTCGGGAACTGATCGAGCAGGCTGGCGGCAACGTTGGTGGCGGCATCCAGCGTCGCGCACGCGCCGCGTCCCCGCAGCAGCACCGACCAGCGGCGCAACCGTTCGACATCTTCTGTCGTCGCCGCACCGTCGCGCAGCGCCCCGGCGGCCGCGGCCATCGCCGCCGTCCCGTTGAAGCAGGATCCGCACTGTCCGGCGTTTTCGCGGTCGAAGTACGCCAGCACCGACGCCGCGACCGCAACGGGACACTCGTCGGTGATGACCGAGATCGCGCCGCAGCCCAGACCGCTGCCGACGCGGCGCATCGTCTCGTGGTCCAAGGTTGTCGCCAACACCGAGCGGTTGAGCAGGCCGGCGAAGTAGCCGCCCATCAACGCTCCCCGAACGTGGTCTGCCGAAACACCATGCAAGGCAAGCAAGTCGGTGAACGCTAGGCCGTGGGGGAGTTCGTAGAGGACCGGCGGCCTACCCGCGCCGGTGATGGTGGCCAGGAAGGTCCCCGGCGACAGCGTGGTGCCTTCCGATCGATATTCAGCCGAGCCGTGGCTTTGCAGGTAGGGCAGGTTGGCCAAAGTCTCGACATTGCTCACCAAGGTGGGCCGGTCATCGACTCCCGCCTCGAAGGGCCGCGGCGGCTTGTCTGTCGGCTTGGCCGGGCCGCCGTTGATGGCCCGAACCGCAGCGGTCTCTTCGCCTGCCACGTATCCGGGCTGCACGGTGCGAAGGTCGATCGTGACGCCCAGGGTATCGGGATCCAGCTCGCCGAGCGCGGAGTCGACGCTGTGCGCCGATTCCTGGTCGGACACGTAGACGTAGGCGCGGTCAGCGGCCACGATCGTCGCGGCCAGCCGCAGCCCGTCGAGGACCAGGTGAGGGCGATTGCGCAGCAGCCAGCGGTCCTTGACCGAAGCCGGTTCTCCCTCTTCGCCATTCGCGACAACGACGGGGGGACCCATGAATCGTCCGTTGTCGCGCACCGACCGCAGCTTCACCGCTAGCGGAAAGGCCGCACCGCCGCGCCCGACCACACCACCGGATTCGACTTCGCGCAGGAATGCATCGGCGTCGGCAAGCGGACGGTAACCGCCGAGCTTGCGATAGGCCGCCAGGTCTTCCCGACCTTGGCCGGTCTGCTCATTCAACAGCCGCGGGGCGCACCCAGGTGCGCTGACGGTGGTGACGTTGGTGGATTCGGTGGTGCTCACGGTCGGCCCGCCATCGTCTTGGTTAGGCTTGCGCACATGCGAACTGCGGTGGTGCGTGTCAACGTCGACCCCGACAGCGTGCTCACGCCCGCGCAGCTACGGGACGGCATGGCGGCCCTCCTCGAGGTTGCGGACGAGGCCGGCGTCGGCGTCGTTGAAAAGGACCTCGCATCCATGCCGGCGAGTCGTCGCGGGGTGGAACTGCTCATTGCGGCCGAAGATGGCGATACGGCCATGGGCACGGCTATCGAGTTGTGCACCAAGGTCTTCGGTGTTGGACCGGTCCCGGGCGTGATCACCTTTGTCAGCCGGGGAACTGACGACGACGCGCACGGGGTGCTGTCCGCGTTCGGGTTGACCGGTGACATCGAGCGCACGCCCGGCGACGACGGATTCGACATCGTCCACGTGACGCTGCGGGAGTCCGACCTCGAACGGATTCCGGAAAGCCGTGTACACACGGCGCTGGAGGCGTCGCTCAATTGTGAGGTCTACATTCATACCGTGTAGCGCCATTACGAGCCCAGGAACTCGAGAATCGCGGGTGCCGCTTGCACCCAGGTGTCGAACATGTTGAAGTGCTGTACCCGGCCCGCGGCCCGGTCTTCGGACGCGCGCTCCCAGGCGTCCTCGGGCCAGGGCGGATCGATGAGCTTGGATCCCTTGATCAGGCAACTGACCTCCAGCGACGTCCGCTTCGGGTGATCCAAGTCGTTCTCGCCGCCGCGAATGATCAACGTAGGGACCTTGATCCGGTCGAACATCTCGTCCTCGACGCCCGGGATCGTCTGTCCGGGCTTGGAGACGAAGGCGTTGAGCCAGCGCAGCATCAACTTGAGGAACTCGCCGGAGTCGAAGTCGAGGAACCGCTGCTTGTTGTTCGGGTTCTCCTCGATGCGCTCACGCCACTCGGCCACCTTCATCACGCCGTCCATGCCCGTGCCGCGCACCGCGAGGATGCTGGGAACGATGTAGAAGGAGCCGAGCACGAAGGTTCCGTAGGTGCCCCCGACGATGTTCCACACCACGAGCTTGGTGACCATGTCGGGGTAGAGCATCGTGGTCAGCATGGAATCCCTTGCCCCACCGGAGCCTCCGGCCAGAATGCAGCGCTCGAAGCCCAGGCCGGTCACCAGCTTGTGCAGCGTGTCGGCGCGCATATGCGACTCGCTCTGTCCGTAGAACTGCACATCCGAGGCACCGCAGTTGGGCCGGTCCCACAGCAGCACCCGATAGCCGCCCGCGGCCAGAGCATCGGCCAGCGGACGCAGGCCGGGGATCTCCTTGCTGAACCGGCCGCCCGGCGTAAGGGCAATGAGATCGCCAGAGTCACCGAGGATTTCGTAGACGACATTTCCCCCGTTGATCTCGATAGAAGGCACCCGATTCTCCTGTAGCTAGGCCTGAACCAAAACGTCGTTGCCGACGACGCGCACCGGATAGGTACGGATACTCCATTCGGGCTTGACCGCGGTGGTGCCGGTCGCCAGCTCGAAACCCCATTGGTGCCAGGGACAGTAGATGTACTCCAGGTCGCGCACCATGACGGAATCGCCCGGCGCGGTCTCGTCGACGATCGTGCGCCCCCGGGGTCGTCCCGAACACAGCGGCCCGCCTTGGTGGGGGCAGTAGTTCGCGATGGCGTAGAACGTTCCGTTGACGTTATAGACGCCGACGCCGTGCCGTCCGATCGGCACCAGTTTGTGTGTGCCCGGCGGGATTTCGTCTACGGTTGCGACGACGTGCTCGCGGCCCTGGGCGAGACGTGGCTCGGGCCGCTTGGTTTCTTCCGTCAACTCAGAGCACCCGGGTCTGACCCTCAAGGACCGGAACGGTCTCGGGCAGGTGATAGGTCGCGATGCCGTTCTTGTACATGACCGCGTCGCGGGCGTACTTGGGCAGGTGCTTGACCAGCCAGCGCGGGTCGTCGAACGTCCAGTGCGGGTAGTCCGAGGAGAAGAGCAGAATCTTCTCGCACTCCATCCATTCCAGCGCGCGGGTCAGCTGGGTCTTGTCTTCCGGGTAGTCGAGCGGCTGGGTGGTGAACTTGATGTGGTCTTTGACGTACTCGGACGGCTTGCGCTTGATGTCGAGCCACGACCTGCGTGCGTCATAGATCGCGTCCATGCGCCACATCAGCGGAAGGATCCAGCTGAACGCGTGCTCGACGAACACGATTCGCAGCGTCGGGAATCGGTCGAATACACCGTCGAAGATCAGGCTCATCACCTGGTTGGCCGCCAGCAGCGAGTACGTCACCATGAAGTCGTGGTTGTAGCTGGGGAATCCCACCGGCGGAATCGGCAGCTCGTCGAACTGGCTGCGTGACAGGTGGCAGCTCACGGTGATGTCGTGTTTGGTGGCCGCCGCCCAGATCGGGTCGTATTTAGGGTGGCCCCAGGACGGTCTCGGCTCGGCCTTGATCAGGATCTGCGCCATGTAGGGGTGCCCAGCCCAGCGCTCGATTTCGCGGGCGGACTCTTCCGGCTCCTCGATGGCGGCACAGATGGAACCGCGCCACCGCTCGTGCCAGTTGTTGTGGCTGTCCAGCCAGTGATTGGCCTGCCAGTCGTTCAACGCGGCCGACATCGCATGCTGCGCCTCGGGTAGGCGGGCCGGGTAGGCGCCCGGTTCCAGGATCGCGATGTCGGAGCCGGCTTCCATGATCAGCTGACGGAACGCCAAATCAGGGTCGCTGCAGGGAAACTCGCCGTTGGGAGGGAAGGAGTCCACGCGCATCGCGTACGAGTGCGCGTAATCGGGCGCGTCGTAGTAGATCTGCTCGCCAATGGAGCGAGTGAGGAAGTACTTACTGCGCCACGGCTCGGGGATATACGGGAGCAACTCTCCGCGCTTGGGGGCCGGGTGAACATCCGAGTCGACGCAGCGGACGGCTATACGCTCGGTAGCGGGAACCCGCTCCTGCGAATGGGTCAACGTCATCTGGTTCTCCTCAGTCTTTCGCGATCTTTCTACTGTGCGCCCACCCCGGCAGGAATGTCTATGCCGTACAGCTGCGCCGCGTTGCGCCAGCACAGCTTCTCGCGCTGCTCGGCGGACAACGCGCTGGGCAACTTCGTGACATCGCCGCACTGCCAGTGTGGATAGCTCGAGCCGAACATCACCATGTCGTCTTTGCCGGTGAAGCCGAACCACTCGCCGGCGAATTCGACGTCGCCGGGGCCGTCGAGACTGCCCTGAACGAAATACACGTGACCCGGCAGGTAATCGCTGGGAATCCGCGGGGCCCATGGTGTCTGCTCGAGGTGCGGCCGGCCGAACGTGTCCATGCGCCAGATGAACGGCGTGATGAAGTCGGCGGCGCCATCGCCCCATACGAATTTGAGGCCGTCGAACCGCTCGAACACTCCCTCGGCGATCATGTTCATCTGGTGATACACGTAGTTCAGCGCCATGAAGCTGACGTACTGCTCGTAAGTGCGGGTGTTCCCGTTCGGCGTCGGCGGAAACGCGATGCCCGAGCCGACTTCGATGTGCGCGGCGACGGGAAGCCCGGCGTCGACGGCGGCCTCCCAGATGGGCCAGAACTGCGGTTTTCCGTAGAGCTCACGGGATTGCAGCGGCACGCCGATTTGGACCACCCGCGGATGTGCGCGCCATCTCTCGATCTCGCGCAGCGCGCCGGGGATGTCGTCGGGGTTGACCCGGATGGTGCCGCGGAACCGCTCGCCGAACTGGCTGGACTCCAGCCAGTTCGACACCATCATCTCGTTGTGCGCGGCGTGCAGCGCGCTGCCCAGGTGCCGGTCCGGCATGATGCCGCGCGCCATCGGATGCAGGACCGCCACATCGACCCCGCGCTTCGAAAATAGTTCATTGGCAACGAAATCCGGATCCGAACCAGGGTACTGGCGGTCGGGACCTTCGGTGTTGGGCGCGTACTCACCGCCGGGGGCGCCATACCAGTCCATCTCGTAGTCGGGGAAGCCGCGGCTCTTGAACGGCTCGCGCAGGGTCTTCCGCAGCGCTTTGTTGGACGGGAAGAAGATGTGCACGCTCGCGTCGATCAACGGTGCGCTGGTTCCGTCAGCGTGTGTGATCACGAGGGCCACCCTTCGGCTCCGGCGGCTGAAGCCGGCCGTGCGAGGTCATATGATAGCCAATCTAACATTTTCTTCAGCGGTCCATCAATGGGTTTCCGGTAAGCATTTCGTTTAATCATCATCCCTGGTAGCGGGCATTTTATGGGTTTTCGAACAAGTCTGATTCTTTTTTATGGATAATACCATTCTCCCGTCCAGGGACAGCCGCGATCCGCATGGTTGGTCACCACGACGGCTGACCCCCGATGGGCTAGTCCGAAGTCCCGCCTACCGTGACGCCGGCGGCCCGCTCGAACGGTTTGATCACCGTCGTGAAGTCGGACTCCGCCCCCTCCTCGCGGGCGAGTGCCTCCCAGAGCCGGCCAACAGTCTCGGCAACTTCGGCGGGCACGCCAAGCGCCTTCGCTTCGTCAAGGTAAAGGCGCACGTCTTTGAGCATCAGCCCCGTCGCAAAGCCGTAGTCGAAGGTGCGCGGCAGGATCGCGCGGGGGAACTTGTCGCGGCTCGCGCTCGTCGCACCCGATCCGGCATTGAGCACCTCGATCATCACTCCTGGGTCGAGGCCGGCCTTGACGCCCATCACGACCACTTCCGCGGTCGCGGTCAAGACATTCGCCGCCAGAAGGTTGTTCGCCAGCTTCATCGTCTGCGCCGAGCCGGGCTTGTCGCCGACATACACCGGCCGGCCCAGAGTCTCGAGCACGGTTCGCACGGCCTCGAATTCCCCGCGCGGGCCGGACACCATGAGCGCCAGCGTCCCTTTCTCGGCGCCCCCGACACCGCCGCTGACCGGGCTGTCCATCGCCGCGATGCTGCGCTGGGCCAGCAGGCCATGGATCTGCACCGCCGTTCGGCTGCCGACGGTGGACAAGTCGACGTAGCGCTGCACCCGCGCGCCTTCGATCACGCCCGCGGGACCGGTGGCCACCTCGAGCGACGCGCCCGGGGTGGGAAGGCTGGCCAGCACCGTGTCCGCGCGGTCGGCGACCTCCTTGGGTGACGACGCCGGTCGTGCCCCCAGGGCGGCGACGCGCTCGACGGCTTCGCCGCGCGTGTCGAAGGCGACTACGTCATGCTGTTCTTCGATGAGGCGACATGCCATGGGAAAGCCCATGTTTCCCAGCCCGATGAATCCGACGTCCACGACGCGCCCCTTTCCTCGATGGTGGCGACCCGCTGCGCCGGCTCCGCCGCGCTAGCGATCGCCACGGTCCCGGTCCAGTTCGGCGAACGCCTCACCCGCGATACGAAAGCTGTCGACGGAGGCCGGCACGCCGGCGTAAATGGCCACCTGCAGGAAGACCTCGCGGATCTCCTCGCGGGTGACACCGTTGGTCACTGCGGCCTTGATGTGCGTGCGTAACTCGTTGGGTCGGTTGAGCACCGAGATCATCGCCAAGTTGAGCATGCTGCGGGTTTTGCGTGGCAATTCCTCACGGCCCCACACCGCGCCCCAGCAGTACTCGGTGACGAGATCCTGCAAAGGCCCGGTGAAGTCATCCGCGTTGGCCAATGCGCGGTTGACATATTCCTCGCCCAGTACCTCCGAACGGATGTGGAGACCCCGCTGATAGGTTTCGCGATCCAATGCTTTCCTCCTTCAAAGGTGAACGACGACGGTCTTGGTGGCGCTGAATGTATCGAGCGCTTCGTAGCCCTTCTCGCGGCCATAGCCGGACTTCTTGAAACCGCCGAACGGCAATTCGACTCCGCCCCCGGCACCGTAGGTGTTCACGTACACCTGGCCCGCGCGGATCCGTGCGGCCAGCCGGTGTGCACGGGATAGATCGGTCGTCCATACCGCGGCGATCAGACCGTACCGCGTGCCGTTGGCCAACTCGATCGCCTCGTCCTCGGTGCGAAACCGATTGACCGTCAGAACGGGGCCGAAGATCTCTTCCTGGGCGAACGGCGATGCGGGGTCGACACCGTCGATGATCGTGGGGGCGAAGTAAGCGCCGTCATCCAGTCGCGCATCGTCCGGAGGGCCACCGCCGCAGAGGATTTCGCCCTTGACGTTGTCGGCGAGCATGGTTTGAACCCGATGTTGCTGCTTTCGGGAGATCAGCGGGCCGAGGTCGTGGTCCTCGATGCCGGGCCCGATGGTGGCCGACGACAGATGCTGGCGGACCACGTCGACCAAGGTGTCATGAATCGTGTCGTGTACCAGCAGGCGTGACCCGGCCGAGCATGTTTGGCCGGCGTTCTGCAGAATCGCCTTCGCGATCGACTCCGCGGCGCGAGCCAGATCCGCGTCGGGAAATACGATCTGCGGGGACTTCCCGCCCAACTCGAGCGTCGTGGGCGTCACCCGATCGGCCGCTGCACGGGCGACCACCGACCCGATCTGAGTCGACCCTACAAAGCCGAGATGGTCGACATCGGGATGCGCGGCCAGCGCCGCACCGGCCTCGGCACCGATGCCGGTCACCACATTGAACACTCCCGGCGGCAAGCCGGCCCGCACCGCCAGTGCGGCGAGTTCGACTGCCGTTCGGGGTGTTTCGTCGGCGGGTTTGACCACCGCGCAGTTGCCCACCGCGATCGCGGGAGCCACCGCCCGGGCGAGCAGTTGCATCGGATAGTTCCAGGCGATGATGTGACCGGTCACTCCGAACGGCTCGCGCCGGGTGTAAGCGTGTAGATCCGTTGAGAGCGGGATGGTTTGGCCGCAGTAGGAGTCGATGGCGTGGCCGTAGAAGCGCAAATACCGTGCGGCGACGCCGGCATCGGCGCGTGCCTGGCGCAGCGGCTTTCCGGTGTCCTCACTCTCCATCCGGGCTAACCCGTCGCTGTTCTCCTCAATGACGTCGGCGATCCGCGTCAACATTGTTGCCCGCGCCTCCGGTGAGGTGTCCGGCCAGTGCTTCGACGCCGCTCGCGCTGCCCGGACAGCGCGATCCACTTCATCACTGCCGCCGCGCGCCACCGGTCCGAGGGATCCTCCGGTTGCCGGATCGATGTTGTCGTACACGTCCGTCGAGGGCACCGATTCGCCGTTGATGAATGACTGTGTGCTGGTCACGGTGGCCCTGACCTCTTTCGTCGCGCCGACGGATATCTACACGTTAATGTATATTTCCGTGGTCACGACAACCCGGCGTGGACGCCCAACGCAGGCCGAAGCAAAGAAGCTCCAACAAAAGCTGCGCAAGGCGGCCGTCGCGACGTTCGTCAAGCATGGCTACGACGGCACCAGCATGGACGCGATCGCCAAGGCGGCCGGCATCACCCGGCGCACTCTGTACGCCCGCTATCCCGACAAGCGTGCGGTCTTCCTCGACGTAATTCCCTGGGCGTTCACCCGAAGGACGGAACGTGAAGAATCCTTCGAAGCGGAAGACGGCGACCTGCGCGACGCCCTGGTAGCGGTCGGGCGCGCTGGTCTCGCGCGGGCGATCGATCCTGACATCGTGCGCCTGAAGCGCATCGCGATGAACGAGTCGGCACGGTTCCCCGAATTCGCCGTCAGCGCGCATTCGATGACCTGGTCGCCCCGTCACCGGCAGGTGATGGACCTGCTTAGTCACCACCAAGAGGCCGGGGTCATTGAGATCGACGACCTCGAGTTGGCCGCCGGCCACTTCATCGCGCTGGTCGAGCATCTACCCGCGCGGCTGGCGGACTGCGGAATCTACCGCGATCCCGAGGAGGACGAGCGCCACTTGCAACACGCGGTAGACCTGTTCCTGCGCGGCATACTGCGGCGGGGCTGAACTCGCGATGGCGTGGCTGGGGCTGGTACTGGTGCACGGTGGAGCGCATGCTGCCGATTCCTGGGATCTCACGGTTGCCGAGTTGTCCCGGCAGACACCGGAATTGCCGGTCCTCGCCATCGATTCACCGGGCCGCGGCAGCCGGCCGGCAGATCTGAGGGCCGTCACAATCGCCGACTGGGTGAACTCCGCGGTTGCCGATATCGACGACGCCGGTCTCGGTGATGTTGTGGTCGTGGGGCATTCGATGGGTGGGCTGACCGTGCCAGGCATCGTGGCGAAGCTCGGGGCCGCGCGAGTGCGGGAGATGATCCTGCTGGCGGCGTTCGTGCCGCCGCAGGGCTCGTCCGTGGTGCAAGCACTACGCGGGCCCCTGGTCCCATTGGCGCGATCGGCGGGTCGGATTCACAGGTCGTTCCCCATGCCCAGGGCGGTCGCGCGTTTCGCGTTCTGCAACGGCATGACGCGTGAGCAACGCGCGCTGACCCTGTCCCGACTGTGCATGGAATCACCGAACGTCATTTTCGAACGGGCCGACCGCAGCGACCTGCCCAGCGAGGTGCCGCGGACGTGGATCATGACGCTGGCCGATCGAGCACTGTCGGTGCGCCAGCAGCTTGACGCGATCAGATCCCTCGGCGGTGTCGACACGATGATCTGCGTCGACGCCTGCCATGACGTGATGTTCTCTCGCCCACGATGGCTCGCCGCCACGCTGGCCGATCGGTGCCGCCGGCACGCCGGTCTCTAGGGGCCGAGACATTTCGTTGAAAATTGTCATTGACAGTTTTCAACGAAATGCGGCACGATGCCTTTGATGACAGCGCAAATTAATGCGAAGCCGCGGGGACGCCAAGCGCAGCGGCTCGAGACTCGCCAACGTGTCTACGACGCGGCGATGGCGGAGTTCAAACGATCGGGAATGGCGGACGCGGATATCGCCGAAATCATCTCGGCAGCCGGGGTTGCCCGCGGAACCTTCTACTTTCATTTCCCCACTAAGGAGCACGTTCTTGAGGAGATTGAGCGAGGTTTGGTCACCCGGTTGGCGGGCGATTTGGACCGCTTTGTCGCCGCCGCGCCCGACGTATGGGCGACTCTCTCGGAGGTAGTGCGCCTGGTTCTGGCGGCCGAGTCCAGGTTTGGGACACGGCTATTCAGGGATGTTCTGGCACTGCACTTTTCGCAGACTCGACCACCTGGATTCGGCAAGCCCGCGGACCATCCACTGGTGGCGCTCGTCGCCCAGCAGATCGCCCGGGCTCAACGCGAGGGAGTCGTCCGTGCGGAGGCAAACCCCGAGAACAGTGCGCTCTTCTTTCTGATGGGGTTCTATGCGCTGCTCGTCACCAATCACGACTCCAAGCCGGCGCGCGGTCGTGTACTCGATGAGTTCGTCGCGAATACACGCCATGGGCTAGGGGCCCGATAAGTCGACCGGGCGTCAACTGATCGATTGGAGGATCAACTGTGTGGCAGGAATTAGTGCGACTTGGTCTCGGATGGGGCGCAGCGGCTGCGCTGGTGGGCTTTTGGTACTACGTCCTGCGCGGCATCGGCACCTTCTAGTCGGCACCTCCACCCGTCCGACTAACGCAACGCCGAAGAAATCCATCGACCGTTTGAGAAGGGAGCCAGCCAACATGAACCCGGAACGGCGTAGAAAGCGGGCCCTGATCGTCTTCCAGATCTTCATCTACGGCTACCTGCTGCTGATGTTCGGAATCCAATTGTCGATGTGGGCGACGCGGGACTGGTAGGACCGACGATGAATCCTCCTCTGATCAAACGTTTTTCCGGCCAGCAACGCCCTGCCGCAATCGCATCGTCCGGCGCCGAGTCGATGTCGCTTGACGACCAAATCGAGCAGAGCAGGTTGGCACAGCGACGGGCCGACAAATGGCTGATCGCCGGAACGTTACTGATGGGGGCCAACGTGCCCGGCATCTTCGGTCTACCGCTGTTTCTGTACGGGTTGGCTTTGCTTCGACGGGCATTGAAATCCGGGCTGTCGGTACGCCCGATCATGGTCACGTTGATCGGATACCTGGTCATACTCGATGCCGGGCTCAACCTGCAGGGCTGGATCCTCGACATGGTCGCCAATCACTCCCTCATCTACCGCGTCCTGTATACGGCGTGGGGCAACGCTTTTGACGCCGGATATTTCTGGCACTACAACCAACTGTGGATCGGCGGCGCGAGCGCGCCGGGCGAAAAGAGTTGGGAAGTCGCTCTCATCCTGACCGTGTTCCCCATGCGGATCGCCGCGGCCATAGCCTTTCTCCAGATGAAGCGCTGGGGCTACCAGTGGCTATTGGTCACGTGCTGGTTCGGCGTTGTGATCTGGGTCGGTTACGTGATGAACATGACCGTGTACGCCGATGTCCGTTATTCGGGGGTGGTGTTCCCGGTATTCGGATGGTGGATCTACGACATCATGTACATCACTCCATTCCTGGCGATTCCTTACCTGCACACCGTTAATCGCGAAATATTCACGGATTAGGGAGACGCCAATGACTACATCGGCGGACGAGCGCAATCGGCTGGATGAATTGGTGCTGGGTGACGAACTGCCGTTGGGCACCACCAAAGAGTATGCGCGCCTGCACAAGTGGCTGCGACGCGGCATCATGGTTTGTTTGGTCGGGCTGGTAGTCGAAGGGGCATTCACCCTGCCATTCTTGGCGATTTGGTATGGATACCCGACCCTGAGCTTTCGTGACATTTGCAGCGAGCTGATGAAGGTGCGCTACAGCAACGAGTCGTTGGAATGCCAACATCCTTACCCTTTCCCGGGCCCGCCGATCAGCGGCGCGCCCGAAGGAGCGGGCATCAACACGGCCAAGGACCAGTGGGGAATCCAGCCCGTACCGCAATATCCGCGGTTGGGCTTCCGCGAGCTGGTCAGGATCCACGATCAACGGATCGCACGGCAACAAGCCGGGCGCGATCACGCAACGCCGCATCCGTGACGGGTGGAATCCGCCTCGACCGCCGACGGACAATAATATACAGTAGCGTGTACTTAATGACGGTGCGGTCAGAGAGGAGCCATCGATGACATCCGCGACCGAGCGGCTGGTCCAGCTGGTAGGAGCCAAGGATTGCTTCGACATCGAGCCCACCGAACTGCTGCCGCTGCAGTTGCAGGCGGCCAATGAGCGCCTTGAGGCTCAGGCCCAACGCATTCCGCTGCTGGCCAACCGCGCCGAATCCAGTGGCGTCACAGAGATCGAACGACCCGCCGACCTGGTGAAGCTGCTTTTCGCCCACACCACCTACAAGACCTACGCGGAAGGCTGGCTCAACGACGGCCAGTGGGATCGGATGGGCAAGTGGCTGGCCACCGTCTCCACGCGGGATGTGGCCGGGCTCGACACCAGCAGTGTGCAGACGCTGGACGACTGGATCAAGCAACTCGAGACGGTAGGTCACTACCTCTCCTGCTCCAGTGGAACCACCGGGAAGCCCGCCATGCTGTCGTGCACCGAGGGTGACATCGAACTGTCGGCGCGGATCAACATCGAAGCGCTGCTGTGGGCAACGGGCTTGACCCGCGGCGAGGATCGCAAATTCCTTGGCCTGGGACCACAATTCGCCGCTCCGCGTGAGGATGCGATCCGTCAGGCGATGGTCGATTGCTTCTCGTCGAAGTATCCGCCCTATCAGTTCGGCGATGGCGAACCGATCACCGTCGGGTCGATGGTGGACATCATCACACTGCGCCGCAAACTCACCGACGGCACCGCGCGTCCCAGCGAGATCGCCGAGTTCGAGCGCATCGCTACTCAGCGCGCGAACGATATGGACATCTCGGCCAAGAAGGCAATCGACGCAGTGGTCGAGGCCCGTGACCTGCCTCTGCTGGCAACCGGCATGTTCGCGACGCTGTATCAGATCGCAGAGGGCATCCGTGGAACGGGACACGGCGGCGGCGATTTCAATCCGAATAACGCGATGATGGTCGCCGGCGGACTCAAAGGCGCTGCGCTACCGGGCAATTACCGCGAATACGTGATGGAGACGTTCAACGTCGCCGAAGAGCGGCTGTATCACGCGTACAGCATGCGCGAGATCAATGCGACATTTCCACTGTGCCATGCCGAGCGGTACCACGTCTCACCCTGGGTAATCGTGCTGCCGCTGGATGCGGCCGGCGAAAGGTTATTGGATCCCGCTGACGGCGAGATCGAGGCTCGGGCAGCCTTTTTCGACGCATCGATCGAGGGACGCTGGGGTGGCGTGATCAGCGGAGACCGGGTCAGTGTCAGTTTCAGAAAGTGCGCATGCGGGCATCAGGGCCCAACGGTGGGCCGCGAGATCACGCGGTACGTGGACCTGCCAGGCGGCGACAAGATCACCTGCGCGGGCAGCATCGACGCCTATGTCCGAGGCGTCGCATGACCACGTTGGCGGCGCCCCATTTCGTCCGGGGCGTATTTACTGAAGGGGACGTTGTCCGTCAGCGATCCCGAGATCTGGGTGCCGACTTCGTCACTCCCGCAATCGATCTTGACGCACTGGTCATGCCACGGTCGCAGCTGCCGCCGCTGCTGAACGTCAAGCTCGCCGAGATCATCGACTTCCTGGCTGAAACGGGCGAACGCCTGAACTTGGACCGCAACTCACACCTGCAGCACTGCCTGGAACTGATCGCGGCCACAAACCCGTTGCCGCGGCGCGTTGTGGAGAATCTCTATCACCAGGCCCCGATGTACCTGACCAAGCCGCTCTTGGAAAGCATGGTCGATTCGAACTTCGCCAATCGAGAGGAGCTGGACGGATGGGTCGAGCGCGTCGACCTATACGGCAACAAGGGTGCGGTGCGGGCGTTCCCGTCGCGAATGGTGCACATGCTTGCCGGCAATGCCCCGTCGGGATGCGTCGCGTCGATTGCGCAGGGCGCCCTGGTCAAGGCTGTCAATCTGTTCAAGATGCCGTCGAGCGACCCCTTCACCACGGTGGCGGTGCTGCGCACCATGGCCGAGATAGACCCGAAACATCCCGTCGTGCAATCGATGTCGGCGGTCTACTGGCAGGGTGGCGACACCACCATCGAACGCACGCTCTACCGGCCGCAGTACTTCGACAAGATCGTCGCCTGGGGAGGCGGCGAGGCGATCAACAACGTGATCCAGTACCTGGGCCCGGGAATTCAATTGATCTCTTTTGATCCGAAGTCCTCGATCTCGATGATCGGGCGCGAGGTGTTCGAGTCCGACGATCGCGTCGCCGATGTCGCCGATCGGCTGGCGGCCGACACCACGGTGTTCAACCAGGAGGCCTGCTTGGCCAGCCGCTTCGCATTCGTGGAAGGTGAACGGCCCCAGGTCGAATCGCTGTGTGGCGCGCTGGCGCAGCGGCTGGCCGTGGATCGCGATTTGGCCTCGGCCGTCGGCCCTCCGCTGTCGTCGGAGGTGCGCGACGAAATTCAGGTGATGGAGGCCATGGGCGATCTCAAGGTCTGGGGCGGCTTCGACGGGCGTGGCCTGGTGATCCTTTCGGATCGACCCGTCGAATTTCAGCCCACCAATAAGACTTCGAACGTTGTCATGGTCCCGTCGCTCGACGACGCGGTTCGCTATGTCAACGTCGCCACACAGACCATCGGTGTGTACCCGTTCGAGCGCAAGGCGCAGCTGCGAGACCGGCTGGCAAGCGCAGGAGCCCAACGTCTGTGCCGGCTGGGAACCGCGAACGCGCATGTGCTCGGCAGCCCGCACGATGCGATGTATCCCCTGCAGCGGTTCGTGCATTGGATGGGCGACGACGACATCACCCGGGACGGCGTCTGACCTTACGAGCCGCGCAGCGCGCTAGGTTGCGTGAGGGAGCCGGAGAAGGAGAAGCAGTGACCGGAGCAAGCGCGGACATCTGGGAAGTTATGTCGACGGCGCGCACGATCCGGCGCTTCACCGACGAGCCGGTCGACGACGCCACCTTGGCGCGGTGCCTCGAGGCGGCCAGATGGGCCCCCTCGGGCGCCAACGCGCAAGGCTGGCGTTTCGTGGTGCTGCGGTCGCCCGAGCAGCGGGCCGTGGTGGCCAAGGCCGCGGCCCATGCGCTAGAGGTGATCGAGCCGGTCTACGGCATGAGCCGGCCCGCCGCCGACGACAACAGCCGTCGCGCCCGAACCTACCGTGCGACGTACGAATTGCACGACCGCGCTGGCGAATTCACCTCGGTGTTGTTCGCCCAGGCGCACTATCCGACGGCGTCCGAACTGCTGCTGGGCGGTTCGATATTTCCCGCCATGCAGAACTTTCTACTGGCCGCGCGCGCCCAGGGCCTAGGCGCCTGCCTGACCAGCTGGGCCTCCTACGGCGGTGAACACCTGCTCAGGGATGCCGTCGGTGTGCCGGAGGGCTGGATGGTCGCCGGTCACGTCGTGATCGGGTGGCCCAAAGGAAATCACGGGCCGCTGCGCCGCCGCCCGCTTACCGAGTTCGTGAACCTCGACCGCTGGGATAACCCGGCTAACGGCCTGGTGACGGGCGCTTAGGTCGCGGAAGGGATTCAGCTTGTCACCGGCATTCCGGTGAACCCATACGCCGATTCAGAGATTATTACTTCCGCAACCGAGAATGTTATTCTCACCTGACAGTCACGACGAGAGGCGACGCGGATGCTGCTGGAGTTCGATGCTGATCAGCGACTGTGGCTGGACACCGTGCGCGACGCCGTCGCGAAGCAGTGCCCGCCCTCGCTGGTGCGCAGCGTGGCCGAAGATGGCGTCGACCCGAGCCCACTGTGGAAATCGTATGTAGACCAGGGCTGGACCGAACTCAGCGATGCCGACAGCGCCGTCGAGCTGGCCATCGTGCTCGAAGAGCTCGGCCGCGCCACCGACCCCACCCCCTTCCTGGCAACGATGAGCCAGTACGCACCGCTGGCCGCCGACCGGTTCGACCCACACCAGTCGGGCACCGCGGTGTACGGCGGCATCACGGCGCACCGCGACGCTGAGGGCTGGGTACTGGACGGCACGGCGCGCCATGTGCTTGACGGTGACCGCGCGGATCGGCTGGCGGTGGTGACCGATGCCGGGGTCTTCCTCGTCGAGCCCAGGCAGGTTACGGCTCGGCGCTCGGCGGTGTTCGACCCGGTGCTGCACATCGCCGATCTGTCGTTCGCGGAGGTTCGGGTGCCCGACAGCGAGCGCCTGACGGTCGACGCCGAGCGCGCACACCACCTTGCGCTGACCGGCATGGCGATCACCATGGTCGGTGCCTGCCAACGCATTCTCGACCTGGTGCTCGAGCACGTGAGTAGCCGACAGCAGTTCGGTGTGGCGATCGGCTCGTTCCAGGCCGTCCAGCACAAGGCCGCCGACATGCACGTCGCCATCCAACGGGCCCGGGCCCTGGCGTATTTCGCCGCGTTGACGATAGCGGCCGACGATCCACGCCGCCGACTGGCGGCCGCGATGGCCAAGGCATCCGCGGGAGAGTGCCAGTCGCTGGTCTTCCGGCACGGCCTACAACTGCACGGCGCAATGGGATTCACGTGGGAGAACGATCTGCAGTTCGCGTTGAAACGAGCCAAAGCGGGTGAGTTGATGCTCGGCGGCGCGGCAGAGCACCGGGCGCGGATCGCGGAGGAATACCGTGCAGCTGACTTTTGATTCCGACGTCGAGGAGTTCCGGGCCGAGTTCTCGGCGTTCCTCGACGAAAATCTGCCTCCCGCAAGCAAAACCCTCGAGCGTCCCCGATCCGTCTCACACATGCCGCAGTGGGCACGCGACTGGCAGCGGCTGTTGTTCGACAACGGCTGGCTGCTGCCCAGCCAACCGCCCGAATTCGGTGGTCGTAACGCGTCGGTCATCCAGCATTTCGTCTACCTCGAGGAACTCAGCCGGCGCCGGATTTACCACAGCTTCAACCCGCAGGGCGTGAACATCGTTGCGGCATCGCTGTTGTCGTTCGGAAGCGACGAGCAGAAGCGGCGCTGGGCGGTGCCGATCCTGCGGGCCGAGATCACCGCGTCGCTCGGGATGAGCGAACCCAGCGCGGGCTCCGACCTGGCGTCGCTACGCACCCGCGCCGTGCTCGACGGCGATCACTTCGTGGTCAATGGCCAGAAGGTGTGGACCTCGGGCGCCCACGACGCCGACATCTTGTTGACGTTCGTCCGTACCAACCCAGATGTGCCGAAGCACAAAGGAATCAGCGCGCTCGTCATCCCCACCGATACCCCGGGTCTGGTGTGCCGCCCGTTCCCGTCGATCTGCGGCGCCGACGATCTGGATTTCAACGAGGTGTTCTTCACCGACGTGCGGGTGCCGGCCGAGAACCTGGTCGGCGAGCTCGACCGGGGTTGGCGGGTGGCGAACGGATCGCTGGGGCACGAACGCACCATGATGTGGCTGGGTTTCGCCGATCGGCTCGAGAACATGATCGACGACTTCCATCCCAGCACCGAGGTTGAGCGCGATCAGTACGCCAGCACGATCATGGACAAGCAGGCGCTGCGCTTGTTGGGTTCGGCGGCCCTGGCCCGCGCCGCGCGCGGCGAAGACGACGTGGCCGCGATCTCGGTGCTCAAGCTGCTCGGTTCCGAAGCGGAGTTGCGTGGCATGGAGCTGGCGTTGACGGCCGCGGGATCCGACGGGCTTGTGCACCCGGCGCTGACGGGGCCGTACGCGCACATGAACCTCGACCACTACTTCGCCAGCTGGTTCGAGCGTTACGCGCGCAGCTTCTCCGGGACCATCGCCGGTGGCACCTCCGAGATCCAGCGCAACATCATCGCCCAGCGGGTGCTCGGCCTGCCCCGGTCAGTGTGAATCCACGGCTTTGAGCGGGAAGCCACGACGGTTGCCGTCGGCGTGTCTCCGCCGCCAGCGCCCGGCGAAAGTTGTGGGTGCACACTCGACGGCCGAGTAAGCCGACGGCCAGAGGCGCGCGGGCCCAGGGCCCTGGATCGGGTCTAGACCGGGTCGAACTTGGTGATCAGCCAGGCGCCGTTGACCCGGGTCAGGCTCACCAGAACACTGCTGGAAGCCATCGCGGGGTCGGGATTGTCCTTGCTCGTGGTGCTCTGATCGACCAGCACCAGCACGACGCCCGAATTCGGATGCAATTCCTGAACCGCGGCCCCCAACACCCGAGCGCTGGTTTTCAGTGACTTCTGTTTGGCCGCCGGAGCCACGATCTGCTCGGTGAACTGGTTGTAGTACGACAAGAAGTCCCCGGACAGATGAGACTTGGCGGCGGCGAAGTCCTTGTCAAGTGAGTCGGGCGAGTAGGACAGCAACGCGACCGTTCCGTCGGACGCCGCACTGACGACCGCGCTCGCGACGCCGGCGTCGGTCTGCTTGTCCGGCCGGTACTGGTGGAAGTACAGCCACGTCGCCGCGGCACCGGAAATCAGCAGCAGCGAAATCAGGATCACCGGAACGACTTTCACCGTGCGCCGTACGCGCGATTCACCACGTTGAATTCGCCGGGTTCGCTCCGAAAAGTCGTCGGCGGTGTCGATGCTGTCGTCGTCCTTACTCACGGAACGAACTCCAGTTTGGACATCTTGTATTGCCCGCCGTCATCTGTGACGGTCACCTTGAGCCGCCAGTTGCGTGGTTCGTTCTGGGCGCCGGCGGCGTTGGTGATCCGCGATGTCGCCGCGACGAGCACCAACGCGGAATTCCCATCGATGGATTGCAGGGCCGCCGCATTGACGGTTCCCTGGGTCACCACTTTGGACTGCTCAACGACGGTCGTGAAATCTTTTGCGCGCTGCGCGAAGTCGTCCCTGAACTGGCCAGTGCTGCTGTCGATCACCCGCTGGACGTCCTGCTTGGCCTTACTGAAGTCCAAGGAAATCATGTTGACAACCCCTTGCCGGGCCCCCGCGACGAAGTTCGCGACGCGTTGGTCGTGCTCGGTTCGTTCATGGCGGTGCCACACCATGTATCCGCTGGCCCCGACGAACGCACAGATGAGGACGATGACGGCCGCTTTCCACGCCACGGACCAAGATGGCATTCGCACGCGTCGCCCAGACCGGCCCAACGTGGATTCCGCTTCCGCCTCTTCGGCGGATTCGTCGGAGGCTTCATCGTCCTCGGGCTTCACGCCGTCGGCGTCGGTCGCGTCCTCGTCGGTGACGCTGTCGGTCTTCGCCTCGGTGGTCTCTGGCGCGGTGGTGTCGGCTGCGTCCTCGCCGCCGTCGGATTCTTCTGCGGCGCTCTCGGCCTCGGCTTCTGCCTCAGCTTGGGCTTGCGCTTCACGCCGGAGCCGGGCCGCGCGAGCGCGGGCGCGTGCCGCGGCCGCCAGCGCTTCGGCTTCGGCTGCCTCGGCCTCGGCTTCCTCGAGCAACGCCTTCGCGTCGGCTTTCGAGGTGGCGGCATCTTGCGGCGGTTTCTTCTCCTCAGCCATTGCGCCTACTGCCCGTCGCCCTCATGATCGACTGACTCCTGTACCTCTCACGCGGCTACCATCGCACGAGCGAGAACGGCCAACTGGCGGTGCCCCCCGGCCCACCACCGCAGCCCGTGTCGAAGGTTGAGTCGACCTGACCGGTCAGCGTCACCGGATCCCACGAGTAGACGTCGTGCGAGGGAAAAAACTGGACCACGCAGCGCACGCCGTCCGGTACGTCAACGGGCAAGATGTAGCGGCCGTTAGACAGGTGAGCGTCGGCCTTCCAGGGCGCCGCTTGTCCGTTGGGTTGCGGAACCCCTTGGACGGTGAGGCATTCCGGCCCTTGGTCATATCTGCACGGTCGAATGGCAAAGATCCAGCTGTGGCCAGGATCCCGGGGGGTGTCCAGCCGGTAGTTGCCAACCTGCATGTCCGCGTGGGCGGTCGGGGTCAGAGACAGCCAGGCTGTGGCAAGCGCAAGGCTCACCGCCAAAGTCTTCACCGATGCGTCTCCCATCTCTGCACACGCGCCTGGCCTGAATATAGAGCGCGGTCACGCTGAACAGCCCTACTCGGAGAAATTGCGGCAGTCAACGACCGGTTCGTCCTGACCTACTCAGTCGATAACGGCGGCTTCCTTGCGTTCGGTGATCGGTCTGGCGAGCTCTTGCTCATCGCAGATGCGCTGCAGCTTCTCCAGTGTCTCGTCCAGGCCGGCTCCGAGTTTGCGACCCGGCGTGAAGGTGGCCGGCAGCTTACGCATGCCCTGGATGACGCCGATGGTCTCGTAGTGGACGGTGCCCTCCGGATCGCACCGATAGTCGGGCATCCGGTCCAATACCGCGGTCAGCATCGATTTGAACACGGTGCGCGCCACGTTCGACCCGATACACCGGTGAACCCCCAGCCCGAAGCTGAAGTGCCGGTTGCCTTTACGGTCGAGGATGATCTCGTCCGGGTCGTGAAACACCGCTGGGTCGCGGTTGGCCATTGCCCACGAAATCCACAACCGCTCACCCTCTTTGAACTGGGTGCCGTCGAGCTCGAAGTCGTTTGCGAAGGTCCGGCCATCCCCGGGCGCGGGGGTGAAAAAGCGCAGAAACTCTTCGGTCGCGGGGTCAAGCAGGATTTTGCGCTCATCGCTGAGCAGCTGTCGCTGATCCGGGTGCTCCGAAAGCCATTCAAGCGAGTGCGCCGTTAGGGCGGTCGTGGTGTCGAAGCCACCGCCGATGACCAGGCCGACGTTCCCCAGGATTTCCAACTCCGGTGCCGGTTGGCCGTCGATCCGCATCTCGAGCAGACCGTTCACGATTCCGGGCCGCGGATTGGCGCGGATCTCGATCATGTTGTTGACCATGTCGAGCCCCATCTCGCGGTGCATCGCGGTGACGCGCTCGATATCGGGGGAGTGCTCGGGCGTGTAGACCGCGGCGTGCACCGGCTCGCTGTACATGTTCCATTTCTTCAGCGGGATGCCCAGCATCGCCAGCGTGAAGACAGCGGGCACAATATTGGCCAGGTCGTCGACGAAGTCGATGCGGCCGCTCTCGATCTTCTCGTCGAGGCAGGCGCGCGTCACGTCATCGATGAACGGTTCCCAGCGCTTGATCGCCGCCGGGGACAGATACGGGTTGAGCACCGTTCGGTAGATCCGGTGTTCGGGGTCGTCCATCTCCAAGATCCCGCCGCGCACCGCGCTGACCCGGCTGGCGGTGGGGATCGAAATGCCTTTGTAGCCGCGGCGTTCGCCGTGGATGTCGTGATCGTTGGAGACGACGGGGCAGCGGGCCAGCTCGAAGACCTCGCGGCTGCCGGCCGCGACCCAATGGCCGCCGTAGGTTTCCGTCCACGCCATGGGGCACTTGGCGTGCATCTCTTCGGTGATCTTCTTGAACTGCGACCGGTACTCGGAGGAATGCCGGTCGAAGTGGTACCGGTTCTTCTTGCGGTCGCTGTCGTTGACGACGTCGTCGACACTCAACGCTCTAGTCTCCCTATGTGTTTCGCTAGCCAAGGACTCGGGTCGGGTCAGGCGTCGTCGGTGATCATGATGGCCTGCTCGGGACAGGACAGGGCGGCTTCACGCACCTGGTCCTCGCGATCGGGGGGTACCACCTCGTCGATTGCCGACGAACTGCCGTCGATGTCGCTGAGCTGAAACGATTCCGGGGCGATCATCGCGCACAGGGTGTGGCCCTGGCACCGTTCCGAATCCACCGAGACCTTCACGGGCTTTCTCCTCTCACACTGATTGCCGGACGTCGCTGACAAGTCGCCACCGCTTACGTGTTGCGACCGCCGTTGACGCCCAAGATCTGACCGGTGATGTAGCCGGCTTCCTCGGATACCAAAAACGCGCATGCAGCCGCAATGTCTTCGGGCGTACCCATTCGCCGTACCGGGGTCCGCGCAATAGTCTCGTCGATGTCGCCGAGGAATCCGCTCTTCTCGGCCGCACGCAGCATCGGGGTGTCGATGAAACCCGGCGGCACCGCGTTGACCGTGATGCCCTTGGGCCCGTACTCGAGTGCCAGCGACTTCGTCAGGCCGTTGACCGCCGACTTGGCCGCCACGTAGTGACTCATGAAGGGCGCGCCGGAATGCGTGCTCGACGACGAGATGTTGACGATCCGTCCCCACCCCGCCTCGACCATGTCGGGCAGCACCGCCTGGACCGTATGGAAGACGCCGTTGAGGTTGACGTCGATCACTCGGTGCCAGTCCTCGAAGGTGATGTTGCTGAACTTCTTGAACCCGTCGAGTCCGGCGGCGTTCACCAGCACCGTCACCGGCCCGAGTTGGGCACGGATGGCCGATAGCGCCGCATCCACTTGCGATCGGTCCGTGACATCGGCAGCGAACGCGAAGTCGGCCTCCGACGGGCGCAGGTCGATGGAGGCGACATTCAAACCGTCGGCGCGCAGGCGTTGCGCAACGGCGAGACCGATGCCGGAACCGCCACCGGTGACTACCGCGGTCTTCACGTTGAGGCCTCTACTCCGAAGCGGGCCATTTCAGTCACAAAGAATCTCCCTTACAATTATGAGAACCTTACTCTCCGCGCGGAGCGGCATGCAACACGCGCGCAACAGCACGTCCTGCCTGCATAGAGCGGCCCAGGCTGGCGGCGTTCGAGCGTTTCCGGCCTGGTCAGCACCCCGATACCATTCCTGAGACTTTCTTGAATTATCGAAACTCGAATGTAAGATTCGCCGGGGAGGAGAATGAAGTTATCGTGATCGCCACCACGTTAGGGGGTCAAGGATGCCTGCCCAGGACACGGCCGAGCCCGCCACTGGAATCACAGTGACCATCGCCGTGCCAGCCGCCTCGGCGGAAGGAACCGGCGCATGAGGCCGCTCGAAGGCATCCGCGTTCTCGAAGTCGCCATGTACGGGTTCGTGCCGTCGGCGGGCGCGGTGCTAGCCGAATGGGGCGCCGACGTGGTCAAGGTCGAGCACGCGGTGACCGGTGATCCCCAGCGCGGGCTGCGGCAGACCGGGATGCTGCGCGTCGAAGGCGATCCCAACCCCAACATCGAGCACGCCAACCGCGGCAAGCGCAGCATCGGACTCGACATGTCGGTGCCCGCGGGCAAGGAAGTGCTGTACGAGCTGGCTCGTCGCGCCGATGTCTTTCTGACCAGTTTCCTGCCAGACCACCGGCGGAAGTTCGGCATCGACGTCGATGACCTTCGGGCCGTCAACCCGAACATCGTCTACGCGCGGGGGAGCGCGCTCGGCCCGCGCGGCGAAGAGTCGACCAAAGGCGGCTACGACATGACCGCCTTCTGGTGCCGAGCCGGCACCGCCGCCACCATCACCCCCGCCGGCATGCCGGGCATGATCGCGCCGCCCGGACCGGCGTACGGCGACACCATTTCGGGTACCAACCTCGCCGGTGGCATCGCGGCGGCGCTGCTCAAGCGTGAGCGCAGTGGCGAACCGTCCGTCGTCGACGTGTCCCTGTTGGGCAGCGGGCTGTGGTCGATGGGGCACACAGTTGCGCTGACGAACCATTTGGGGCAGCGCCTGGAAGCGCCGCCACCCGGGGTGCACGGGGCGCCCAATAACCCGTTGGTGGGGCTGTACACGACATCCGACGGGCGCTACATCTCCTTCGTGATGATGCAGCCCACCAAGTTCTGGGCCGACGTGTGCCGCCATGTCGACCTGCCGGAGTTGGCGGACGACCCGCGCTTCGACACCGTAGAGAACATCGCCGCCAACACGGCCGATGCGGTGGAATTGCTGACCAAGGCCATCGCCACCCGCACGCTGGCGGAGTGGAGCGAACGCTTCGCTACGCTCGCCGGCCCGTGGGCTCCCGTGCAGGACACCCTACAAGCGGCCAACGACGCACAGATCCGCTCGAACGAGTACCTGGTGCGGGCGGGTGAACTCGAGCTGGTGGCCAACCCGGTACAGTTCGACGTCGCAGCGCCACAGACCGGGCCAGCGCCCGGATTCGCTGAGCAGACCGACGAGATCCTAAGGGAGCTAGGCCTCGACTGGGACCGCATCATCGAACTCAAGACGGCCGGCGCCGTCACCTAAAACTCTGGAGCCGCAATGTGTCAGCCCACCAACGAATGTGACGTTGTCTGCGCCCGCGCTGCGGTTACAGGCCGTCCGATAACGGTTCTGTGTTTTTTGCTCCACCTGGACTCGGCATGAGTCATAATCGCCGGACGCTTCAAGACGGGGAGCTGAGCGTTTTGGGGCGTCAACTCACGCGATTGAACGGAGGCCCCGGCGTGAGGATCCGAAGCGCTGCCGCGCCGATGATGGGCGCCGAATCTCAGCTGTCCGCTGGGCGTTTCGTGGTCGGCGGGGCCTGCTTGGGACGGCTGGTTGAGCCGACGTTACCTCAACCTGTGCGCAACAACAAGACTGCCGGTCTCGTAGCGGGGGGAGGGGCAGCCGCCTATGGCGACTAAGGGAGCAGACCACTGGTCGGCGGGGTTGCCGCAGCTGAAACTGAAGTGGGACCTCTCGGGACCCATGCAGGCCGTCGGCGCCCTGTTCGCAATGTCGGCGGACGCGGTCAAGTTTGCGTTCCGCCGTCCTTTCCAGTGGCGCGAGTTCTTGGAGCAGTCGTGGTTTGTCGCGCGGGTGTCGCTGGCTCCCACCTTGTTGGTAGCGATCCCGTTTACCGTCCTGGTGAGCTTCACGCTCAATATCCTTCTGCGCGAGCTGGGCGCGGCGGATCTATCCGGTGCGGGTGCGGCATTCGGTGCGGTCACCCA
The DNA here is from genome assembly GCF_001667925.1 of Mycobacterium sp. E2479. Taxonomy (GTDB): domain Bacteria; phylum Actinomycetota; class Actinomycetes; order Mycobacteriales; family Mycobacteriaceae; genus Mycobacterium. The sequence goes on along the minus strand of NZ_LZJR01000158.1, from coordinate 27,004 downwards.
GCTGGGCCCGCTGGTCACGGTTTTGATCGTGGCGGGGGCGGGTGCTACGGCAATGTGTGCTGACCTGGGGGCCCGAACGATTCGTGAAGAGATCGACGCGATGGAAGTGCTGGGCATCAACCCGGTGCAACGGTTGGTCACCCCGCGCATGCTGGCTTCCGGACTGGTCGCCTTTTTGCTCAACAGTCTCGTCGTCATCATCGGCGTCCTTGGCGGCTACGTCTTTTCGGTGTTTGTGCAGGACGTCAATCCCGGTGCATTCGCCGCGGGTATCACCTTGCTCACCGGCGTGCCCGAAGTGGTCATTTCGTGCGTCAAGGCAGCGCTTTTCGGCCTCATCGCCGGGTTGGTCGCTTGCTATCGGGGCCTGTCGATCACCGGCGGTGGCGCCAAAGCTGTCGGCAACGCGGTGAACGAAACCGTGGTCTATGCGTTCATGTCCCTGTTCGTCGTCAACGTGGTGGTCACCGCGATCGGCATCAAGATGACGGCGAAGTAGGGCGATTATGGCGCTGAGGGCTACATATCCGCGATTAAGCCGCCAACTCGAGAGGCCGGTCGCCCTGATGGGGCGGATCGGCGACCACACCCTCTTTTACGGCAAGGCGCTCGCTGGGGTGCCCTTCGCAGCCAAGCATTACACGCGCGAAGTCGTTCGACTGATCGCCGAGATCAGCATGGGCGCGGGCACTCTGGCGATGATCGGCGGAACCGTGGTGATCGTCGGGTTCCTGACGCTCGCGGCGGGCGGCACCTTGGCCATTCAGGGGTACACCTCGCTGGGCAATATCGGCATCGAGGCGCTGACGGGGTTTCTGTCCGCGTTCATCAATGTGCGCATCGCGGCGCCGGTGGTCGCCGGGATCGGTCTGGCCGCCACCTTCGGCGCCGGGGTGACTGCTCAGTTGGGCGCCATGCGGATCAACGAAGAAGTCGATGCCTTGGAGAGCATGGCCATTCGGCCCGTTGCCTACTTGGTGAGCACCAGGATTCTAGCCGGAATGATGGCTATCACCCCGTTGTACGCCATCGCCGTCATCCTGTCGTTCGTGGCCAGTCAATTCACCACGACGTTTCTGCTCGGACAGTCGCAGGGTTTGTACCAGCACTACTTCAACACGTTCCTGAACCCGATCGACTTGTTGTGGTCGTTCCTGCAGGCCATCTTGATGGCACTCACCATCCTGCTGATCCACACCTACTACGGTTATTTCGCTTCGGGCGGCCCGGCCGGTGTCGGTAACGCGACCGGTAACGCCGTGCGCACCTCGCTCATCGTCGTGGTCTCGGTAACACTGCTGGTCTCGCTCTCTATCTACGGCACGAACGGCAACTTCAACCTGTCCGGTTAGCTTCAGGAGGTGGAACGGCAGTGACGCAGAGTGTGCCAGCGGGTCGCGGCGCGGTCGCCGGCCGCCCCCCGCGCACCGGTCATGCGCGGCCGCCGGCCGGACGGAATTACCTGCCACCCCTGCTCGGACTGGCCACCGTCGTCATTATTGGCGTGATTTTTGCCGTCGCGGTGGGTCTGTTTCAGGGCTCTTTCACCGAAACCGTGCCGGTGACCGTGATCTCGCAACGAGCCGGCCTGGTGATGAACCCGGACGCCAAGGTCAAGATGCGTGGCGTGCAGGTGGGTAAGGTCGACTCGATCCAACCGCTGCCCAACGGCCAAGCGGCCATTCATTTGGCGATGGACCCATCCCAGTTGCACTTCATCCCCAGCAATGTGCTCGTCAACATCGCGTCCTCGACGGTATTCGGCGCGAAGTCCGTCGAACTGGTGCCACCCGATCAGCCCTCGGCGCAGCGGCTCCGCGCCGGCCAGACGCTGCAGGGCCAGCACGTCATGGTCGAAATCAACACGGTGTTCCAGCAACTGGTGTCGGTGCTGTCGCATATCGACCCGCCGAAGCTGAACGAGTCACTGGGTGCGCTGGCACAAGCGTTCAGCGGGCGCGGCCCACAGCTTGGCCAATCGCTGAGCGACTTGAATTCGTTTTTGGCCAAATATGAGCCGAGCCTTCCCGCTCTCAGGCATGACCTTGCGGTCTTGCCGGCGGTGTCCAACGCCTACGCCGACGCGGCACCAAACTTGGTGAAGACCGCGGCGAACGCGACCCGGATCAGCAAGACGCTCGTCGATGAGCAGCACAACCTGGATGCGTTGCTGATCAGCGCGATCGGCCTGGCCGACATCGGAAACGACGTCTTGTCCCAAAACCGCGAACCGCTGACGAACGTGCTGCATCTGTTGGTGCCGACCACCGATCTGACCAACGAATACCATGAGGCGCTCACCTGCAGCTTCGGCGGACTGATAACGATCGCGCACAGTCCGCCGCTGTCGGAACCGAGCATCAACATCTCGGCGAGCCTCACGTGGGGCGGCGAACGCTATCGCTATCCGACGAACCTGCCCAAGGTAGCGGCGACGGGCGGCCCGAAGTGCTTGGGGCTGCCGCAAATACCGTTCAACTCGGCACCGCCGCAGTTCATCACCGATATCGGCGCCGACCCGGTCGGGTACGGAAACCCGCAGCTGCTGATCAACTCCGATCTCCTCAAACAGCTGTTGTACGGGCCGATTGCCGGCCCGCCGCGCAACTCCGCTCAGATCGGACAACCCGGATGAGGACGCGCGCCACGCTGATCAAGTTCGCGATCTTTGCGATCGTGATGGCGATGCTTACCGCCTTCCTGTTCTTCATCTTCGGCCAGTACCGGACGGGTTCGACGTCCGGATATTCGGCGGTGTTCACCGACGTGTCGCGCCTGAAGCCGGGGCAATCGGTACGGGTCGCGGGGATCCGCGTGGGCACGGTCAACGACGTTTCACTGCAGCCCGACAAAAAAGTGGTGGTGAAGTTCGACGTCGATCGCAACGTCGTCCTCACCGAAGGCTCCCGGGCGGCGGTCCGCTACCTGAACCTGGTGGGCGATCGCTACCTCGAACTCGTCGACGGCCCGGGCTCGACCAGACGCCTGCCGGCCGGCGGTCAGATTCCCGTCAACCGCACCGCACCGGCGCTCGACCTCGATCTACTGCTCGGCGGATTGAAACCCGTTACCCAGGGCCTGAATGCGCGCGATGTCAACGCGCTTACCTCGGGTTTGTTGCAGGTCTTCCAGGGTCAGGGCGGGACTCTCGAGTCCCTGTTCGCCAAGACGACGTCGTTTTCGAACGCCTTGGCCGACAACGATCAAACCGTGCAGCAACTCATCGACAACCTCAACATCGTCATAGGCACGATCGACAAGGACGGCAAGCAGTTCTCCGGTGCGATCGATCGCCTCGAGCGATTGGTCAGCGGGCTGTCGGATGACCGCAACACCATCGGCTCCGCCATCGACGCCCTGGACCACGGAACCGCCTCGCTGGCGGACCTGCTGAGCAGCGCGCGGCCGCCGCTGTCCGGCACCATCGACCAGTTGAACCGCCTGGCACCGATTCTCGATGACGACAAGGACCGCCTCGACGCCGCAATCGCCAAGGCGCCGAAGAACTACCGCAAGCTGGTCCGGCTCGGCGTCAACGGCGCCACCATCCCGTACTACCTATGCATGTTGGAACTGCGGGGAACGGATCTCTCGGGCAAGACGGTGAAAGCCCCCATATTCAGGTCAGAAGCTGGAAGGTGCACGGAACCCTGATGCTCAAGTATCGCGGAGCTGCACTTGTCAAGGCCGGACTCATCGGCGTCGTTCTGGCGGTGATGGTCATCCTGGTCGGCCTGTCGCCCGACCGGTTCACGCAATGGGCGACGATGGTCAGGTACCAGGCGCTGTTCACCGAAGCCGGCGGCCTCGCCACGGGCAACCCCGTGATCGTGTCGGGGATGAAGGTCGGCACTGTGTCGGATGTGAAGCTGCGCCATGGCGATGCGCTGGTGACGTTCGCGATGAAGGGCAACATCCTGCTGGGGTCGGAGACGTCCGCGCACATCCGCACCGGCACGCTGCTGGGCGAGCGGATGCTGACGTTGGAGTCCGCCGGCGCCGGCACGATGCATCCGATGGCCCTCATTCCCGTCTCGCGCACGTCTTCGCCCTACTCGCTGACGGAAGCGGTGAGCGACCTGACCACCGACACCGCCGGAACGAACACCACTGCACTGAACCAGTCATTGGACACGCTGGCAGTGACGCTCGACCAGATCGCGCCGCAAATGGGGCCGGCCTTCGACGCACTCACCCGCTTATCGCGGACCCTCAACAGCCGCAACAAGAGCCTGGGCGAGCTGTTCAAGAGCGCCGGCGACGTCACCGGTGTTCTTTCCGAACGCAGCATGCAGGTCAACAAGCTCATCCTCAACTCCGACTCTCTGCTGCAGGTGCTGGTCGCGCGCCGGCAAGAGATCGTAGATCTACTGGCCAACACGTCAGTGGTGGCCAAGCAGCTCACGGGATTGGTGCACGACAACGAGAGCAAATTGGCGCCGACGCTGGAGAGGCTGAATTCGGTGCTGGCGATGTTGGAGAAGAACCGCGACAACATCAGCAAAGCACTGCCGGGTCTCGCCAAATTCGAGATCACGGTCGGTGAGGCCATCTCAAGCATGTATGCGTACTCGGCGTTCGTCCCCAACTTCCTTGTCCCGCAGCTCTTCCAACCGTTCTTCGACTACCTTTGGGGTTTCCGCACCTTCGATACTTCCAAGGGTCCCGGCCACCCGTCCCCCGTACCTCGCGCGCTGATTCCGTGGCCGTACAACGGTATTCCGGTGTGCCCCGGCTGCACGTTGGGCGGCAGAATCGGAGGATCGCAGTGATCCCCCGCAAGAGGCTAGGGGCCTTGACCGCGGTTGTCCTGGTCGGACTGATCATTGCCGGTGCTGCCGTTCTCGTCCGCAATGCGTTCTACGGCCCGAAGACGATCACCGCTTACTTCACCACCGCCACCGCGATCTATCCGAATGACGACGTGCGGGTCTCGGGTGTGAAAGTCGGCAGCATCAAATCCATTCAACCGCAAGGCACGCAGGCCAAGATGACCCTCAAGGTCGAACACGATGTGCCCATTCCGGCGGACGCCAAGGCGGTTATCGTTGCCTCGAATCTGGTGTCCGCCCGCTATGTCCAGCTCTCGCCGGCCTATCGAGACAGTGGGCCGGTCATGCGAGATGGGGCAGTGATACCGATCGAACGCACCGCGGTGCCCGTCGAGTGGGACGAGGTCAAAACCCAGTTGATGCGGCTGGCAACGGATTTAGGGCCGAAGAGTGGTGTATCGGGCACGTCGGTGGGCCGGTTCATCGACAGCGCCGCCAACGCGCTGGACGGCAACGGCGACAAGCTGCGGCAGACACTCGGTCAACTGTCCGGGGTAGGCCGGATCCTCGCCAATGGTAGCGGCAACATTGTCGACATCATCAAAAACCTGCAGACATTCGTCGGCGCGCTGCGCGACAGCAACGTCCAGATCGTGCAGTTCAACGACCGCCTGGCCACGCTCACCAGTGTGGTCAATGACAGCAAATCCGACCTGGACGCGGCGCTGACCGATCTGTCGACGGCGGTCGGCGAGGTGCAGCGTTTCATCGCCGGGACCCGCAACCAGACGAGCGAGCAGATCGCCAGGTTGGCCGACGTCACGCAGGTCCTGGTCGATAAGCACATGGCTTTGGAAAACATTCTGCACGGCGCACCGAACGCGCTCGGCAACTTCTTCAATGACTACAACGCCGACACCGGAACCATCGTGGGCGGCTTCGGGATCATGAACTTCGCGAATCCCACGTGGGGCGGTCAGCTTCTGCTGTCCTTCCCGGGCTGCACGCAGATCGGCGCCATCGAGAACATCACCGCAGTCGAATCGGGCAAGCTGTGCTCGTTGTTCCTCGGCCCGGGGCTGCGACTGCTCAACTTCAACAACTTGCCGATTCCCATCAACATATTCCTGCAGAAGTCGGTGGACCCGTCCAAGATCCTCTACAGCGAATCGCGTCTAGCGCCCGGGGGCGAGGGCCCCAAACCGGGGCCACCGGAAATCCCGCCAGCGGTGTCCGCCTACACCGGTTTGCCCGGTGATCCGGTGGGACCACCGGGTGCGGTGCCGCCGGCGCGGATACCGGGCGCGGCGATGCCGTTGCCGCCGCCGCCGTCCACACCGGAAGCGCCACCTCCGCCTCCCGCGCCGGGCGTGTCAGGCATGCTGCTGCCGGCGGAAGGGCCACAACAATGATCGCCCGGGTTGCGGCTCGGCGGGTGTTCGCAGTCGGGTGTTGCGTGGTGTTGACGGCGACGGGATGCGCATTCCACGGCCTTAATTCACTCCCACTGCCCGGCGCGGTCGGACGTGGCCCGGGGGCCGACATCTACCACGTCGAGCTCCCGAATGTCGGCACGATGGAGTCGAATTCGCCGGTGATGGTCGACGATGTCGTAGTCGGCAGTGTCGGAGCGATGCGGGTGCAGGGCTGGCACGCGGATGTCGAGATCTCGGTGAAGCGCGACGTCGCCATCCCGGCCAACGTGGTCGCCACCGTCGGTCAGACCAGCCTGCTGGGGTCGATGCACGTGGAGCTCAACACGCCACTCGGCCAGCAGGGAAGGGGACGGCTGCAGCCGGGCGCCACCATCCCGCTCAGCCGGTCATCGGCCTACCCGTCGACAGAACAGACGCTGTCGTCGCTGGGCGCGGTCGTCAACGGTGGCGGACTAGGACAGATCGGGGAGATCATCCACAATTTCTCCGCCGCCCTGTCCGGGCACGAGGGTGCCGTACGTGATTTGCTCACTCGTCTCGACACCTTCGTGGGAACGCTGGACGATCAGCGGAACAACATTGTCGACTCCATCCAGGCGCTGAACCGGCTCGCCGGCACATTCGCCGGACAACGCGACGTTCTCACCCAGGCGCTGCAGAAGATACCGCCCGCGCTCGATGTGCTGATCAAGGAGCGGCCGCGCCTGACGGCCGCCCTGGACAAACTTCGCGTCTTCAGCAACACCGCCACCCGATTGATCAACGACTCTCAGGCCGACCTGGTCAAGAATCTGCAAAACCTGGCGCCGACCATCCGAGCGCTCGCCGACGTCGGGCCGGAGTTCGGAACGGCGCTCGCGGCCGGGTTCGTGTTCCCCTTTACCCAGAACTTCGTCGACCGAGCCGTCCGGGGCGACTATTTCAACCTGCACGTCGAGCTCGATCTGTCGATTCCAAGGCTCAAGCGAGGACTGCTGTTGGGGACCCATTGGGGGGAGCTCGACGCGCCGGAGCCCCCAGCGCCGGGGGAGCCGTATTACTTGAATTACACGCACGACCCGATGCATGACCCCCTGAGGCCACCCTGGGTTGACCCCGCGAGCCTCCCTCCGCTGCCAGGCCCTCGGCCGGCTACGGCTCCGCTGCCCGGACCGCCGCCGGGTGCGGCACCACTGCCCGGACCGCCGCCGGGTGCGGCACCGCTCCCTGGACCTGCGCCGGGTGCGGCGCCAGTGCCGGACGCGGGTCTCGGTCAAACGGCGCCGCCCGCAGAGGCGCCCGGAACGGGATCGGGTGGATAGATGCTGACGCGCTTCGTCCGTATCCAGCTGGCGATCTTCGTGATCGCCGGGACCATTGGCGTGATCGCGATGGTCCTCTTCTACATCCAAGCGCCGACGCTACTGGGCATCGGTCGGATGACCGTGACACTGGAGCTGCCGGCCACCGGCGGCCTGTATCGGTTTTCCAACGTGACCTACCGCGGGGTTCAGCTCGGCAAGGTCACCTCGGTAAGTCTGACACCGACCGGCGCGAAAGCCACACTGTCGCTTAGCAGTTCGCCGAAGGTCCCCGCGAACCTGACGGCGAAGGTGCTGAGCGTTTCCGCGGTGGGCGAGCAGTACGTGGACTTACAGCCCAAGACCGATGCGGCGCCCTACCTGCACGACGGCTCCGTAATCGCCATGCGCGACACGACGATTCCGCAGCCGGTCGGGCCGATGCTCGACCAGCTCAATGCCTTGGTTCAAAGTATCCCGAAGACCAAACTCGGCCAATTGCTTGACGAGTCCTTCCAGGGCTTCAACGGTGCCGGCTACGACCTTGGGTCACTGATCGATTCCTCGCAGACGCTGTCCCGCGACGCCAACGGCGTCGTCGATCGCACCCGAGCCCTCACCGAAGACACCGGGCCGCTGCTGGATACCCAAGCGCGCACTACCGACTCGATCAGGACGTGGGCACGCAGCTTCGCCGGCATCTCGGATACGCTGGTGGACAACGATTCCCACTTCCGCACCATCTTGGAAAGAGGCCCTGAGGCTGCGAACGAGGCGTCGCGGCTTCTAGAACAAATCAAACCGACGCTGCCGGTGTTGCTTGCCAACCTGACCACCATCGGGCAGATCGGTGTGACCTATCACCCCTCGCTAGAGCAGCTGCTGGTGTTGCTGCCGTCGGCGGTTGCTATTGAGCAGGCCGCCTCCCCCACAAATGATCCCGACGGTCTGGCCAAAGGCGACTTCGCACTCACGATCGACGATCCGCCCATCTGCACGGTCGGATTCATGCCGCCCAACACATGGCGATCCCCGGACGACCTCAGCGACATCGACACACCCGACGGGTTGTATTGTAAACTCCCGCAGGATTCACCGCTCTCGGTTCGCGGCGCCCGCAACTACCCCTGCATGGGTCATCCGGGCAAGCGGGCCCCCACTGTCGAAATCTGCAACAGCGACAAGCCATTCATGCCGTTGGCGATGCGCCAGCACACTCTCGGTCCCTACCCCCTGGATCCGAACCTGCTTTCCCAGGGGGTCCCGCCCGATGACCGGGTTACTTCCAATGACCGGATCTTCGGGCCGGTCGAGGGAACGCCACTGCCGCCGGGAGCGGTGCCGCGCGGCGCACCCGCGGGGCCGCGGGGCGAAAATCCACCACCGGGCACGGTTGGGGCCGCTGTTCCGCCGGTGCCGTCGTCGGGCCCCCCCGCGCTGGCGCCTATGTCGAGAATGTCGGCCGACATCCCACCCATAGCACCACTCGACGTCCCTGCTCACGGGGAACTTCCAGCGGCGCCTGCCGCGCCCGCACCGCCCGATCCTGCACCCGCCGACGCGGCCGGCGGCGGAGGACCGCAGGCGGCGCCAAGCTCATTCGGAGCCAAGGCATCCAAGCCCGCGCCGTCGATCGTGGTGGCAAAGTACGATCCGCGCACTGGTCGTTATGTCGGTCCCGACGGCAAGTTGTACCAGCAGTCGGATCTCGTTGCTCCGAAAGCGCCCAAGACGTGGAAGGACATGCTTCCGACCTGAAGCATTCTTGCGATTCCGGAACGGTCTGGAATGAGCAGGGCGATAGAGCTACGAACGGCCGGTCAGCTCAACTTGTCCAGGCGCAGCGGCATGGTGATATCGAGCCATTGGTTTTGCCCGCACGCTCCGGTCGGGCCAACCGTTTTGTCCTTTCCGGCGAAGGTCGACGACCCGAGTTGATATCCCCCGTACTCGTTCACCGGATAGAAAAAGAAGGTCTGCTGTCCGGTGAACGCGGTACCGTCCTCGCACCTTTCCCAGTTCGGCACTTCGCGTTTCGACTTCCACATCTGCCCATCGATCATGTATATGGGTGCGCTCCAGCCCTGATCGCTGGTCACCGTGCCGTGGCATTCCTGAAACGTGACGCACGATGAGCTGATGGTCCATGTCTGGATGACCGTGGGCTCGCCGTAATATTGATCATTCCGCTGTGCATAATCGCCGATTGACGTGGCGCGGAACGTCCCGTTGACGGCCACCTCTTCCTTCGTCGTTGCCCCGGCTGTGGATGCGGTGCCCAATATGCCGAAAACCGTGGCAGTCAACAGCGTTGCGGTAGCAAGTGTTCGAACTGAACGCATCAAGTGCTCCTCGACGGGAATAATCCGACAGCGCCTATGGCAGCTTTTCGGCATCGGTTGCGGCGTTCTTGTGCGATGAGAATAACACCGGCGCGGCCGCCTGGGAACCGATTGAAATCGAAGTTGGCAGCGGTCACAACAGTGGATCCAATTTCGAGATCAGCCAGGAATTTTTGATCTTCGTCAATGTCACCCGGGCGCTGCTTGCCGTTGTCTGCGGTTCAGGCACCGCTTTGCTCGTAGCGGTCTGGTTGATAAAAACCAAAACGATGGCTGAATTCGGGTGCAATTCCGAAACGGCGGCCCGAACCACCTGGGCCGTCTCTGTGACCTGCTTCTGCTGCGCCATCGCCGCGATCTGTTCGGTGAACTTGGTGTAGTAGGCGAGAAAATCACCGGTCAAATATGACTTCGCCTTGGCGAAATCGCGGTTCAGATCGCCGGGAGAGTACGACAGCACCGCTACGGAACCGTCTGACGCCGCGCGGATTGCCCGCTGCGCCGCCGCGTCACCGATCTGCTGATCCGGCCGGTACATAACGAAGAACAAACCGGCAGCGACGCCCACCGTCGTCGCAACCAAAACCGTCCCGACTATCGAACGCCACCGCGCCGAACACGGGCGGATCCAGCGCTTGATCGTGGCCAGTGCTGTGGTGCGAGGCGATCCCGACGAAGCGGGTGGCCGCTCACTCTGGCCGGGCGGCGTGGTCTCGGTGGCGTCCAGCGACGAGCCATGCTCGACAGTCATTGCAGGAAATCGACTTTCGACATTTTGAGCCGACCGCCGTCTCGCTTGAGGTCGACGCTGAGCCGCCACACGACAGGTGGCTGCATTGTGTTGTCGGCATTGGTGACATCGGATTTCGCCGCGACAAGCACGACCGCCGAGTCATCGGTCAACGATTCGACCGCGACGGCTTCCACGGTGGCCTTGCTGCGCGCCTTCGACTGCGCCGCCTGCTTGGCCATTAGGCCTGACATCACCGATATCTGGTTCTTGAAGTCGCCCGTCGAATCGTCGATGACCCGCTGGAAGTCCTCCTTGGCATGATTAGCGTCAATCGACATCAGCGCCGTGACCCGTTGCGTAGCTGCCGCAGTGAATTCAGCGGCGAGTTGCCGTTTGTGCGCGATCACATTGTGCTGCCACACCATGTACCCGCTGGCACCGAGGGAAGCGGCAGCGAGCACAATGCCGACGCCGGCGGCTATTGTTTTGCGCCCCGGGCGGCGGAGCCACCGTGGTCGCCCACGACCCCGCAACGGCAACCGTTTCCGAGTCCACTTCGGGGGGCGCTGCTCGACATCTTGGGAAGGGGCGGTTTCGGCTGCCTCGCGCAGCTGCAAGACGCGTGCCCGCGCCGCCTCGGCGCGCGCTTCAGCCTGGGCGACTTCGTTGTCTTCGTCCAGTTCCGAGGCGGAAGCTGTGGCACCGGCGGTCGACTGCGGTTCGTTGGGATCAGTCGCCTCCGCCCGGCCGCGATGGTCGGCTTCAGGCCCCTCCGGATCGTGCACGGAGAACGAGCTTATCACTTCGGTCCGGCCCCAACGGCGTCGTCCCACAGCATAAATCGTGCCCCTTACATGCGGAAATGTTCGTCCGGCAGATAACGAGGCGTAGTGAGTCGGGGTGGCCCGGCGCCGACGGATCCTTGGTTCAGATGATGCTCTCCAACGAGGAGAATTTTCTTTTCGGATGTGGCAGAGTAATCGGGTGCGATCGTTCGTGGCCCTGGTTGCTGCGTTGCTCGGCGCGGGTGTGCTGGCGGCGCCGCCGGCCATCGCCGGGCCGACGGTCTGCGACTACCCGGCCTGCACCCCAGGCATCATGCCCCATCAGGTTCTCGGTGCGCCGTGTGACAACACCACCTACTATGCCTTCGGTGTAGCCGACGGATACGTTTCCTTCGCCTCGGAACCCGGACGGCTGATGTTCTGCGGCTCGCCGCGGAGATACCAGCCGCGATGGTTCCGGTCACCGCCGATGGCGGGGGTCAAGGAAGAAAACGCGGAGTGCTCGAACTATCTGAACTACGTCGCGCAGGCGCCTGATGGCCTGTTCCTGATCTGTATTGCTCACGACGGCATAACAAGCTGGGTCCGCGCCGACACATAGGCGCGTCAGCCGTGGGGTTCACGCGGCAGGCCGAGCAGGCGCCGGCTCAAATCGGTAACCCGATCGAGCAAGGTCTCGTCGTCGATGTCGGCGACCAGCGGATGCATGACAGCCGTGCTGAGCGCCCCGGAGAACATGGCGGCCTCGATCCGCCCGTCCAGGCCCGCATCACTTAGCAGCACCCGGTACAGACGGTCCATGAAAAGTTGAAATGGCTTGTGCTCGGCCAGCAACCGGACGACGACGGGATCGAATTGCAGCGTGCGCACCAACCGGCGATCGCGAACGGCCATCTCAACCACGCGCACCAACAACGCGTCCCGTGCCTGGGGGCCGTCGTCGTATGCCTCGGCCTCCTCGAGGGCCGGCTCAAGCCGGCCGAGTTCGCGCTCGGTCACGGCGATGACGATCTGTTCTTTGGTCCGGAATTGATGGTAGACAGCGGCTTTCGTGATCCCGACGGCGTCGGCGATCATCTGCAGTGACGTGCCGCTGACACCGTGTGTGGCGATGAGATCCAGCGCGGCATCGAGGACCCGCGTCCGGGCCGGGCTGTGCTCGATGAGCCAGAATTGCTCACCGGTGACGGGCTGCCGTGCTGTTCCCACGCACCGAGACTAGACGACGCCCTTGACCGTGGCTAGCCGATCGGCTAGCTTCGCTCACTAGCCGTGTTTCGGCGGCGATTTCGTGCGGGGAAGGAGTTTCGATGTCCGACGTCGGCGGAAACGATGCAGACAGTGGCGAATCCACCCGGACCGCGTCGCGACGAACCGACGGCGAGCTCATCCTGCTCTGGACGTTGCCGGTGGCGCTGATCCTTTGGATCGTCTCCTTCTTCCTGTTCCCGGGATTCAACCCGCCGATGTCACCCACCATGCCCGCGGATGAGGTGGCCGCCTTTTACCGCGATCCGGGGCACATTCCGCAGATCCGTTCGAGCATGATCTTGTTCAACTGGTTCGGGGTGTGCCTCGTGCCGATCCTGGCCCTGATTGTGCTGCAGATCCGCCGCATGGCCCATCGGACGCCGATCTTCTCCTACGCCATGCTCGGATGTGCGGCCGGCGGGCCGACGCTGTTCCTCGTCGCCAATGTGTGCTGGCTGCTGGCCGCCTTCCGGCCGGAGCGCAGCCCCGAGCTGACTCAACTGCTCAACGACCTCGGCTGGATCACCTTTACCATTCTGGTCCCATTTTTCATCGGGCAGTGCGTAATCCTGGCCCTGGCAGTCTATTTCGATGATCCGTCCCGCCCGGTGTTCAACCGCTGGGTGGCACACTTCAATCTTCTCGTGGGGGCTGCCCTCGTGCCGGCGTCGTTCGTCGGCGTTTCGTTGACCGGCCCGCTGGCCTGGGACGGCTTGCTGTCGTTCTGGGTGAAGAATGTTGCCATCGCCATCTGGATCGTCGTGATGGGCTTTGTCTTGGGCCAGGCCGTTCATCGCGAACGTGCCGAGAACCGCGGGCGCCCAAACGACTTGGCGACCGCATGAGTGCGGTGATCACCCCGCCCACGTCCCCGGCAACGCCGCCCGAAGGTCCACTGCATCACCGGATCGGATGGCACCTGAGGTGCGACCCCAAGCGAGAGCTGTGGTTGGCGTGGGCTGTGCTCATGGTGTTCTACACCCTGTTCTTCCCGATGTTCTTCATCGTGGCGCAGGTCCAGCCGCCGCCGGAGCCCACCTGGGACCTCGCGACGCAGGCCCACTGGTTCGCCGAACGTCACCTCGGCATACCCGTCGGTTTCGGCGTCATCTTCGCCATCAGCGGCATGACCGCGGTCAACAACGCCCTCATCGCGTATTCGATGCGGCGCATGTCGGTCAGCCGCGCGTTCGGCTATTCGTACCTCGTCATCTACTCGCTCGCCGCGGTTCCCGGCATGCTGCTGCTCAACATCGCGCTGATCGTCGGCACGCTGCGCCCGGAACGCGACCCCCGGGTGATCGGCTGGCTCTATGACTTCGCCTTCTTGTCTTTCGACGGGACGATGGGGGTGTTTTTGATCGGTTCGCTCATCTGGATGGTGGCGATCCTGCTCGACAAGAATCGCGTCTTCCCCAAGTGGTTCGGATATCTCAACCTGTGCAACGCGCTGACCGAGGTGGTCGTGGCGCCCTGCTGGATTTTTAGGCGCGGCGTGTTCGCGTGGAATGGCGAGATCGCTTGGTGGCTGGACATGGTCGTGTTCGGCGTTTACCAAGTCACCTTCATCGTCATGCTGTTTCAGATGATCCGACGCGAAGACTTCGGTACCGGACCCCTGCCCGCGCTGCCGCAAAAGAAGGCGGCTGCACGATGACAGACCTGGCGCAAAAGCGAGGACGGGACAAGGCCGTACCGGGGCAGCCCGACATGTGGGCCTTCGTATTGTTCGAGACCCTGGTTTTCACCGCGTATTTCGCCTTTTACCTGTTCTCACGGGGCCGCAATCCCGAGCTGTTCCTGCACTCGCAGGCCCACCTCGACCTGCGGGTGGGAGTCTTCAATACTTTGGTTCTGTTGCTCAGCTCATGGTCGGTGGCGAGGTGTGTTCAGTCGGCGCGTGCCCGCGCTTACCGGGCGGCCCTCAGGGACGCCTTCATCACGGCCGCATTCGCCGTGGTGTTTTTGTTTTTCAAGGTGTTCGAGTGGGCGCGGTTGATTCAAGCCGGAAATGGCATAGACCGCAACGACTTCTTCATGTACTACTTCTTTCTCACCGGGATCCACTTCGTTCACCTGCTGATCGGCTTCGTCGTCCTCGGCGTCATCGTCTACCAACTCCGGAGTCCGGCACGGCGCTCCCAGGAAATCGTCGAAACCTGCGCAACGTATTGGCACACCGTCGATTTCCTGTGGGTGCTCATCTTCGCGCTGCTCTACGTGGTGAGGTGAGCCAGTGAAATTCAACAAGAGGCTGCTGTTTGTTTGGATGATCTTGGCCGCGCTGACGCTGGCTTACCTGTGGATAGATCGCTCCGCCGGTGGGTTGCTGAAGTCCAGTGCGGTGGTGACCTCGAGCGTCATCGTCATCGCACTTATCAAGGTGCGCATCATCTTTCGCGAATTCATGGAAGTGCGAGACGCCCCGGTCCTACTGTGCCGACTCACCGACGCATGGGTGGTGCTGATCGCCGCCGTCTTGCTCGGCAGCTACTTCGTCGGCATGCAGGTCCGGTAGCGCTCGCCGGTGACTAGGCCACCGGCGCGATCGCGTCCGCGGTGGTGAATCTCAGGTGCAGTTCGCTCAGGCCCCGCAGGATGTACGTCGGCTCGTAAGTGTAACGACGATCGGCGGCAGGCCCGTGATGGGCTTCGTCGATTTCGATGTGCGGCATCCGGTCCAGGATCCGCTCGATCGAGACACGCCCCTCGACGCGGGCGAGCGGACCGCCGGGGCACGAATGCACGCCACGGGCGAACGCCATGTGTTCGCGAACGTTCTTGCGCCGCAAGTCGAACTCGTGTGGGTTCTCGAACCGGCGCGGGTCGCGGTTGGCGGCGCCCGGCAGGATCATCACCACGGTGCCCGCGGGGATGTCGACACCGCCGATGGTGGTGGTCTTACGGGCCAGCCGCGAGTCGCTCTTGACGGGGCTGTCCATCCGTAGCGATTCCTCGATGAAACCGGGAATCAGGCTGCGGTCGTCGCGCAACTCTTGCTGGATATCGGGCCGGTCACCGAGCACTTGCAGGGCCGCGCTGAGCAGCTTCGCCGTGGTCTCCTGTCCGGCGGCGAAGAGGAACGTCGCCGAGCGGACCACCTCGATGACCGGTGGCGTCGATCCGTCCGGATACTTGGCTTCCGCCAGGAAGGTCAACACGTCGCCGCGGGGCGCACCGCGCCGATCCTCGATGTAGTGACAGAACTTGTCGTCGAGCCACTCCAGCGGGTTAATTCCCACCGACTCGTGGTCGAGGGCACCCACCCGCGCCTCGGGGCGATCGGCACCCAAGACCTTACGGAACTCTTTGTGGTCGGATTCCGGAACTCCGAGCAGGTCGGCAATCACCAAGGTGGCGAACGGCTTGGAATATTCGGCGATGAATTCGCACTCACCGATGCCGAGGAACTCGTCGAGTTGACGGTCGGCGAGGCGCCACATGAACTCCTCGTTCTGCTTGAGCCGGCTCGGGGTCAGCAACTTGGCGAGCACCGACCGGGCCTTGGTGTGGTCCGGTGGATCCATGGTGACCATGTGCTCGTTCATCGGGAAATAGCTGCGATGCGCGTCGATCTGGGGGCTGATGTCGTCGCCTTCGGGCGTGAACGGAAGCGGCGGGAAGGGTCCGCCGAGGGCGACGATATTGGAGAACGTGTCCGGGTCCTTATAGATTTCGCAGGCTTCGTCATAGCCGGTGACGGCGACGACCCCGTAGTGCGGCAGCCGCAGCACCGGGTTCTGGCTGCGCAGGTAGTCGAAGTAAGGGTGCGGATCTGGGACCAGTGACGGATCGGTGAAGAAGTCGATCGAGTCGAAGGTGCTCATCGGATTGCGTCTCCCTGCGCTGGGTCTACCGGTGGTATTCGGCGGCAAACGGTACCGCCGCCCGATTCCGAGATCGAAAATGTGCTGAGCACCTGCTTAGCATGGCGGTAATGTCAGGGTCAAGGAGGCAACGCCGCATCACGATACGATCCGTGTGGTCGGCACGGGATGGCACACAGTACGGAGCAGGGACATGACATCGGCCCGCAGAATCGGGGCGCCGGACGCCAAAAATCGTGGTCTTTTGCTCGATGCCGCCGAGCAGCTGATGCTCGAGGAGGGCTACGCCGCGGTCACGTCGCGCCGCCTCGCGAACAAAGCCGGGCTGAAACCTCAACTGGTGCACTACTACTTCCGGACCATGGAAGAGCTGTTCCTGGAAGTCTTCCGACGCCGCGCGGAAGAAGCGCTCGAAGTGCACGCGCAAATGCTGAAGTTGCCACAGCCGCTGTGGGCGCTGTGGCGATTCGGCACCGATCCCGCCTTCACACGGATTTCCATGGAATTCATGGCGCTGGCCAACCACCGCAAGGAGATGCGCGCCGAAATCGCTTATTACGCAGAGCGTTTTCGCGAAGAACAGCGCCAAGCGGTGGCTACGGCCCTGGAGCGCTACGGCTCCAAAATCCAAGACGGAGGTCAAGACATCGACATCCCTCCGGTGGTGTGGACGGTGTTGATGAGCAGCCTGTCGCGGTTTCTGGTTCTCGAGCAGGCGATCGGGATGTCCGCCGGACATGCCGAGACGTTGGAGCTGGTGGAGAACTACTTGCGCCGCCTGGAAGGCGAACCGCAGCCGATCGAGGGTGTGCCGGAGAACTGGGTGGTTCACCAGTTCCGCAGTGAGCAAAGCACGCCTTTGGGCCCGTCCTTGGATACGACGACGGCGCCGTCTACCGCCAGGTCGCAGTGAAGTCCCGGCGTGCCGGGTTCGGTGCCCGTGCTCGCCACGACCATCGCGTACACGTCGGGTTTGGCCAAGTCCAGCTCGTAGCTCCACGGTTTGCCCGGGGCGATATCGATGTCGACGTGTGGTGTGAATGAGTAGGTGTTGTGGCTGTAGTCGGAGAATTTCTCCGGCTCGTGGTCCAGGTAGTAGATGCTGGTGTAGATCGGATTCTGCGCGCTGACCGTGTACTTGACGTGATGCATGACCGGGTCATCGGCATGCGCCCGTCCGCTTCCCACCAGTAGACCCGCCGCTGCCAAAAGAGAAGCAAGCGACACGACGGAACCGACACCCATCGCTGTCTTCAAAGTGGTCATGACGCTCCTCCGGACGCCGGACGTGATTTGGTGTTGCGGGTCATGATTCGTTCCGCGGCCTGCCAGTGCGGGTCGGCAACCCATAACCGTGCGAAGGATGCTATCGCCTCGTCCGGGGAAACTCCGCGGATTACCCGCTTTATCTCGGTCGCCGGGCGCCGGGTCAGCGACCTCGCGATGGCTCGCCATCCTTCGTCGGGCGAGTCGAAGACCTGACGGCGCACGACCTGGTCCACCAAGCCGATGCGCTCGGCGTCGACCGCCGTGAGGGTCATTCCCGAGCCGGCCAGCAACAGCGCCTTGCTCTTTCCGACCAGCGCGGCCAGCCGCTCGGCTCCACCCCAGGCCGGCATGATTTCCAGCTGCACCTGGTTGAAGGCGATCTTGATGTCGTCGGCGGCCACCCGGATGTCGGCGGCGACGGCGACTTCTGCGCCGCCGCCGAACGCGTGGCCGTTGAGGGCGGCGATGACCGGGGCGGGGAAGTCCGCCAGCTGATCGCAGATGGAGCGCATCCGCCGGGCCATCGCCGCGGCGTCCTCCTCGGTCCGCAGCGCGCTCAACTCCTTGAGGTCACCGCCGGAGACGAAAGCTTTGTCTCCGGCGCCCTTGATCACCAGCGCTTCAGCGCCTTTCGCCACATCGAGCGCCTTCTCCAGCTGGTCCATGGTGTCCAGACCGATGGCGTTGCGCGCATGGGGGCGGTCGATGGTGACCACCGCCAGCCCGGCGTCAATCTCTAGGTCCACCACGTGTTATCGCTCCTCGGCACAAACCCGATATTGGCATTCTCTTTTCGCGAGAATAACATCATCGCTGCAGGCCCAAGAACTTTCGTCCGTGAGATAGAGGTGGCTGATGCGCAACCCAATCGTGGCCGCGGCCGCGATCCTTGCCGTTGCATTGGTTGGGGCCTGCACGTCGCGGCCACCGACCCAACTCGCCAGCACGGCTTCAGTGACCGTCAACGGCACCGACCGGAATTTTCACGTCGTCAAGTGCGGCCAGCGGGAGTGGACTCGGACGATCGACATCGGCAGCGATTTTGCCGGGGCCAAACTCGTCATCGACGAGAGCGCACAACCGGCGACAGTCGAGTCGGTGCACATCCAGAACCTGGGTGGCTTCAGCGGGATGTACTCGCGAGGCGGCGACGGGACCGCGGGCATGAGCATGACCGGCGACAAATTCACCGTCAGCGGCACCGCCAACGGCTACCTGACCGCAAAGCCCGGTGAACCGGCTGACGCCACGTACAAGATCTCCGTGGCGTGTTGACCAGGCCGAACCGGCGGGCGGCGGGGCCACGTTGCGATTAGGCGCTTGTAGAGAATAGTATTCTCACAAAATGCGAAGGAGGATCTCATGGGCCAGTTGTCACACCGGGAGGACGTCCCGTTTCCCATCTTTGACGCGGATAACCACCTGTATGAGCCGCCCGAGGCGCTGACCAAGTTCCTGCCCAAGCAGTACAAGGACTTCGTCCAGTACGTGCAGATCAA
The DNA here is from genome assembly GCF_001667925.1 of Mycobacterium sp. E2479. GTDB lineage: Bacteria > Actinomycetota > Actinomycetes > Mycobacteriales > Mycobacteriaceae > Mycobacterium. The sequence continues at coordinate 7,810 of NZ_LZJR01000158.1, read as the reverse complement.
CGGGCGGACGAAGATCGCGATCCGCGGCCATATCAGCAACTACATTCCCAACCCGACCTTCGAGGTCGTCGCCCGGCCGGGTGCCTGGGAGGAGTACTTCAAGTACGGAAACCCGGACGGCAAGAGCAAGCGCGAGCTGTTCGGTGAGCCGATGCGCGCGATCCCGGCGTTCTTCGAGCCCGGCCCGCGCCTGGAGAAGATGAACGAGCTGGGTCTGGACCGCACCCTGATGTTCCCGACACTGGCCAGCCTCCTCGAGGAACGGCTGCGCGACGACCCGGTCGCCGTCCATGTCCTGATTCACGCGCTCAACGAGTGGCTCGACGAGGTCTGGGGCTTCAACTACCAGAACCGGATCTTCACCACCCCGGTCATCACCCTGCCGATCGTCGAGAAGGCGATCGAGGAGCTGGAATGGGCGGTCAAGCGTGGTGCACGTGCCATCCTGATCCGTCCCGCTCCCGTTCCCGGCTTCCGCGGCCCACGTTCGTTCGCGGTGCCAGAGTTCGACCCGTTCTGGGAGCGGGTCGTCGAGCACGACGTTCTGGTCGGCATGCACTCCAGCGACAGCGGCTACTCCCGGTACACCTCCGAGTGGGACGGCGCCGAACAAGAGATGCTGCCGTTCCAAACCAATGCGATGGGCATCCTCAACGAGTGGCGGCCGATCCAGGACGCGGTGGGGTCGTGGGTAATTCACGGCGCGCTCTACCGCCACCCGAAGCTGAAGGTCGCGATCGTCGAGGCCGGTTCGAAGTGGATGAACCCGCTGCTGGACGGCCTGGCCGAGGTCTTCCGCAAGGCCCCCGAAGTCTTCCCAAGCGACCCCGTCGAGATGGTCAAGAACCGGATCCACGTGAGCCCGTTCTTCGAGGACGGCATCGACGATCTGGTGAACCTCGTCGGCGTGGACCGGGTGTTGTACGGGTCGGACTGGCCGCACCCGGAGGGGTTGGCGGAGCCGACGTTCTACGTCAACGCGCTGTCGCACCTGTCCGTGGACGACCAGGCAAAGATCATGGGCGGCAACCTCGGTCGACTCGTCACGGTGTGACCCGCGCTGCCACGATCAAGGGCGCGAAGCGCCCGATGAGGAACAGCGCAAGATGACCGAGGCCCGTCAGCCATGGCAGACCATCCCCGAGATGGTCTTGAGTGCAGCGGATCGCTTCGGCGATGCCGAAGCAGTAGTCGACGGTCCGCTGCGCTTGACTTTCAGGCAGGTAGTCGAGCGGATCCGTTGCGCCGCAGGCGCCTTCGCAGAACTCGGCATACAAAAGGGTGACCGGGTCGCGATCTGGGCACCCAATTCGGCCGAGTGGATCATCGCGGCGTTCGGGTTGCTCACCGCGGGCGGCGTGCTCGTCCCGGTCAACACGCGGTTCAAGGAAGAGGAAGCCGGCGACATCATCGCCCGCAGCAAGGTGAGGGCCGTCCTGGTCCAAAAGGGCTTTCTAGACCAGGATTACGCCGTGCCCGCCGGCGTGCCGGTCATCGACCTGAAGTCCGATTTTCTGCTTAGCGGCTCGCCCTTCGAGCGTCCAGTGTGCAGTACCGACACCTCGGACATCATCTTCACCTCGGGCACGACCGGGCGCCCAAAGGGGGCGATGCTCAATCACGGTCAGACGCTGCGCATGTACGAGGAGTGGGCGACGCTCGCGGACCTGCGCGAGGGTGACCGCTACCTGCAGATCAACCCCTATTTCCACACGTTCGGGCTGAAGGCGGGTCTGGTCACGTCGTTCCTGCGCGGTGCCACAATGCTGCCCGTCGCGGTGTTCGACGTCGACACGGTGGTGGATCTCATTGCACGCGAACGCATCACGATGCTTCCCGGACCGCCGACGCTGTATCACTCGTTGCTGACGGTGACGGACAAGTCCAAGCTGTCGTCATTGCGTGCGGGAGTGACCGGCGCCGCCGACATCCCCGTCGAGCTGGTGCGTCGCATCCACGACGAACTGCCGTTTCAGACGCTGATGACCGGTTATGGTCTCACCGAGGCCGGCAACGTCACCCTTTCCCTGCCCGGCGATTCGTTTGAGGACGTCGCCACGACCGCGGGCGTGCCGTGCGAGGGGGTCGAGGTGCGCATCGCCGATGACGGCGAGGTGCTGGTCCGCGGTTACGGAGTCATGCAGGGGTATCTCGACGAGCCGGAGGCCACCGCCCAGGCGATCGATCGCGATGGGTGGCTGCACACCGGAGACCTCGGTGACTTCACCCAGACCGGGCGGCTGCGCATCGTGGGCCGCAAAAAGGACATGTTCATCGTCGGCGGCTTCAACGCCTACCCGGCCGAGATCGAGGGCTTCCTGCTCAACCACCCGGTCGTGGCACAGGCCGCGGTCATCGGTGTGCCCGACGAACGCATGGGCCAAGTCGGAAAGGCGTTTGTGGTCCGCACCGGCGATGTCAGTGCCGACGAATTGATCGCCTGGTGTCGTGACCGTATGGCGGGATTCAAGGTGCCGCGCACGGTAGAGTTCCTCACTTCACTCCCACTCAACGCGACGGGGAAAGTGATGAAGGACCGACTCCGATGAACAACGGCGATATTCATTCGATGGTGATCGCCTCGGACTATCGTGTCCCCGATCCCACCCGGGTATGGCCGCTGTTGAAGCGCAACAAGGCCGCTCTGGCAGATATCGGCGCGCACCACGTGCTGGTCTACACCTCCACCCGCGACCACGGCCGGGTACTGGTGATGATCGGCGTGCACAGCCGTGAGCCGATCGTGGAGCTGCTGCGCTCCCGGGTCTTCTTCGATTGGTTCGACGAGGCCGGCGTCGACGACATTCCCGCGGTCTTCGCCGGCGAGATCGTCGACAGGTTCATCGCGCAGCCACCGAAAGCCCCTGCGGCACCGGGCGTCGTGGTGGCCGCCATCGCGTCCGTCAACGACGTATCCCTACTGACTTCCGAAGTCAGCACGGCGATCGACAGATTCACCACCGCCGGCATCCGAAAGACGTGGGTGTTCAAGGCTTTCGACGACGATCACGAAGTCCTGATCCTGCAGGAGTTCCCCGACGAAGAAAGCGCGCGGCATTGGATCGACCACCCCGATGCCGCGGCGCAATGGATGTCGGGGGCCGGTATCGGTGCCTACCCACCATTGTTCGTCGGCCGCTTCTTCGACATGATGCGCATCGAGGCGGACTGAGGGTTCGCCGGTGTTCGTGTGCCTGTGCAACGGAGTAACCACCCAAACCGTGACCGAGGCCGTTGCAGGAGGGGCGTCGACCACGAAGGAAGTCGCCCAGGCGTGCGGTGCGGGCGCCGACTGCGGGCGTTGCCGACGCACGGTGCAGGCCATCCTGCGGTCTTCGCATCCGGATCGAACCGCCAACTCGCGCTAGAGCGTGCTTCAGCGGCGCGGACTGCCATCCGGTGATGTCGGCTGGACGAGGTCGACCAGCAGGTTGGGGATTTCGAGCCGGGGCAACATCACCTCGACGAAAACCATGCAGTCTTTGCGCTCGGCGGCGGCGGTCAGGGCGTCGTCGAGTTCGCCGTAGGTCCGGACCTGGAACGCCAGGTGTTCGGTAACCCCTAGCGCGCGGGGGACGTCCGTCCACTTCCAATTGACGATGTCGTTGTACGGTGCGGTCACGCCGTGGATCGCCCGTTCGATGGTGTAGCCATCGTTGTTGACCACCACGATGACGGGGGACAGCCCCTCACGCGAAAAGGCCCCGAGCTCTTGGACGGTCAATTGCGCGGCACCATCCCCGATGAGCAACACCGTTCTGCGGTCCGGCTGTGCGACCGCCGCCCCGAGCGCGGCGGGCAACGTGTAACCGATTGAACCCCAAAGGGGTTGCCCGATGAAGGTCACGCCCTGCGGCAGCCGATGGTCGGCCATGCCGTAGAAAGAGGTGCCCTGGTCGGCGAGCACGACGTTGCCGGGCGTGAGGGCCACACAAAGGCGGTCCCACAACATCCTTTGGGTGAGCGGTTGGTCGCGCGGTGGTGGCGGCGGCAGCGGCTCGGCCGGCGGCGACACCACGGGTGGCGACGAGATTCCGCGCCGGACCAGGATCGTGGCCAGCGCCTCGAGCGCGGCACCCATTTCCAACGGCGCGAAGACCTCTCCGGCCACACTGCTTTGATACTGGCCCACGTCGATCGTCCGGGCGGGGTCGATGCGCTGGCTGAAGAAGCCGCTGACCATGTCGGTGAACACGACTCCGGCGGTGACCAGCACGGGTGCCTCTTCGATCGCGGTACGCACCGCCGGTGCGCTGGCGGACCCCGCGTAGATGCCCAGGAAGTTGGGCGAACTCTCGTCGAGCAGACTTTTTCCCCACATCAACGTGGCGTGCGGCACCACGTCGGCCGCCAGCAACTCCTCGAGTTCTTTGATCGCCTGCAGCCGGTGTACCAGCAGGTCGGCAAGCACGGTGATCTGGTGGTCGCCGATGAGTTCGGCGGCCGCCTCGGCGAACATCGCCAGGGCGCGGGGACTGGTGCCACCGGTATAGCGGGGTAACGGTGCCTCCGGCGGCTCGGTGGGAAAGCGGGCCACGTCGGTGGACAGCAGGATGTATCCGGGGCGCTTCTGCTCGCGCACTTCGGACAGCACGCGGTCGATCTCGCGGCGTGCCGTCGCGGGCATGAGATTGGCTTGGGCGCAGGTGATTTCGCGGCTCACCCGAAAGAAGCGCTCGAAGTCCCCGTCACCGAGTGAATGGTGCAGCGCCCGCCGGGTGCCCTGGGCATCCTTGGATGGGCCGCCGACGATGTGTACAACGGGCACCTGCTCGGCATAACTGCCCGCGACCGCGTTGGCCGCGGAGAGCTCGCCGACCCCGAAAGTCGTTACCAACGCCGACATTCCGCGTAGCCGGCCGTACCCGTCGGCGGCGTAGCCGGCGTTGAGCTCGTTGGCGTTGCCGACCCAGCGAATGCGGGGGTGGGCGATGATGTGGTCGAGGAATTCCAGGTTGTAATCGCCGGGAACGCCGAAGATCTCCGAGACGCCGAGCTCGGCGAGGCGGTCCAAGAGGTAGTCACCGACGGTGTATGCGGGGTCGGCCGCGGCATCACTCACAGGCACGACGGTACGCTCGGTCGAATCTGTTCCGGGTGAGACGCCAGGCCAGTATCGTGCGGGCCATGGCACTCAAAGAATCCCGCGAGATCGTTATCGAAGCCAGTCCGGATGAGATTCTGGACGTGATCGCCGACTTCGAGGCGATGCCCGAATGGTCGGAACCGCACCAGAGTGCGAAGATTCTCGACACCGGCGACGACGGGCGCCCCCGCCAAGTGAAGATGAAGGTCAAGGTCGCCGGGATCACCGACGAACAGGTGGTCGCCTACACGTGGGGTGACAACGTGGTGAGCTGGAAGCTGGTCAACTCGTCGCAGCAAAAGGCGCAGGACGGCAAGTACACCCTGGTGCCACAGGGCGATGCGACTCTGGTCAAGTTCGAGCTTCTCGCGGACCCAAATGTGCCCCTGCCCGGCTTCGTGCTCAAGCGCGCCGTGAAGGGGACGATCGATTCGGCGACGAAGGCCCTGCGGGAGCGGGTGCTTGCGGTGAAGAAGGGTAAGTAGCCGCCGTGACGCGGGGCGGCCCGCTGGCCGGGGTGAGAGTAATCGAGCTCGGCGGCATCGGACCGGGACCGCACGCGGGAATGCTGCTCGCTGATCTGGGGGCCGACGTGGTGCGGGTGCGCCGCCCCGGCGGCTTGGCGATCGCAAGCGCGGCGAAGCCGGGCGAAGCGGGTCGCCACCAAACAGGCGGGCTCACGATGCCGGCCGAGGAGCGCGATCTGCTGCACCGCGGCAAGCGAATTGTCGACCTGGACGTCAAGACTCAGTCGCAAACGCTGCTGGAGCTGGCCGCCAAGGCTGACGTGCTGCTGGACTGCTTTCGGCCCGGGACCTGCGAGCGACTCGGCATCGGGCCGGACGAGTGCGCGGCGGCCAATCCGCGGCTGATCTACGCGCGCATGACCGGCTGGGGACAGGAAGGACCGCTGGCGCCGACCGCCGGCCACGACATCAACTACCTGTCGCAGACCGGCGCGCTGTCGGCGCTGGGCTACGCCGACAGGCCCCCGATGCCGCCGCTGAACCTGGTCGCCGACTTCGGCGGCGGCTCGATGCTGGCGGTGATCGGCATTGCGGCCGCCCTATACGAACGGGAGCGTTCGGGCATGGGTCAGGTGATCGACGCGGCGATGGTCGACGGGGTCAGCCTGCTGGCCCAGATGATGTGGACTATGAAGTCCACTGGCGCACTGCGGGACCGACGCGAATCTTTTTTGCTCGACGGCGGTGCGCCGTTCTACGGCTGCTACGAGACCGCCGACGCAAAATACGTGGCCGTCGGCGCCATCGAGCCGCAATTTTTCTCGGCGCTGCTCGATGGGCTCGGCCTGTCACCCGACGACGTGCCCGCCCAGCACGACAAGGCTTCCTACCCACGCATGCGCGAGATCTTCACCCAACGATTCGCCAGCCGCGGTCGCGACGAATGGGCGCGGATTTTCGCCGGCACCGATGCGTGCGTCACCCCGGTACTGACGTGGGGCGAGGCCGCTGCCGATGAGCACTTGCGCAGCAGGTCTACCGTGATCACCGCGCACGGCGTCGACCAGGCCGCACCCGCCCCACGCTTTTCGCGGACGCCCGCCGGACCGGTCGGACGGCCCCCGGCGGCGACCACGCCGCTCAACGAAATCGATTGGTAGAAAGTCGTTTACGGCGAACCGGTCCGCGTCGCGATCGGCGTTGCTAAGTTGATCCTCAGTGGCCGTAAAAGCATCACGGGATTTTGTCGTCAACGCGCCGCCAGAAGTGGTCATGGAAGCGCTGACAGATGTCGGTGTTCTGTCATCGTGGTCGCCCCTGCACAAACACATCGAAGTGATCGACCGGTATCCGGACGGCCGGCCGCACCACGTCAAGGCCACCATCAAGATTCTCGGGCTGGTCGACAAAGAGATCCTGGAGTACCACTGGGGGCCCGATTGGGTTGTCTACGACGCCAAGGGCACCTCACAGCAGCATGGTCAGCACGTCGAGTACACCCTCAAACCAGAAGGTGTCGATCAGACCCGGGTGCGCTTCGACGTCACCGTCGAACCCGGACGTCCCATGCCCGCGTTCATCGTGCGGCGGGCGGCCGAGAGCGTGCTGGACGCGGCGGTGAGGGGATTGTGCGAATTGGTGAACAGCGGCAATCATCCGGCCGAGTCCTGATAATCGGCAACGTCGACATTTTTAGTCCGCACCGCCGGCGGTGCTGTTGTTAACTTGTAGGCGATGGCTGTGCAAGCATCGTCGGAAATCGTCATTGACGCGCCTTTAGAACTCATCATGGAGGCGCTCGCCGATATGGACGCGGTGCCGTCATGGTCGTCGGTGCACAAGCGGGTCGAGGTCGTCGACAAGCACTCCGACGGGCGACCGCACCATGTGAAGGTCACGATCTCGGTGACCGGTATCCACGACACCGAATTGCTGGAGTACCACTGGGGTCCGGACTGGATGGTGTGGGACGCCGACAAGACCGCGCAGCAACACGGTCAGCACGGTGAGTACAACCTGAGCCGGGTGGGCGACGACAAGACCAGGGTGCGATTCACCATCACCGTCGAACCGTGGGCGCCGCTGCCGGAGTTCTGGGTCGCCCGGGCCCGCAAGAAAATCCTTCATGCCGCGCTGGAGGGCCTGCGCACTCGGGTGATGGAGGGTTTCGGTCCGGCTAACTACTTCGACCTGAAAAAGTCGGGGCGTGGCGATGGCTGAGCTGGTGGTTGTTTGACGCGATGATGGCCTCGAACCC
>NZ_LZJR01000157.1 GCF_001667925.1 Mycobacterium sp. E2479 | reverse complement strand
CAGCGATGCCGCCCCCGCTGGCACCTCCACCCAAGCGCCCCCGCCGGCACCGCAACCCTCGCCGCTGTGACCACCAACACTGGGATGATTGGCTGCACCGCCACCTGGGCACTCAAATTCCGTTGCCGTAGGCCGGTTCGGGCCGGTCCCGGGCCACCGCCCGAGGGCTGGACGCGCGTAAAGTCGGGTCTTAAGGGGAATACCGGTGGGACCTTGGCGAGGTTTCGCGCCATATGGATCGTGCGACGAGCCCGTCCCCGCCGTGAATGGCTAGCAACCGACTAATTGGAGGAGCTTTGGACACCGTATTGGGTGTGTCGATGGCGCCGACCGCAGTCCGGATGGTGCTGGTCGAGGGGGAAAACGGCGATGGTGCGACCGTCGATGAAGACAATTTCGACGTCGCCCCGGCTGACGATGCAGCAACGGTAGCCGCCTCGGACCAGGTAGTCTCGGCCATCTTGGGGACGCGTCAGGGCGCAACGGAAGGCGGCTATCAGCTGGCATCGACCGGCGTTACGTTCACCGACCCTCTCGAGGCCGCCGCACTGCGCGACAAGCTGGCAGCCCACAAGGTCGAAAATGTGATGCTTGTCTCGGCCTTCCTGGCCGCGGCGGCGCTGGCTCAGGCGGTGGGCCATCGGACCAACTACGCGCAGACGGCGCTGCTGTACATCGAGCCCGACACCGCGACGCTGGCGGTCGTCGACAGCGCGGACGGATCGATCACCGACGTTTCACGGCAGGCCCTGCCCGCGGATGACGAGGCGGCGGTCGCCCAGCTGGCCGCAATGGTGTCCAACGCGGAAAACCTGGAGACACGTCCAGACGCGGTGTTCGTCGTCGGCTCTGGGATCGACATCCCGCTGATCAAGCCCGCGTTGGAGGCGGCGACAACCCTGCCGCTGACCGCGCCCGAGGAACCGGACACTGCGCTGGCCCGCGGTGCGGCCCTGGCGTCGGCGCATGCTCCGCTGTTCTCGTCATCGACCGCAGCGCTCGCTTACGCGCAGGATCCCGGTACCGGTGCGATCAACCCGTTCGCCATTGCGCCCGGCTACTTCGAAACCCCGGTCGAAGCCGGCGCGGAGGGACTCGCGTACAGCGCCGTGCCCGACGACGCGGACGAGTTCTTCACCGGCTCGCAGACCGCCGCGACGGCACTTGTCAACGAGGATTACCACGAGCGCAGCCGGTTCAGGCTGGTCGGATCCGCGGTGGCGGGGATCTTCGTCATCGGCGTGGTGGCGCTTGTCGTGTCGCTGGCCATCGCCATCCGGCCGACGGCCAATGTGCGACCCGACCCGAACCAGAATGTTGTCGTCGCGCCCACCCGGCCGGCTCCGGCTCCCGCGGCCCCGGCGCCTGCCCCCGAGGCCGTTCCGCAGGCGCCCGCTCCGGCGCCGGCGGCTCCGGCCCCAGCGCCGGCGGCTCCGGCCCCAGCGCCGGCGGCTCCGGCCCCTGCTCCAGCGCCAGCGGCTCCGGCTCCTATCCCGGTGCCGGAGGTCCCTGCTCCGGCGGCTCCGCCTCCGCCTCCGCCCGCGGTGGCGCCGATTCCGGTGCCCATTCCGCTGCCGATACCGGGCTTGGGTGGCCCGGGCTTCGGTGGACCGCCTGGTGGGGGAGGGCACGGTGGCGGCGGCGGGCCGCACGGTGGCGGCGGCTTCCCCGGGTTTCCCGGCGGTGGTGGGGGCCATGGCGGCGGCGGCTTCCCCGGTTTCGGCGGAGGCCATGGCGGCTTCGGTCGGCACTAGCGCCTGACGGCGACCACCTGTCATCTGCCGTTTGCCTTTCGCTTAGCCCCGCGACGCGGTTAGCTCATCGGGGGCACCTACACCGGTTGTATGCGATGCACCGTGTTCGGCACCGGTTATCTCGGTGCCACCCACGCGGTTGGGATGGCGGCACTGGGGCACGACGTGCTCGGGATCGATATCGACCCCGGCAAAGTGGCCAAGCTCGCCGGGGGCGACATTCCCTTTTACGAGCCCGGCCTGCGAAAGCTGTTGCAGGAGGGCCTGGCTGCGGACCGCCTGCGGTTCACCACCGACTACGACATGGCGGCCGACTTCGCTGACGTGCATTTCCTGGGCGTAGGCACACCGCAGAAGAAGGGCGAATACGGCGCCGACCTGCGCCATGTCTATGCCGTCATCGATGCGCTGGTGCCGCGGTTGACGAGTTCGGCGGTGCTGGTTGGCAAGTCGACCGTTCCGGTGGGCACCGCGGCCGAGTTGAACCAGCGGGCCGCCGCGCTGGCGCCGGAGGGTGTCCATGTCGAAATCGCCTGGAACCCAGAATTTCTGCGTGAAGGCTACGCGGTGCAAGACACCCTCAATCCGGATCGGATTGTGCTGGGCGTGAACGAGGATTCGACCCGCGCTGAGGCCGCCGTTCGGGAGCTGTATGGGCCGATGCTCGAGGCTGGAGTTCCATTTTTGGTGACGGATCTACAGACTGCGGAGTTGGTCAAGGTTTCCGCCAATGCCTTTCTGGCGACCAAGATTTCATTCATCAACGCAATTTCCGAGGTGTGCGAGGCGGCGGGCGCGGACGTCAGCCTGTTGGCGGATGCGCTCGGCTACGATGCCCGGATCGGACGCCAATTCCTCAATGCCGGTTTGGGTTTCGGCGGCGGATGCCTGCCAAAGGACATCCGCGCGTTCATGGCGCGCGCCGGCGAGCTGGGGGCCGACCAGGCACTGACGTTCCTGCGCGAGGTGGACAGCATCAACATGCGGCGCCGCACGCGGATGGTGGAGCTGGCCAGCGCGGCCTGTGGTGGCTCGCTGCTGGGCGCCAACGTTGCGGTGCTAGGCGCGGCGTTCAAGCCTGAATCGGACGATGTGCGTGACTCGCCCGCGCTAAACGTCGCCGGCCAGCTGCAGCTCAACGGGGCGGCGGTGAACGTCTATGACCCCAAGGCCCTCGACAACGCGCAGCGCCTGTTCCCAACTCTGAACTACGCCGTCTCGGTCGAAGAGGCCTGCGAGCGAGCGGATGCGGTCCTGGTGCTCACCGAGTGGCGCCAATTCGTCGAGATGGACCCGAACGACCTAACCGACCGCGTGCGGGCCCGCGTCATCGTGGACGGCCGCAACTGCCTGGAAACCGCCCGCTGGCGGCGAGCGGGCTGGCGGGTATACCGACTGGGCGCCCCGCGACCCTAGGAGAACGGGTCGACACTTGCGGGTCGCGGTGCGGGCACCCGGTTGCTTGCTGGCGGGTGTTGCGGTGGGCGAAGGGCTGCTTGCCGGTGTCGCGGTGTCGCGGTGGCTGGGGGTGCATGCTGCGCCGCGTTCACCATTTCGGCGAAAGTCGGAGGGGGAGGCGGCTTGTGGGCGTGCCGGTGCGCACGCCATGCGGGTAGCGTGACCCGCGTGGACTTCGCCGGCGCATTCCTCGAGGAGAATCGAGCCTTCGCAGAGCTTTTTCAGGATGTCGATGAGGCGACGCCGGTGCCCACCTGCCCCGGCTGGACCCTGCGCCAACTATTTCGGCACGTCGGTCGCGGCGATCGCTGGGCGGCACAGATAGTGCGCGAGCGACTCGACAGCTACGTCGATCCCCGCACGGTGGAGGGCGGCAAGCCACCGCCCGATCCGGCCGGCGCCATTGCCTGGCTGCATGGCGGTGCTCAGCGGCTGATCGACGCGGTCGAGCTGACCGGTGTGGAAACACCGGTCTGGACCTTCCTCGGGGCGCGCCCGGCGAACTGGTGGGTCCGGCGCCGCCTGCACGAGGTCGCGGTGCACCGCGCCGACGCGGCGATCGCACTGGGCAGCGATTTCGCTCTGGAACCGGGCGTGGCCGCCGACGGGATCACCGAATGGCTGGAGCGGGTGGCGCTCCAGGCCGGTGGGGAGGGCGCTCCGCTTCCGCTCGAGGAGGGCGACACTCTGCATCTGCACGCCACCGATGCCGGGTTGGGGGACGACGGCGAGTGGACGATCGCCGTCGAGCAGGGCCGGATCACCTGGTCGCACCAACACGGCAAGGGCAGCGCCGCGCTTCGCGGTGGCGCGACCGAGTTGCTGCTGGCGATTCTGCGCCGTCGGCCGCTGGCCGAGACGGGCATCGAGCTGTTCGGTGACGACGCCGTGTGGGAGCGCTGGTTGGCCCGTACGCCTCTCTAGGCGAGGGATCGCACGGTAACTTGCACACCATGACCACATCGGAGATCGCAACCGTACTGGCATGGCACGACGCACTCAGCGCTTCTGACCTGGCCACCCTGGAGTCCTTGTCCAGCGAAGACATCGAGATCGGCGACGCGCACGGCGCCGCGCAGGGCCATCAGGCGCTGCGCGACTGGGCCACCTCGCACCGGTCGACAGCGCAGCTCGGCCAGCTGTATGTGCATGACGGCGTCGTCGTCGCCGAACAAAAACTGGGCAGTCCTGACGGTCCCGGCGCGGCCACCGACGCGCTGGCATTCCGCGTTGTTCGTGACCATGTCACCTCGGTCTTCCGGCACGACAGCCTGGCGACGGCGCTGGCGGCCACCGAGCTCACCGAGGCCGACGCCGTCGAATAGGGCCGATCACGGCAACAGGAGCTGAATTAATGCGCGGAATCATCTTGGCCGGCGGATCGGGCACCCGCCTGCATCCGATCACCACGGGGATAAGTAAGCAGCTGCTGCCGGTCTATGACAAACCGATGGTTTACTACCCGCTGTCCACCCTGATGATGGCCGGAATCCGCGACATCCTGGTGATCACCACGCCACATGACGCGCCCGGATTCCAGCGACTGCTGGGCGACGGCTCGCAGTTCGGCGTCAACATCACCTACGTAGCGCAGGAAGAGCCGGATGGCCTGGCCCAGGCGTTCGTCTTGGGCGCCAGGCACATCGGCAACGATGCGGTGGGGTTGGTGTTGGGAGACAACATCTTCTACGGCCCGGGCCTGGGCACCAGCCTGAGCCGCTTCCAATCCGTAACCGGGGGAGCGGTTTTCGCATACTGGGTCGCCAACCCCTCGGCATACGGCGTCGTCGAGTTCAGCGACGACGGCAGGGCGCTGTCGCTGGAGGAGAAGCCCAAGACGCCGAAATCCAACTATGCGGTGCCGGGTTTGTACTTCTACGACAACGACGTGGTCGAGATCGCGAAGGGCCTGAAGAAATCGGCGCGCGGTGAGTACGAGATCACCGAGGTCAACCAGATCTATCTGAGCAGGGGCCGGCTTTCGGTCGAGGTGATGGCCCGCGGCACGGCCTGGCTGGACACCGGGACGTTCGACTCGCTGCTAGACGCCAGCGATTTCGTGCGCACCCTGGAGCGACGGCAGGGCCTGAAGGTCAGCGTCCCCGAGGAGGTGGCGTGGCGGCGAGGCTGGATCACCGACGACGAGCTGGCCGAGCGTGCACATGGGCTGCTCAAGTCCGGCTACGGCGGCTATCTGCTGGACCTGTTGGAGCGGAGTCGATTTCAGTAGGTTTGGCCAGCACCGCGGCGATCGCCGTCGTCAACGGCACCGAGAGCGCCAGCGCCATCCCACCAACCGCCGAGCGGGCGATCTCGATCGCCACACTCTCGCTGGTCAGCACGTCGGTCAATGACCGGTTGGCGACGCTGAACAGCAACAGCAGCGGCAGCGAACTGCCCGCGTATGCCAGCACCAGCGTGTAGACCGTGCTGGCGATGTGATCTCGGCCGACGCGGATGGCGCCCAAAAAAATCGCCCGCCGCGAGCCCCCGAGGTGGGCAAGCTCGAACACGGTCGAGGCCTGGGTCACCGTCACATCGTTGAGCACGCCCAGCGACCCGATGATGAAGCCGGCGAGCAGCAGGCCGCCGATCGACACGCTGCCCAGATACGCGCTGACGGTGCTGTTCTGTTCGTCCGACAGCCCGGTCAGGTGCGCCAACTGTATTGCCGCCCATGATAATCCGGCGGCGAGCAGCAGCGCTGACAGGGTGCCCAGCAGTGCGGCGCTGGTCCGCAGGTTCACCCCGTGCGCGAGATAGATCACCGCGTACAGGATCGCCGCCGACGCCACCAGCGCCACCGGAACCGCCGGAGCGCCGTCGCGCAGCGCCGGCAGGAGGAACGTCACCAGCACCACGAACGCGACCACGATGCCCACCAGCGCCAGCAGCCCGCGCCAGCGGGCCACGGCCACGATCACCACCGCGAATGCGATCGCCAAACCGCCCAGCGCCCAGCCGCGTTCGAAGTCGTAGAACGCATAGCTGGTGGTGCCCTGGTCGTCGACCTGACGGACGAGCCGAATGTGGTCGCCCACAGCGAATTTCGGCTGACCCGGACCCGGGGAGGACTCCAGGAGTGTCTGGGCCCCGGCGTTTGGTCCGGAATCGATCGAAACCTGGGTCAAAACGCACCGTCCCGCGCCCGGCGGGGCCTGCTGCGGCGCACCGGTGAGGACCTGGCTGACCGACGGGCTGCCGCAGTCGCCCACTCCGCTGGACAGCACGTGCCCGCCCTGCGTACTCACCGCGCCGCCGGTCGCGTTCTGCAGCGGCATCGGGATGTCGACGTGCTGTCGGCTCGGCCAGAGCACGACGGCGCCGGCGGCCACCGCCACGCCGATCGCGATCAACAACCCGACAACAACCCTGGCGGGCAACGGATCAACCGTGGACGGACCCGACGGCGTGCTGTGCGAGTGGAAGTGCGTCACCCGCTCCACCGTAGAGGCGGCCGCGCGGATGCCTACGGTCGATAGCCGGCGAGGAAGTTGCCCAGCCGCTCGATCGCGGCCGCCAGATCGCGGGCCCAGGGCAGTGTCACGATGCGCAGATGATCCGGGGCCGGCCAGTTGAAACCGGTGCCCTGGGTAACCAGGATCTTCTCCTGCAGCAGTAGGTCGAGCACGAGCTGTTCGTCGTCTTCGATGTCGTAGACCTCGGGATCCAGCCGGGGAAACGCGTAGAGCGCGCCGGCGGGTTTGACGCAGGACACCCCCGGGATCTCGTTGAGCTTGGTCCAGGCGACATCGCGCTGCTCGAGCAGCCGCCCGCCGGGCAGGACCAGGTCGTCGATGCTCTGGTAGCCGCCAAGGGCCACCTGGATCGCGTGCTGCGCCGGAACATTGGGGCACAGCCGCATGTTGGCCAGCAGGTTGATGCCCTCGATGAAACTTTCGGCGTGGTCCTTGGGTCCGGTGATCGCCAGCCAGCCGGCCCGATAGCCGGCCACCCGGTAAGCCTTGGACAGGCCGTTGAACGTCAGGCACAACATGTCCGGCGCCAGTGTGGCCAGGTTGATGTGCTTGGCGTCGTCGTAAAGGATCTTGTCGTAGATCTCGTCGGCGAGCAGCAACAGCTCATGCCTGCGCGCCAGATCGACCATCTGGGTGAGGACTTCGCTGGTATAGACCGCGCCAGTCGGGTTGTTCGGGTTGATCACGACCAGCGCCTTGGTCCGGTCGGTGATCTTGGACTCGATGTCGGCGATGTCGGGCTGCCAGCCCTGTGTCTCGTCGCACAGGTAGTGCACGGGCGTTCCGCCCGCAAGGGAGGTCGACGCCGTCCACAGCGGGTAATCCGGCGAGGGGATCAGCACTTCGTCGCCGGTGTCGAGCAGGGCCTGCAACGTCATGGTGATGAGCTCGGAGACCCCATTGCCCAGATAGACGTCGTCGACGTCGAAGCGGGGGAATCCGTCGACCAACTCGTAGCGCGTGACCACCGCCCGGCGGGCGGGCAGGATGCCCCGCGAGTCGGAGTACCCCTGGGCGTACGGCAGGGCCTGGATCATGTCGCGCATGATCACGTCGGGCGCCTCGAAGCCGAACGGCGCCGGGTTGCCGATGTTGAGCTTGAGGATGCGATGCCCCTCGGCCTCCAGCCGTGCCGCGTGCGCGTGCACGGGCCCGCGGATTTCGTAAAGGACGTCCTGGAGCTTCGACGACTGCGCGAAACTACGCTGCGGCCGGTGATGAGCCGACGCGTGCAGGGGCACGTGATGGGTGGTCACACCACCAATGGTGCCACCACTGTCCACTGATTTTTGCTGCCAAGCCGCGAAGACGCAGGTCAGCGCTTGCCGGGGGGACGCGCCCCGCGGGCGATGCCCAGGCCTTTGACCGGGGGCTGCTCGGGTCCGTCGTCGCCGTCGGTCTGCCTTGCCGGGTCCGCTTTAGGCGCCGCCTCGGGTTTGGCCTCGGCCTTGGGCTCCTCGGCCTTGGGCTGCTCGGCCTTGGGCTCCTCGGCCTTGGGCTGCTCGGTCTTCGGCGCCGCCTTCTTGGCGCCGGGCCGCTTGGCGCCCGCGGCGATGCCCAGGCCCTTGACCGGGGCCGCGGGTGCCTTGGCTTCGGTCGCGGTGTCGGCTTCGGTCGTCTCGGCTTCGGGCGTCGCTTCCGCGGTTGCCTCGGCCTTGGGCGCCGCGGCCGCCGGTGCCGCCTTCTTGGCACCGGGCCGCTTGGCGCCCGCCGCCAGACCCAGGCCCTTCGCCGGGGCGGCGGGTGCCTTGGCTTCTCCGCCTGCGGCGGGTGCCTCGGCCTTGGCCCCCTCGGCGGCCGGCGCGCCCTTCTTCGCGCCCGGCTTCTTCGCGCCGCCGGCGATGCCCAGCCCTTTGACGGGCGCGGCGGGAGCCGCGGTGGCCTCGGACTTCGGGGCCGCCTCGGCCGCGGCGGGCGCCTCGGCCGGCGCTTCGGCGGGCGCCGTGGCTGTCGAGGCCTTGGGCGCCTGCGCCGCCCGCTTCTCGGCCTCCCTGGCGGCCGTACCCTTCTCTGGCAGCGTCGCCTTGTCGTACTCGAGGGACCCCAGCAGGATCTGCGCAACGTCGAGGACCTCGACACCGCTGCGTCCTGCCTCTTCCTGCCGGTCGTTGACACCGTCGGTGACCATCACCCGGCAGAAGGGACAACCGGTGGCGATGGTTGCGGCGCCGGTGGCCAACGCCTCGTCCACGCGTTCGTGGTTGATCCGCTTGCCGATGTGCTCTTCCATCCACATCCGCGCGCCGCCCGCTCCGCAGCAGAAGCTGCGCTCGGCATGCCGCGGCATCTCCGTCAGGTTCGCTCCCGCGGCCCCGATCAGCTCGCGTGGCGCCTCATACACCTTGTTGTGCCGGCCCAGGTAGCACGGGTCGTGATAGGTGATGTCCTGCGACACGGGGGTCACCGGCACCAGCTTGTTGTCTCGAATCAGCCGGTTGAGCAGCTGGGTGTGGTGCAGCACGCTGTAGTTGGAGCCCAGCTGCCGGTATTCGCGGCCCAGCGTGTTGAAACAGTGCGGGCAGGTGACAACGATCTTGCGGTCGACGGTCTCGACGCCCTCGAACACCCCGTCCAGTGTTTCGACGGCCTGGGCGGCCAGCTGCTGGAAGAGGAACTCGTTGCCGGAGCGGCGCGCGGAGTCGCCATTGCAGGTTTCGCCGGCCCCGAGCACCAGGTACTTGACCCCGGCGATGGCCAGCAGTTCGGCGACGGCCTTGGTGGTCTTCTTGGCCTTGTCGTCGTAGGCGCCGGCGCAACCCACCCAGAACAGGTACTCGAAGCCGTCGAAGCTGTCGACGTCCTCGCCGTAGACCGGGACGTCGAAGTCGACCTCGTCAATCCAGTTGGTCCGGTCCGACGCGTTCTGGCCCCACGGGTTGCTCTTGGTCTCCAGGTTCTTGAACAGCACGGACAGCTCGGACGGGAACTCCGATTCCATCATCACCTGGTAGCGCCGCATGTCGACGATGTGATCGACGTGCTCAATGTCCACCGGGCACTGTTCGACGCAGGCCCCACAGGTCACACACGACCACAGCACGTCGGGGTCGATGACGCCGCCCTGCTCGACGGTGCCGACCAGGGGCCGGGTCGCCTGCTCGGGGCCAGAACCCAGCACGCGGCCGAAGCCGGACTCGGGGACGTGGTGGGCCTCGGCGTGCTGCTCGCCGGACAGCTCCTCGCCGACCCCGCCCTCGGGGGTGTTCTCGGCGGGTGACTCCTTGTCGCCCAGGATGTAGGGCGCCTTGGCCATCCAGTGGTCGCGCAGGTCCATGATGACGAGCTTGGGAGACAGCGGCTTGCCGGTGTTCCACGCCGGACACTGCGACTGACAGCGCCCGCACTCGGTACAGGTGGCGAAGTCCAGCATCGCCTTCCAGCTGAAGTCTTCGACCTTGCCACGGCCGAATTCGGCGTCGTCGGGCGGGTTTTCGAAGTCGATCGGCTTGCCATCGGCCTCGATCGGCAGCAGCGGGCCGAGCCCGTCGGGCAGCCGCTTGAAGATGACATTGATCGGCGCCGAGAAAATGTGCAGGTGCTTGGAGTGCAGCACGATCAACAGGAAGGCCAGCATGACCCCGATGTGCAGCAGCAGGGCCGTCGTCTCGATGATCTCGTTGGCGGGCTGGCCCAGTGGGTGCAGGATCGTGCCGAACAGCTGCGACAGGAACGCGCCGTTGCCGTAGGGCAGCGTGCCGTTGTTCACCGCCGACCCGCGGACCAGCACGTAGGTCCAGATGACGTTGAAGATCATGAACAGAATCAGCCAGGCGCCGCCCGTGTGCGAGCCGTAGAACCGCGACGAGCGGCCGATCTCGCGCGGGCTGCGCATCAACCGGATGATCGCGAAGGTGGTGATCCCGAGGAACACGGCCGTTGCGAAGAAGTCCTGCAGGAAGCCCAGCGCGTCCCATCGGCCGATGATCGGGATGTGGAAGTTGTCCTGGAAGAGCAGCCCATAGGCCTCGATGTAAACGGTGAGCAGTATGAAGAAGCCCCACATCGTGAAGAAGTGGGCCAGGCCGGGGATCGACCACTTCAGCAGGCGGCGCTGGCCGAAGACCTCGGCGATCTCCGTCCAGATTCGCCTGCCCGGGTCGTCCGTGTGACCCGGCGCCGGCTTGCCCGCCGTGACCAGCTTGAACAGCCACAGGACCCGCCGCGCCGCCAGCGCGACCACCAGCAGCGTCATGCCCATGCCCACGACCAGTCTGATGAGCATCTGCGTAGTCACAGAAGGTCTCCCCAATGAATAGTTGAATCAGCCTGCGTTGTATTTGCCTGCTTGAGCCCCGCTCATAGTTACATCTCCGCGGCTTTCAGCGCGAGAAAGGCTGCCCTAACTTGGCAGTTCGCCATGCCCCTGGCCTGCTGGTTAATACCCATTCACCGGAGGCGACGCATACGAAGTGATGAGCGCCACCAAACTTCGTTGAATAACCGTTGCCGCGGGGCTTGGAACTGTTCCCGTCAGCGCCCGAAGATTGGCGGCAGGGGCCGCCCGCGCGTGGTCGTCGGTGCCGCGGTGGTGGTCGCCTGCGACGTAGTGGTGGGGGCGGCCGTCGTGGTGGTGGTAGTGCTCGGCGGCGCGGACGTCGTGGTCGTGGCGGTGGTCGACGGCGCCGGCGCGGGCGTCGTGGTGGTGGCCGACGGCTCGGTGGACGGCGGCGGGGGCGCTGGGATCACGGTGACGGTGGTGCTGTCGTTCGGCCCGGTGATGGTCACGGTTTGCGGCGGTTGGCTGGGCGGCGACGTGGGGCGGACCGGTGTGGACTTGGTGAGCAACAGGTTGATCGCCAAGATCAGGGCCACCAGCACCGCCGCGGCCGCCCCGGCCACGCTCAACACCAGCGCCGTGCGCTTGTACCAGGGCAATCGCCCCGGGGCGGGGGCGTAGTGACTGCCGGTCGCACCGTCGAATTCCCTTGCCTCACTGGCGTACTCGCCGGTCGCGTCGCGCCCGGTATAGGGCACCGGCTCGTCGTGGTCGGCGTCCTGCGACCACGCCAGAGCGTCGTCCACGTCGGTGGCCTGGGCTCCCCACGCGGCCTGGGTCATGTCCAGCCCGGTGGTGCCGACCATTTCGGTCGGCGCTTCCACGGCGGCGGCCGCGGCGGTCGGAGCGCCGCCCGACGCGTAATGCGGGCCGAGCACCGCCGCACCGAGGGCGGCGCTGAGCGCCGGCTGCGCGGTGCTGTGCACCGGTACCCCGAACCGTTGCGACAAGCGCGCCTTGAGCAACGGGATGTTCGCGCCACCGCCGGCGATCGCCATGGCGCTGAGCCTGGTGTTCGGAATCGCGTTGCGCCGCAAGGACTCGTCGACCCACGCGAGGAACCGGTCCAGCGGTGCGGAGATCAATTGCTCGAATTCGGTGCGGGACAGCTGGGCACCCTCGTCGCTGGCCCCGGCGATGGTGCCCACACCCGCGGTCGACAGTTGCTCCTTGGCGCGCCGGCACGCGGCGAGCAGGCGGGTCTGCGACCCGACCCGCGCGGCGCCGCCGAGCATGGCGGTGCTGACGTCGGCGGACAGCAGGTGATCCAGGATGAGCTGATCGATCGCGTCGCCGGAGAAATCGGTGTACCGCGCGACCGGACCCACCGACGCGAAGCCGGCCCCGGCATCCATCAGGGTGACCGTGGTGCCAGCGGCGCCGAAGTCGCACAGGGCGATAACGCCGTCGGCCCTGAATCCCGGCGTGCCGCGCAGCGCCGCGAGCGCGGCCGTGGCATCGGAAACCAGCATCGGCGCCGCCCCGCCGCGCGCCAGGTCCGACTGGGCGAAGAACTCCTCACGCAGCGCCGCGAACTGGTCGCGGGACCAGTAGGCGGGCACCGCGATGGTGATCGGTGACCCGTAGCCGACCGCGCGGGCCATGGCCTCGATCGCCTCGACCGTCAGCGCCGCGCCGAGGTACTTGGTGCCGTCGGCCGCCACCAATGGCGCGCGGTCGCCAACGCGTTCGACGAAACCCCGCAGCACCAGTCCCGGTTCGGTCAGATTCGGATTTTCTTCCGGCAGGCCAACTTCGGTGGGTCGCTGTTCGAACAACGTCAGCACGGAGCTGCGGGTTATCGGAGCGCCGCCCGCGCGGGCAGCCACCAGGTTGGCCACCCCGATAGACAGCCCGAGCGACTCGCTCATCTGCTACACCCCTGTGTCAGTCGTCCCGTTGCCGTCGCGCGGCGGTGCTCGCCGTAGCGACCGTGGATTGCAGCGAGTGTAGGGCTTCGCCGGCGCGGTGCGGTGCAACCTTGAATCGGGTTCGCCACCGGCTCGCTAACGCAGCCCAGGCGGCACCGTGACCGGATTCGGCACCCCCGGAACGGTGATCACCGACGGCAGCTGCGGCAAATGGTGGTGATGCGACGGCTGTTGGGTCTGTCCTCCGGTGGGCTGCTGTTGAGGCGGCTGCTGCTGGGTCGGCTGCTGCGCGGGTGGTTCCTCTGCGCTGCTGGGCGCGGTGGTGGGGGTGGTCGTCGTCGGGGTCGTCGACGTGGTGGTGGTCGTGGTGCTTGTCGTCGTTTTCGGATTGTGGTTGACGCTCTGTTGTCCGTGCATGAGCTGGATGATGCCGAAGACGATCAACGCGATCAGGATGACGACGGAGACCAGCCACGCGACGAGCATTCCGGGCCTGCGGTACCAGGGAGTCGGCTCGGCCTCCTGGTCGAACGGGTCGACGTCGCCGGGTTGCTCGAACCCCTCGGGCGGGTTCGGCGGGCGACCGGATGACGGAATCTGGCCGGTCGGCGGCTGTTCGGCCGCGCCGAAGTCGCCATGCTGCGTCGGCTGGTTGTGGAAGTCGTCGCGCGGGCCATTGGATGCCACGGCACCGATGGTACTAACCGCACCTGCCAATCTCCTCATGCCGGCCCTGAACGACGCGGCGGTGCGCCGAAGACGTGGGCTGACGATCCGCGTGGTGGTTAGGTCAAGGGCGTGGATTCCCTGGTGAAGTTGTTGCGAGACACGGTCGCGGTCCGGATATCGGTCTGCGTGGTCCTCGGGGTCGCCGGCGCTGTCGCGGTCGGCAATACGGCCGGTTGGCGTTATGCGTTGGCCGGCTGGATCATCACCGCCGGAATGTATGCGGTGTGGACGCACCTCAGCCTGCTCGGCATGGATGCCGAGCAGACCTGCCGCTGGTCGACGCGGGAGGATCCGACCCGCTGGGTCGCCGACGCGGTCATCCTGTCGGCGAGCGTCGCGAGCCTGGGCGGTGTCGGCTACGTGGTGGCCGCGGGCTCGCGCTCGGGGCGCGAAGCCGTGGCCGCCGCCATCCTCGGCGTCCTGACGGTCGCGGCGTCCTGGGTCGCCGTGCACACGCTGTACGCCGTGCACTACGCGCGGCTCTACTACTCGGATGACCCGGGCGGCATCAACTTTCACGATCCTGAGCCGCCCCGCTTCCGGGATTTCGCCTATCTCGCCTTCACCGTCGGCATGACCTACCAGGTGTCAGACACCGAGATCGGCTTGACCTCGATCAGGGCGACGGTATTGCGGCATGCGCTGCTGTCTTACCTGCTCGGGGCGGTTGTGTTGGCTGTGACGATCAATCTGATCGCGGGACTTGGCTCCAAGTTCTGACCGGATCGCCGGCTCAGAAGGTGTTGACCGTATCGAGAGGCTTCTTCGGCCGAAAAACGTTTTAGTACAATAACAACGATCGCCGCGTCACCTCGACTTTCGTGCAATTCGTGACGGGCTCGCGTCCCGTTTCGATATTGGAAGTCAAGCGGCAAGCCCGTAACAGGCGCCGCGTTTGCCGGGCCCGGGCGGACCAACCAGCAACCGAAGCGAGCTGGATACCCGTTCATTGACCGCACCAGCGACCAACAGGCGCAGCCATGCGACAGCGGTTATGGCATCGGGCTATGAAAAGCGCGGCGAGCGACCAGGAAATCCGAGCATTGGGAGGCGATGACGATGCCCGGCCGGCCCGCCGACCAGCCCGGGGTTCGTCACCTCCGCTCCGGCGTCACCGGTATGGCCAACGCGGAAGTATCGCAGGGCGCAGCCGGTGGCGGCGAGGGAAAACAACTGACGAGCGGCGTGGTCATCATCGCGCTCGTCGCGGCGATCTCGGGGATGCTGTACGGCTACGACACCGGTGTCATCTCCTGGGCGCTCTTGCAGCTCACCCAGGACTTCAACATCACCGAGGGCTGGCAGCAGGTGATCGCCGCCAGCATCCTGCTCGGCGCCATCATCGGGGCATTGACGTGTAGTTGGCTTTCCGATCTGCGCGGCCGTCGCGGCACCCTGTTGATGCTGGCGGTGGTGTTCATCGTCGGCGCGCTGTGGTGCGCCGACGCGCCCGATTCCGTTGCGCTGTCGCTGGGAAGGCTGGTCCTGGGCTTCGCGGTCGGCGGGGCGACGCAGACGGCACCGATGTATGTCGCCGAACTCTCGCCACCGGCCTACCGGGGGCGGTTGGTGCTGTGCTTCCAGATCGCCATCGGGGTTGGCCTCCTCGTCGCTACCCTCGTCGGGGTCTCCGACTCGATCTCCTGGCGAGGGCCGATCGGGATCGCGTGCGTACCCGCGGCGATCATGCTGTGGCTGTTGCTGCGCCTGCCGGAAAGTCCGCGCTGGCTGGTCAAGCAAGGTGATCGACACGCCGCGCAAGCGGTATTGGAACAGGTCCGGCCCGAGGGCTACGACGTGGGTAGCGAGCTGGACGAAGCGATTGAACTCGCACGCGTCGAACACACGGCCAGTACCCGAGGGTGGGGTGGGCTGCGCGCCGCCTGGGTGCGCCCGGCCCTGGTCCTGGGTTGCGGCATCGCGGTGTTCACCCAGCTCAGCGGCATCGAGATGATCATCTACTACTCGCCGACCATATTGACCGACGACGGCGTGTACAGGTCCGTCGCTCTGTGGGTATCGGTGGGCTTGGGTGCGACCTACCTGATCGCCCAACTGATCGGGCTGGCCATCATCGACCGGGTGGGTCGGCGCCGGCTCACCCTCATCATGGTGCCGGGTGCGGCGATCAGCCTGTTCGTGCTGGGTCTGCTGTTCGTGACCAGCGGCAGCGGTCACGAGGTGATTCCCTACATCATGATCTGCCTGACCGCCTTCATGCTGTTCAATGGCGGCGGCCTACAGCTGATGGGCTGGCTGACCGGCTCGGAGACTTATCCGCTGGCGGTGCGCCCGGCCGCCACCGCCGTGCAGTCGGCGACACTGTGGGGGACCAACCTCGTAATCACGTTGACGATGCTGTCGCTCATCAAAGCGATCGGGGTCGGGCCCTCGATGTGGCTCTACGCGTTGTTCAACCTGGCGGCGTGGGTCTTCGTGTACTTCCGCATGCCCGACCTCACCGGTAAGAGCCTGGAGGAGATCGAAAACCAGCTGTCTGAGGGGAAATTTCGACCGTCGGACTTCACCCGTTGACAATTCGGTTGCGCGACAAGTCGTTCGGCACCTGATGCCGGACGGCCGGCTCAGCCGGCCGGATCGCGCCGTAGCCCGAATGATTCGGCGTTTCAGGCCCCTAGAACGTGCTGACCTTCTCGATGCTGACGAACATGCCGTGCTTGGTCTGGTCGTTCGTGAAGCGGGTGCCGTCGGCGGTGGCGACGATCGTCCAGCCCTGCGCCGCGTAGGTCTTGTAGTCGATGGTGACGGTCGGGATGGCGCCCAGGTTGCCCAGCACCCACTGCACTTTGCCGTCGCTGTTGATGCTGACCCCGTTGGCGTGCTCACCGTCCTGCAGCGGTGAGTTGGTGAACGGCGCCTCACAGCCGACGGTCTCCCTGTTGATCTGGCAGCGCGTCACGCCGGATTTGGTCTCGATGAAGACGTAACCGTTCTGGTCGGGCGGCAGCGGGATGGCTCCCGCTGGATTGGTCGGGTTCGCCGGCGCAGTGGACGGGCCCGGCGCGGGGGTGGCGGTGGCCGACGGCGGAGTGGATCTGGGGGTGGGGAATGACGGTTCGGTGGGACCCGCTCCGGGCGAGGCCACCGGCCGGCCGCCGATGACGGAGCTGCAGCCAGAGACCAGCTCTGAACTGGCCAGCAGGGCTACGAGCAGCAGCGAACCACCGGCCAGGCTCCGCCGCACATTCTCCGAAAACCGCACCCGCCGCTCCCCAGACGATTCGAAATAGCGGCACTTAGGTTACGCACCGGGAGGCGAAAGTCCTGTTCCGGCGCGGCTATCGATGCAGAGCCGATGGTCCGGGTTTATCACCGCGTGATCGACCGGTCACGGATCTGTTCGGGCCGCTAGAGGCCGAGTAGCTTTTCGGCGTTGCGGTGGCTGATCGCGGCCCGCTCGTGATCGCACAGCGGCAAGCCGTCGAGGAAGGCGCGGGCGGCGACCATCGACCCGAACGGATAGTCGGCGGAGAAGGCCACGCGTTCGATCCCCACCTGCGCCACCAGGTTCGCGTACGTGGCGTGGTCATTGAAGTTGGCGAACGTGTAGTGGAAGTTCTCGCGCAGATAGGAACTCACGGGGCGTCGCAGGCCGGTCAAATCCGGTGTCAGCGTTGCGTCGAAACGCGGGAGCATGAACGACGTCGCTTCACCCATGTGCCCGATGATGATCTGCAACGACGGGTGGCGGTCGAACACGCCGCCGAGAATCATCCGCAGCGCGTGGGTGGCGGTATTGATGTGCCACCCCCAGCCCACCGTGGCCAGCGCGAACGTGACGGGCTCGGCGAAGCCGGCGTAGCTGGACTCGATGACGCCCGCCGGCGGGATGGTCGGATGCAGGTAGATCGGTGCTTGCAGGGCGGCCGCGCGGGCCAGGATGGGCTCGAAGAACGGGTCGTCCAGGTAACGGCCCCGGCTGTGTCCGTTGATCACCGCGCCGG
>NZ_LZJR01000156.1 GCF_001667925.1 Mycobacterium sp. E2479 | reverse complement strand
CCGAGCCGCAGGGATCGCGGTCACCGGCCGAACCAGCCCATCCACGCTGGTGGTTCGTCTCGACGACGCCCGGCCGCATCTTGACCATCGGCATCGTGCTGGCCGCGCTAGGCGGGATCAGCGCCTTCGCCACCTCGACCACCATCAACCACCGGCAGCAAGTGCTCACCACTGTGCTCAACCACACCGAGCCGCTGTCGTTCGCGGCCGGGCGGCTCTACACCACGCTGTCGGTGGCCGACGCCGCCGCGGCCACCGCATTCATCGCCGAGGCCGAACCACAGCCCGTTCGCCAGCGCTACGAGCAGGCCATCACCGACGCGTCGGTGGCCGTGACCCGGGCGTCGAGCGGGCTCACCGACGAACCGCTGGTGCAGTTGCTGGGCCGGATCAACGCCGAGCTGGCGGTCTACACCGGCCTGATCGAGATCGCCCGAACCAACAACCGGGAGGGCAATCCGGTCGGCTCGTCGTACCTGTCGGAGGCATCGGGACTGATGCAATCGACGATCTTGCCCGACGCGGCGCGGCTCTACCGGGCGACGTCGGAGCGGGTCGACGCCGAAACGACGGCGTCGACGCAGATTCCCGCGCCCGTCATCACGGTGGTCGGTGCCACCGTCATCTTCGGCGCGTTCTCCCACCGCTGGCTGGCACGGCGCACCCGGCGCCGCATCAACCCAGGTCTGGTGGTGGGCGCGCTCGCTATTCTCGTCATGGTGGTTTGGGTTGGAACTGCGCTGACCATTTCTACGACCGCCAGTCGTAGCGCGAAGGACACTGCAGCGGAATCCCTCAAAACCGTCACAAGTGTCGCGATCACCGCCCAGCAGGCGCGCGCCGACGAGACGCTGTCCCTGATCCGTCGCGGCGACGAAGAGAAACGTAAGCAGTCGTTCTACCAACGCATCGATTCCATGCACCGACAGCTCGAGCAGTACATGTCCCGCAGCGACGCAGTGGACAAGCCGGACCTGGAAGGCGCCGATCAGCTGCTGCTGCGCTGGCGGCAGGCCAACGACCGGATCACCTCGTACATCTCGGTGGGTAACTATCGGGCCGCAACCCAGGTGGCGCTGGGCAGCAGCGAAGAAGACTCCACCCCGGCGTTCGACAAGCTGGAGGGCGAGCTGGTCAAGGCCATGGACCAGGGCCGCATCACGCTGCGCAACGACGTCATCAACGCGCGCAGCGGCCTGTCCGGCGCCCAGGTGGGTGGGGTGGTGCTCAGCCTCGGCGCCGCCATCGCGGTGGCGCTGGGGCTGTGGCCGAGGCTGAAAGAGTATCGATGATGATCCGGCTGCCCCTGCTTCTTCGCCGGGCGTGCACCGCGGCCGCCGCGGTGGCGGTACTGGCGGGCTGCGGACACACGGAATCGCTACGAGTGGCCAGTGTGCCGACGTTGCCGCCACCGACGCCCGTCGGCATGGAACAGTTGCCGCCGCAGCCCCCGCTGCCGCCCGACGACCCCACTCGTGGCTGCGACCTGACCGCCAGCCTGCGGCCCTTCGCCACCAAGGCGGAGGCGGATGCGGCGGTCGCCGACATCCGGGCCCGCGGCCGGCTGATCGTCGGGCTCGACATCGGCAGCAACCTGTTCAGTTTCCGCGACCCGATCACCGGCGAGATCACCGGTTTCGATGTCGACATCGCCGGCGAGATCGCGCGCGACATCTTCGGGGCGCCGTCACACGTCGAGTATCGGATCCTGTCGTCGGACGAGCGGATCACCGCGTTGCAGAACTCCGAGGTGGACGTCGTGGTCAAGACCATGACCATCACCTGCGACCGGCGCAAACTGGTGAACTTCTCGACCGTCTACCTCGACGCCAATCAGCGCATCCTGGCCCCGCGCGACTCGCCGATCGTCAAGGTCTCCGACCTGTCCGGCAAGCGCGTCTGCGTGGCCAAGGGCACGACGTCCCTGCATCGGATCCGGCAGATCGATCCGCCACCGGTCGTGGTCTCGGTGGTCAACTGGGCCGATTGCCTGGTGGCGATGCAACAGCGGGAGATCGACGCGGTCAGCACGGACGATTCGATCCTGGCCGGTCTGGTCGAAGAGGACCCCTACTTGCACATCGTCGGCCCGAACATGGCCACTCAGCCCTACGGCATCGGGGTCAACCTGAACAACACCGGACTGGTGCGGTTCGTCAACGGAACCCTGGAACGGATCCGTCGGGACGGTACGTGGAACACGTTGTACCGCAAGTGGTTGACGGTGCTGGGCCCCGCGCCTGCCCCGCCCACGCCGAGGTATTCAGACTGATGGCCGAGCCGGAGAAGCAAACCGAGCAGCCGGAAACCGGCTCGGAGGACGTCGGCCCGGGCACCCAACCGGCCACCGTGCAGAGCGGCGCGACGACGGGGCGGCTGCAGGCAACGCAGGCACTGTTCCGCCCGGACTTCGACGATGACGACGATGACGACTTTCCGCACATCTCGCTGGGGGCGTTGGACACCGATCCGCAGGACCGCATGACGGTGGCGACGCGGTCGCTGCCTGCGGTCAGGCAGCTCGGCGGTGGCCTGGTCGAGATCCCGCGTGGGCGGGACATCGATCCGCTCGAAGCCCTGATGACCAACCCGGTGGTACCGGAGTCCAAGCGATTCTGCTGGAACTGCGGAAAGCCGGTCGGCCGGTCCAGCAAGAAAGCCAAGGGCACTTCGGAGGGCTGGTGCCCCTCCTGCGGCAGCCCGTATTCGTTTCTGCCACAGCTCAATCCCGGCGATATC
The DNA here is from genome assembly GCF_001667925.1 of Mycobacterium sp. E2479. Classification (GTDB taxonomy): domain Bacteria; phylum Actinomycetota; class Actinomycetes; order Mycobacteriales; family Mycobacteriaceae; genus Mycobacterium. The sequence continues at coordinate 33,263 of NZ_LZJR01000156.1, read as the reverse complement.
GTCGCCAACCAATACGAGGTCAAGGGCTGCATCGCACACGGCGGTCTGGGCTGGGTCTATCTGGCGGTCGACCACAACGTCAACGACCGGCCGGTGGTGCTCAAGGGCTTGGTGCACTCCGGCGACGCGGAGGCGCAGGCGATCGCGATGGCCGAACGACAGTTCCTGGCCGAGGTGGTCCACCCGCAGATCGTGCAGATCTTCAACTTCGTCGAACACGTCGACCAGCACGGGAATCCGGTCGGCCTCATCGTCATGGAGTACGTCGGCGGTCAGGCGCTCAAGCACGGGAAGGGCGAGAAGCTACCCGTCGCCGAGGCCGTCGCCTACCTGCTGGAAATCCTGCCCGCGCTGAGCTATCTGCACTCCATCGGCCTGGTCTACAACGACCTGAAGCCGGAGAACATCATGCGCACCGAAGAGCAGCTCAAGCTGATCGACCTGGGTGCGGTTTCGCGAATCAATTCCTTCGGATACCTTTATGGCACACCGGGTTTCCAGGCGCCCGAGATCGTGCGCACCGGCCCGACGGTCGCCACCGACATTTACACCGTGGGCCGCACACTGGCCGCGCTCACGCTCAACCTGCACACCCGCAACGGCCGGTACGTCGACGGCTTGCCCGAGCACGACCCGGTGTTGAAAACCTACGACTCCTTCCGCCGGCTGTTGCGCCGCGCCACCGATCCCGACCCGCGGCGCCGGTTCGCCAGCACGGAGGAGATGTCCGCCCAGCTGATGGGTGTGCTGCGCGAGGTGGTCGCCCACGACAGTGGGGTGCCCAGGCCGGGCCTGTCAACGATCTTCAGTCCCAGCCGCTCGACGTTCGGGGTCGACCTGCTGGTCGCCCACACCGACGTCTACCTGGACGGTCAGGTCCACTCGGAGAAGCTCACCGCACGGGAAATCGTTACCGCGCTACAGGTTCCGCTGGTCGATCCGGCCGACGTCGCGGCTCCCGTCCTGCAGGCGACCGTGTTGTCCCAGCCGGTGCAGACCCTGGACTCGTTGCGCGCGGCACGGCACGGAACGCTGGATGCCGACGGGGTCGAGCTGTCCGAATCGGTGGAGCTGCCGCTGATGGAGGTCCGCGCCCTGCTGGATCTCGGCGATGTGGCCAAGGCCACCCGCAAGCTCGACGACCTGGCCGAGCGGGTCGGCTGGCAATGGCGATTGGTGTGGTACAGGGCCGTCGCCGAGCTGCTCACCGGCGACTATGACTCGGCCACAACGCATTTCACCGAAGTGCTGGACACGTTCCCCGGCGAGCTGGCACCCAAGGTGGCGCTGGCCGCCACCGCCGAATTGGCCGGCGACGTCGACGACCACAAGTTCTACGAAACGGTGTGGAAAACCAACGACGGGGTGATCTCGGCCGCATTCGGGTTGGCTAGAACGCTGTCTGCGGAAGGGGATCGGGCCGCCGCGGTGCGGACGCTGGACGAGGTCCCGGCCAGCTCCCGGCACTTCACCACCGCGCGACTGACCAGCGCGGTGACGCTGTTGTCCGGACGGACCAAGAGCGAGATCACCGAGGAGGACATCCGCGACGCGGCCCGGCGGGTGGAGGCGCTGCCGCCGACCGAGCCCCGCGTGCTGCAGATCCGCGCCCTGGTGCTGGGCTGCGCGATGGACTGGCTGGAGGACAACAAGGCCAGCACCAACCACATCCTCGGATTCCCGTTCACCGAGCACGGGCTGCGGCTGGGAGTCGAGGCGTCGCTGCGCAATCTGGCCCGCGTCGCCCCGACCCAGCGACACCGCTACGCGCTTGTGGACATGGCGAACCGGGTGCGCCCCACCAGTACCTTCTAGCCGCGTCTGGCCGCTTCGCTCGTGGCCGCTTCGCGCATGACCATTTCCCGCGTGGTCGCTTCGCTCGTGGCCGCTTCGCGTCGGACCGCTTCCCGCGTGGTTGCTTCGCGTCGAGTGTGAATCGTGGGCCTTCAGTGTGAACGTCGGGAGGCGACACGCCGACAAACTCCGCCGTAGGTTCACTCCGAAAGCCGACAATTCACAGTCGATTTCGCTAGCGCCGCCCGAACTCGGCGAACGATGCCTTCGGGCCGGTCTTCCGCGACGACCCGGACGACGATCCAGCCCAGCTCTTCGAGCATCTCCTGGCGCTGAATGTCTTTGACGTATTGTCTTCGGTCGGTGCGATGTTGGTCGCCGTCATACTCGACGGCGACCATCGGCTCCGGCCAGCCCAAGTCCAGGTAGGCGGCGGGCAGGCCGTCCGCGCCGAACACCGGAATCTGGGTCTGCGGCCGCGGCAGGCCCGCGTCGATCAGGAGCAACCGCAAATAGCTTTCCCGCGGCGACTGTGAGCCCGGGTCGACAAGGTCGAGTGCCGTCTCCAGTCGCCGCAGGCCAGGCGTGCGCGGGTGTGCCTCGGCGACCCGCAGCACGCCGTCGACCTTGAAACCCGTTGCGCGGGCCAGCGCGTCGAGCCGGACGACGGCCGAGCGGATGGCCCCGCGGCGGCCGATGTCGAACGCGGTCCGCTCCGGGGTGGTGACAGCGAGCACACCGCACAGCTGCGTCTCGCCGGCACCCAATGTTTCCCGACGCGTCAGTACTGCGTTCGGGGGCCGGTTGTTGGCGTGTATCAGCTCAACCGGAACACCGTCGGGTACCCACTTGGCGCCGTGCAGGTAAGCGGCGGCGGCCCCTGAGATGACGGCTCGGCCACCAGACCACAGCCACGCAGCCGCAATTCGCAACTCAAGCGAGGTACCGCGTCATTCGAGAGGTACACGTCGGGCAACAGTGCGCGGTATCGCGTCCGCAGCTGGTGCCGGCTCAGCGAGCCACAGCGCAACGCCTCGCTGCCGACAAATGGCTCCTTCATGTCGCGACCATCGCAGGTCGACCGCGCTCAGCGAGTACGTCTGTGCACAGGGCTGCCGGACCCTGGGCCTGCGGCCAGGCCAAATGGGCCAACGGGAACCCCACCCGACGCGGTGCGATTCACGCGCCAAGCCACCGGCTTAATATCCGCCTAGCACGTCCACGCAGTCCCGGGCGATGGCCAGCTCTTCGTTGGTCGGGACCACCAGCACGGTGATCGGTGAATCGTCGGCGGAAATCTGACGCGCACCCTTACCGCCGCCGAGGTTGCGGCGCTCATCGAGCACGATGCCCAGTTCCTCCATGCCGGCGACCGCGTCGCGGCGCACCGCCGGATCGTTCTCGCCGATCCCGGCGGTGAAGCTGATGACATCGGTGTGCCCCAGCACCGCGAGGTAGGCGCCGATGTACTTGCGCAGCCGATGCGTGAACACGCTGTACGCCAGTTTTGCCGACTCGTCGCCGGATTCGATCATCGTCCGCAGCCGGCGAAAGTCGCGCTCCCCGGCCAGGCCCAACACCCCGGAGCGCTGGTTGAGCATGGCCTCGACGTCGTTGACGCCCATCTTCGCCACGTGGCACAGATAGGCGACGACACTGGGATCGATGTCGCCGCTGCGGGTGCCCATTACCAGACCTTCCAGCGGCGTCAAACCCATCGAGGTGTCCAGCGGCCGGACACCGGCGATCGCCGAGGCGGAGCAACCGTTACCCAGATGCAGCACAATCTGTTTCACGCCGCCGAGCGGTCGGTCCAGGAACGCCGCGGCCTGCTCGCTGACGTAGCGGTGCGACGTCCCGTGAAACCCGTACCGGCGGATCTGAAACCGCTGCGCCAAGTCGTGATCGATGGCGTAGGTGGCCGCCGCGGGCGGCAAGTCGTGGAAAAACCCGGTGTCGAACACGGCTATGTGGGCGAGGTCTGGCAGCAGCTTGCGCGCGACCTCGATTCCTTTGAGGGCGGGCGGATTGTGCAGCGGGGCCAACTCCGACAATTCGTCGAGCCTGCCGATCACCGTATCGTCCAGCAGCGTGGGTTGATAAAAAGTGTTGCCGCCGTGCACCACTCGATGACCCACCGCGGCGATGCCGCTCGCCTTCAGGTCGATGCCGTCGTCGGCCAGCGTGTCGAACGCGCTGCGCAGCGCCGCGTCATGGTCGGGGACCGCCGACGATTCCTCTCCGATCCGCTCGATGAGACCCGTCGCTCGCGCGTCTCCCGAATCGGGGTCGACCACTTGATATTTCAGGGATGACGAGCCCGAATTGATCACCAACACCAGGCGTCCGTCGCCACCGGCCGTCATGGCTGGCCCTGCGCCTGAACCGCGGTGATGGCCACGGTGTTCACGATGTCTTCGACCGACGCGCCCCTGGACAGGTCGTTGACCGGCTTGCGTAAGCCCTGCAACACGGGCCCGATGGCAAGTGCCCCGGCGCTACGCTGCACCGCCTTGTAGGTGTTGTTGCCGGTGTTGAGGTCGGGGAAGATCAACACGGTCGCGCGGCCTGCCACCGGCGAGTCGCGCAGTTTGGTGGCGGCGACCGACGGTTCGATCGCGGCGTCGTACTGGATCGGGCCCTCGACCGGCAGCTCGGGGTTGCGCTGCCGTACTAATTCTGTTGCCGTCCTTACCTTGTCGACGTCCGCGCCGGTACCCGAGTCGCCGGTCGAGTACGACAGCATCGCCACCCGCGGCTCGATGCCGAACTGCGCGGCGGTGCGCGCCGACGAGATCGCGATGTCGGCCAGCTGCTCGGGCGTCGGATTCGGGATGATCGCGCAGTCGCCGTACGCCAGCACGCGATCGGGCAGACACATCAAGAAGATGCTGGACACCGTCGAAACATCCGGGACCGTCTTGATGATCTCGAATGCGGGCCGAACGGTGTGGGCGGTGGTGTGCGCCGCGCCGGACACCATGCCGTCGACATGGGAGTTCTGCACCAGCATGGTGCCGAAATACGTACTGTCGCGCATGACCTCGCGGGCCTGCTCGACGGTGACGCCCTTCGCCTTGCGCAACTCTGCGTACTGGCAGGCGAACTCGTCGCGCAGCTCGCTGCTGCGCGGGTCGATCACGGTGGCATCACCCAGGTCGACCCCGAGTTCTGCAGCGCGCTGGCGGATTTGAGCCTCATCGCCCAGGATGGTCAGGTCGGCCACGCGGCGCTGTAGCACCCGGCCGGCGGACCGCAGGATCCGGTCGTCGTCGCCCTCGGGAAGCACGATGTGCTTGCGATCCGAACGCGCCTGCAGCGTCAGCTGGTGAATGAACATCTGCGGCGTGACGACGGTGGGGATCGGGATGGCAAGCTGCGCAAGTAGATCGGTGATGTCGACATGGCGGTCCATCAGCTCCAGCGCGGTGTCGATCTTGCGCTGCGAGGTCGCCGTGACCCTGCCCCGGGCCGACGCCGCCGCGCTGCCGGTGTCGTAGGTGCCCAGCGCGGTGGCGACGATCGGTAGCCGCAGCCGCAGTCCGGCGACCAGGGCGGCGATGGACGGGTGCAGCGCGAATCCGCCGTTGAGCACGATGCACGACAGCGACGGAAAGCCCTCCGCGGCATGGGCGCTGGCGACGGCGAGCACCACGTCCGAGCGGTCGCCCGGGGTGATGACCGCGACGCCGTCGCTCAGCCGTTCCAGGACGTGGTCGGCGGTCATCCCCGCGACCAGTACGCCGGTGACCTCGCGTTCGCGCAGCGACTCTTCGCCGCTGACCGGCGTCCCACCGACCGCCTTCTCCAGCTCGGCCACCGTCGGCGCCGACAGCAGCGGCTGCTCGGGCAGCACGTAGCTGCGCTGGGTGAATTTGCGCAGCGCTTCGGCCACGTCGGCCAGCTCGGCCGGATCGCACCGGTTGGCCACCACCGCCGCGGTGTGCGCGTGCTGGGCGTCCAGTTCGGCGAGGCAGACGTCGACGACCCTGGCGATCTCGGCGGCGGTGCGCCCCTTGCCGCTGACCGTCAGCAGCAGCGGCGCACCGAGGTTGACCGCGATGCGCGCATTGGTCGTGAGTTCCGCGGGCCGGGTCACGTCCGTGTAGTCACTGCCCACGATCACCACCACGTCGCACACCTCGGCCACCGCGTGATAGGCGTCGACGATGCGGGCGATCGCGGCATCGCCGTCGGCGTGCAGCTGCTGATACGTGACGCCGACGCACTGCTCGTACGACAGACCCGCGGTGGTCCGGGTCAGCAACAATTCGAGGATGTAGTCGCGGTCGTCTGACTCAGAGCGCGTAATGGGCCGAAACACACCGACTTTGGCGACCGTCGCGGTCAACCGGTGCAGCAGCCCCAGCGCTATCGTCGACTTGCCGGTCTCCGGCTCGGGCGCGGCTATGTAGATCGCTGTCACTGAACTGACACAGAGCCGGAAACCATTCGCGCGCCTCTCAGGCCAGCCGCCGCAGCCGCGGCGCCAGGTCCTTCTCGAAGAGCTCGAGGAAGCGGCGCTGATCATGGCCGGGGGCGTGGAACACCAGGTGGTTGAGGCCCCATTTCACGTACTGGCCGACCTTTTCGACCGCTTCGTCCGGATCGGACGCCACGATCCAGCGCTTGGTGATCTGCTCGATCGGCAGCGCGTCGGCGGCCTTCTCCATCTCGATTGGATCATCGATGGAGTGTTTCTGCTCGGCCGTCAGCGACAGCGGCGCCCAGAACCGGGTGTTCTCCCGGGCCAGTTCGGGGTCGGTGTCGTAGGAGATCTTGATCTCGATCATCCGGTCGACGTCGTCCGGATTCTTTCCGGCCGCTTCCGCCCCCTCCTTCATGGCGGGCATCAGTTTGTCCTTGTACAGCTCCTCGCCCTTGCCGGAGGTGCAGATGAACCCGTCGCCGGCCCGCCCGGCGTACTTGGCCACCTGCGGTCCGCCCGCCGCGATGTAGATCGGGATGCCGCCGTCGGGCACGTCGTAGATCGAGGCGCCCTTGGTTTTGTAGTACTCGCCTTCGAAGTCGACGCGGTCGCCCAGCCACAGTTCGCGCATCAGCCGCACCGATTCGCGCAGCCGCGCGTAGCGCTCCTTGAACTCCGGCCACTCGCCCTCATATCCCGTGGCGATCTCGTTCAGCGCCTCGCCGGTGCCGACACCGAGGAAGATGCGGTTCGGGTACAGGCAGCCCATCGTGGCGAACGCCTGGGCGATCACCGCGGGGTTGTACCGGAACGTCGGGGTGAGCACCGAGGTGCCCAGCACCAGCCTCTCGGTGCGCTCGCCGACCGCGGTCATCCAGGCCAGCGAGAACGGCGCGTGTCCGCCCTCGTGCCGCCACGGCTGGAAGTGGTCACTGACGGTCGCGCTGTCCATGCCGTGCCCTTCGGCGGCGACAGCGAGTTCGACCAGCTCGCGCGGTGCAAATTGTTCAGCGGACGCTTTGTATCCGAGTTTCAGTTCAGCCACTCGTTCTTTCTACTCCTGTGCTGACGGTCGCGACCCGCCGCGCCCGGCATCGCCGCGCTTGCGATCGCTTCTCGCAGCGCTCCTACACTCGCGGGCATGGGATCTGCGCCCACTCTCGTTCAAGTGTCCGACACGGTGTACCTCGCCCAGGGGGAGGCCGTTAACTGGACGCTGGTCGTCGACGGCACCGGCGTGATGCTGATCGACGCCGGATATCCCGGCGACCGCGAGGACGTGCTGTCGTCGCTGCGGGAGCTGAATTACGGCCCCGACGACGTGCGTGCCGTGCTGCTCACACACGCCCACATCGACCATTTGGGCTCGGCGATCTGGCTCGCGGATGAATATGGCACCGACGTGTTCTGCCATGTCGAGGAGGTGGGTCACGCCAAGCGCGAATATCTGGAGCAAGCGTCGGTTTTCGATGTCGCCCTGCGCATTTGGCGACCGCGCTGGGCGGCGTGGGGTTTGCACGTACTGCGCAGCGGCGGCCTGATTCGAGACGGCATCCCGTCCACCCGACCACTCACCGACGAGGTGGCCGCCGGTCTGCCCGGCCACCCGGCGGCGGTCTTCACCCCCGGACACACCAGCGGACACTGCTCGTACGTGGTGGACGGCGTGCTGGTCAGCGGCGACGCGCTGATCACCGGGCACCCGCTGCTGCGCCGACGCGGACCGCAGCTGCTGCCCGCGGTGTTCAGCCATAGCCAGCAGAATGCGGTGGGCAGCCTGGACACCCTGGCGCTGCTGGACACCGAGGTCCTGTTGCCCGGGCACGGCGACGTGTGGCGGGGCCCGATCCGGGAAGCGACCGCGCGCGCTGTCTCCCTGGCCGGCGGCAACTGACTCCGGCCGAAATCATCGCCACACCAATTAGATTCATCACCACAGCTTTGCTGTGCCACTCCCGAACGTGCCAGCGCATCCCCTACCGGGCTTCCTTGAAACCCGTTGTGGCGGCGCTTGACTCAGGTCAGCCACTTCTCGAACGCGATCGGGACAAAGGGACCCCAGTTGGGCAGAGGATCCGGCGGAATCCGGGTGTACCCGGTCGCGTCATACAGCGCCTCGGCCTCGGGCTGCCGATCGCCGGTGATCAAGTAGAGCCGCCGATACCCCCGCGCCAGGGTCTCGGCCTCCAGCGCGGCCAACAGCGCCCTGGCGTAACCACGGCGCCGGTGACCGCCGTCGGTCCAGATCCGCTTGAGCTCCGCGGTGTTGGCGTCGTAACGGCGAAATGCACCGCCGGTCACCGGCACGCCGTCCAACACGCCGATCAGCAGTCCGCCGTCCGGTGGCGCCAACTCCGCCCGCGGTACCGGCAACCAGGTGAGGTGGGTGCTCGGTGTGCCGCCGTATCGCTGTGCATACTCGACTGCCAGTTCGGCCAGTAGCGGTTGGGCCAGCGGGTCGTCGTGAGTCGCCGATACGAACCGCAGTTGACCAGGTGCTGAGCTTGCTCCCGACATCACCCAACTCAAACGCGTGTCGCGGTGATGTATTCCGGGATGAACTCCGCGTCGCCGCGCCCCATCCGCCGCCGCCCGCCCAGTCCCATCGCGCCCAGCAGCTCGGTGATGCCAAGCCCGGCCGTCTGCCAGCCATTCGCCGCCAAATACTCTGGCACATAATGATATTCGCCGGGGTAGGTCAGGCTGGCCAGGTCGACCTCCAGGCCGCGCTGGCGCCACCCGTCGACGAAGGCGCGCTCGGCGCCGAGGTGCAACGGATTCCAGACTGGCATGTGATCGGCGGTGAACCGGCTGCCCGCCGCGCTCGCGGCGGTGACGTCATTCAGCAATCGATTCTGCTCGTTGGGCGACAGGTATCCGACAAGCAACTGCTCGGCGACCCAGACCGTGGGCTGGGCGCGGTCGAACCCGACCCGGCGCAGCGCCCCCGGCCAATCCTGGCGCAGATCAATGCCGATCGCACACCGGTGGGTGGCCAATTCGGCGCCCAGACCGCGCAGCACTTCGGCTTTGAAATCGAGCACTTGCGGCTGATCGACCTCGTACACCGTGGTCCCCCGCGACCACCACAGCCGGTAGGGCCGGGTGTCAAGACCAGACGCCAGGATCACCACCTGCCGAATGCCCGCCCGGACGGCGTCGGCCAGGAATTCGTCCACGAACCGCGTCTGCGCCGCCAGCACATCCATCAGCCCCGCCATCGCCGGGTCGTCACCGTCGTCCTCCGCGAACACATGGTCCTTGATCACCCGCGTGAGGTAGTCGATGCCGACCGCTCGCAGCAGCGGCTCAGCGAACGGATCGTTCAGCAGCCCCTTGTTGGTGGCCACCGCCCGCGCGGCCGCACCGAATGTTGCGGTCACCGCCACGTCGGCCGTTGGCACCATGGTCGTCTCAGACGCCGGAGCGACGCCGCAGCGCCAACCCGGCGGCCACTCGCCAGCCCAGCAACAACAGCGCCGTGACCGTCGTCGCGACCACCACGAAACTCCCCGCCACGCCCGCTGAGGTGACCTTGCGCAGCAGCATCCCGACGACCACGGTGGACAGCCACACGATGACCCCCGTCGGCACCACCGCGGTCGGTCGCCGCCACCCGCGAGAGACCAGCCACCCGACGACGGTGCCGGTGAGAAACGGCCACGCCGTCACGGCGATGCCGGTGACATTGAGACCTTCGTCGTGGCTGCGGCGCCCCACGGCACAGAACACCAGCACACCGACGACGTCCACCCCGAGCCAGGCCGGCCGCTGGAGCCTAAGCATGCAGGCAGACTACCGGGACGCTCGAGGAACCTTGACCGCGCAGCTGCGGTGAACCTAGATTCGTCAAGAATGAATACTCATTCACCCGGCGGCCTGGCGGTGGTGACCGGCGCGGGTTCCGGCATCGGCAGGGCCATAGCGCTGGGCCTTGCCGCACGCGGCGAGCGCGTGGTCGCCGCCGATCTCGACCCGGCGGCGGCATCGGCCACCGCCGACGAACACCCCGACCTGATCACCGCGCTACCGGTGGATGTGGCCGTCCCGGACCAGGTTGACGCCCTGCGGGATCGGATCAACGCCGATCTGGGCGTGCCCCGCACCGTCGTCAACGCCGCCGGATGGGACCGCACCGACCAATTCCTCAATGCCACACCGGAATTCGCCCAGAAGGTGGTGGCCATCAACTATCTGGGCCCGGTGCATGTCTGCTCGGCGTTCCTGCCCGGGATGATCGAGACGCACGGCGGCGGACGGGTGGTCAACGTGGCCAGCGACGCCGGGCGTGTCGGCAGCGCCGGTGAGAGCATCTACGCCGGCGCCAAGGGCGGGGTGATCGCCTTGACCAAGTCGCTGGCCCGCGAGATGGCTCGACACCACATCACCGTGAACTGCGTGTGCCCCGGCCCGACCGATACCCCGCTGTTTCATGCGCAACCCGAAAAATTGCAGGAAGCACTGGTCAAGGCGATCCCGTTTCGCCGGTTGGCCCGGCCCGAGGAGGTCGCCGCGCCCGTGCTGTTCTTCGCATCCGACGCCGCCTCGTTCATCACCGGACAGGTGATCAGTGTGAGCGGCGGCCTGACGATGGCAGGCTGATCACATGAGTAGCACCCAGACACCACCCGCCTTCGATCGCGACGACCCGCTCGGCCTCGACGCCTCGCTATCCAGCGATGAGCTTGCGGTGCGCGACACCGTGCGGGACTTCTGCGCGGAACACGTTCTCCCGCACGTCGCGGAGTGGTTCGAGATCGGCGACCTTCCGGTCCGCGAACTGGCCAAGGGCTTCGGTCAACTCGGCCTGCTGGGCATGCACCTAAACGGGTATGGCTGCGGCGGCGCCTCCGCCGTGCACTACGGGCTGGCCTGCGTGGAGCTGGAAGCCGCCGACTCCGGGATTCGGTCGATGGTCTCGGTGCAGGGCTCGCTGGCGATGTTCGCGATCTGGAATTTCGGGTCCGAGGAGCAGAAGCAGGAGTGGTTGCCCGGCATGGCCACCGGCGAGCTGCTCGGCTGCTTCGGCCTGACCGAACCCGACGTCGGCTCCGATCCGGCCGCGATGAAAACGCGGGCGCGCCAAGATGGTTCGGACTGGGTGCTAAACGGACGCAAACTGTGGATCACCAACGGCTCGGTTGCCGACGTCGCGGTTGTCTGGGCCGCGACCGACGACGGGATCCGCGGTTTCATCGTGCCGACCAAGACGCCGGGGTTCAGCGCCAACACAATTCACCACAAGCTGTCGCTGCGGGCCTCGATCACCAGCGAGCTGGTGCTCGACGACGTGCGGGTGCCGGCCGAGGCGATGCTGCCCGAGGCCAAGGGGCTGCGCGGGCCGCTGTCGTGTCTGTCCGAGGCGCGCTACGGAATCATCTGGGGCTCGATGGGAGCGGCCCGCTCGGCCTGGCGGGCCGCGCTGGATTACTCCACCCAACGCACCCAGTTCGGTCGCCCCATCGCCGGCTTCCAGCTGACCCAGGCCAAGCTCGTCGACATGGCGGTAGAGCTGCACAAGGGCCAGCTGTTGTCGCTGCACCTCGGCCGCCTCAAGGACAGCCACGGGCTGCGTCCCGAGCAGGTCAGCTTCGGCAAGCTCAACAACACCCGTGAGGCGATCAAGATCTGCCGGACCGCACGAACCATATTGGGCGGCAATGGAATATCGCTGGAGTACCCGGTCATCCGGCACATGGTCAACCTGGAATCGGTGCTGACGTATGAGGGCACGCCCGAGATGCATCAGCTGGTGCTCGGGCAGGCATTCACCGGCGCCGACGCCTTCCGCTGACAGGAGCACCGATGGCCGCACGCCTGCAGTACGCGTCCGAGCATCACCAGTTCCGAGAACTGGTACGCGGTTTCGTGCGACAAACGGTGATGCCCAATCATGAGAAGTGGGAACGGGACGGCCAGTGGGATCGCTCGCTGTTCATCGAGGCGGGCAAACTGGGGCTGCTCGGCTTCTCGGTGCCCGCGCATCTCGGCGGGCCGGGTGTGAGCGATTTCCGCTACAACGCGATCGTGATCGACGAACTGCAGCGCGCGGGTGCCGCCGCCGAGGCCATCGCCTTCACTCTGCAAAACGACGTGGTGTTGCCCTATCTCACCGATCTGACCACTCCCGAACAGCAAAAGCGCTGGCTACCCGGCGTGGTCACCGGTGAGACGGTGCTGGCCATCGCGATGACCGAGCCCGGCACCGGCAGCGACCTGGCCGGGATCCGCACGACCGCGGTGCGAGACGGTGACGACTACGTCGTCAACGGCGCCAAGACGTTCATCTCCAACGGGCAGATCGGCGATCTCTTCGTCATCGCGGTGCGCACCTCGCCGGATCGCCACCAAGGGCTGTCGCTCCTGGTCGTCGAACCCGCCACACCCGGCTTCTCCCGCGGCCGCAACCTGGAGAAGATCGGCCTGCACGCCCAAGACACCAGTGAACTCACCTTCACCGACATGCGGGTGCCCAGCGCCAATCTGCTCGAAGACGAGGGCAAGGGTTTCTACCAGCTGATGAAGAACCTGCCCCAGGAGCGGCTCGCGCTCGGGGTGGGTGCGGTGGCCGCCGCCGAAGGCATTCTTGCCGAGACCCTCGACTACGTGCGCGACCGCACCGCGTTCGGCTCACCGATCGCCGGCTTCCAAAACAGCCAGTTCGTCCTCGCCGAACTCGCAACCGAAATCGACATCGCCCGTACCTATCTCGACGACTGCCTGGCCGAGCACCTGGCGGGTGAGTTGACCGCAGCACGTGCCGCCCGCCTGAAGTGGTGGACCACCGACTTGCAGGTGCGCACCGCCGACCGCTGCCTGCAACTGCACGGCGGGTACGGCTACATGCGCGAATACAGCGTGGCGCGCGCCTTCGTCGACGCCCGCATTCAGACCATCTACGGTGGCACCAACGAGATAATGAAGACGATCATCGCCAAGGACCTGGGCATCTGAGGCGTCCATGGTCACCGATTACAGCGATCTTCCCGTCGAGGAGGCCGTGCGCGCCGCCCGGGCCAGCTCGCGGCGCCGTCAAGTGCTGGATGCCGCCGTCAAGGTGATGGGCCGCAACGGGTTTCACCAAATGTCCATGCAGGACCTGGCCACCGAGGCCAAGGTCAGCGTCGGCCTGATCTACAAGTACTTCGGCGGCAAGGAGGACCTACTGCTCGCGACGATCGTGCGGATCCTGGACGTGTTCCGCGATCAGCTGGCACCGGTGATCGCGGCCGCCGGCGACGACGTCGTCGATCAGTTGACCGCGGGCGTGCGCCGCTACATCGAGATCGTCGACGAGAATCTCGACGGCGTGGTGCTGACCTACCGCGAGAGCCGCACCCTCGGGGCGCCCGGCCGCACGCAGATCAAGGACCTCGAAATCGGCAGCGCCGCACCGCTGCGCGCGGTGATCGAGGACGGTATCACGCAGGGGGTCTTTCGCGCCGTCGACGTCGACCTCACCGTGTTCGACATCGTGCTGCTCGCCCACGGCTGGGCGCTCAAGCACTGGCACTTCGGGACGATTTACACCATCGATCGGTACATCGGGTTGCAGACCCGGCACGTGCTGACCGGATTGATCGCCGACGACCGCCGCGCCGACTACGCGCACGTGCTGAAATAAGGGTCATGAGATTGAGCGCGCGCCCGATTCGCGGCATGGTCGCGCTGTTGGTCCTGGGCGCCGCCGGCGGTATGCCGACGGCGGGCGCCGATCCCAGCGGGGCACTGCCCACCATGACGTCCAGCGGCGGTGGGCCGATCATCGGTGGCGGCAGCAACGCCGGGATCGCGCAGCAGCTGTTCGGCTTCGGCAAGCCCGATGTGCAGGAGGCCGACGGCTCGGACGCCGCGCAATTCATCACGACCGCCGCCGCGAGCACGAGTTCCCAACTGGCCGCGCCTTTCTCGTTGATGCGCCGGGCGCTTTCGTGCCAGACCAACAACGCCGGGTTCGGTGCGCGCGCCTATCGACGTAGCGACGGGCAATGGGGAGGCGCGATGGTCGTGGCCGCCAAGAGCGCCACCCCGAACGTCGATGGGCTGATCGCCTGCGCCAAGACCAATTGGCGCCGCGCCACGGCCGGTACGCAGACTTCGCTCTGCAACAGCGGCTGGAGCACCCCCAACACCTACGAGAGCCGTCGCGGCGAGACCTACTACGTCCTGCTCGCGGGCACCGCCGACGACTTCTGCACCGCGGTCAACGCAAAATTCAAGGACAACTCCAACGGGTGGCCTTTCTAGGGGCAAGGAGTCATAGGCTGGGTATGCGCCGCAGGGGGCTTGCGGAAAAACAGAAGGGGTGAGCATGTCGCGTCATCACGTCGTCATCATCGGAAGCGGATTCGGCGGGCTGAACGCGGCCAAGTCACTCAGAAGGGCCGACGTCGACGTCACCCTGATCTCGAAGACGACGACCCACCTGTTCCAGCCGTTGCTGTACCAAGTGGCCACCGGCATCCTGTCCGAGGGTGACATCGCCCCGACCACCCGGCTGATCCTGCGGCGGCAGAAGAACGTCCGGGTGCTGTGGGGCGACGTCAGCGAGATCGACCTGACGGCGAAGACGGTCACCTCGCATCTGATGGGCATGCAGACGGTGTCGCCCTTTGACAGCCTGATCGTCGCCGCGGGCGCGCAGCAGTCGTACTTCGGCAACGACCAGTACGCGGCCTTCGCGCCCGGCATGAAAAGCGTCGACGACGCCCTCGAGCTGCGGGCCCGGATCCTGGGTGCGTTCGAGGCCGCCGAGGTCGCCACCGACCCGGCCGAGCGGCAACGTCGCCTGACGTTCGTGGTCGTCGGCGCGGGTCCGACCGGGGTCGAGCTGGCCGGCGAGATCGTCCAGCTCGCCGAGCGCACCCTGGCCGGGGCGTTCCGGACGATCACCCCCAGCGAATGTCGCGTCATCCTGCTCGACGCGGCACCCGCCGTGCTGCCGCCGATGGGTACCAAGCTGGGCTGCAAGGCGCAACGCCGGCTGCAGAAGATGGACGTCGAGATCCAGCTCAACGCGATGGTGACCGCGGTTGACTACATGGGCATCACGGTCAAGGAGAAGGACGGCGGCGAGCGGCGCATCGAATGCGCGTGCAAAGTGTGGGCCGCGGGCGTGCAGGCCAGCTCACTGGGCGCGATGATCGCCGAGCAATCCGACGGAACCGAGACCGACCGCGCCGGCCGGGTGATCGTCGAGCCCGACCTCAGCATCAAGGGGCATCCCTACGTGTTCGTCGTCGGCGACCTGATGTCCGTCCCCGGAGTGCCGGGGATGGCCCAGGGCGCGATCCAGGGGGCACACTACGTCACCAAGCTCATCAAGCAGGCGGTCAACGGCCACGACGATCCCGCCAACCGCAAGCCGTTCAAGTACTTCGACAAGGGCAGCATGGCGCTGATCTCGCGGTATAGCGCGGTCGCAAAGGTCGGCAAGCTGGAGTTCGGCGGCTTCATCGCCTGGCTGGCGTGGCTGCTGCTGCATCTGTACTACCTGATCGGCCACCGCAATCGCATCGCCGCCATGTTCGCCTGGGGGATCTCCTTTTTGGGTCGCACCCGCGGCCAGATGGCCATCACCAGCCAGATGATGTACGCCCGCCCGGTGGTGGACTGGGTGGAGCAGCAAGCGCAAGAGGGAACCCTGGCGGCGGCCGAACGCATCGACGCGGCCGAAAAGCAAGCCGGCTAGCTGAGCGCCCGATCGATGTCGGCGATCAGATCGTCGGTGCCCTCCAGCCCGACGGAGATGCGCACCACGCCGTCACCGAGCCCGATCGCCGCGCGACCCTCCGGGCCCATGGCCCGGTGGGTGGTGGTCGCGGGATGCGTGACAAGGGATTTGGCGTCGCCGAGATTGTTCGAGATGTCGATCAGCTGAAGCTTGTCCAGCACCTCGAAGGCGCGTTGCTTGGCCTTGTCGTCGGGGCAGTCGAGCGCGAACGTGATCACCGTTCCCCCGCCGGACATCTGGCGCTTGGCCAGGTCGTATTGCGGATGCGAGGAAAGATACGGGTAGCGAACCCAACTCACCGCCGGATGGCTCTCCAGGAATTCGGCGATCCGGAAGGCCGAGTTGTTGCTGTGTTCCACCCGGACCGCCATCGTCTCAAGGCCTTTCACCAACACCCAGGCGTTGAATGCGCTCATCGCCGGGCCGGTGTGCCGCATCAGCTTCTGCACCGGACCGTCGATGTACTCCTTGTCGCCCAAGATGGCCCCGCCGAGCACCCGGCCCTGACCGTCGATGTGCTTGGTGGCGGAGTACACCACCACGTCAACGCCGAGCGGAATGCCCTGCTGCAGAAGCGGTGTCGCAAACACGTTGTCCAACACCACTTTTGCACCCGCGGCGTGCGCAAGCTCGCACACCGCGGCGACGTCAACCAGCGACTGCATGGGATTGGCCGGCGTCTCGAAGAACACCGCCGTGGTGGGCACCGACAACGCCTGCTCCCACTGGTCCAGGTCGTCGCCGTCGACGAAGACGGTTTCGACTCCCCATCGCGGCAGGATCTCATTGCACACGACGAAACACGAGCCGAACAGGCTGCGCGACGCGACCAGGCGGTCCCCCGCGCCCAGCAGCGCGCCCAACGAGGTGAACACCGCCGCCATGCCACTCGCGGTGGCGAAGGCCGCCGGGGCCCCTTCGAGCAGGCGCAACCGCTCCTCGAACATCGTCACGGTGGGGTTGCCGTAGCGCGAGTAGACGAAGCGGTCCACCTCACCGGTGAACGACCCCTCCGCAACCGCCGCCGACTCGTAGACGTAACCCGAGGTCAAAAACATCGCCTCGGCGGTCTCGTCGAAATTCGAACGCAACAGCCCGCCACGCACGCCGATGGTCGCCTGGCTGACGCCGTCGGGCAGCGCCGCGGGCACGCGAACGGAATTGTTGTCGGGTAGGGTCATCGCCGACTCAGCCCTGTTTCCAAGGCAATCCGATGGCCCGCCAGCCTGTTTCGCCCCGGTGGCCGTTGGCATCGAGTTGGCCCTCGAAGCCGTCCACGATGTTGTAAGCCGGCGTGATGCCCAGCTCGGTCGCGACCTCGGCGGCGCCGATGGAGCGGTTGCCGGACCGACACAAGAACAGCACCGGACGCTGCGCGCCGGATTCCGCCGGCGCCACCTGCTCGCGCAGTTGGTCGGCGAAATTCGCGTTGCGCTGTCCGTCGGAGTAATTCCACTCCAGGAACAACACCTCACGGCCGAGGCTGGACAGATCGGGCACACCGACGAATTTCCATTCGGCATCGGTCCGCACGTCGACCAGCACGGCGTCAGGATTGTCGCTGAGCAGCTTCCATGCGTCCAGGGGCGAGATGTCCCCGGCGTAGGAGTGTGCGTGCTCTGTGCTCATGCTCGTTTCCCTCATCGTTCGTTGTCAGCCACCCTATTCGCGCCCGAGCCGTCAGGCCCCGGCCCCCGGCCGGATCGCCCCCGTCCCCGCAGCGGTATCTGACCTGCGATGGTATCGAGGCCGTCGCCGCACCCAGCTGGGGGCGGTCGATTCGCACCACCCGCCGAGCGGGCTCAGCCGGACGACTCTGACGCGGCGAGCCGGTCGGCCACCTGGCCGGCGCGCTCGCGGGCGGCCGTCACCTCCGGCGCGGTGGCCAACGCCCGGTAGCCGCGCCCGACCACCCGCACGTCACTTTCGGGCACGCTCAGAGCGCCGGTCAGTGCCGCGGGGCCATGGGAGGGGACGGAGTCGATCGCGCGGGCGGCGGCCGGCGAAACCATCATGGTGTCCACCGGCAGGTCCAGGATGGTCCGGGCCGCAAGTTCGAACGCGGAGAGCCGCTGACTGCGCAGTGTCACCCAGACGCTGTCGGTGGGGTGGGACGTGACATCGGCGAAGTACACCTCGTCGCCGTTGACCATCAATTCGACCGCGAAGACGCCGCGTCCACCCAGCGCCTTCGCGATTCGCGCGGCAATCGACTTCGCGGCGTCCGTCGCCGCCGCACTCAACTTCTGGGGTTGCCAGGACTCCAGCACCTGCCCGCCGGAGTCACGATGACCGATGGGCGAACAGAACTCGATCACCGGACCCGCCGGCCCTTCGCTGCGCACCGCCAGCAGCGTCACGTAGACCTCGACCTCGACCACGGTCTCGGCCAGCACCCGCGGCTGCCCGGGTCCCGCGTGACCGCCCACCGCGCGCTGCCACGCCGGCTCGAGTTCTTCGCGTCGACCGACCACCGACTGCCGCGGTCCGATCGGCCCGGCCGCGGGCTTGATCAACAGCGGGTATCCGGCGTGCGCGCCTACCGCCTCCAGTTCGCCCGGGGACCCGACGAACCAGAACGGCGCGGTGGGCAGCCCCAACTCGTCGGCGGCCAGGCGGCGCAACCCCTCGCGGTCGGCGCTGAGCCGCGCGGCGCGGGCGCTGGGCACCAACTCGGTGCGGTTCGCTGTGGCCACGGCGTCGAGGGCCTCGACGGCGACGGCGGCGGTCGCGGTCACGACGAAGTCGGGCTGCAGCCGTTGCAGCGCCGCGGACAGCTCGGCGGCGTCGGTCAGCGCAAGCACCAGGGCCTGGTCGGCCACCCCGTGCGCGGGTGCATGCGGATGCTGGTCGACGGCGACCACCCGGGCACCGAGGCGCCCGAGGGCGATCGCCAGCTCCCGGCCGGTCTCGCCAGAACCCAGCAACACCACCGTCGGCCTGCCGTCGGCGCCCCCGGGCTGGGCTTCGGCGGGTGCGGGGGCTTGCTGGGGCACGGCGAGCGCCGTCGTTTCGTCGTCCCGTCCGTCGGGCGCGCCGTCAGTCACGGCTCAAGGATAGGTCGGTTCTGGATGTGCGCGGCCGGCCTCGCCCGCCGACGATGCGGCCCGCGTAGCGGGGATGCAGGAAGCGGGCCATCCGGCTCAAGGCTGGCCCGGGAGTAACTGCACCATCAGGCCGTTGGCCTCGGCCAGCAGCGCGCCGTCCTCGTCGACCAGTTCCGCCGACACGAACGCTTTGCGCCCTTCGGTGCTGGTCACCCGTCCGCGCACCACCAACGGCACGTCGATCGGCGTGATCTTGCGGTAGTCGACATGCAGGTATGCGGTCCGGCTGATGGGGCGGTCCGCGGCGTGGGAGACCATCCCGAACATATGGTCAAACAGCAGCGGCAGCACGCCGCCGTGCACCGCATAGTTGCCCCCGACGTGAAACCGGGTGAAATGGCCCCGCATTTCGCAGCCCTCGGACTCGTATCGCGTCAACGTCCACGGCGGCAGCAGCAGGCTACCCATGCCGGGCAGCCCCGGGGTCCGTCCGGCCGGTGCCTGACCCTCCACGGCAGCCTGGAACGGCCCCAGCAGCTCGGTCAGCGCCACGACACGATCGGCCGCGTCGTCCCACACCTCGTCGTCGGGATCGGCCGACACGGCGAGGTCCTGTAGCCGGCGCATGGCCGCCACGAACCGCCCGAATCCCGGGCCCGGTTCGGCCACGCCGTATTCGGGGAAGCCGCCGTGGTGGGTGTACTCGGGGTCGAGGTCTTTGGGATCCTCAGCAGCTTCGGTCACGGACGGGCCGCCAGGACGTCGCGGCGCACGATGGTCTGTTCACGTCCTGGGCCCACACCGATACACGAAATGTGCGCTCCGGCAAGCTCTTCCAGCCTCAGCACGTAGTCACGCGCTTTGGCGGGCAGGTCGTCGAATTCCCGTGCGTGCGAGATGTCCTCCCACCAGCCGGGCAGTTCTTCGTAGATGGGTTCGGCGCGCGAAAGGTCGCTTTGCGTCATCGGCATCTCGTGGATGCGCTGCCCGTCGATCTGATAGCCCACACACACCGGAACCGTATCCAGACTGGACAGCACGTCGAGCTTGGTCAGGAAGAAATCGGTGATGCCGTTGACCCGGGTGGCGTAGCGGGCGATGACGGCGTCGAACCAGCCGCACCGCCGGCGCCGTCCGGTGGTGACGCCGAATTCGCCGCCCGTCTTGGACAGGTATTCGCCGTTCTCGTCGAACAGCTCGGTGGGGAACGGGCCCGAGCCCACGCGGGTGGTGTAGGCCTTCAGGATCCCCAGCACGGCGGTGATCCTGGTGGGACCGATTCCCGAACCCACGGCCGCGCCGCCCGCCGTCGGATTCGACGACGTCACATAGGGATACGTGCCGTGGTCGACGTCGAGCAGCGTGCCCTGCGAGCCTTCCAGCAGCACGGCCTCGCCGGCTTCCAGCGCGGTGTTGAGCAGCAGCCGGGTGTCGGCGATGCGGTGCTTGAAGCCTTCGGCCTGCTCGAGCAGGGCCTCGACCACCTGGTGCGGATCCAGCGCCTTGCGGTTGTAGATCTTGACCAGGATCTGGTTTTTCAGCTCCAGCGCGGCTTCGACCTTGTGCGTCAACACTTCTCGATCCAGCACGTCGGCGACCCGGATGCCGATGCGCGCGATCTTGTCCTGGTAGCAAGGGCCGATGCCGCGGCCGGTGGTGCCGATCTTCTTGTTTCCCATGTAGCGCTCGGTGACCTTGTCGATGGCCACGTGATAGGGCAACAGCAGGTGTGCGTCGGCGCAGATGAGCAGCCGCGAGGTGTCGACCCCGCGGTCCTCGAGGCCCTTCAGCTCGTCCAGCAGCACGCCGGGGTCGACCACCACGCCGTTGCCGATGACATTGGTGACCCCCGGGGTCAGCACTCCCGACGGGATGAGGTGCAGCGCGAAGTTTTCGCCGGTGGGCAAGACGACGGTGTGCCCGGCGTTGTTGCCGCCCTGGTAGCGCACCACCCACTGAACGCGCCCACCGAGCAAATCGGTGGCCTTACCTTTGCCCTCGTCGCCCCATTGGGCGCCGATGAGGACGATTGCCGGCATGACACGCTCCCACCTGATCTCGCCTGCGTATTGTGGTCCAGCCGGTGACCCACCCTAGCCTGACGACCGTGCTGGCCGGCTGAGGAGCCGGGCAAATCAGCTTAAGCCAGGAGGTGGCGAGACCGGGGTGACACAGCCGGTAGAGGCGGGCGGCGACCTCACCGGTACGGCGCCGCGACCGGAGCGCTTCCCGGCGCCGGCGGCTTGGCCGCGCATACGCCGGTCCTGGTGGACGCGTCCAGCATCAGGCACAGGCCGTTGGCGCCACGAGCGCTCTTGGTGCCCGACCAACTGGGGTGCACGGGTTTGCCGTTCCAGCTGATCAGCGTCCAGCCGTCATGCGGGCTGCCCTGGATCACGACGATGCCGGTGTTGGGCAGCGGATCGAAAAGCAGCAGCAAGGGATCGGGGTTTTTGACGCTCATCATCGTCCCGACGCCGATGACGAATTCGCTGGAGAACGCCACCTCGGTGATCCTGCCGTTCGCGGCGCGGACCGGGTTGGCAAGCGCGTTGGCATACATCGTCAGGAGCAGGTCGTTGAAGTGACCGACGTTGGTCGCGGCGTTGCCGTACACGGTTTGCAGCGCGCCGTCGAAACGCCTGCGGAACTCGAATCCGTTGGAATCGGTGGAGCCGGGAGCCAGCATCGGCACGATGCGCAGCCCGAGCATCCACGCGACGGGGGCCAGCAGGTATGCCAGCCCGCCGAGGCTGACCTGCGGCTGGCCGTTGAATGCGCCGGCGTCGATCTCGTTGAGCCCCGGCAATACCTGCGGGTTCATGCCCAGCGCGGCGGCCAACGGCGCCGCGGTCTGCTGCGTCCTGACCAACTGCGACGCGAAGATTGCGGCGACCGGGCCCTTCGCCGCGAGAACGCCGGCCACGGTCTGCGCCTGTTGCCGACCGAGCACGGTGAGCGAGGCGCCGGGCGGCGCCGTGTCGATCAGGCTCGCCGCATTGGCTGTCGACTGCCCGTGTCGCACCAGGTCGATCACGATCGATTCGTCCGCCGAGGCTGTCGCAGATGCATTGCACAGCAGGACAATCGAAAGCAGCACGGCGGCAACGGGGTACAGCGGCTTCGTCAGCACCGGAGGCGTATGGGGCCGGCACCCGGCACGAGCAATGCTGATCGCGCGGTTGACAAGATGGCGGTAAGTCGGCGAATGGTCATTCTCCGTTCCCTCAACCACTCGTGGTGGGATTCCGCGCAACGCCGGCCCTGTGGCAGGAGTAAAGTATCCGCTTGTTTCCCGGCAGCGTTGCAACAACTTTCGCACTCCGACACCATGTTGTGACTGTGTCGTTATGGCGAGATCTTTTGCGTCTCGACTCATGCCCGGCCAGAGGTGCTGGAAGACAACGGCATTGGCCACTTCTCGATTGGATAGATTGTGACGCAAGGAGATCGAGGCACCGCGGTCCTCCTATTCGGCCAACGGCGCACCTACCGACCGTTGCGGGGCACGCAAACCCACCGCGTCGTCGGTCAAACCGATATCGATGCCGCGATCGGCCCATACCGGCGGCTGATCGTGCTGGGCCGCGACGCCGAGCTGGCCGCGGTGCTCACCCGGCTGCTGCGCGCCGAGCGGCTCGACGTCGAGGTGGCCTACGTGCCGCGCCGCCGCACCCGGGCCACCCGGATCTACCGCCAGCCGGCCGGTTTCCGGGCGGCGCGGCGGGCCCGGCGCGGCGCGGCGCGGCGGGTGCCGCTGATCCGCGACGAGACGGGGTCGGTGATCGTGGGGCGGGCCGGCTGGGTGCCGGCGGACGGCGCGCGGTGGATCCACGGCGAGGCGGTGGTCGACGACACGACGTTGTTCGACGGTGACGTCGCCGGCGTGTGGATCGAGCCGATGCTGGCCGCGCCGGGATTGCGCGCGACGGTCGCAGGCCGCGGTCCCGGCCGCCTCTGGCGCCGATGGGTGACCGGCCGCGCCGCTCAGCTGGGCAGCACCGGTGCCGCCGTGCTGCGTGACGGCATCCCCGCCGCGCGCGCCGCTCGCCGCTCGGCGTTCTACCGCAACGTCGAAGGCTGGCTGCTCGTCGGCTAGTTTCGACCGGTGAGCTTCCCTGCCTCCCGGCGTGAATCGGTACGGCCCAGCCCGATATTTGTGGGCCTGATCGGCCTGACCGGCGTCGGCGCCGCGTTGGCCTGGTCGGCCGGGATCAGCACCCGGCCGCTGGCGTACGCCGGCGTGTTCATCTTCGTGATCGCCGGCTGGCTGGTGTCGCTGTGCCTGCACGAATTCGGCCACGCGGTGACCGCCTGGCGGTTCGGCGATCACGACGTCGCTGTGCGGGGGTACCTGAGACTGGACCCGCGCCGCTACAGCCATCCGGCGCTCTCGCTGCTGCTGCCGATGGTGATCATCCTGCTGGGCGGGATCGGCCTGCCGGGCGCCGCGGTCTACGTGCGGACCTGGTTCATGACACCCGCCCGGCGCACCATGGTCAGCCTGGCCGGTCCGGCGGCCAACCTCGTGCTAGCGGTGCTGCTGCTGGTGGCAACGCGGTTGTTCTTCGACCCGTCGCACGTGGTGCTGTGGGCCGGGGTGGCGTTCCTGGCGTTCCTTCAACTCACCGCCGTGCTGCTGAATCTGCTGCCCATCCCGGGCCTGGACGGATACGACGCCCTGGAACCGCATTTGAGCCCCCAGACCCAGCGGTCGTTGGCGCCGGCCAAGCAGTGGGGCTTCGTCATCCTGCTGTTCCTGCTCCTGGCGCCGGTGCTCAACCAGTGGTTCTTCGGGCTCGTGTTGTCTCTATTCGACCTATCCGGCGTACCGGACGTGCTGGTGGGCTGGGGCAACGCACTGACCCGCTTCTGGAGCCGCTGGTTCTGACCCTTGCCATATATGCGTTCCCACGCATATATTTCGGACCATGGGCGCAGGCCACGACCACACCCCGGCCGACACGGAGGGCGCTCGGCTGATCCCGCGCATGATCATGGCCGCAGCGATCCTGGTGGCGTTCTTCGCGGTGGAGCTGGCCACCTCGCTGGTGATCAACTCGATCGCGCTGCTGGCCGACGCCGGCCATATGCTGACCGACGTCGTCGCCGTCTTCATGGGACTGGCCGCCGTCACCCTGGCGCGCCGCGGCAGCTCGTCGCCCGCCCGTACCTACGGCTGGAACCGCGCCGAGGTGTTCACGGCCGTCGCGAACGCGGGGCTGCTGATCGGCGTGGCGCTGTTCATCCTCTACGAGGCCGTCCGGCGGCTCAGCGAAGCGCCCGCCGTCCCCGGCGTGCCGATGATCGTGGTCGCGCTGGGCGGGCTCGCCACCAATCTCGTGGTCGCGCTGCTGTTGCGTTCCCACTCGTCGGGCAGCCTGGCGGCCAGGGGCGCCTACATGGAAGTCGTCGCCGACACCGTGGGCAGCCTCGGCGTCCTGATCGCCGGGGTGGTCACCGTGACGACGCACTGGCCCTACGCCGATGTGGTCGTGGCGGTGCTGGTCGCGCTCTGGGTGTTGCCGCGGGCCGTCGCACTGGCGCGCGACGCGCTGCGGATCCTGTCAGAGTCGTCGCCGATGCACATCGATGTCGAGGAACTGCGCGCCGCACTCGGCGCCGTCGACGGGGTGATCGACGTGCACGACCTGCACGTGTGGACGCTCTCGCCCGGCAAGGACATGTGCACCGCGCATCTGATCAGCTCCGGCGACTCCGCGCGGGTGCTGCGTGACGCGCGCGCGGCGTTGTCGGCTCGCGGACTGGAGCACGCCACCGTCCAGATCGACTGCCCCGACGACACCGATTGTTCGGACAGTTTTTAGAGCGTCAAAGCCCAAGCGCCGTGCGCGCTTCCGGGTCGCAATCGTCGAGCAGGTCAAGGCAGCGCGAGTACTCGTCGGTTTCGCCGATCGTCTCGGCGGCGCGCGCCAGGGCCGCCACACATCGCAGAAAGCCGCGGTTGGGTTCGTGCGAGTAGGGCACGGGGCCGAAGCCCTTCCAACCGTTTCGGCGCAGCTGGTCCAGGCCGCGGTGGTAGCCGGTACGGGCATAGGCGTAAGCGGTGATGGCCTGGTCGTCAGCCAACGCGCGCTCGGCCAGCGTCGCCCAGGCCACCGATGCGGTCGGATGCGCGGCGGCCACGATGCCGGGCTCCTCGCCGGCAAGCAGCTCCGCCTCGGCATCGGCATCTCCGGGCAGCAGGATCGGGTCGGGCCCCAGCAGGTCTCCCATCGGTGACATGGCTCTATTCTGCAGCTCGCCCGTTTTGCCCGCGTGACGCACCTCGGCCAACGCCGGAAGACGGGTACTGGGTCGCTAAGCTCTGCAACTACCCCACGAAGCGGGAGGACAGTAGTACTCATGCCCAAACGATCCGAACCCGACCGCGGCGGCGCGCCGAAACGGCGCGGGTTCGACCCACGCGAGTCTCGCGGCGAACCGAGCGACGAGTGGGGGGCCGAGTCCGGCTTCGAAACCGGAGACGACGCCACCGAGGGCGTCCCCCTGGTCCCCAGCGATCCGGAGACCGAAACCGAGGTGATCAACAGACCCGACCCGCCCAGCGGACCCGAGGAAATACCGAACGGAGGCCAGCGCGAACGTCGGTTCACCGCGCCGGGCTTCGACGCCAAAGAAACCACCGTCATTGCCGCCACGGCGGAGCCCGCCACCGAGGCCTTCGGGGCGGCGCCAGGACAGGATGGTACCGCGCAGTTCGAAGCGCCACCCAAAGCAGCTGTCCCGCAATCGATCCCGCCCCGCCTCGGCGCGAAGTTGCGTACGTCAAGACAATTCAACTGGGGCTGGATTCTGGCGCTGGTAGTGATCGTCTTGGCGCTGGCGGCGATCGCGATCCTGGGCACCGTGCTGCTCACCCGGGGCAAACACTCGAACGTGTCTCGGGAAGACCAGGTTCGGCAGACCATTCAGAACTTCGACGTAGCGATCCAGCGTGGTGATCTGACCACGCTGCGCACGATCACGTGCGGCACCACCCGCGACGGCTACGCCGATTACGACGAACACGCCTGGGACGAGACCTATCGCCGGGTGTCGGCGGCCAAGCAGTATCCGGTGATCGCCAGCATCGATCAGGTGGTGGTCAACGGCCAGCACGCCGAGGCGAACGTCACCACGTTCATGGCGTACGACCCGCAGGTGCGCTCCACCCGCAGCCTGGATCTGCAGTATCGCGACGACCAGTGGAAGGTGTGCCAGTCGCCCAGCGGCTAGCTGCCGACTGACTTTCCGGCGCAGTGCAGGTCGGTGCAGGCCCGGACCACTCGCTCGGACATCGACGCCTCGGCCTTCTTCAGATAGCTGCGCGGGTCGTAGACCTTCTTGACGCCGACCTCACCGTCTACCTTGAGCACGCCGTCGTAGTTGCCGAACATGTGGCCGGCGATGGGACGGGTGAATGCGTACTGGGTGTCGGTGTCGACGTTCATCTTCACCACGCCGTAGCGTAGCGAGTCCTCGATCTCCGACGTCAACGAACCGGAACCGCCGTGGAAGACGAAGTCGAACGGCTTGGCCTCATCCGGCAGCCCCAGCTTGGCCGCCGCCACCTTTTGACCCTGCGCCAATATGTCGGGGCGGAGCTTGACGTTGCCGGGCTTGTAGACGCCGTGCACGTTGCCGAACGTGGCGGCGAGCAGGTACTTGCCGTGCTCGCCGTGACCGAGCGCATCGATGGTCTTCTCGAAATCGTCCGGTGAGGTGTAGAGCTTGTCGTTGATCTCGTGGGCGACACCGTCCTCCTCGCCACCCACGACGCCGATCTCGATCTCGAGGATGATCTTGGCCGCCGCCGCGTCCTTGAGCAGTTCCCGGGCGATCTGCAGATTCTCGTCGATCGGCACGGCCGAACCATCCCACATGTGCGACCCGAACAGCGGCTCTCGGCCCGCGGCCACCCGTTCGGCCGAAATCGCCAGCAGCGGGCGGACATAGGTGCCCAGCTTGTCCTTGGGGCAATGGTCGGTGTGCAGCGCAACGTTGATCGGATATCTGTCAGCGATACAACGGGTGAACTCGGCCAGTGCCACCGCGCCGGTCACCATGTCCTTCACCCCCAGCCCGGACGCGAATTCGGCGCCACCGGTGGAGAACTGGATGATCCCGTCGCTGCCGGCATCGGCGAAGCCTTTGATGGCCGCGTTGACCGTCTCGGACGACGTGCAGTTGATCGCCGGGAAGGCATACGAGTGCTCCTTGGCGCGTCGCAGCATCTCGGCATAGACCTCGGGCGTGGCGATGGGCATAGACACCTCCTGACGGCTGGTCCTACCCAACCACGGATGCGTGGTCGGCAGCTACCCGGCAAACCGGCCGCCGCGCCGGGCGGCGGGTTAGTCCGGGCTTCGTGCGGGCCAAGCTGATTTCGCCGGTATGTTGAGGGATCATGAGCACCGCCGTGACGGCCCTGCCCCACATCTTCGACCCGATGTATTGGTTGGGCGCCGATGGCGTCTTCGGGTCCGCGGTCCTGCCCGGCATCCTGATCATTGTCTTCATCGAGACCGGGCTGCTGTTTCCGCTGTTGCCCGGGGAATCGCTGCTGTTCACCGGCGGTCTGCTGGCCGCGCACCCGAACCCACCGGCCAGCATCTGGGTGCTGGCCCCGGCCGTCGCCACGGTGGCGATACTGGGCGATCAGACGGGGTACTTCATCGGCCGGAGAATCGGCCCGGCGCTGTTCAAGAAGGAAGACTCCCGATTCTTCAAGAAACATTATGTGACCGAGTCACACGCGTTCTTCGAGAAATATGGGCCCTGGGCGATCATCCTGGCCCGGTTTGCGCCGTTCGTGCGGACGTTCGTCCCACCGGTCGCCGGGGTCTCCTACATGCGCTACCCGGTGTTCCTGGGCTTCGACATCGTCGGCGGCATCCTCTGGGGCGGCGGTGTCACGCTGGCCGGCTACTTCATGGGCAATGTGCCGTTCGTGCACCATAACCTGCAGAAAATACTGTTGGCGATCCTCGTCGTCTCCCTGATGCCGGCGTTCATCGCCGCCCTGCGCAGCTATCGGGGACGGCGGCGCGCGCAGAGCACAGACGACCGGGAAGCCGAACGGCTGCCGGCGGCCGAGTAGCCGGCCGAGACAATCGTGGGGTCAGACCGCGACTTTGAAGTCGCAGCCCGTCTTGGCGCGAACTTCCTCGACCGTGACTCCCGGCTGCAATTCGGTGAGCACCAGTCCCTGTCCCGGCTCGACGTCGAAGACGCACAGGTTGGTGATGATCATGTCGACCACGTTCTTGCCCGTGAGCGGCAGCGTGCATTGACGCAGAATCTTCGGGCTGCCGTCTTTGGCGGTGTGGTCCATCAGCACGATCACCCGTTTGACACCGGACACCAAATCCATTGCGCCGCCTGGTCCTTTGACCATCTTGCCCGGCACCATCCAGTTGGCCAGGTCACCGTTCTCCGCGACTTCCAGAGCGCCCAGTATGGATAGGTCGATGTGGCCGCCACGGATCATCGCGAAGGAATCGGCGCTGCTGAAGAAGCTGGACCCGGGCAGGCTGGTGATGGTCTGCTTGCCCGCGTTGATCAGATCCGGGTCGACGGTGTCCTCGCTCGGGTAGGCCCCGATGCCGAGCAAGCCGTTCTCGGATTGCAGCGTGACCTTGATGCCATCGGGGATGAAGTTGGCCACCAACGTCGGAATGCCGATGCCCAGGTTCACATAAAAGCCGTCGCGCAGTTCCTGGGCGGCGCGCTGGGCCATCCGCTCGCGGATGGGGCTGTCATTCTTCAGCGCGGCACCGCCGCTGGTAGTGCGGAACTCGATGCGCTTCTCGTAGCCGGTGCCCGCGATGATGCGGTCGACGTAGATACCCGGCGTGTGGACCAGGTCGGGATCCAGTTCGCCGGCCTCGACCAGCTCTTCCACCTCGGCGACGGTGATCGCGCCGCAGGTGGCGATCATCGGGTTGAAGTTGCGCGCGGTTTTGCGGTAGACGAGGTTGCCGGCCGTGTCGCCTTTCCACGCCTTGACGATCGCCACGTCGGCCCGAATACCTTCCTCCAGAACGTATTCGGTGCCGTCGAAGACCCTGGTGTCCTTTCCTTCGGCGAGGTTGGTGCCGAAGGCCGTGCGGGTGTAGAACCCGGGGATGCCCGCGCCGCCGGCCCGCAGCTTCTCCGCGAGCGTGCCCTGCGGCGTGAGCACCAAATCCAGCTCGCCGGCCAGCACCTGGCGCTCGAACTCCTTGTTCTCCCCGACGTAGGAGGCGATCACCCTCTTCACCTGCCGACCCTTGAGCAGCAGCCCCATGCCGAAATCGTCTACGCCGGCGTTGTTTCCGACGATGGTGAGGTCCTTGATGCCGCTGTCGACCAGAGCCTGGATCAGCTTCTCGGGGATGCCACAAAGGCCGAAGCCGCCCGCGGCGATGGTGATGCCGTCCTTCAGCAGGCCGCGCAGGGCCGACTCCGCGTCGGGGTGGACCTTATTGCTCACCGGGGGCTCCTGTTCTTCGACTCGGCGGAGACGTTACAGGCGGCCTCCATGAGCATCCACCCCGACAACTGCACCGACAGGTCCCGTTCGGGTACCTCGGAAGCCATCACCGCTCCCCCGACGAACTCCGCCTGCTTACCGCCCGCCGTGGGCAGCTGGGCGTCGCGGTCCCAAAATGGGCCGAACACCGGCAGTCCGTCCACCGTTTGACGGTTATCCCAGGCCGACTTCGCGCTGGCCAGCACGATCTGCCGGGCGGTGTCGCGGGCCAGCACGTCGTCGGCCGCCTCCCCCGGCAGCGCCGTGGCCACCAGCGCCAGGTAGCGGGCGGTCACCCCGGCGAACAGGCCGCCGTCCCCGCCGCCAGTGCCGGCCAGCACACCCGCCGGCGCCATGTGTTCGCGCACGGCCGCGACCAGCCGGTGCACCCGGGCGGCGTGACGCTGCCTGCTCTCGGCGGCGGTGCGGGCCGCGAGTTCGGTCTCCAGCCCCAGCACCACGCCCTGGCAGTAGGTGTACTGCGCGCGCACCAGCGAACCGTCCTTGATGCCGTCGAACACCAGGTGCGTCTCCGGGTCGATCAGCGTCTGGTCGATCCAATCGCCCATCTGCTCGGCACGTTGCAGATGGTCTCCGTAGCGGGCGAGGAAGATTCCCGCGGGGCCGTTGGCCGGGGCGTTGAAGAACTGGTCGGACTTGCGCCACGGGATGCCGCCGCCGTCCTCGGGCGCCCATGCCCCGACGAATTGATTGGCGAGCTTGGGTAAAGCGCGCCGGCGCTCGACGCCGGCGATCCGGGCGGCGCGTTCGAGCGCCAGCGCCAACCAGGCCATGTCGTCGTAGTAGCTGTTGATCCAGGAGAAGTTGTTGCGCAGCCGGTGCGAGCGGACCTGCCGGTTGATCTCGGTATGCCGGTGCGGCTGCGGATCGCGCGCCTCGGCGTCGATCAGGCAGTCCAGCAGATGGGCCTGCCACCAGTAGTGCCAGGTGCCGAACCAGCGGTCGCGCCGCGTCGCGGGCCACGCCACCACCCCCAGCTGGGTGGCGGGCAGTCCCCACAGCCGCTTCAGGTGTCGTTGCGTGACAGCGGCTTCGCAGCTGGCCGCGCGGTTGACCCAGAGCTGATCCATAGCTGTCGATCCTGCACCACGCGGTTGCGTGTGCGTTCAGGGCGTCGAGTGTGAATGCAGGGCGATGCGCCGCCGCGGGCCCGCCCTCAGTTCACACTCAAGACGCACTGCACGTCACCAGGCGCGGGACAAATCGGCGTGCTGCCTGACCCACGCGTGCATGGCGATTCCGGCGGCGACGCCCGCGTTGATACTGCGCGTCGATCCGAACTGCGCGATCGATACCGTCAGCCCCGCACCCCTACGGATGTCGTCGGTGATGCCGGGCCCCTCCTGGCCGAACACCAGCAGGCACTCGCGGGGCAGCGCGGTCTGCTCCAAGCGCGTCGCGCCCGGGACGTTGTCCACGGCGACCACTGTCAGCCCGGCGTCCGCGGCAAACTCCAGCAGCTCGGCGGTGCTGTCGTGATGGCACAACCGCTGATAGCGATCTGTCACCATGGCGCCGCGGCGATTCCACCGCCGCCGCCCCACGATGTGCACGGTGTGCACCGCGAACGCGTTGGCGGTGCGCACCACCGAACCGATGTTGGCGTCGTGGCCGAAGTTCTCGATCGCCACGTGTAGGGGGTGCCGCCGCCGGTCGATGTCGGCGATGATCGCTTCGCGCGTCCAGTACCGGTATGCATCGACGACGTTGCGAGTGTCGCCCTCGCGCAACAGGACTGGGTCATAGCGCGGGTTGTCGGGCGGATCACCGGGCCACGGCCCGACGCCGGCCGGCGGTGTCATCGCCCATTCGGTGGGACCGGGGCCGCTCATCGCTGCGTCCACACGCCGGCGTGCGTGCCGTCGATGGCCAGCGTCGCGTAGAGCAACGCGTCGTTGATCTCGCCCTGGGTGCACAGCGACGCGTTGACGTGCACCGCGTCCAATGAGGCATCGGGCAGGATCAGCACCGACGACCCGTACGCCGCGCAGGCGGGGCTCAGCCCCGGGGCGGGCAGGGTCGGCGATGCCAGCAGCATCATCGGGCCGCCGCGCTTGGCGGACTCGTCGCGATAGCGGGCCGCGACGGAGGTGGCTTCCAGCCCCAGCAGCATGTACCCGTTGCCGGTGAACGCTCCCGGGTCACCCAGCTGCATCTTGGTCACCGGGATGCCGTCGGCCCGCCACGCCGACAGGCTGACCGTCTTGACCGCCAGGCCGCCGCTGTCGTTGGCGTTGGTCGGCAGCAGACCGACGGGGAAGGCGACCGGGTAGGCCGACGAGCTGTTCGGGATCCGGTCGCGCGGCGAATAGCCGTAGACCCCGCGCACCTGGCTTCGATCCTTCAGCGGCCCAAGACAAACCGTGCCCGTGAGCCGATCGCGCGGCGCCGAGAGCGGCGTGGGGATGTCACGCACACCGGCCTTGGCGTTGGCGCAGCTGCCCAGGCCGGTGACCTCGATGGGGTGGGCCAGCGCGCCGTATAGCCCGAAGCGGATGTCTTCGGGATTGGCGTGCGGGTCCTTGGCCGAGGCGGCGCTGGCGTCGACGTCGACAAGCACGTAATCGCCGTCCCAGCGCAAATTCGACACCGACATGTTCCAGCCGAGCAGGGCCAGCGATTCGCCGAGCCGCGCCCCCTGGGCGCCGTAGGGACGCGCTGGTTGGCTAGCGGACGAGCAGCCGGCCAGGCAGGCGACCACGCAGGCGACTATCGCAAGGACGGTACGCATGATCAGCGGCTCGAGGTCAAGCCGAGGCACCCGCGCCACGTCCGCCCCACGGGGCACTGCAGTCCCCGGCGCAAGGTATGGACGAATTGCCCGCCTTTGAGCGACAACTCGGGCGCCCTCGCGCTAAGACGTACTTGTCGCTGTGAGGCGGGCACAACGAACATCGTCCGCGCCAGGGACACCCGCGGCACATGTGACAGCTGGTGCCTGCCAGAGCCCGCCGCCAACTAGCTCAGCCCCAGATCGGTGAGGCCGAGCACACTTCGATAGGGCAACCCCGCGGCCTCGATGGCCTGGGCCGCGCCGGTCGCGCGATCCACGACGGTGGCCACCCCCACCACTTCTCCGCCGGCGTCCCGGACGGCGCGCACCGCGGTGAGCGCAGAGTTGCCGGTGGTACTGGTGTCCTCTACGACCAGCGCCCGCTTACCGGAAACCTCGGATCCTTCGATAAGACGTTGCAGCCCATGGGTCTTCGCCGACTTACGCACGACGAAGGCGTCGATCGGGCGACCCGGTGCGTGCATCACGGCGGTGGCCACCGGATCGGCCCCGAGGGTCAGGCCGCCGACCACGTCGTAATCCCAGTCACTGGTCAGTTCGCGCATCAACGCGCCGATCAACGCCGAGGCGCGGTGGTGCAGCGTGGCCCGACGCAGGTCGACGTAATAGTCGGCCTCCTTGCCGGAAGACAGCGTGACCCGCCCGTGCACCACCGACAGCCGTGACACCAGGTCCGCCAACTCCTTGCGGTCAGGTCCGCCCACGACCACTCCCGATTCGTTTGGTGACCGCCCGCATCAGGCTCCGCGGGATCAGGCGCTCTGCGGCGATGATCGCCTTGTACTGCAGGCCCGGGATGCTGATCACCTTGCCGCGGGCGATATCGGCCAGGCTCTGGCTGACCACGTCGTCGACCTCGAGCCACATGAACGACGGCGACTTGGCCATGTCGATCCCGGCGCGGTCGTGGAATTCGGTGTGCACGTAGC
>NZ_LZJR01000155.1 GCF_001667925.1 Mycobacterium sp. E2479 | reverse complement strand
TCGCGAGTACCGTGCCCGCGATCCAACAGTCGTCGGCCACCCCGCGCCAATTGGCCAGCCGCGCGACCCCCCCGGCTGTCAGCGCGGCCACTGTGCCTGCCACCAGTGCCGGTTCGACCCAGCGCTGCAACCGCGTGATCCAACGGCCGGGCGCACCGGAAACCATGAAGACTTCCTCCCGCGTCGCAAGTCGCTTTCTCTGCAGAACCGAAGCCGGTGGGGACGACGGCGGCCAATGGCTCCATAACCGAGTCGATCAGCCGTGCCTTGGAAGAACAAGTGCCCTAATGCCCGGAGTCGCGGGCCTTTCTGCCCCAACCGCGTGGTCTCGACCGGTGTGCAGCTTTGCGGCCTTCGGATGGGTAGCCGCCCGGCGGGCCGCCGCGAGGACCGCACTACGCCGGTCCCGGTAAAGCCCTTGTGCCCTACAGCGCCGACTTGTCACCCTGACAAGGTCGTCGTGGAAGGACACCGAATGTCTGGTCGCAAGAGGCGGGTTGCCCCGTGGCTATGAAACCGAACGTCATCGAGGAAACCGATCGACGGTCACTGACCATCCGAGAAGCCGTCGGCGCTCCGGCCGATCAGGTCCTCGGTCTACTGGACAGCTCCGCGGACGGCCTTTCGAGCGCCGAGGCTGCCGCGCGGTTGTTACGGTTCGGCCCCAACGCGGTGCGCACCCACCACGTCAAAGCGCTCGCGGTGCTGGGTCGACAGCTGCGCAACGTTGTGCTGATCCTGCTGGCCGGCACCGCCATCGTGTCGTACTTCCTCGGCGATTCGATGCAGGCCGTGATCATCGGCATCATCCTGCTCGCCAGCGTCGGATTGGGGTTCTTCAACGAGTACCGCGCAGAGCGTACCGCCGCGGCCCTGCACTCGCGGATGCGTCACACCGCGGTGGTGCGTCGCGACGGCCACTTCGTCACCACGGACGTCACCACGCTGGTCGCCGGCGACGTCATCCGGCTGACACTGGGCGAGACCGTCCCCGCCGACGTGCGGCTGCTCGAGGCAACCGGGCTGGAATGCAACGAGAGCATCCTCACCGGCGAGTCGATGGGTTCGGAGAAGTCGCCGGAACCGATCGCCGCCGACACCGATCTGGCCGACTGCACCGATCTGGCATTCATGGGCACCATCGTCAGCGCCGGCGAGGGCACCGGTGTGGTGTACGCCACCGGCCGCGACGCCGAATTCGGTCGCATCGCAGCAGGTTTGGGTGAACGTCAACCCGAAACCGACTTCCAGGTCGGGCTGCGCCGCTTCTCGTACCTGTTGCTGCAGGTTGCGGTGGCGCTGACCGTGCTGATTCTGGCCAGCAACCTGCTGTTGCGCAAGCCGCTGATCGACTCGGTGTTGTTCTCACTGGCGATTGCCGTCGGGATTACGCCGCAACTGTTGCCGGCGGTGGTCAGCGCCAGCCTGGCCACCGGATCGCGGCAACTGGCCAAGGCCAAGGTGCTGGTCAAACGGCTGGTATGCATCGAAGATCTCGGCGACATCGACATCCTCATCACCGACAAGACCGGCACTCTGACCGAGGGCCGCATCGGCCTGGTTGACGCTGTCAATCCCTCGGGGGCACACAGTGATTCGGTGCTGCGTCTGGGCCTGTTGGCTTGCGACGTCGACCTCACCGCCGGCGGGACCGGCGCCAACCCCCTCGATACCGCGCTGTGGGAGTCTCCTGACGCCCGCGGAATTGTGGGCGCAGCGAAGAGAGTGGCGTTACTGCCCTTCGACCATGAACGGCGCTCGACCTCGGCCCTGATCGACGACGACGGCAAACGCATCCTGGTGGTCAAAGGGGCTCCCGAGCAGATCTTGACCCGCTGCGCGATGACCGACGCGGCCGCCGCCGACACCCTGGCCGACCTGTTCGCCGCCGGCCGCCGCGTGGTCGCGGTCGCGGTCAGACCCGCCCCCGACCTCATTGCGGTCAGCGCCGACGACGAAACCGACCTGATGCTGGCCGGATTCCTGGTGTTCGCCGACGAACCCAAAGCCGCCGCCCGGAAGTCTCTGACCGAATTGGCGGCCCTGGGCATCGAACTCAAGATCGCCACTGGCGACAACGCCCAGGTGGCCGAAAAGGTCTGCCGCGACCTCGACTTGGAATCCAAAGGCACCATCACCGGCACTCAGCTCGACGGACTTTGCGACGACGAGTTCGCCGAAGCTGCAGCGAATCACACCATCTTCGCGCGCATCTCCCCTGAGCAGAAGGCCCACCTGATCACCGCCGCGCGCCGCACCGGGCGCGCGGTGGGCTTTCTGGGCGACGGCGTGAACGACGCGCTGGCACTGCATGCCGCCGACGTCGGTATCTCCGTGGACACCGCCACCGACGTCGCCAAGGACGCCGCCGACGTGGTGCTGCTTGAAAAGGATCTCGGGGTGCTCGCCACCGGGGTGGCCGAGGGCCGGCGGATCTTCGCCAACACCATCAAGTACGTGCTGATGGGGACCTCCAGCAACTTCGGTAACATGTTCTCCGCCGCCGCCGCCTCGGCACTGCTGCCGTTTCTGCCGATGCTGCCCAGCCAGATTCTGCTCAACAACTTGCTCTATGACAGTTCACAATTGGCCATCCCGACCGACCGGGTCGACGACGAACAACTTCACGCGCCCTCACACTGGAACATCGCCTTCATCCGCCGCTTCATGCTCGTTTTCGGTCCGATCAGTTCACTCTTCGACTTCATGACCTTCGGCCTGATGCTCGGTGTGCTGCGGGCAGGACCCATCGAATTCCGCACCGGCTGGTTCGTGGAATCCCTTGCCACACAGACCCTGATCATCTTCGTCATACGCACCCGCAAGGTACCGTTCATTCGAAGCCGGCCCAGCCGATGGCTGACCGTCGCCAGCCTGTCCGTGGTGGCGATCGGCGCGCTACTGACAGTGTCCCCGATGGCGCACACCCTGGGCTTCACCCCGCTGCCGTGGCAATTCTTCGGGGCCCTCGGCACGTTCGTGATCATCTACCTGGCGCTGGTCGAGCTCGCGAAGAAAGCGTTCTACTCCGAACCGATGCGGCTCTTCGGCCAGCCGCACCGCACCCGTGATTACGCGCACCGCATCCACCGCCGCGCGGCCCGCTTCTCGCACGCCGGCGCCATCAACTCCTAGACCTCCGAAGGCCTATGCGGGCCTACTGCCGCCGCCGAATCCGGCTCAGTCGACGATGTCGAAGACCGCCGCGGCGGACGTGACCGCCTTGTCGGCGTTGCCCTCGTCGTGCAGCAACATGCGCACGCCGACTCGCCCGGGTCCGCCCGCATGCGCGGACCCCTCGACCCGGAAGGGACCCACCTTGCCGCGCGACATGAACATCACATGCCAGCTGACAACCTGCAGTTTTTTGGTCCCGGCGACCTCGGCCGCGAGGTCGATCGCGGCGGTCTCGAGGACGACGTGCTGGGGCCCGATGTGCAGCGCGGCATCCGGCGACGCGAGTTCGGTGCTCAGCTCGGGCAGTATCCAGCGACCGTCACCCCGGCGGCTGGCGCCGAACGCTTGCCACAGCGGGGGCAGATCGGGAGAGTCCTCGATCACCAGCTCGGTGCCCGAAACGTCCATGCGATCCAGGCCTTCCGGCGGGACGCCGATGATCGCCCCCTGACCTTCGTTGAAGGCGATGACCCGGCCGGGGTTGTCGGCGTCGACAATGGTGCAGCGCCCGTAACCCATGGTGCGGCCCTGGTGCACGATGCCCGATCCGACGATCTCGATCCTGTTGACGTCGTAGCCGGGATCGACGATCTGCACCGACGCGATGACCGGATTGGGTACGGCGACCATGTCGGTCTGACAGCCCTCCGGGGAGGAAATGGCCAACGGCGCCACCATGATTCCGCCCGCTTCGTTGCGCATGTCGTGGCGGATGGCGACGGTGTCGTCGGTCTCCCCCAGATTCATCGATGAGTGCTTGCGGCCGATATAGCGGTAGCTCAGCAGGCCCGTCCAACGCCGGTATAGTTCCGCACGATACGCGTCAGAATCACCCATCAACTCGCGGATGTCACGAAGTTGACCGCTCAATTCCGTTCGCCTCCTTAGCTTCTGCCGCGCCGCACCCGGTTGAACGGCACCCCTCGGTCATCGGCGCGCTCGCGCGGAAAGTTCAGGACCCGCTCGCCGATCACATTGCGCGCCATCTCGGTGGTACCGCCGCCGATGCTGGCGGTCTGACGGCCCAGATAGCGCGTACCGATGTCGACCAACCCACCCTCGTCGTCCACCACGGCCGCCGAACCCGCTACGGCCAGCGCCGTATCGGTCTCGACATCGTGCGCCTCGGCCATGTCCAGGCGGATGATCGATCCCGCGGCGGGCGGCAGGGATCCGCTGGCCACGGCGTGGAAGACGTGCTCACTGAGTTGGCCATGCACGGCCCGGTGCACCAGCGCCCGGCCGACCATTTCCTTGAGTCGTTGGTTTCCCGCCTGGTTGGTTTTTTCGATCAGCGATATCAGATCCACCGAAACATCGTGGGCCTCAGCGATTCCCGGCCCGCTGGTGTATTCCGATCCGTCCCCCATGGTGCGGCGCTCGTGGTACAGCTGTCGCGATGCGACGTCCCATCCCTTGCCCGGTTCCCCGACGACGGCGTCGTCGCCCACATCGACGTCGTCGAAGAATTCTTCGCAGAATTCGATCGAGCCGTTCACCTGCTGGATCCGGTTGATCGTGACACCGGGGTGTTGCAGCGGCACCAGGAACATCGTCAGCCCCTCGTGTTTGGGGACGTCCCAGTTGGTCCGGGCCAGGCACAGTCCGTAGTCGGCCGCGAACGCCCACGTGCTCCAGGTTTTGGCGCCGTTGATGATCCACCGTTCCTCCCGGCGCTCGGCGCGCGTGATGACGCCGGCCAGGTCCGATCCCCCGCTGGGCTCAGAAAGCAGCTGCACCAGCACCTCGTCGCCGCGCAGCGCGGCCGGTATGTGGATGCGCTTCTGTTCCTCGCTGCCCATATCGAGGATCGTTGCGCAGCAGATGGCGAACGAGGGGACGTTGAGCAGCAGCGGGGTCTCATATGCCTGCGACTCGATGTCGAACGCCTTCTTGTATTCGTAGCTCAGCCCGAGCCCGCCATACTCGCGCGGAAAACAGATCCCGGCGAATCCGCCTTCCCACAGCAGCCTTTGCAGTTCTCGAGCCCGGTGCCACGACGGCAGTTCATCGCGCTCCAGCAGCGCCGCCTCGGCCGGATCGAGTCGCGGCATGGTCGCCGCCAGCCAGATTCTGGCCCGGTTCCGAAATTCCTCGACCGACTCGGAAGTCACCGGATGGCCTCCCATTCGAGCGTCGACCTTGTGCTGGGCGACTGTACAGCACCCCGTTCTGGGTGTACAGGTCGGCGCCTTACGAACTGTTCAACTTCACCGCGGCACGAATCAGTGCGGTCAGCGCGTCCTCATCGATCTCGTCGCCCTCGTGGAAGTCGATCGCGCGTCTGGTGTTTCCGTCCAGCGTGGAGTTGAACAGACCTGCGGGATCCTGCAGCGACGCGCCCTTGGCGAAGGTCATCTTCACGACGTTCTTGTACGTCTCGCCGGTGCAGATCATCCCGCCGTGATACCAGGTTGGAACGCCCCGCCACTTCCACTGTTCGACCACTTCGGGGTCGGCTTTCTTGATCAGATCCCTGATGCGAGCGAGCATCTCACCGCGCCAATCCCCCAATTCCTTGATCCTGGCGTCGATCAGTTGGGCGGGAGATTGGTCGGTGTCGTCCTTGGGGTTCACCATCGGGCTCGCTTTCGGTGAGGTTGTCTCGCAGGACCGTACATCAGCGGACGCCAGGGCCCCGTGTCGGTAGCGAGGCCGCCCGCAAGTAATCTGCGGTCGACTCGAGCCGGGCGTGACGAATGCGCGGCCCGGCCGCACGCTTCACGCTCTGGCGAACGAGGAACCCCACATGGCCGACCCACATCCCTTCGACGAAGCCCTCCAGCTCGACACCCTCGGCGCGAACGTCAGCCGGGGCCGCACCCACCCCGAATGGGCGAACATGGTCGGACCGTTCGGAGGCATCACCGCCGCCGTCATGCTGCGTGCGGTCGAAGCACATCCCGAGTGCATCGGGAAACCGCTGGCCCTGACCGTCAACTACGCCGCCCCCATCGCCGACGGCGACTTTGACGTCACCCTGCGGGCGGCACGCACCAACCGCACCAACCAGCACTGGATTGTCGAGCTCAGCCAGGACGACGTGGTCAAAACGACGGCGACCGCGATCTTTGCGATCCGGCGCGAGAGCTGGGCCGACACGGAAAGCCACCCGCCACAAGCGCCGGCCCCCGAGCAAGTGCCCGCGGTCGATCCGGGCCTCGTTCGATGGACCAGCCTGTATGACATGCGGTACGTCGAAGGTGCGATGCCCGGTAAAGGCGGAAACCCGAGCCGGTCGTCGACGTCCACGCTGTGGGTCCGCGACAGCGCGGGACGCCCGGTCGACTACCCGGCGCTTGCCGCGCTGTGTGACATCTTCTACCCGCGAGTATTCCTGCGCCACGGCTTCATCCCGTCCGGAACCATCTCGTTGACCACGTATTTTCACGCAGACCAGCCTGAACTCGACGCCGTTGCGAGCGACTTCGTGCTGGCCACTGCCCACGCCAACCGCTTCTCCCGCGGCTATTTCGACCAGAGCGCGAAAGTGTGGACGGCCGACGGCGGGCTGCTGGCCACCACGCATCAGATCGTCTATTTCAAAGGATGACGGGTTTACACTTCGCCCGTGAAACGTCACGCCGCGACCCTTACGAAAAGAATCGAGCCGCAATGACACA
The DNA here is from genome assembly GCF_001667925.1 of Mycobacterium sp. E2479. Lineage (GTDB taxonomy): Bacteria > Actinomycetota > Actinomycetes > Mycobacteriales > Mycobacteriaceae > Mycobacterium. The sequence continues at coordinate 37,830 of NZ_LZJR01000155.1, read as the reverse complement.
GCGCGCGGAAGGCCTGATCGACGGGACGCTGCCGGCGATCGAATCGATCAAGCTGCTCAAGGCCCGCTACTGCCGCTACCTGGACACCAAGGATTGGGCCGCCTGGCGGACGCTCTTTGCCGACGACTTCGTCAGCGACACGTCCGAAGCCGGCGGCAAGCTGGTCGCCGGCGCCGATGACTTCGTGGCGTTCACCCGTCGGGCCCTTGGCCGCCCGACGCAGCCCACCGCTCACCACGTACACACACCCGAAATCGAGCTCACCTCGGCGACGACCGCGCGCGGGATTTGGGCGCTGCAAGACCTCGTCCGATTCGGGCCCGGGATTACTCTGGTCGGCTACGGCCACTATCACGAGACCTATGAGAGCGTCGCCGGCCATTGGCTTATCAAAAGCTCCAAGCTAACTCGACTCCGCGAGGACATCGTGATGCCGTTCTTCTCGGTCTACGTCTCTCCCCGAATCCGCAGGGCAATCGGCGAGATCGCCGGCCGGTTGATGGATCGATGATGCGGCCGTGACCGTCGACACCGTATTGGTCACCGGCGCGTTCGGCCTGGTCGGTCGGCGCTGCACGCAGATCCTGCTGGAGCGGGGACGGACCGTCATCGCGATGGATCTGCGCAACGACGACACGCTCGCCGCCGAAAAAGAACTTGCCCGCGATGGACGCCCGGGAACGCTGATCGCCGCATACACCGACCTGTTGGATGCCGAGGCGGTAAACCAGCTTCTGGCCGCCCATCGGCCCGGCGCCATCGTCCACCTGGCCGCCATCGTGTCCCCGCCGTCGTACCGCAACCCCGAACTGGCACGGCGCGTCAATGTCGGTGGCACCGAGAATCTCCTGACGGCCTGTTCGGCACTCGCCCGCCCGCCGATGTTCCTGATGGCGTCAAGCGCCGCGGTGTACGGATCGCGAAACCCGTACCGTCAGCCCGAGCGAATCACCCCGGACACCCCGGTGAACCCCATCGATCAATACGGCCAGGACAAGGTCCTCGCCGAGGCGGCGATCCGCGGTAGCCGCCTGCCCTATGCGCTCTTCCGCCTCGCGGGGGTCATCTCGCCCGACATACAGGCCGGCATCAACGGTGACTACCTGATCCTGATGCGTTCGATGCCCAGCGACAACCGCATACACGCGGTGGATGCGCGTGATGTGGCGCTGGCGTTCGCCAACGGCGTCGATCGTGAGGCATCGATTTCCGGCAAAGTCCTGCTCATCGGTGGTAACGAAACGTACGTGCTGCTACAACACCAACTGCAGGACGACCTGATGAGCGCCGCCGGCCTCGGTCCGCTCGGCCCCTCGGCCGGTCTGCCCGGCGACCCGGCCGACGACCGCGGTTGGAGTTTCACCGGCTGGTACGACACCGCCGAAGCGCAGACGCTGCTGGACTTCCAAGAGCACGATTGGAGCCAGACGCTGGAGTGGATCGCCGAGTCGCAGGGCCGCATGCGCATCGTGCTGCGCCTTATTGCGCCACTGCTACGGCCCGCGCTGCGTGCCCTATTTTTCGTTCAGCGCCGGTTCGAGGGGCGCGGCCCCTACGCCGATCCGTGGTCGTTGATCGAAAAGAAGTACGGCACAGCGGCTTTGGCCAGTGTCGACTGACCGGACTAGCGCGACGCGAAGAAGGCGGCGGCTTTGCGGATCGAGTTTTCGACGGGTTCGGGCGTCCAGCCAAGTTCGCGGGTCGCCTTGCTGTGGTCCAGCGGCGACATCAGTTCGGCCATCCGGATCCCCGCGTAGGCGAACGGCAGGTCGCGACGCAGCAGTCGGGCCGCCGCGTCGTTGACGCGTGCACCGGCCCGCAACGCAGCCATCGGGATTCCCAGGCGCGGTGGACGCCTGCCCACGGCCGTGGCAGCGATGCGATGCAATTCCCGGATGCTCATGTAGCGATCCGAGACGATGTAGCGTTGGCCGTGGCGCCCGCGCTCGGCGGCCAAAAGCATTGCCCTGGCGGCGTCTTCGATTCCCACCACTTCGGCTGAGTAGCCGAAGTAGAACGGGAATCGGCCCTTGGCGACGAGGCCGATCAGGGAGCCGTGTGGGGTCGGCGCCCAATCCCCGGGACCGTAGGTGGTGGAAACGCACATCGCGACGCCGGGCAGCCCCCTGTCGCGCGCGTACGACAGCAGCAGGTCTTCGCCGGCCTTGCGCGCTTGGATGTATGCCCCGCCCTGGTCCCAATTGTGCGGGTCGTCTTCGGTGACGGGTTTGGTGTCGCTGATCGCCAACGTGCCTGCTGTGCTGGTATATACGAATCTGCGCAGGTCCGCTTCCAGGGCGGCATCCAGAACGTGGCGCAGGCCTTCGACATTAGTGCGGAACAGCGGCGCCGGATCGCGCAGCCACATTCTGGCGTCGACGACGCAGTAGTAGACGACGTCGCAGCCTGCCATCGCGGCACGCAGGGCATCGTCATCGAACACGTCGCCGTAACGGCGCTCGACATCGAGGTCGTCGATCCCCGCGGTGGAACTGCTGCGGCGCAGCATCACTCGCACGTCGGCGCCCGCCGCCACGAGTTGCCGCGTGACATGTGATCCCAGAAATCCGCTGGCGCCGATCACCAGTTTCTTGTCGGCCACTAGCGGTCGATCCACGCCATCTGCGCCTCGGCGTGATGCCCTCCCACGGGCGGGGGGAGGCGATCGAGTCTGGCCAATTGGTCGGCCGTCAGTTCTACCGCGTCAGCGCCGACGTTTTCTTCCAGCCGCGTTACACGTTTGGTTCCCGGAATCGGCACGATGTCAGGGCCTTTCGCCAGCAGCCAGGCCAACGCGACCTGAGCAGGGGTGGCACCGACGTCGGCGCTGATATCGCGGACCTCGTCAGCACATTTCAGGTTGTGCGTGAAGTTGTCCTCGAAAAACCGCGGGTTCGTCTTGCGATAGTCGGTATCGGGCAGCTCCTGTGTGGAGCGGATGGCGCCGGTGAGCAAGCCACGGCCCAATGGAGAGTAAGCGACAAACCCGACCCCCAATGCGCGCAGCGTCGGCAAAATCTGGTCTTCTTGATCGCGCGTCCACAGCGAGTACTCGGATTGGACCGCCGTGATGGGGTGCACGGCGTGGGCGCGACGGATGGTTTCCACGCCCACTTCGGACAGACCGATGTGCCGGATCTTCCCGGCGGCAACCAAGTCGGCCAGCGCACCGATCGTGTCTTCGATCGGGGTCTGGCGGTCTCGTCGGTGCTGGTAGTACAGATCGATGTGATCGGTCGCCAGCCGTTGCAGCGAACCGTCCACGGCGATGCGGATGTTGGCTGGGCTGCTGTCCAGACCCTCGCGGCCGGTGTGCGAGATCAGACCGAATTTGGTTGCCAGGACTACTTGATCGCGTCGGCCCCGCAGGGCCCGGGCCAGAAGTTCCTCGTTGACATACGGTCCGTAGACCTCGGCGGTGTCGATCAGCGTGACACCCAGGTCGATGGCGCGATGAACGGTGCGGATCGATTCCGCATCGTCACTGCCCGCGCCGGCGTACGCCGCCGACATCCCCATCGCACCCAGCCCGAGGCGGCCAACTTGTAGCTGGGCAAGGTAAGCCAGTTTCATGGGATGTCTCCTGTCCTACGGTTACGCGAGACCGCTGAGTGCTGGACGGTACCGTGGCGCTGTGGACCGCGTCGAGCTTCCCCCGATCTGATGGACCGCGCAAACACACCGGAGCGCAATCTGGCGGTCGACTACTACCGCGTATCGGGCGTGGTCCTGATCGTCTTAGGACACTGGCTCGCCGGATCCGTGACCTACCACGACGGACAGTTCGGCCGGCAGAATCCGCTCGTCGACCTGCCCTGGACCCAATGGCTGACCTGGCCGTTCCAGGCTGTCCCCGCGTTCTTCCTGGTTGCCGGCTACGCCGGCGCCGTGTCCTGGACGCATCGGCACGACACCGAGGGAGTTTCACGTCGAAGCTGGGTGCAGCGCCGGTTGGCGCGAGTCCTCGGGCCGACGGCGGTGTACATCGCAGTCGTGTCGGTGGTTGTGGTGGTCCTGGGTGCCTGCGGTGTGGCCGGCTCGGTCCTCGAATATGCCGGCTGGGCGGTCGCGATGCACCTGTGGTTCCTGGCCGTATATATGGTGGTTGTCTCACTGACGCCGATTGCGATTGCCGCACAACGCCGTTGGGGGCTGCTGGTGTTGGCTGTGCTCGCATTGGCCGTTGCGGCGGTGGATGTGGCTCGGCTCGCGGGCCACGTGCCTTACCTCAACTGGGTGAATTATCTGCTGGGCTGGGGCAGCCTGCATCAGCTTGGGATCGCCTGGCACGGTGGGTCATTGGCCGGTCGCAGACCCTGGCTACTGGCAGGTGCTTCCGCGGCAGCGCTGGCGCTGCTGGTTTGGCTGAGAATCTATCCGGTCAGCATGATCGGAGTTCCCGGACAGACCATCGACAACACGACGCCACCGACCGTGGCGCTCTTGGCGTTCGGGTGCGCCCAGACGGGAATTGCGATGGCAGCCGCTCCGGTGCTCAACCGCGCGCTGCGCACCATGCGCGTCGAGCGCGCGCTGTCCATTGCCAACAACAACATCATGGCTCTCTACCTGTGGCACATGATTCCCGTCGTGATCGTGGCGATCGTCGGCTATCCGGCCGGCCTATTGCCGCAGCCGCCTGAAGGTAGTGCCGACTGGTGGCTGGCCCGGCTGGAATGGGTGGTCGTCCTCAGCGCGGTGGCCGCGGTCGAGATGGTGCTGCTGTTCTGGGCGCGAAAGCTTTTCGCGGCTCCCCTGCCCCTGCTCGGTATCCCGCTCACGGAGCGCTGGACGGAACCGGTAGTGCTAACCGGTGCCGCGATGGCGGCCTATGCCCTGTCGCTTATTGCCGCCGAGGGCTTCGCTCCCGACGGACGCTTCGCGTGGCTGACCGCGGCGATCTTCGCCGGCGGAGCGCTGCTAGCGGCGTTTTGCCCCGCCGCGCGCTCCGCACCTCGTGCGCAGGGGGTGTAGCAGGACCGAAAGGCTACCCGTGCACCGGCAACGCGTGAATCGGGCTCGTAGGTACACGGGCATAGCGAGGTGGGCTGCGACTTGTTGACGCCGGGCGATTTCGAGCCGAGGCGCATTCGCTGCGGTGCGCCGTTGGCTTAGCGACTTACGGCCCTGTGAAAAGGGCCGTAATGCCCTGGCGGGCCTGGCACACCGGTAGAAACGTCTCTGGCAGGTTCGAGGTCCTCGAGTACTTGAGCACCGGGCCAAAGGAGGTAGCGGACAGATGCTGAACAGCTTGGAGGTCCAGGACGACCAGATCCCTCGGCAGCGCGCACAGGATGCAGAGCTGTTAAAGGAGTCCGGGGTGCACAAGCTTGTTGTCACAGACCGAGACGGCAACTGCTTGGCGTTCGTATTGGCTTGGGACAGTTTCGAATATGACGCAGACACGGACACCTATGTTTGCGTCGCGGACTGCGACGGCAGAGAGCTCATGACCATCTACACCGCCGGCGAGATCCAGCCAGAACCCAAGGCGGGCACCTATGTCGTCACCGCACCGGACCGCTTCGGCGGCCCCCGGGCGTTGTAGACACCGGTCGGCGGCTAATCCGCTCACGGCCGCCACTGACCCGCCGGTCGGCGCCTAACAATGTGGTGGCCTGATGGCCGAGAGGGTGCCATGCAGGGCGCTTCGGTATGGTCCCGCACAATCATGGGCCGAAACGGTGCCGCGGCTTACCGGGATCTTGACAGCGCGAAGCATATGATAGACCGTTCGTACGGTTAGTTTCGGAACCGAAGGGTGAAAGATGCCGCGATCGCCTGGTAGGCGTGGCGAGATTTTCGACGCGTTTGTCCGCTATGTCGCCGAGCGCGGCTACGACAGAACGAATATGGGTGACATTGCCGACGAGCTCGGCATGTCGAAGGGCACCATTGTTCATCACTTCGGGACTAAAGCGCAGATGTTGCGGGAGCTAGAAGAGGCCCATCTGACCCGCCAACTCGATGCGCTACAGATGGCGTGGGCTCGCCTGGCCGCGCCGCACGAGCGCATCGCGGCAATCATCTACGCCTCGGCATTGCTGCAAGTGGTGGCCCGCGACGCGACGGTGGCAAGCCAGCGCGAAGTGGTTCAGTTGTCCGATGACCCGGCGATGCAACAGGTGCGAAAACTGCGCCATCAATTGCAACACCTAGCCATTGACGAGATCCGCAATGGAATCGAGTACGGAGTGTTCCGAAGCGTCGACGTCGAATTGGCGGCGCTGCAGCTCTGGGGATCGCTGCAGTGGATGTGGGTGTGGTTCGATCCCGCCGCTTCGAGGACGCCCGAACAAGTCGGCGCCGCTTTCGTCGACGTGTTCCTCGGCGGACTCCTACTCGACCGCCTGGGTCTGAGCAAGTGGGCGGATCCTTCCGCGAACGTCGTCTCAGTGGTGCGCGAGTGCCTCGCCACCGTCGCAAATCCCGCTGGTTGACCACGTAACCTCCGTAAACTATTTGGGCTCAACGCTTCCCGTTGATGGCCCGATCGCATATGGCGCCGGGCCAATTACTGTACGCACGGTCGGTATACGGTTGGTATTCTTGCGCCCTGAGCAACCCCTGCAACGGTGAAGTATGCGCGTCAGCGTCGCCTTAATGTGCTGAATTGCCTGATAGTAATCAAGATATTGGCTACCGCGGCGAGACGCGCCGTACGGGTGCGTCAGTCGCAGCGCCCATGGGTTACGCGTTGTTATTGACTGACCGTACGGTCTAATGCCATAGTGGCTGCGTGGCGCAAACGAGGGTGGCATGGAACTGAGTGGCCGGTTCCGGGGTGCCGTTCCGAAGGATCGCCGGCTCGAGAGCCCCCGGAAGCGAGGCGATACGGCACGCGGCGGGGCGCGCCCAATGGTACGGCGGCGACAAAGACGCCCGCTGGCTTCGTCGTTCTCGATGCATCCGAGACCTGCTGCAGCACAAGACTTTTCGCGATCTGGTTGCGCGGCGAAGCGGACCGCAAATCGGCGGCGCGTTGACCCTTCCCATCTCCGTCCCGTCATGGTGTGCTGCCCGCTCGGGCAATCGGCACTGCGATCCGATTCGGCGTCGCGTCAAGGGGTGTGCCGATGACCGCGTCGCTCTCGGTGGCCGGCAGGCTGGGCCGGCATGTGCGGCCCGGCACGGAAGTGGCCGGCGGGTTCTTCCGGATGTGTGTGCTGACCGCCAAAGCGCTGAGCCAACCGTTCGAGTGGCGCGAGTTCATCTGGAACGGCTGGTTTCTCATGCGAGTGTCGCTGCTGCCCACCATCGCAGTGTCCATTCCGGAAACCGTGCTCCTCATCTTCACGCTCAACCTCCTGCTGGCCGAGATCGGCGCCTCCGACGTCTCCGGTGCGGGAGCCGCGATCGGCGCGGTCACCCAGCTCGGTCCGATCGTGACGGTGCTGGTGGTCGCCGGTGCGGGCGGCACCGCCATCTGCGCCGACCTCGGCGCGCGCACCATCCGCGAGGAAATCGATGCGCTCGAGGTCCTCGGCATCGATCCGATCCACCGACTCGTGGTGCCCCGCGTCGTTGCCTCGACGCTGGTCGCGGTGCTGCTCAACGGCCTCGTGGTCGCGGTCGGCCTGGGGGGCGGCTACCTCTTCAGCGTCTATTTGCAGAACGTTTCGAGCGGTGCCTACCTGTCCACGTTGACGGCGCTCACCGGTCTTCCCGAGGTAGTGATCGCCTTCATCAAGGCCGCGACGTTCGGTCTGATCGCCGGCCTCGTCGGCTGTTACCGCGGGCTCATCGTCCGCGGCGGGTCCAAAGGTTTGGGTACCGCCGTCAACGAGACGGTGGTGTTGTGTTTCATCGCGCTGTTCGCGGTCAACGCAGCGTTGACCACCATTGGCGTCCGGTTCGGAACGGGGCGCTGATATGACGGTGGCCGCCGCACGGCACATGAACTTTCCACGTGCCACCCTCGCCCGATACGGGGCCGCCCCGGACCACCTACTGGTCGAGATCGGACAGATGGTCTGGTTCGCCATGACCGCGGTGGGACAAATCCCCTTCGCCGTACACCGCTACCGCAGAGAACTGCTACGAATGGTTGCCCAGATGGGGATGGGTGCCGGCGCGATGGCCGTGGTCGGCGGCACCTCGGCGATCATCGGCTTCATCACCTTGTCCGCCGGCTCGCTGGTCGCGATCCAGGGCTACGCGACGCTGGGCAACATCGGTGTCGAAGCATTTACCGGGTTTCTGGCCGCACTGGTCAACGTCCGGTTCGTGGCGCCGGTGGCCGCCGGTCAGGCGCTGGCCGCCACGGTCGGCGCGGGCGCCACCGCCGAACTGGGCGCCATGCGCATCAGCGAGGAGATCGACGCGCTCGAGGTGATGAGTATCCGGTCGGTCGCCTACCTGGCGTCCACCCGGGTGGTGGCGGGTCTGATCGTCATCGTTCCGCTCTACGGATTGGCGATGACGATGGCCTTCCTCTCCCAGCAGGTCACCACGGTCTTCTTCTACGGGCAGTCCGTGGGCACGTACAACCACTACTTCCACACATTCCTTCGCCTCAACGACGTGGGCTGGTCCTTCGCCGAGGTGATCCTGGTCGCGATGGTCGTAATGAGCACCCACTGCTACTACGGCTACACCGCCACCGGCGGGCCGGTCGGCGTCGGTGAGGCGGTAGGCCGGTCGATGCGTCTTTCGTTGATCACGATCGTGGTGGTCGTCGTCCTGACCGCGATGGCGGTCTATGGCAAGACACCCAATTTCAACCTCACCGTGTAGCGGCCATGAGTACCCCGGCGAAGGAAAACCCGCAACACATTCCGCCGTACCGGACGGCGGCGCTGGTGTTCTTGCTGGTTTTCGCGGCGGTGTTGGGGTTCGTGTGGTTGCAGTTTCGGGGCCAGTTCTCGCCGACGACACACCTGACGATGTTGGCCCCCCGGGCGGGCTTGGTGATGGATCCGGGATCGAAGGTCACCTATAACGGAGTGGAAATCGGCCGGGTAGCCGGTATTTCGGAGATCCAGCGTGACGGCATACCGGCGGCCGAGTTCGCTTTGAACGTGAATTCCAAGTACCTCGAACTCATTCCGGCCAACGTGGACGCCAATATCAAGGCCACTACGGTATTCGGTAACAAGTATGTGTCGTTGTCCTCGCCGAAAAACCCAAGCCCGCAACGCATCACGCCGCGACACGTGATTGACGCGAGGTCGGTGACAACGGAATTCAACACGCTGTTCGAGACGCTGACCTCGATCACGGAAAAGGTGGATCCGGTCAAGGTCAACCTGACCCTGTCCGCGGCCGCGCAAGCGCTGACCGGGCTGGGTGCCAAGTTCGGGCAGTCGCTCGTCAACGCCAACGCCATCCTCGACGACCTCAATCCGCAGATGCCGCAGATTCGCCACGACATCCAACAGCTCGCGGCCTTGGGCGACATCTACGCCGACGCGTCGCCGGATCTGTTGAACGCCCTCGACAACGCCGTGACCACGGCGCGCACGGTGCACCGCCAGGAGGCCGATTTGGATGCCGCGCTGTTGGCCGCGGCCGGGCTGGGCAACACCGGCGAGGACATCTTCGCCCGCGGGGGCCCCTACCTGCAGCGGGGGGCCGCCGATCTGGTGACTACCGCCGGACTGCTCGATACCTACAGCCCCGAGATCTTCTGCACCATCCGCAACTACTACGACGAGGAGCCGGCGGCCTATGCGTCGACGGGTGGCGGCAATGGCTACGCGCTCAGAACGATGACAGAGCTGACGTCGGGATTGGGAGGAATCCTCACCCTCCCCGGGTTGGCCGGCACGGCCGCCACAATGGGGCTCCTCGGCCTGGCCGGGCTCGTCGGTGGAGCGCCGAATCCCTTTGTGTATCCGGATAATCTGCCGCGGGTGAACGCTCGCGGCGGTCCGGGGGGTGCGCCGGGTTGCTGGCAGACAATCACCCGCGACCTGTGGCCGGCGCCGAGTTTGGTGGTGGACACGGGCGCCAGCCTGGCGCCGTATAACCACCTGGAAACCGGCTCGCCGTACGCGATCGAATACGTGTGGGGCCGCCAAGTCGGGGACAACACGATCAACCCATGAGGATCACCGGCTCCGCGATCAAGCTCGGCATCGTCTCGCTGGTGCTGCTGTTGATCACCGCGTCGATCGTCGTGGTGTTCGCTCAGATGCGCTTCAACAGCACCAACGGCTATTCCGCGGAGTTCCGGAATGCCGGCGGGCTGAAAAGCGGCCAGTTCGTCCGCGCCGCCGGCGTGGAGGTCGGCAAAGTCAAAGCGGTGCGGCTGATCGACGGCGGCCAGCGGGTGTTGGTGGACTTCGAAGTCGACCGGTCGACAACGCTGTATCAGTCGACGACAGCGCAGATCCGCTATTTGAACTTGTTCGCCGACCGCTACTTGGAGCTTCAGCGCGGCGAGGGCGAGGGCGCGGACCGGGTCCTACCGCCCGGCGGTTTCATCCCGCTGTCTCGAACCGCACCTGCACTGGATCTCGACGCCCTGATCGGCGGTTTCAAGCCACTGTTCCGCGCGCTCGATCCGGAAAAGGTCAACACCATCGCGTCGGCGATCGTCACCGTGTTCCAGGGTCAGGGCGGCACCATCAACGACATCCTCGACCAGACCGCCCGGTTGAGCGCGCACATCGCCGAACGCGACGAGGCGATCGGTGAGGTGATCAAGAACCTGAACGTAGTGCTGGACACCACGGTTCGGCATCGTAACGAGTTCGACCAGACAGTCGATAACTTCGAAAGGCTGATCACCGGGCTGAGCAACCACGCCGACCCGCTGGCCGCCGGCACCGCGAACATCTCCAACGCCGCTGGAACGGTGGCCGACCTGCTCGCCGACAACCGCGCTCTGCTGCACAAGGCGATCAACTATTTGCAGGCTCTGCAACAGCCGCTTGTCGACCAACGCGATCAGCTAGGCGATCTGATCCACAAGACGCCGACCGCGCTTAACCTGATCGGACGCAGCATCGGGCTTTACGGCGACTGGGTGAACTTCTACGTCTGCGACCTCACGATCAAGTGGAACGGGTTGCAGGCCGGCGGCCCGGTACGCACGGTTCGGATTTGGCAGCAGCCCACCGGTAGGTGCACGCCGCAATGAGAACGCTGACCGAATTCAACCGCGGCCGGGTGGGGCTTATGGGCATCACCGTGATGGTGCTCGCGGTCGCCGTCGGCCAAAGCTTCACCAGCATCCCGATGATATTCGCCAGTCCGAGCTACTACGGGCAGTTCACCGACACCGGTCAACTGATCAAGGGAGACAAAGTGCGCATCTCAGGGGTGAATGTAGGCAAGGTGGAGGCATTCGAGATCGCCGGCGACCACGTGCTCATCAAGTTCTCCCTCGGCGCCAACACCATCGGAAGCGAGAGCCGACTCGCGATTAAGACGGACACCATCCTGGGCAAGAAGGTGCTCGAGATCGAGCCACGCGGAACCCGGACGTTGCGGCCAAGGGAGGTGTTGCCGCTGGGCCAAAGCGCCACCCCCTATCAGCTCTACGACGCGGCCTTCGACGTCACCAAGGCCGCTACCGGTTGGGACATCGACACGGTCAAGCAATCGCTGAATGTCCTGTCGCAGACCGTCGATCAGACCTATCCGCATCTGAGTTCCGCACTCGACGGTTTAGCCAAATTCTCCGACACCATCGGTAAACGCGACGAACAGCTCAAACATCTACTCGCACAGGCCCATCAAGTGGCCAGCGTGCTTGGTGACCGCAGCGAACAAATCAACCGGTTGCTGGTCAACACGAAAACGCTGCTGGCCGCGTTCAACGAACGTGGCCGAGCCATCGGCGCCCTACTGCAGAACGTTTCCGCCTTCTCCGCACAGGTGCAGGGGTTCATCGACGACAATCCAAATCTTAATCCGGTGCTCGAGCAGTTGCGCGCCATCAGCGACGTGCTAGTGGCACGCAAGGACGACCTGGCCCAAACCCTCACGTACGTCAGCCAATTCGCCGCATCGCTTGGAGAATCCGTCGCTTCGGGGCCTTATTTCAAGATCGTCCTATCCAACCTGCTGCCGTACTGGGTCTTGCAGCCGTTCGTCGACGCCGCCTTCAAGAAGCGCGGTATCGACCCGGAGGACTTCTGGCGCAGTGCGGGGCTTCCCGAGTTCCGTTGGCCCGACCCCAATGGCACCCGATTCCCCAACGGGGCCCCGCCGCCCGCGCCTCCAGTACTGGAAGGCACCCCGGATCATCCGGGGCCGGCAGTCCCCCCGGGAACGGCGTGCTCGTACACACCGCCGGCTGACGCGCTGCCGCGCCCGTGGAACCCGTTGCCGTGCACGGGGGTTGACGTCGGCGCATTCGGCGGAAGTTTCCCGGCACCGATCGACGTCGCGACGTCACCGCCGAATCCCAACGGCCTGCCACCTACGCCGGGAATCCCGATCGCCGGCCGGCCGGGCGACCCGCCGCCGGCCGTGCCGGGCACACCGGTGCCGCTCCCCACGCAAGCACCGCCTGGGGCACGCACCGAGAACCTGCAACCCGCGGGCCCCACCCCGCCACCGTCGGCGTTCGCGCCCGGGCTGCCGCCGGGGTCACCCGCATCACCGGGGCCCGGGCAGCAGCTGCCCGTACCGTTCATCAATCCCGGTGGCACCGGAGGCAGTGGCATCACGGGAGGGAATCAGAATTGAGCGCCGTCCGCCATATCCATAAACCGCGGCCCCGGACGGTCATCGGAGCGCTCGTGGCGCTGGTGACCCTGATCGGGCTGGTCGTCGGCTGGCAGGTCTACCGCAAGCTGACCACGAACACCGTAATCGCCTACCTCCCAGCGGCGAACGCGCTCTATTCCGGAGACAAAGTCCAAATCATGGGTGTCCGCGTGGGTTCGGTCGACAAGATCGAACCGGCCGGCAACAAAATGAGGGTGACGTTTCACTACGACAACAGATACAAGGTGCCGGCCAACGCGTCCGCCGTGGTTATCAGCCCCACCCTGGTGGCGTCGCGAAGCATTCAGTTGGAGCCACCCTACAAAGGTGGTCCGGTGATGGGCGATAACGCGGTGATCCCCATCGAGCGCACACAGGTGCCGACGGAGTGGGACGAACTGCGCGAAAGCGTCGCCAACATCATCAACAAACTCGGTCCGACACCCGAGCAGCCCAAGGGCCCCTTCGGGGACGCCATCGAGTCGTTCGCGGATGGGCTGGCCGGGAAGGGCACGCAGATCAACACCACGTTGAACAGCCTGTCACGGTCGTTGACCGCGCTGAACGAGGGCCGTGGCGACTTCTTTGCCGTGGTGCGCAGCCTGGCCCAGTTCGTCAACGCCCTACACAAAGACGACCAGCAGTTCGTCGCGCTCAACAAAAACCTGGCCCAGTTCACCGACAAGTTGACCGGCTCCGACCGCGACCTCACCGGTGCGCTAAGGCAATTCGACAGCCTGCTGTCCGCGCTGCGGCCGTTCTTGACCAAGAACCGCGAGGTTCTCGGGCACGACGTCGACAACCTCGCCACCCTGACCACCACGCTGGTCCAACCCGACCCGCTGAACGGTTTGGAAACGGCCCTGCATGTCCTACCGACGCTCGAGACGAACCTGAGCCAGATCTACCACCCGTCGCACGGCGCCGTCATGTCCATCCCAGCGATCCCGAACTTTGCGAACCCGATGCAGTTCGTCTGCAGCATGATTCAGGCCGGTAGCCGACTGGGTTATCAGGAATCCGCCGAACTGTGTGCGCAATACCTGGCACCGATCCTCGATGCGATCAAGTTCAATTACTTGCCGGTTGGACTGAACCTGTTCAGCACCGCCGAGACGCTGCCCAAGGAGGTTGCCTACTCCGAGCCGCGGCTGCGGCCACCGAACGGCTACAAGGACACCACCGTTCCCGGGATCTGGGTGCCCGACACACCGTTCTCGCACCGCAACACCCAGCCCGGCTGGGTCGCCGCCCCCGGCATGCAGGGCACCCAGGTCGGGCCGGTCACCGGGAGCTTGATGACCCCCGAATCTCTGGCCGAACTCATGGGCGGCGTGGACGCCCCACCTCCTCCCCCAGGCTTGCAAACCCCGCCAGGGCCGCCGAATGCGTACGACGAGAACCCGATTTCGCCGCCCATCGGACTGCGCGCCCCACAAGTGCCCATCCCCCCGCCGGCCCCGGGGCCGGGCGTGATACCGGGTCCGGTTGCGCCGACACCGGCGGCCGCACCGACAGGACCGGGATCATGATGGGCGCTCTGGTAATTCGGGCCCGCCGCCGGGCCTGGCAGGGCCTGGCCGTGTTGAGTGCCGCGGCGATGCTGACGTCATGCGCGAAGTGGCACGGAATCGCGAACGTGCCGATGCCCGGCGGCCCGGGCTCTGGGCCCGGCTCCTACACCGTCTACGTGCAGCTACCGAACACTTTGGCCCTCAACGACAACAGCCGGGTGCGGGTGGCCGATGTGTTCGTCGGGACGGTACGCGCGATCGAACTGAAGAACTGGGTGGCGACCCTGACGCTACGTCTGGGCAGGGGCGTCAAGTTGCCCAAGAACGCAACCGCCAAGATCGGCCAGACCAGCCTGCTCGGTTCACAGCATGTGGAGCTGGCCGTGCCACGCAACCCGTCCCCGGAGCTGCTGCGAGACGGCGACACCATCCCGCTGAAGAACGCGTCCACCTATCCCACCACCGAGCAGACGCTGGCAGGTCTCGCCATCGTGCTGCGCGGAGGCGGCATCCCGAACCTCGAAGTGCTGCAGAACGAGGTCTACGACATCGTGAACGGGCGGGCCGACCAGATCCGCGCCTTCCTCGGCAAGCTCGACACCTTCACCGCCCGGCTCGACGAGCAACGCGCCGACATCACCCGTGCCATCGATTCCACCAACCGGCTACTGGCGTACGTGGGTCCCCGTGCCAACGTTTTGGACCGGGTCCTCACGGAATTCCCTCCCCTGCTCCAGCATTTCGCCGACAAACAGAACCTTCTGATCAACGCGGTCGACGCGACCGGACGGCTCAGCGCGCTGGCCGACCAATACCTGTCGGCCGCGCGGGGCGACCTCCACCAGGATCTGCTGGCCCTGCAGTGCCCGCTGCGGGAACTCGGCCGCGCAGCACCGTATTTGATTCGCGCACTCAAGCTGATCCTCGTCCGGCCGTTCGACATCGACGCCGTTCCCAAGGCGTTTCGTGGCGACTACTTCAACCTGTCGCTGACGCTCGACCTGACCATGAGCGCCGTCGACAACGCGGTCCTCACCGGGACGGGGTTCTCCGGAGCGCTGCGCGCGCTCGAGCAAGCGTGGGGCCGCGACCCGGAAACGATGATCCCCGACGTCCGCTATACGCCGAACCCCAATGACGTCCCGGGCGGCCCGCTGGTCGAGAGGGCGGACCGGCAATGCTGACCCGCTTCATCAAGCGCCAACTGGTCATGTTCGCCATCTTGAGCGCGATCACGGCAATCGCGCTCGGCTGGTACTACTTGCAGATTCCCAGCGCGGTGGGCATCGGCCACTACACGCTGAAGGCGGACCTGCCCGCGTCAGGCGGGCTGTACAAGACCGCCAACGTGACATATCGCGGGGAGACCATCGGCACGGTCACCGCGGTCGACCCGACCGCTTCGGGCGCGCGGGTGACCATGAGCATCGGCGATCGCTACAGGATCCCGATCGACGCGTCGGCGAACGTGCATTCGGTCTCGGCGGTCGGTGAACAGTATCTGGACCTGGTTTCGGTGGGTAACCCGGGCCAATACTTCGCGCCGGGCCAGACCATCACCAAGGGCACCATACCCACCGAGATCGGGCCGGCGCTGGACGCGGCCAACCGTGGCCTGGCCGTGCTGCCCAAGGACAAGATCGCCTCGCTGCTCGATGAAACAGCCCAAGCGGTCGGCGGCTTGGGTCCCGCGCTGCAACGCCTGGTCGACGCGACGCAGGCGATCGCCGGTGACTTCAGGACCAATATCTCCGATGTCAACGACATCATTCAAAACTCCGGACCGATCATCGACAGTCAGGTCAACTCCGGTGACTCGATCGAACGTTGGTCGCACAACCTGAACATCCTGGCCGCGCAGAGCGCGGACAACGACCAGCACGTGCAAAGCATCCTGTCTCAGGCGGCACCCACCGCCGATCAGGTCAACGAGGTATTCGGCGACGTCCGCGAGTCACTGCCGCAGACATTGGCGAATCTCGCGATCGTGCTGGACATGCTCAAGCGCTACCACAAGGGCGTCGAGCAATTGCTGGTCGCCTACCCGCAGGGCGCCTCGGAAGGCCAGACCGTGACGTCGGCCTTCCCGGGCTTCGCGTCGCTGGGCACCTCGCTGACCATCAACCAGCCCCCGCCCTGCCTGACCGGATTCCTTCCGGCGTCGCAGTGGCGGTCTCCCGCGGATACCAGCCTGGCACCGATGCCATCCGGAACCTATTGCAAGATACCGCAAGACACTCCCGCCAACGCCGTACGCGGCGCACGCAACCTCCCGTGCGTCGACGTGCCCGGAAAGCGGGCCGCCACGCCGCGGGAGTGCCGCGACCCCAAACCGTACATTCCGCTGGGCACCAACCCGTGGTACGGCGATCCCAACCAGATCGTGACCTGTCCCGCGCCCGCGGCGCGTTGCGACCAGCCGGTGAAACCAGGCCTGGTGATACCCGCGCCGTCGGTGAACAACGGGCTGAACCCGGCGCCCTCCGACAGGGTGGCGGGGACGCCGCCCCCGATCAGCGACGCACTGACGCGGCCCGGAACGGGAACCGTCGAATGCAATGGGCAGCAACCAAATCCGTGCGTCTACACCCCCGGGGGTCCTCCCCCGGCCGTGTACACCCCACAGAGCGGCGAACTGGTAGGACCCGACGGCGTCAGATACGCGGTTGAGAACTCGAGAAGAACGGGAGACGACGGATGGCAGGACATGTTGGCACCGTCGATCAGCAGATGAGCGCGGAATCGCAGCGGATACGGGAAACGATTGGCCTAGGCCAACTTCGGAGTAATGCGTGTGCGTATCTCGAGCGGGTTGTCGCCGGGGAGGCATTCGACGTCGTACGTCGCGGCAGACTGGTGGCGCGGATCGTGTCAGTCGGTGACCGGAGGTCGGCTCCGATCCCGGCGCGATCCAACGAAGGAGGCGGCTGGGTCGGCATCGCCGAACTGCGAACGCGTGCGGGGCGGTGCTTTGATCGGGTCGCTGCCGGGGAGACGATCAGTATCGTCCGGGAGGGCAGGTTGCTCGCGCAAATCGTGGCCGCCGGCGACGCGAAGACTGCATCGCCTTCGGTGGACGTCAGTGGGGCGATCGAACTCGACGAGTTGCGAAAGCGGGCGGGACACTACTTCGATGAGGTCGCGGCGGGGCAGACGATCGAGGTCATCCGTGGCGGCAGGCCGGTTGCACGCATCATCTCGGTCGCCTAGGAACGACGTCCGCGGCGTCGACAGCTTCTGGGCTTGTCCGTACCGGTGGGAAGCATTGCGCCGGTGACATTGTTACGGCGGGTATGACCGCCTTGGGGTTCCACGAGGGGGAACTTGCGGTGCAGCGCCGGGCTGGTGTCGCAGCCGAAGCCGGGCGTCTGGAGAACATGCTTGGCTCGTCGGGCCTGTCCCACGGCGCAGCGCGCTTCCTAGCGTCCCAGCGGTTCGCCGCGCTGACCGGACGCGATCACAACGGCGTGCTCTGGGTTTCGCCGTTGGCCGCACCGGCGGGTTTTCTCCGTGGGCAAGAGGATGTATTGCGCGTGTCGGCCGCTCCCCGTCTCGGGGATCCACTGCACGAGATCCGAATCGGTCAGCAGGTCGGCCTGATTGCCATCGACTTCGCCACCCGCCGCAGGCTACGGATAAACGGCGAACTTATCGGTGCGGACAACGCAGGCATGGCCGTCCGCATCGACCAGTCGTACGGCAATTGCCCCAAGTACATTCATCCCCGCGCGATCGATGTCGCTCGACTTGCTGCCCCTGCTTCGAAACGCTTGGGACGCGCAACGCTGCTCGGGCCGTCCGATCAAGCGATGATTGCGACGTCCGACACGTTCTTCTTGGGCACCAGCCATCCCACACGCGGTAGCGACGCATCACACCGCGGAGGCCCATCCGGGTTTGTCCGTGTCGAATCGCCGGACCGGCTGTGGTGGCCGGATTTTCCGGGGAACAACATGTTCAACAGCTATGGCAACCTGGCCGTCGACGACGAAGCCGCCTTGCTCTTCGTCGATTTCGATACCGGCGCCACTTTGCACGTCACCGGGACCGCGCACGTGCGGTGGACCACGCCCGGCGCGGCCGGTGATGATGGCGCCGTTGGAAGGAATGTCGCGTTCTCGGTCGGCGCCGTCGCAACGCCCGCCGGTGGTCATGCATGAGTAGCGACTCCCGACGACCCGCCCGGGATCGGGCGGCCGGTGGCCTGCTGAGCCTCGACGGTGTCGGGCAACGGTCGTCGACGAATCGCGGGTGCCTCGGCCGACGCCTCGACGACGCGCTCGGCGCGGGCTTCGCGCTGATCACCACGGTCCGACCGACCGCTGTCGCGCAAGCATCACCGCGGTATCGCGGCTTCGTCGTCCTGATCCCCAAACCGGGCGATGTCTTGGCGACGTGGTTGCGCGGCGCCGGCCAGCCGTGATGTCGCGGCTTTGTGCGCCTGGACTACGAATGCTGCGTGATCGGTGAGCGCGTTATGCGGATTGCGGCCGTGCGACGATGACCGGTACCCGGACCGAGTGCAGGACCGCGTTGCTGACCGAGCCCAACACCATCCTGCTCAGGCCGCCCCGACCGTGACTGCCGACGACCACAAGCTGCGCAGTCTGCGACTGATCGATGATGTGGCGCGCCGCCCGGTCTTGGGCGATGAGCCGGTGGACGGTGACGTCGGGATAGCGTTCTTGCCAGCCCGCCAGGCTTTCGGCGAGGCTGCGTCTCGCTTCGTCTTCGACTGCCGGCCAATCGATTTCGAACACATCGACCACCGCGGCGTCGCTCCATGCGTGGAAGGCTATTAGGTCGACACCGCGACGAGACGCCTCGTCGAACGCGATTTCTGTCGCGAGTTCGGATGCCGGCGAGCCGTCGGTGCCCAGGAGGACGGGAGCGGTTTGTGGATCCGGCAGTTCTTCGTCCCGCAGGACCGCCACCGGGCAATTCGCATGCCGCACTACGGTCGAGCTCACCGACCCCAGCAGACCACGTGCCAGTAACCCGCGGCCGGAGCTGCCCATGACGATCATCTCCGCCGAATGCGACATCTTCAGCAGGGCCGGCGCGGGCGCTGAGAACACCAGTTTCCTGCCGATGGGTACCGTGCGGCCCGCCGGCATCGCCTCTTCGGCGATTTTCGTCGCATGCATGATCGCTTTTTGGCCTTCGTCTTCCAGGCTCGTGACGAGGGACTCGGGGTACGGAACGGGCGGGAAAGTCGCGGCGGGGGTCGACACGGCGTGCACGACGGTCAGCGGAATGTTTCTCATCACCGCTTCCCGGGCCGCCCAGCCCGCGGCGACAGTTGACGCCGGCGAACCGTCGACCGCGACAACGATTCCGAGTTCTTTGACGGGTGCGGACATGGGTTCTCCCTCCAACGTGAACGACGCTATCGCAAGAGGACGGGTCAAGTCGTGAGGCTTTAGTCCTCGGTAGCTGGGACAGAGGTCCACCCCCGTTGGCTAGACCTTGCGCGGTTGCAGTTGGGCGACGATCCAGACCGGCAACGCCACGAACGCCGTTCCGCCGATGAGGTTGCCGACGGTGGTGATGCCGATCTTGGTGCGGTCGATTCACCGGCCCGACCAGAAACACCACACGCGGCGAGCGGCGCCGTGGCGCACCCGCGACGCGCCAGTAGCGAGATTTGCTCAGCTGAACAGGGTTTGGCCTATGTAGTGGCCTTCAGCGGGCGCCGGAGGCACCGCGAAGATTGCCGAGCCGATGTGACGGATGTATTCGTTGAGCAGATCGTGGGCACCCAGGCGGTTCTGCAGGCGGATAAAATCTCCGGGATCTTTTTGGTACGAGATGAACAGCAGACCGGCGTTGAGTTGGCCGTTGGCGTCGAGGCCGTCGGTGTAGTTGTAGGACCGCCGGCGGATCATGATGCCGTCGTTGTTTTCCCGGGCGGCAAGGCCGACGTGAGACATCGGATCGATGAGTGGGTTGCCGTCGGGGCCTTTGGCGGCGAAATTCGGTGTGTCGAATTCGTTCTTGCCGCTCAATGGCGCCCCCTCTTCTTTGGTGCGCCCGAAGATCCGCTGCTGATTGCCGATCCGGTCGACATCCCAGGTCTCCATCAACATCCGGATTTTGCGGACGACTTGGTAGGTACCACCGTTCATCCACGGCTGGTCGCTGTGGTCGACCCAGACGAATTTGGCGTACTCGGCGTCGGTGGCGATGTTGCGGGTACCGTCTTTGAATCCCAGGAGGTTTCGTGGCGTGTGCTGGCCGGGTCCGGCGGAGGCTCGACCGAAACCCAACACCGCCCAGTACGGCGAAACGATGTTCCGGCCGAGCCTGGCCAGGTTGCGCACCGCGTGGTAGCACACCTGGGGGTCGTCGGCGCAGGCTTGCACCGACAGGTCGCCGCCGCGCAGGCGGGGATCCAGGTTGTCCCCATTCAGCGGTGGCAGGTCGCTGAACACGACCGGGCGCCGGGCGGCCAACCCGAATCGATCGCCGAACAGCGACGGCCCCAACCCGATGGTGACGGTGAGACTGGCGGGGCTCAGCCCGTAGGCCTCCCCCGTGTCGGCGGGAGGCTGCACCTCGATCTGTGGCTGTACCGTCCCGACCGGCTTGCCCTGCTGCAGGATCGCGGCGGCGGCCGACCACCGCGCCAACAGGGTCTGCAACTCGGTGCGGCCCGTGCCGCCCGCCGCCGAGAACGACATAAACATGGCGTAACGTTGTGGCGGCGTGTCGATTCCGCCTTGGTGGGGCTGCCCATAGAAGGGGTAACCGCGGCGCAGATCGACGGTGTCGTCATCGTCACCGTGTTGTTCCGCGGCGATGGCGTGACCGGCGAAGCCGCCACCGACGGCACCCAGGGTGGCACCGCCGAGTCCGGCCAGCATGGCGCCGCCGAGCGCGCGCCGGCGCGATACCGTTGTTGAATCCGCCGGGCCGCCTGCGTTGTTCGGGTCGCCGTCGGCGGCTTCGGTGATGTCTTCGGTCATGATCAGCCGGCCGTGACGACTTTTTGGGCGACGGTGGACAGGCTCTGATGCAGCGGCTGGATCACCGCAGTCAGCTTCGGTGCGTCGCTGGCCTTCAGCGCGGGGGTGTAGGTCTTGTAGCCGCCGAGCGCGGCCGGGTCGCGGTACCCGTCCAGCGTGGCGAGCACTGTTTGGAATTGCTGATCGATCTGGTGGACCAGATTGCCGTCGATCTTCTCCAGCCCCGGACGGAGCGAGGCGTACGCCTGCTGGGCGCCTTCGACATTGCCCGAAAAGTCCACTAGGTCAATGTGACTGAAGGCCTCCTCTTCACCCGTGATTTTGGTGTTCTGAACCTCTTCGATCAGGTCGCTGGCGCCGTTTGCCAGATCCTCGGGCTTATACTGCAGGGTCGCGACGATGCCGTTCAATTTGTCGACGTTGCCTAGGAGTTCGGTGCTGAAAGCCTTGGTCCCCGGTGTGATCGCGCCACCCTGCCACAGATCGCGCTCGATGGCGTGGAAGCCCTTCCAACCGACCTTGGCGTCGACCGGCGTCGACTCACGCATGTCGATCAGATAGTCCAGGTTGCCCGCATTGTCACCGACCGCGAAGCCCGGAAGTACGAAGCCCTCCACGGTGGATTCCGAACGCTCCCAGAACAACCGGGCCTTGGCGTAGGTAGCCTTCGCCGCGTCGATGTTGCCCGATTGCACTGCGGCATCGAGCGCCTTGACGCCGTCGTTGAGCTGACCGATCTGGTTGACGATGTAGGCGGCGTAGTCCTTGGTACCCTGGCCGAGGATGGTCGCCACGGTGCCCGTTGGGGTGGCCGGCGCCGCACCGGTCACCGTCAGAGTCTGATACTCGGTGCTCGCGCCCGGACAGTAGACCTGGTAGGAGCCGCCGTCCAGCGAAAGCGTGAACGACACCGGATCCAGGCCGGGCGCAAGGTTCTCTTTCTCACCCACAATCCGCTGATCCCTGAGCAATTCGACCTCGCTGATGCCAGGCGCGTTCGTGTTGGCGACCGTGAAGGTCACCGGCCCGGCGGGCACGCTGTTGGTGTCCAATGCGCAGCCGTCCCGGCCCCCGCTGTTGGACATGGTCACCTTGATCGCGTTGGTGCCAGCGGGCTTCGATTGCTGAGCGTGGTTCGACTTATCACCCGAGTGGCCGCATGCGGTCGCCATCGACACCACCGCGGCAACAAGAACCGTTGCAGTCAAACAGAACTCACGAGACCGGCACGCTATCGAGGTGATGCGCCGCACCATCAATCGATTTCCTCTCATCCTCTCGCCGGCGGTCCACGCGCGCCGAGGCTGTCGCAAACAGCGCGCACGCCAACGCAAAACCAGCTAGTGTCAGCGGAATCCAGAGATTCCACAGCCGCCGCTCCCCGCGATTGCGCTCACTCGCGGCGATTTCAGCGAGTTTCGAGTGGTCTTCGGCCGCGGACGTGGACCAGTCAGTTTCCAGCCCACCAAGGCTGACGGTTTTGGCCCCTGCCAACCCACCGCCGGTCAAAAGCGCCGTGCGGTTGCTCGTCGCGTGCGCACTGACCACCGAATCACCCCGCGCGAAGACGGTATACACGGTGGTCGTTGACCATTGGCCCTGAAAGGGTCCTGGGGTGCGTCCCGCCGCGAGGCCGACCGGCAGCCGGCCCCCCGTCATACTCAGCAACTGGTCCAGCGTGACTTGCGGCGCACCGTCGGCCCCGGTGACCTCGGAAGCCTGCCATACCTGTACGGGCACGCCGTCGATTGTTTGGTCGTCCGCCGGGACAAGCACGATGTTGCGGACGGTCGAGGTGCCCTGGCGGGCGACGCTCAGCTCGCGTCCGTGTGGCCCGGCCACCATCGACACCGCGGCGGTGTGGCCGGAGCGGTCGGTGACGGTCCGCACCGGCATCGTCGGCGACGAGCCAGCCGCGGGCGTCATGATCACCAGCCCCGCCCCGACGATGATGAGCACCGCCGACGTCGCCGCGAACAGCCGGCTGCGGGCTCGGGGCGTCGCCGCGAGCCGGGCGGGCCAGAGAAAAACGACCAGCACCGGCACGGCATACAGCAGCCACCCCAGCACCTCGATGAGGCGAGGGTCGGCGGGGATGCCGAAGACGCCGGTCGTCGCCGCGCCCAGCACCGAATTGCTCGGTATCCAGCCGGACAGATCGAGCAACTGCTGCTGGCCAATGCTCACCCAACCGGCCTCGTGCGCGGTGCGCAGCGCGCCCAGCACCAGCCCGGCGGCGATCAGCACCAGGAACACCCCGGTGACCCGGAAGAACCGGCCGAGGTTGAGCCGCAGGCCGCCGTAGTACAGGCCCACGCCGAGCCCGACCGCCACCAGGATGCCCGCGACGCCGCCCAGCACGGCGAACCACCGGTTGCCGTGCGACGTCTCGGCGGCGGCGAGCAAGAACACCGACGTCTCGAACCCCTCCTTGAGGACGGCGAGGAACGCCATCGCAGCCAGGGCGAACGCGCCACCACGGTTGACCGCCCGACGGGCGTCACGCTCGAGCTCCCCCTTGAGCTGCGCGGCGTTGCCGTTCATCCAGATGATCATCGACGTCACGAACACCACCGCGATGGCGTTGATGACGGTTTCCATCATCTCCTGCTGGGTCTGCGGCAGGCTCGCGGCGACCAGGTCGAGGCCTACACCCACGCCGACGCTGAGCAGCACGGCCAGGGCGACGCCGGTAAACATCGGTCGGACGGACCGGCCGTTTCGCTTGAGGAAGGCGCCGACGATGCTCACGATCAACGACGCCTCTAGGCCTTCGCGGAGACCGATGAGGAACGTGCCAATGAATACGCCGAATATGCCCTGCATACGCCTTATTTCCGTCCCGCCTGTCGGGACCGTCGGCTTAGCGTAGCCGAACTGAAGCGAGGGGCATCAGCCCTGGTCCACCGGTTGCCGCGTCAGGAGACCGGCGCGGTCACGAAGTCGATGAGTTCCTCGACCCGGCTGATGAGCGCCGGCTCCAGATCGTTCCAGTCGTGCACCCGCGACCGGATATGCCGCCAGGCCCTGGCGATGTCCGCCTGATCGTGGTGGGCCAGACCGAGCGCCCGGCACACGCCGTGCTTCCAGTCCACCTGCCGCGGCACCTTCGGCCACGCATCCAGGCCCAACCGCTGCGGTTTGACGGCCTGCCAGATGTCGACGTACGGATGTCCGACGACCAGAGTGTCGGTGCCGCCGGGGCCCCGCCGCACCGCATCGGCGATCCGCGCCTCCTTGGAACCCGCCACCAGGTGATCGACAAGCACCCCCAGCCGGCGCCCAGGACCCGGGGCGAACTCGGCGACAATGTCGACCAGGTCGTCGACGCCACCGAGCTGCTCGACGACGACACCTTCGATTCGCAAGTCCTCGCCCCACACCTGCGCGATGAGCTCTGCGTCGTGGCGGCCTTCCACGTAGATTCGGCTGGCCCTGGCGACCCGGGCGCGAACGCCTGACACGGCGATCGAACCGGACGCGGTCCTGGCCCCGGCGGTCGGCGCGGGCCGGCGCGGCGCGATGAGAATGACGGGGTGCCCGTCGAGCAAATACCCTGGGCCCAAAGGGAAGCCACGCACATGACCGCGTCGATCTTCTAGATCCACCCGCCCGTATTCGACGCGCACCACCGCGCCGACATATCCCGTCTCCACGTCCTCGACCACCAGGCCCAGTTCGGCCGGATGCTCGGTCGAGCGGCGCTTGCGTCGTCTCGCGGCGAGTACATCGGTCCCATAGCGATCCACCACGCGGCAATACTAGAAAGGGTTGCGGCCAAACCTTGTTACGGCGCGCCATGTTCGGCGGATCGTCACCGAAGTCACTTCCGATGCGCCGGCAACACCGCTTAAAAAAATTGCGTTTTAACTGTGTGGCGTTACCCAGCTGATGGCGTCGTCAATGGTACGTTGCTAGCTAAGCAAGCACTGCCGCTTACGCGCAACTTGCGGCGTTAGCGAGGTGGACATATGGACCTGTCGCATTGGGTGACGAGCATTATGGCGTTCGTCCGGGCCGGCTACCCCTCCGGCGTGCCGGCCGCCGGGTATGTGCCCATGGCGGCGTTCACCCGCCGACGGCTCTGCGGCGACGACATCACCGCCATCGCAATGGATCTCGTCTGGCGTCGGATCTGGCCGATCAGTTCCATCGATATCGGCGTGGAGATCACCCGCATCACCAATCAGCTGCCCTCCCCTGACGACGTCGCGCGTGTCCAGCGTCGAGTCCATGCGCTCCGCTGCTACCGCGGATAGGCATCGCCGACCGACTCAGCGCCGCAGCATGATCAACAGGTACGGCGGCCATCCACGCCGAAGAAGTGCAGGTGCCCGGGTTGCGGGTGCAGCCGGACCCGGCTGCCCTTCTGCGGTGGATTGCGCCCGTCGGTGCGGGCGACGATGGGCGCGTCGATCACCTTGCCGGAGCCGGTGATTCGGCCATATAGGTAGGCGTCTGCGCCCAGCTCCTCCACCACGTCCACCTCGACCTCGACACCGAGGCCACCCAGCTCGAAATGTTCGGGACGAACCCCGACGACAACCTCACCGGCGGTGCTGGTGATTTCCCGGGGCAGCGTTATCGGCCAATCACCCAGCGACACAGTGGAATCCACGATGGGAAGGGTGAACAGGTTCATCGCCGGCGATCCGATGAAACCCGCCACGAACACGTTGCCCGGGTTCCGGTAGAGCTCGCGGGGCGGCGCGAACTGCTGCAGCACGCCGTCGCGCAGGACGGCGACGCGGTCACCCATGGTCATGGCCTCGACCTGGTCGTGGGTGACGTAGACGGTGGTGGTGCCCAGCCGCCGTTGCAGTGCGGCAATCTGGTTACGCGTCTGCACGCGGAGTTTGGCGTCGAGGTTGGACAGCGGTTCGTCCATCAAGAACACGTGCGGCCGGCGCACGATCGCGCGGCCCATCGCCACTCGCTGGCGTTGTCCCCCGGACAGCTCCTTCGGCTTGCGATCGAGATAGGGTTGCAGGTCAAGAAGTTTCGCCGCGTCCAAGACCCGCTCACGAATCTGGTCCTTTGGTGTCCTGGCGATCTTCATTGCAAAGCCCATGTTCTGGGCCACCGTCATGTGCGGGTAGAGCGCATAGTTTTGGAAAACCATCGCGACGTCGCGATCCTTGGGATCGATGTTGGTGACGTCTCGCTCGCCGATCCGGATATTCCCGGAGTCAACGACTTCCAGTCCAGCAACCATCCGCAGCGATGTGGTCTTGCCGCACCCGGACGGTCCGACCAGGACGACGAATTCGCCGTCACCAATGACGAGGTCGAGGTTGTCCAGGGCCGGACGGTCAGCTCCCGGATAGCGCCGGGTCGCGTGGTCGAATGTCACCGAGGCCACGGCTAGCCGCCCATCCCCGTGACGGCGATTCCGCGGACGAACGAGCGTTGCGCGATCGCATAGATGATGACCAGTGGCAGCATGATGAGCATCGAGGTTGCCATCAGAACCGGCCACCGGGCGACATATTCGCCCTTCATCCGGACCAGGCCAAGGGTCAGGGTGGCCAGGCTGTCACGCTGAATCATCAGCAGCGGCCACAGGAAATCGTTCCAGACGTTGACCCAGGTGAGCACGGCGAGCACCATCACCGCCGGTCGCGCATGGGGCAGCAGGATTCGCCAATAGACCTGCCATGGTGAACAACCGTCGAGTATCGCCGCCTCCTCCAAATCGGTGGGCAGGGTGCGAAAGAACTGCCGCATCAGATACGTACCGAATGCGCTGCCGAACAAGCCCGGCACAATCATCGCCCACGGTGTGTCGACCCAGCCCAGCGTCCGCATCACCAGGAACTGTGGGATCACGGTGACGGTCAGCGGCACCATCAACGTGCCGAGATACACGACGAACAACGCGTCGCGGCCACGGAAATCCAGTCGCGCAAAGGCGTATCCGGCCAGTGAGCAAAAAAAGACATGCCCGGCGGTGACGCAGCCCGCGTACAGCACGGTGTTGAAAAACATTCGCCCGAAGGGCATCAACTCGAACACCTCGGAGTAATTGGACCACCGCGGGTGGGTAGGCAGCAGTGTGGGTTCGCTGACCTCGCCTTCCGTTTTCAGCGAACCCGACACCGCCCACGCAATCGGGAACAGGGCACACCACGCGACGGCGAGCAGCGCTCCGTACACGATGCCGCCGCGCACCACAGTGTGCCTGATAGCCCCCTCACTTAAGCCCACGCGACGTCTCCAGAGATCGTCGATGGCTGATCCGCAACTGCACCACGGTCAGCACCAGCAAGACGGCGAACATCACCCAAGCCAGCGCGGAGGCGTACCCGAATTCCAGGAACGAGAAGGCGTGCTGGTACAGCATGATGCCCAGGACGTAGGTCGCCGATTCGGGCCCGCCGCTCGGGCCGTTGAGGACATAAATCATGTCAAACGCCTGGAAGGCGTGGATGACCGAGATGATGATTACGAACGATATCGAACCTCGGATCAGTGGAACGGTGATGGAGACGAATTGCCTTATCTCGCTGGCACCGTCGATCTTGGCCGCCTCGTAGACCGTTCCCGGTACGCCTTGCATCGCGGCCAGCAGGACGACGGTGGCGAAGGGCACGCTACGCCACACGCTGACGATGCACAGCGAGGCCATGGCCCAGTGAGGATCAACCAACCACGGGACCGGGCCAAGCCCCAGCCATCCAAGCATGATGTTGAGCAAGCCGTTGTCGGTGTTGAAAACGAATTGCCACACCACCGCCATCACCACCGATGAAATAGCCAGCGGCAGAAAGACAATGGTTCGGAAGACGCCGATGCCCCTGACCTTCTGGTTCAGCATCCCAGCGACGCCCAGGCTGACGAGGACCGTCGGCACCACCGTTCCGAGCGTGAAGATCACCGTGTTGCCGATCGCGATCAGGAAGAGCGGATCGGAGGTGAATAATTCTTTGAAGTTCTGTACGCCCACGAATTTTGGCGGGGTGAACACATCCCACCGCTGAAAGCTCATGTAGAGGGAGAAGCCAAGTGGGAACAGCATGAACACCGCGACCGACGCCATGTTGGGCGCCACGAACAACCGACCGGCCCACGCGTGCCGTCGCCAAGGGCTATTGTCCTTCCGGGCCCTCCTGGCCGGGGCGATCGCGCCGGCCGCGTCGGTCGAGGTCATGGGCTGCGCAGCACTTCGTCCACGGAGCGAGACAATCCGTTCAACGAGCTGGCCGGCTGGTTGCCTCGCAGGATGGGACCGAAGTTGCGGTCCATCAAGGCATTTACCTTCTCCCACGCCGGCGTGATCGGCAAGCCTTGGGAAAGGGCGGGCCCTTCGGTGAGCACACTGAGATTGTCGAGCCGTCGATGAGCCTTGGCGAATCCGTCCGATCGCAGCGCTGAGCGCAGCACCGGAACGAACAGACACGTCTCACCGATCAACGCTTGCCCGATGGGACCGGTCGCGAACTTCACGAATTCCCACGCCTGCTCCTTGCGGGGGCTGCTCGCCGAGATGGCCAGTCCGGTTGCGCCGATATCGGAACACGCGGCGTGACCCTTTCCCAGCGCGGGGCCGACCGGCAACGGGGCGACATCGAAATCCAGATCCTCGGCCCGAATGTAGGTCTGGTAGCGCCAATGACCGCCGAGCGCGATCGCCGCTCGTCCAACCGCGAAAAGATTGGGTGTCGACATCGACTGGGTCTCCGATGCGCTGGGCGCAACCCGGTAGGTGTTGGCCAGATCGGCGTAGAACTGTACCGCTTCCTGGAACCGCCCCTGGTCGAAGTTGAAGTGGCTCGGATTCAGCCGCGGGTTGGACCAGGCAACGCCGTTGTTCATCGCGAACAGGCCGGCCGAGTAGTAGGTACCCCAGGTGTTGACGAAGCCATACTGCGCGGCCCGTCCGGCTGCGTCACGCTTGGTCAGAGCGCGCGCGGCGTCCAGGAATTCGCTGAAGTCCCAGGGCTGTTCCCACGTTTTGGGCGGCGCCGGCACGCCGGCTTCAGCGAAGAGCCGCTTGTTGTAGAACATGTAGTTGCCCGACCACTGCTCGGGCAGCGCGTACTGCTTTTCGTTGAATGTGAAGGTTTCATACAGCTCCGGAATGCTGTCGCCCTTGAGCTGGTCGGCAAACGCTTTGTCGCGTGCCAAGAGCGTGTTCATGTCCAGCAGGACACCGCGCTCGGCGAGCTCGGCGTAGGACAGTTCCCACGTCATCAGCACATCGGGGCACTTGCCGCCGACGCAGAACGTCGAAAGCTGTTGCATGACGCTCGGACCGGACTGCAGCGGCCGAACCTTGATATCGGGATGACGGCGCGCAAACTCGTCGACGATCCGCATCCTTGCGTCGCGCTCGTCGGGGTTGGCCGCGAAAAAGAAGGTGAGGGCGTCGTCTTCGGGCGCACACCCGGCCGGCCACGGTGCCAGCGCGGCCGCGGACAGCGCGCCTGCGCCCCGCAGCAGGTTGCGCCGTCCGAACGGTTTATCGAGCATGACTCTCCCGGCCTTGCCCCGTAGCCGGCTTTTTGGCCGACTGTGTCTGACGTCCTTGGTACCCGATGAGCTTGTGATGTTCCTGGATCGGCCACCGCGGCAGCGTCAACGCGGTCCGACGGATTCGCTCGGCATTGCCGGTGATGTCGATCGTGTGGATGCGACCGTCGGCGCCGATGCCGATCACCAGCAGGACTTGAGCGCGCCCGCGGGCCGCGAGCACGATGCCCGGCGCCCCGTCGATGAGCATGACAGCACCGGCGCGTGCTCGAAGCGCGAACCGACGAGTTTCCACCGCGACCTCGCGGGCGCCGCGCAACGTTGTCGGCACGTCGGCCGGGACGAGCGCCGGGTCGACCGTGCGCACCACCTCGGGCGCCAACAGTTCGAGCAGGCCCGCGATGTCACCGCCGCGTGAGGCCGTCAGGAACGCCTCGACCACCTTCAGGTGCGTGGCCGTCCGGCGCCCAGGGTCGGCCGGCTCGGCATGAAGACGGCTACGCGCCCTGCTGGCCAGCTTTTTGGTCGCGTCCGGTGACCGATGCATCACCGCGGCGATCTGTTCGAACGGCATCGCGAAGACGTCGTGCAGCACGAACGCGACGCGCTGCGCCGGGGACAGCCGGTCGAGCACTACGAGCAGCGCGCTGCTCACCGACTCCGTCAGCAGGGTGTCTTCGTCGGCCGGTGCCGTCTGGGCCAGCCGGTCCAGCTCCTCGGTCCCGGCTATCGGTTGTTCGGCGCGCCGCTTGCGCACCCGAAGCTGGTCGAACGCCTCGCGTGCGGTGATGGTCGTGAACCAACCGGTGAGATTCTCGACGGCATCGAAGTCGGCACGACTGGCCTTGAGCCACGCCGACTGCACGGCGTCGTCGGCGTCGTCCACCGAGCCCAGCAGCTGGAACGCCACCGACCTCAGATGTCGTCGGTCGGCGTCGAAACGCGCCGCCAGATCCGCTAAATCGCTTGTTGCGCTCATGGGTCACCTTTTCCGCACGAGAGTCGTCAAGAAGATGACCGCGTCCAAACAGACTTCCTGAGGCAAAGGAGACAGCACCATGACCTTACCGATTGTGCGCCGCGACGCGCAGCGCACGCACTCGACTCGCCGCTGCGGAATTTGCTGCGCGACAAGGGATTGATCCAGATGAACACCGCACTTGTCGTCATCACACTGATTACCGCCGCAATCACCGCCGCGATCGCCATCGCCGACCTGGTTCCTGCGCGATTCGTCCTGGCGAACTCTGCCGAGGTCGGGGTCCCGCGGTCCTGGTTACCGGCCCTTGGCGCCGTGAAGTTGGCCGGAGCCGTCGGGATCGTTGTCGGTTTGCTGGGGCCGCGGCAATTGGGCATCGCGGCCGCCGCCGGCCTGGTTGCGTTTTTCGTCGGTGCGGTGGTTACGCACCTGAGGGCGCACGTCCTGTACAACATCGCGTTTCCCGGAGCGTTCTTGTGCCTGTCCGCGGCGTCGCTGGCGCTGATGGTGGCTCGGTGAGACAACACGTTGGATCAGGCGGGAAAGTACCTGATCCGGTTGATGGCATCGCCGCGCCACGCCACATCGGCGAACACGATGGCGCGCCCGTGACTCGAGTTCAGTGACACCGCCACGGTGGGGCCCGCGCTGTTCATCTTGATTGCGCCGGCTCCCTCCAGTTGCTCCACCAACTCGGCCAGTTCGAGAGGGTCGCGATCACCCAAAGTTATTGCGGCATTTGAGGACAGCACCCGCGCCGCAGCAAAGCTGTCTTTCCGTGCGACGGCGTCGAGGAACGCCGTCAGCAGCTGCTGGTGACGCACTCCCCCTCGCCGGAATCCGGTCATGAAACCCGCGGTCCCGCGCCAGCCTTGGTTGCGCAACAGACCCCTGGACAGGTTCAGCGCGGGGCCCACCGCACCCGAGCCGGTGCGGAGGAACTGCAACATCATGGCGGGAAGCTCCCAGTAGGCACGCAATTCGCCAATCTTCCACTCGCCGTTGGCTTCTCGGAGGTCATAGCGGAGGAAGGCGGGAATGTACATGGTCACGGCCGAACCCATCGCCACCTCCAGCTCGAGGTCACGCACCACCGTCGTGCCGACCACGAGGTCGAGATCGCGATGGAACGTGATGTCACGTGGACCGATGAACGTGTCGTAGAAGCGCCCGATCTGCTCATGCCCCACGTGCGGTCGCGAGCCGACCGGGTCCTCGATCCGGCCGTCACCGGTGAACAGTCCCACCCACCCGGCGCGATCGTGCGCGGCGGCCGCCTGCGGCGAACGCTCTACGGCGGCGAGCAGACGTTCCCGGTCCAGCGGCACCACCACTACGGTCTCCCGACCAACTCGATGCCGGCGGAGCGCATTTCCGTCAGCGCTTCGGCGGCCGAGTCCACGGCGGCGGCCGCGGTCAGGTCCACCAGGACCCGGGTGGCCAGGCCGGCGGCTGCGGCGTCCTCGGCGGTCCGCCGCACGCAGAAGTCGGTGGCGATGCCGACAACGTCGACCTCGTTCACCCCCCGCCGCCGCAACCACCCAAGCAGCGTCGTCCCTTTCTCGTCGACGCCCTCGAAACCGCTGTACGCCGCGGAGTGAGCACCCTTGCGAAAGACGGCATCGACGCGTCGGATGTCGAGTTCCGGGCGGAAATTCGCGCCCTCGCTTCCGGCGACGCAGTGCACGGGCCAGGAGCAGGAATAGTCGGGGTGGTCGGAGAAATGATCACCCGGGTCGATGTGAAAGTCCTGGGTCGCGACGATGTAGTGATAGCCCCGGTCACCGGACAGATATTCGTTGATCGCGGACGCCACCGCGGCGCCGCGGGCCGTCGGCACGGAGCCGCCCTCGCAGAAATCGTTTTGCACGTCGACGATGATCAACGCTCGCACGCGCTCCACCCTATCGGGGCGCACCTCGATGTCTACGGCCGTCTAGCTGGGGATATCGACGCAACGGTTTGCTCGACAGGCAGCCGGGTAATACACCGGCCATGGTGCTCAGGAGAATCGCGCGACCCCTGTTATCAGTGGCATTCATCGGGCAAGGCGTCAATTCGTTGCTCAATCCCAAATCGGCGGCCGAGGCCGCCGCGCCGGCAGTGGACGGCCTTCAGGCGTTGCCGGATTCGGTGAGCAGCAGCATTCCCAGCGACCCCGAGACCGTCGCCCAGATCACCGCCGTCGTGCAAATCGGTGGCGGACTGCTGCTCGCCACCGGCAAACTCCCCCGCATCGCCTCGGCGGCGCTCGCGGTCACGGTGCTGCCGGCCAACCTAGGGACGCATTCGTTCTGGAACGAAAGCGACCCGGTGGCCAAAGCTCAGAAACGACAGCAATTCCTCACCGACCTCAGCCTGCTGGGCGGACTGTTGATCGCCTCGGCCGACACTGCTGGCAAGCCGTCCCTCGGGTGGCGTGGCCGGCGTGCGGCGGAACGGCTCTCCGAGCGGGTGTCATCAGCGTGGCCCGGTTCCGACGACTCGGCCTTCGATGCCGATTTCTCCGAGCTGGGTGATCGAATCGCGCACGGCTTGCAGATCGGCGCGGAACGGGGCCGCGAACTCGCCAGCACCGCGGCAGAGCGCGGCGCCCCCTACGCCGAGGCCGCACTCGAACGCGGCCGCGAACTCGCCAGCACCGCGGCGGAACGAGGTGCGCCCTACGCCGAGGCGGCACTCGAACGTGGCCGGGAGCTGGCCAGCACCGCGGCCGAGCGTGGTAGGCCGCTGGCGAAGAAGGCCCGCAAGCGCGGGGAGCAATGGGCCGACGAGGCCGCCGACCGCGCCGCCTATCTGGCCGAGAGGGCGCGGCAACGCAGCGAAGAGCTCGCGGACGAGGCCGCCGACCGCGCCGCGCCGCTGGCCAAGAAGGCCCGCAAGCGCAGCGAGAAGCTGGCCAAGAAGGCCCGCAAGCGCAGCGAGAAGCTGGCCGGCACAGCGCGGGCGCGCGGCGAGGAATTCGCCGAGACCGCCCGTCAGCGCGGCAGCGACCTGGCTGACACCGCGCGCGAACGAGTGGGCAGTCAGGTCGACACGGGCCGCCGCAAGCTGCCGTGGTAGCGGGTCGAACTAGCCGGGCCAGCGTGCCCGCAGGTTCTGCGGCCCCCAGGTGGGCCATTCTGGCGCACCGACGGTCAGGCCGCCGCTGAGTTGTGCGGCGATGCGCGGACCGCGAAGCCGGCTGTTGTCGTAGACCGTTGCAAGGTCGGACAAAGCGATGGCTTCGGAGACCGGTGCCCATAGCCGGCGATGGCGTTGGCGAATTTTTGTTTCCGGCACGTCGTGACCGCCTGCTGTCACGCGGTGCCGGACGCGTTCGACGGCGAGGTCTTCCGGGACGAGCAGCACATGCAGCGCGACAGTGAAGCCCGCATCGCGGGCGGCGTGGATGAAGTCGAGTTTCGAGGGATGGGAAAACACCGTCTCGGCGATGAAGGACCGGCCCAGTTCGATCAGTTTTGCGCGGGTGTCGGCGGCGATGCGGGCGGCGTCGTAGGAGTGCGACGCCGGATCCTCCGGCCAGCGCTGCCTCGCGATCTCGTCGGCGTTGACCACGAGGCTTCCGGGCAACAAAGGTGCCAGGGTAAACGCGATGAACGTGGACTTACCGGCGCCGTTCGGTCCGACCACCAGATCAAGTCGATCCATCGGACCGCCGAATCGCCGACGAACGCCGGATCAGCGTCCGCCCGCGAGCACCACCGCGGCGCCGTCGGGGCGATGCTCCACGATCTCGCCGTCGTCGTTGAGGGCTACGGTGGTGACCCCTTGCCCGGCCAGCGTCGCCCCGTAGTTGGCACGTGCCAGGCTTTCTTCGATGGCGGCGGAGATTTCGGCGTTGAACACCACGCCCTCCTCGACCGTGAGCGCACTGGTCGACAGCTGGCCGGCGAGTGCGGCTTCGACCCGTCGCCGCGAGGCCGAGTGCTGGCTGGACACCGCTCGTCCGACCCGCGCCCAGTGGTCGAGTTGCTGCTTGGCCGAGCGGCTCTGGCGGGCACCCTCCGCCGCCGCACTATCCATCAGGTCGGACGCAACCCGCGTGACACGATCGAGAGCCTCGGCCATGGCTTCCTCCAATGCAACATTTCGTTACAAGCTGTAGCATAATGCTACACGACTGGGATCGGCTCTGGCTACCCGCAACCCTTCAAGACGGCATCCACGATAGCGTCGACGTCAGGCCCGATGTCGACGGTCAGGCCGGCCTCGTCGGGACCGAGGGGTTCCAGGGTGTCCAGTTGCGAGCGCAGCAGCGCGGCCGGCATGAAGTGGTCAGTGCGGGCTGCCAGCCGGTCGGCGATCACTTCCGCCGAACCTGCGAGGTGCACGAACTCTACTTCCGGGCAGTGCGTGCGCAGCTGGTCGCGATACGCCCTTTTCAGCGCCGAACAACTCACCACGGCGCCGTCGCGGTGCGTGGCCAACCAGTCGCCGACCCGCTCCAACCATGGATGGCGGTCGTCGTCGTCGAGCGGTTCGCCCGCCGCCATCGTGGCGATGTTTGCCGCCGGGTGCAGGGTGTCGGCGTCGACGAACGGGACCCGCAAACGCCGCGCGAGTGCCGCCCCCACCGTCGACTTGCCGGATCCCGAGACGCCCATCACCACGACGGGGGCCGGTCCACTCACCTAAGTCTGTTCGCCGAGGTTGCGGTTCCATTCCAGCCAGCCGACACCGCTACGTCCGTCGGCGGTGCTGACCGCCGCCCAGACGCGGGGAAACTGGCTGACCCGCCCATCCGTCGCGACGAGGCGGACGGGCGCCTGACCGCGCACCTCGACCTCCGCGGTGATGTCCGCGGGCTGTAACACCAGCGTCGCGTCCAGCGGTAACCCATTGCCGGAGAAGGACTCTCGTGAGTCCACCGTCTGTAATTCGGTGACTTTGCCGTCGCCATCCTGTGCGTAGCCGATGCTGAACGCGGGCGACCCGGGAATCCGGATGTTCACGGCGTGCAGGTGGGTACCGTCGTCGAGGTGCAGCGCGCTCCACATCCAATCCATGCCCCACCAATCGCGCACCCCCCACGAGTGATCACGCTGGCCGGCAACGGATTCCAGACGATAACTGTGGTCATCAATGATGACGCCGCCCGTGACGGTGCAAGGGATTTCATAACGCGTCGTCACCCCGTACTTGTACGGCGTGCCATCGGTGGTCCACACCAAGTTGACGGCCAGCTCGGCCGGGGTTCCGGGCTCCCCGCGCAACAACGCCGACGGATCGGGGTAAGCCTGGCCCCGCGCCCGGACGTCGACGCGGTAGCTCTGCAGGGGCGCCTGGGCGGAATGGGCGAGCTCGACCTCATCGGTGCGCAGGGCCCACGGATCCGACGGCAGCGGCACTTGCGCGTCGACGGCGACGGTCGGCATGTCGGGTCCGCACAACACCACGTGCACCCACGCGATCTGCTCGTTGGCCACTCGGCCCAGGCGAAACCACCCGCCCAATCCCTGTGCCGCATCGACGAAGTCGGCGTACCAGCTCTCACTCCACAGCGGCTCGGCGGTGGGATCGTGGGCGAGTTCGTCCTCGGCCGACGGTCGCAGCGGCTCGGGTGCCACCGCTTGGGGCAGTGTGGACAACGCGTCCGTGTCGAGGACGTGGTCGCAGTGTCGCCGCAGCATCGTCATGAACATCTGGTCGCCGCGGTCGGTGCGCTCGACCAGCATCGACGAGACGATCGCCATCATCACCCCGAAGAAGGTCTGCCGACGTACGCCGTCGGCGACGTCGGCCAGGGTGAGCGGCGCCTGCGGGCCGAGCGCCTCGTGGTAGGCCCGCAGCAACGCATCGTAGTGCTGCCGGCGGTCCTCGGTGGGCAGCGCGCAACCGAGGAAGTAGGCCAGGTCGGTCAGGGCCGGGCCCCAGGACACGGTCTGCCAATCGACCACCGTCAGTGCGCGATCCGCGCCGTCGGTACCGAACAGCATGTTGTCCAAGCGATAGTCGCCGTGCACCAGGCCCTGGACACGCCCCGGCTGGGACGCCTCCGCCGCGCCCTCCTTTTCCAAGGCGAGGTAGCCGTCGAACGCGGCCACCAGGCGCTCGCACACCAGGCGGTGCTCCGGCGCGATCTGGTCGCCGTAGCGTTCGACGAAACCCGCATACAGCGGGGTGATCATGGCCTGGTTAAGCGGGGCCGCACGGTTGAGCCACGGCGCTTCTGCCAGCGAGGTGTCGCCGAGCAGGGGTCCGTGCAGCCGGCCCAGTTCTACGACGCCGAGGTGAGCCTGTTCTATTGTGGCGCCGGCGATTTCGTCGCCGACGACGGCCGGATCGGCATCCCCCAGCAACAGATCGAACACCCCGGTCGAGGTGTCGACCGCCGCGTGGTAGCACGGCGCGATTGGTCCGCCCAGACGTGGCGCGATGTCGCCGTAGAAACGCACCTCCCGCTCGTAGAGACCGAGCGCCAGGCCGGTCTGCCGGCTGACCGGATCGGTGGCCGCGACCTTCAGCACCACTGACTCGGGCCCCTCCGCGGGTCCTTCGGCATAACTGAGCCGGACGCGATAGCACTCGCTCATCTGGCCGGTACCGATGCGCTCCACCGAGAAATCGCTGATGGGTCCGGTGCCGATGACCGCGGCCAGCCACGAGGCGGTCAGGTCACTGGGTCGTTCGATGACTTGCTCGGTCTCGGCATGCATGGGGGTTAGCGTGCCAGGTCAACGCGCCAGTGAGAAGCCGTCCCATGCCATTCGGCGATATGGGTATGGGTCGAACTCGACGCGGGACTTGCGGTCGAAGACCATCACGGCTCGGTCTTCAGCGGTGTAGAGGGGCCAGTCCTCGCCCGGGACCCCGGCGCGGCTGAACGCGTGCCACCGCCGCTGCACCTGGTTGCTGACGCGCAACGCGGCCCGCTGGTCCGCCGCCGCGGTCAACAGTGCGCCGAACCTGGTGCGGTAGACGTCGAAAACCGCGAGCAACTCGGTGGCGTGGGTGGCGCCGAAACCGGACCACCGCAGCGTGCGCGGGGCGTAGTCATACCGGTAGAGGTATGTCGGTGCGTGCGCGCCGTGAGCCTCGGCGATCTGCCAGGCCGCCGACGCGAACGCGAAGTCACCGCCGAGCCGGATGCAGGCCTCCCGGTCGGGATAGTCGGGGTATGCGGCGGTAATGCGTTCGCGGATCGCGGGATCCGCCTCGGCCAGCAGCTCTTCGACCATCGTCTCGTTTGTCGGCAACATCGCCAGGAACCGGGTGAACAACCGTCCCTCTT
>NZ_LZJR01000154.1 GCF_001667925.1 Mycobacterium sp. E2479 | reverse complement strand
ATCGTGCGGTCACCGTTGGGGCCGCTGACGTCGATCTTCCACTTGGCCAGGTCCTCATCCCAGGTGAGCGCGCGCACCTCGGTGTCGAACTCGATGTGATCGCGGATGTCGTGTTCGTCGGCGACCCAGTCGAAGTAGGCCTGGTTGTGCGCGCGTGGGCAGAACGGGTACTCGAGATCGACGTTCGCGCCGAACACGTGTGTGTAGGCCCGGCTTGGCGAGTCGACGCGGGCCCCCGGATACCGATTGCGGTACCACGTGCCGCCGACGCCGCCATCCTTTTCGATGTGCGTGTAGGGAATGCCTGCCCTCTTGAGCATCACCGCGGCGTTGAGCCCGCCGTAGCCGGCACCGATGACCGTTACCGAGAAGTCCGCGAGCTTGGCGGGATCTGGTGTCTGAGACCACTTGTGGGCACGTACCCAGGGGTCGAGTCCCAATTCCTCAATGAGCATGGCCATCTGGTCTGGCCCCGGTTTGTTTCCCGTCGCCAGCCGGATCGACTCTTCAAGGCGATCGAGCGGGCCGATGTCGAGGCGGCCGCCGCCGGAGTCGCGATAGGACTTCAAGAACGCCACGGCTTTGCGCCGAACCAGCGCGATGTCGTCCTCGGAGGCCGGAATCGCCGCTTCAGCGAACATGACCTGAGCGCGCAGCGTCTTCACCTGGGTTTTGAGCTCCTCGTCGCCGGTGAGCTGATAGAGCAACCCACGCAGGACCAGTGGATCGGCGAACTGAACGATGTCCTCGAGCTGTTCGTCGGTCGTCTCGAGAAGCTCGGACCGCGCCTGCTGCGCGATGCTCACCATTGCCCTCCCAACATCACTGGCACTTGCCGTCGCCGTCCCGGCCCCGAAACAACTCCGCCGGGAACGCGGCGTTCTTGCTCAGGGGCCACTCGGGTGCCCGTTTCTCCACGAAGGACGCCATCCCCTCGGGAAAGTCGGCGCCGTTGAGCGCCCAGTCGTACAGCTTTTGCTCCAGCCGCGCGTGCGCAGACAGATCGGCCGATTCGAGCCCGCGATACACCAGGCTCTTGGTGACCGCCGCGGCGACCGGCGAGACGTTGCGCACGATGTCGTCGGCGATCTCTCGCGCGCGGTCCAACACGCGATCGGCGGGGTGGGCCTCGTTGGCCAAGCCGATTCTGACCGCCTCGCGACCGTCGAAGATGCGGCCGGTCAGCAGCAGTTCCATGGCGTTGGTGGCCCCGACAAACCGAGGCAGGATCCAGCTGGCCCCGAATTCGGGGGTCAATCCGCGCCTGGTGAAGACGAAACCGAGCTTCGCGTCCTCGGCGGCGATTCGGACGTCGAGTTTCATCGGCAAGGTCATGCCGACGCCGACGGCTGCGCCGTTGATCGCGGCGATCGTCGGCGTGCGCATCTCCCAATAGGGCCGATCCGTCGCTGGCCGAAAGAGCTCCCGCAGCGCGGTGTCGCTGGTTTGGTCCTCGTCGAGATCGGCGCCGGCGCAGAAGGCCCGCCCGGCACCGGTGACGATGATCGCGCCGATATCGTCGCGTACCTCGAATCCCGCAATCGCATGGCCCAATTCGGCTTCCATGCGCCGCGTCCAGGCGTTCATCCGGTCGGGCCGGTTGAGCACCACGGTCGCTACGCGACCGTCCTCCTCGGTTCGTACCGTCTGGTAGGTCATTGCGCCGGCGGACCGCCATCGGGCTGAAAACGGAACAGGGCCTGGCCGTCGTCGCCGGTGGGCATCACTACGCGGACCGGGCTTCCGATCGTCAGCGCTTCGGGATCGCAGCCGACGATGTTGCTCATCACCCGCGGCCCCTCATCAAGCTCGATGTAGGCGATCACGTAGGGCACCACGTCACTCCAACCGGGAAGGCCGCTCTTGCGTACCACCGTGTAGCTGTAGATGCGTCCGCGTCCGCTGGCCTCCTGCCACGCCGTGTCCAGGCTGCCGCACGCGGGGCAGAATCGACGCGGATACCAGATCCAGGCGGCGCAACCGTTGCAGCGGGGCAGCACGAAACGGGATTGTGTGAGCGCCTCCCAGAATTCACGGGTCTCCGCCGTCACGGTGGGCGCCGCAACCGGCAAGCTTGCCGCACTCACGGGAGCCTCCCCATGATCAGTGTGGCGCTTCCCATCCGGGTACCGATCGAGCCGCCGGTGCCGTGCGCCAGCGCGAGCTCGCAATCGGGTACCTGGACTTCGGAGTGCGCCTCGCCGCGCAGCTGCCGCACGGCCTCGATCACCTTGGTGACTCCGCCGCGATTGCTGGGGTGGTTGTTGCACAAGCCGCCGCCGTCGGTGTTGAAGGGCAACACGCCGTGCGGCGCTTGGAGTGCGCCGTCCTGCACGAACTTGCCGCCTTGTCCTTTCGGGCAGAAGCCCAGGTCCTCGATCGCCACCATTGCGGTGATCGTGAACGAGTCATAGATCGACACGTAGTCGATGTCTGCGGGGGTGACGCCGGCCTCGGCGAACGCTCGAGGACCCGACTCCACCGCCGCGGTGTAGGTGAGGTCGACGCCGCCGTTGTCGGTGTGCTTGATCGCCTCGCCCTGCCCGAGCACTGTGACGCAGCGATCGCCGAGATCCTTTGCGACAGAAGGGTCGACCACGACGATCGCTCCGCCGCCGTCGCTCACCACGCAGCAGTCCAGCCGGTGCAGCGGATCGCTGACCATCGGCGACTCCACGACCTGCTCGACCGTGACCGGATCCCGCAGCATGGCGTTCGGGTTGTATTGCGCGTGGTGCGCCGCGGCCACCTTGACCTCGGCCAGTTGTGCCGAGGTCGTCCCGAACTCGTACATATGCCGTTGCGCGGCAAGGGCATATGCGGGGGCGATACCGAACATGCCCCACGACTCCTCGAAGGTCGTTTCGGGAGATGGCTCCGCGGGGGCCGGCATGCCCTGCGGAGCGCTGCGCGGACGGCCCGCCATCGTGATCAACGCGACCCGGCACTTACCGGCCGCGATCGCGGCCGCGGCGTGGCCGACGTGCACGATGTAGGACGATCCGCCGGTCTCCGTGGAGTCGACATAGTGGGGTTTGAGCCCGAGGTACTCGGTCATCGAGATCGGGCCGAAGCCCGCGGTCGAGTCGCAGAAGTAGCCGTCGACGTCGGCCAGCGTAAGACCGGCGTCCGTCAGCGCGCCCACGGCGACCTCGGCGTGGATCTGGGCCGTCGTACGATCGGGGATTTTCCGCAGCGGGTGCTCGAAAACCCCCGCGATACAGGCCTTTCCACGAATGGACACGGTCTCTCACCGACCACGCGTAATCGGCAGCTGCACGGCGGCAGTGCCGATAGTCGTCTTCGCCCCTGCGGGGCCCTCGCCCCAGATCTCGAGTTCAACCGTGGTTACGCCGTCGCCCGGAGAAATCGCGCTCACCTGGCCCTCGAGCCGGTATGCGTCGCCGGGGACATCGGTACCGCGGTAGGACACGTCGACCCGTTGGACGAACGCGTCGGGGCCTGCCCACGTCGATACGAGCTCACCAAGCCACGCCATCTTCAAGTAGCCGTGGACGATGACACCGGGCAGACCCGATTCGACGGCGACCGCGTGGTCGTAATGGATCTCGTAAAAATCGCCGGAGGCTCCTGCGAACATGACGAGCTGGCGCGTCGTCGGCTGTTTGGTGACCGTCGGAAGCCGATCGCCGACAGCCACGGTCGTCGGGTCCAGGGTGCGCGGCGGCACAATCGCCTCAGGCCTCGGAGCGGCTTCCTGCTCGGTCGCGGTGCTCATCTCTGAATTCCGGTGCCGGTACCGATCGCGACGAGGTGGCCGTCGCCGTCGGTGTATCGCGTTCTTCCCTGGAAGATCAGCATGCCGCCACCCTTTCCCTGCTTTGCTTGGACGTCGGCGTATTCGGCCTGGCCGATGATGACGTCTCCAGGCCGAACCGGTCGGTACGACTCGAAGGCACTTCCGCCGTTGAGCTTGATGGTGCCGAAGTCGATGTCGGGCGTGGGCAGCGGCGGCAGCAGCAGGCAGAGAAATGTGGGAGGGGCGATGATGCCGCCCCATCTGGTCGCCCTGGCGAATTCCTCGTCGTAATAAAGCGGGTTGGTATCCCCGATCGCTTCGGCGAAGCGCCGGATCGTGGTGCGCTCGACCGTCATGGCGACCGCGGGCCCGACAAGCCCGACGTACTGTCGGGCCTTTTCAACCGCCTGTTCGAGGGTCATGATTCGACCGACCGGTCTGTCGACATAATCGGCATTTCATCACGTTGAGGGCAGAGGGTCAAGCTGCCGGCCCTGGTCTCCGCGGTGTCCACGCGGCCCCTACTTTTCCGGGCCGCGGCCCGGCGGAAGGCCGCTGGCCCGACCCACACCGGCCAGTGGCCATTGCACGTGCTGGACGGTGAAGAACTCCGCGAATCCGGCCTCACCCCTGTCGAATCCGATGCCGCTCTCGCCGACACCGCCCCACGGGGCGTCGGGCCGGTCGCCGCCACCGCCGTTGAGGGTGGCGGTTCCGGTACGCAGACGGCGCGCGACACCCATCGCGTCGTCCGCCGGTCCCCAGATGTTCGCGTTGAGCCCGTAGCGGGTGCCGTTGGCCATGGCCACCGCCTCGTCGACGGTGTCGTATGGCATCACCGCGCCGACGGGTCCAAAGAGTTCCTCCTGGCAGATTTCGTCGTCGTTGCCGACGTTGCCGACCAACGCCGGTGCCATGAAGAATCCGGTCTCGGCGTCGATGGGCTTGCCGCCTGCCACGATTTCGGCGCCCCGATCCAAGGCGCGATTCACGTAGCCCTGAACGCTGTCCACCTGGGATCGGCGGATAAGCGGTCCCAACACGGTCGACGGCTCGAACGGATCGCCGACCACGACCGTGTCCATGAAAGCGGCGGCCGCGCCCACAAAGCGCTCGTAGTCGGCGCGCGGCACGAGCGTGCGGGTTGTCGCCCCGCAGGCCTGTCCACTGTTGCGGGTGAAGCGCAGGATCGACGGCGCCGCCGCGGCCTCCACGTCGGCACCGGGCAGCAAGATGTTCGGTGACTTGCCTCCGAGTTCGAGTACGACCTTCTTCAGTCCGTCGGCGGCTTGACGCATGACCTGTCGGCCGACAGCCACCGACCCGGTGAAGGTGACGAGATCGACGGCGGGATTCTCGGTCAGTGCGCGCCCGACCTCGGCTTCGCCGATGACGACGTTGACGACGCCGGCAGGTAACTCGGCCTCTTCGACGATGCGGGCGAAGGCGACCGCCGCCAGTGGCGTTCGCGGCGATGGCATGAGCACGGTCGTGCAGCCGGCAGCAAGGGCGCCGCCCACCTTGAAGGCGGTGATCAGCTGCGGGGTGTTGTACGCCGTGATCGCGGCCACCACGCCAATCGGATCGTGGAACAGGATGCTCGTCGACAGGACCGGAGAATGATGCAGGCCGATCCCGTTCTCCCAGCCACCACGCGGGCCGCGGATTGCGGCATCGGCGAACCACTCCCAGAAGTTGATGGGGAGATCGGCGTGCATCGCCTCGCTGAGCATCCGCGGCGAGCCAACTTCGAGCATGCCGAGTTCGACGAGATCGTCACGGTGTGCACGCAGGCGGTCGATAAGGCGATTGATCGCCGCCGCGCGATCACGCGGACGCATCCGCGGCCACGGTCCTTCGTCAAAAGCCTTGCGTGCCGCCATGACCGCCTCGTCGACCTGACTGACAGTGGTCGTCGGCACCCCCGCCAGAACCTGCTCGGTTGTCGGGTCGATGGCATCTATTTGGCTGTCGCCTCCGCTGAGCCAGCAGCCGTTGACGTAGCCGGCAGGGGCTGCGACTAGGTCACGAACCCCTTCGGACATCCGTGTCTTAACGGCAGACATTTCGTCGCGCTCCAAACCTGATGTCAATCGGCCAATTGCCATCCGACCAGTCGGTTGGACATTACCATATTGCGCAGACCGTCAGGTTGCTGTGATCGTCACCGGCGTATCCCGGCAATATGGCGGCGTGGCAGACACGGATAGAGGGCAGCATGGCCGGGATGAGCTCCTCCGCAATAGGCCCTCACTGCCACCCGACCTCTCGGCGCCAACGGGGCAGCCAACAGATGCGCACTCCATCGAAGCGAGTGCCGTGGGAGATCAGGAGACGGTCATGAGCCAACCCGAATTGTACTACGACCCTTTTGATTTCGACATCGACGACGATCCTTATCCAGTCTGGAAGAGGATGCGCGACGAAGCCCCGCTGTACCGCAACGACAGCTACAACTTCTACGCGCTGAGCCGCTATGACGACGTTGCCCCTGAACTCACCAACTGGGAGGTTTACCGGTCAGGCCGCGGGACCACCTTGGACATCATCATGAGCAACATAGAGTTTCCGCCGGGAAGTATCCTCTTCGAGGACCCGCCAAGCCACAATTACCATCGTCGGGTTGTCTCACGGGTTTTCACCCCGCGCCGAATGGAGGCGATCGAGCCACTCACCCGGGACTATTGTGTGCGGGCACTGGATCCGTTGATGG
Organism: Mycobacterium sp. E2479; assembly: GCF_001667925.1. Taxonomy (GTDB): domain Bacteria; phylum Actinomycetota; class Actinomycetes; order Mycobacteriales; family Mycobacteriaceae; genus Mycobacterium. Next base: position 248,220 of record NZ_LZJR01000154.1, on the reverse strand, counting down.
GCACCGGGCGGTTGGACTTTGTCGAGGACATCGGCGCGACGGTCCCGATGCGCACCATCGGTTACCTGCTGGGCATCCCCGAAGAAAACCAGGAGCAGATCCGCGACCGCGGCGGCCGCATCCTCAGCCTCAGCGATGGCGCATTCAAGCGGGTTGCCGAAGACTTCATGACGCACAGCTATGCCCTGTTCGCCGACTACATCGACTGGCGGATGGAGCATCCTTCCGACGATCTGATGACGCAGCTGTTGAACTCCGAGCTCGAGGATGAGTACGGGACGCGACCACTCACGCGTGATGAGGTGCTGTGCTACGCCAGCGGCATCGCCGGCGCCGCCAATGAGACGACGACACGCCTGATCGGATTCATGGGCCAGCTGCTTGCCGAGCACCCGGATCAGCGCCGCGAGGTCGTGGCAAACCCGTCGCTGATCCCCAGCGCCATCGAGGAGGTCTTACGTTACGAGGCGCCATCCCCGGTGCAGGCGCGCTACGTCGCCCGTGATGTCGAATGCCACGACACCCTGGTTCCCCAAGGCTCGGTCATGTTGCTGCTCAACGGATCAGCCAATCGAGACGAGCGAAAGTATCCCAACGCCGACACATTTGACATCCATCGCGGCGCCGCGCATCTCAGTTTCGGCCATGGATTGCACTTCTGCTTGGGTTCGGCCCTGGCGCGAATGCAGGCCAAGGTGGTGCTGGAAGAGGTAATCAAGCGCTGGCCGGACTGGGAGGTTGACTACGCCAACGCCGTCAGGGCACACACGACGAGCGTGCGGGGATGGTCCAAGATGCCCGTGTTCACGGGCTAGCCCGCAGCCCCTCGCCGCCACCGGCGACCGCAATTATCGACCGTCCGGACGGTCGCCTATGGTTGACGCATGGCCGCTGAATCCGTCGACCACACAGCTGTCACCAACCGCCCCGCAGCACCCTCTGCCGGTAACGGGATTGAGGGTCAAGTCGCGATCGTTACCGGCGCGTCCTCCGGCCTCGGTAGGCGCTTCGCGAAGGTGCTTGTCGAAGCCGGCGCGCTCGTGTCGATCACCGCACGGCGCGCGGACCGTCTCGAGGAACTGCGTTCCGAGCTCGGCCCCGACCGCATCCACGTCGTGGCCGGCGACATCAGCGACGAGGCGTTCCCGGCTCAGCTCGTCAGGTCGACCGTCGAGCGCTTCGGTCGGCTCGACATCCTGGTCAACAACGCGGGGACGGGGTCGATGGTGCGTGCCGAGGAAGAGTCGACCGAACACTTCCAGCAGGTGATCAGCACGAACCTGGTCGCGGTGTTCGTCTGCTGCCGGGAGGCGTACGGACCGATGCGCGACAATGGCGGCGGCAGCATCGTGAATGTCTCCTCGATGCTCGGACAGATCGGCATCGGTCGCATCCCCCAGGCCTCCTACTGCGCCTCCAAGGGCGGCGTCGCCAACCTCACCCGGGAATTGGCCGCCCAGTGGGCCCGCAGCGGCATCCGGGTCAATTGCCTTGCGCCGGGCTGGTTTCCGACAGAGATGACAGCTGCGATGATGACCGACGAAAAAAGTCTCGCCTTCATCGACCGCACGGTGCCGATGCGACGTGCGGGCCGAGACGACGAACTTGACAGCGCACTCTTGTTCCTCGCCGGCCCCGGAGCCAGCTACGTTACCGGGCAGACGCTCGTCGTCGACGGCGGCTACTCCGCGATCTGACGGCGTGCGACTTGAGGACCAGCAACAACATCGGTGCGCAGTCGGGTGAGTCTCGTCGACTTGATGAGCCAATCTTCGCCTTGCTTTTCATACGTCTCGTGGTAATGCCCAAAACCATGCAGCTCCGTGCCATCCGGGAAGCGGAGCAAGTCCTCCATCGCCCAGATGCCCCTCGCTGTTGACGGCGACAGCACATCGATCTCAGGGGTGTGGCACTGGTGGACAGTGACCACCTCGCCGAGCGTCGGCACGAGCATGGCGAGAAAGGAATCGGCCCCGGCGATCACGGCCCCGGCCGCCTCCGTCGAGTCTTGGCCCTGGCCGGGCACTGCTTCCCCCGCGAGTTCGAGGTCGACGGTGACGTCGTCGGTGAAGAGCTCGCGGTAGCCGTTCCAATCCTTGGTGTCCATCAGCCGACAGTACCGGGCCTTCAGGCGTTTGATCGCCTCGATGTCATCCATCCGAAGTTCCGTCTCCGAAACAGCGGCCAACGCTAGGTGAGGATGCCGCGCCGCTTAAACGTGTCGCGAATGCCGTCGCGCCAATGGATTTCGCACTTGCCGATGAGCTTCTCCCGGCGGGTGTTGTCCGAGATGAAGCTGTCGAAGCTGACGGGACTCTCAACATAGGTCGCGGTCACTCCGGTCAGCTCGGCGACGTAGTCGCAGATTTCACGATCCGAAACCGCTTCATCGCCGGCCCAATTCACGATCGTCGCCGGAACGGTGGCTGCTTCGAGCAGTAAGTGGGCCTGGCGGGCGATGTCCTCGCCGGCGATCGGCGAGCTCATGTTCGACGAACCCACGGGAACCGGCACCGGTTGGCCCTGGGACATGAGGTAGTAGTACGCCACCGGCAAGCCGCCATGACCGGTCCAGCTGTACCCGACGTTCATCCTCGCAATGGTCGTCGGCAGATTGAGGATCCGGCATGCCGACCGGACCGCCCCTTCGGCCGCCAGCTTCCCGACCGCATAGGAGTCGTTGTAACTGGCAGATCCCCCGAGTTTGTCAGTCTCGCAATACGCGTGGTTGGGGTGGTCCTCGTGCTCGTGGTACATGCAGAAGCTCGACACAAACAGGAATGCTTCCGCGTTCTCGCAGTGCTTCATGAGCAGGCCGGAAGACTCGGCGTTACGGTGGATGGAATCTTCGTGTTCGACGGCCGGGTAGATGGCCGAGTGAACCACGTGGGTGAAGTCATCGGGCAACGGCGACATGTCACCGTCACTCATGTCCCACGTACACGTGTGCACGCCCATTCCCTCAAGCTCGGCCTTTCGCGCCGGGTCGCTGAAGCGCGCGGCGCACCAGACCTCGTTATCCCTGGCGAAGTCCTCGACGATAGGGCCTGCAATCTGCCCGGTTCCGCCCGTGACCAGAATCTTCTTGCCTGTCAGCACCTTTGCTCCTCTAAAGTGTCAAGACGGTTCTGTAGTTGTGGGCTAATCCCGATGTGCCAGCGGGCGGACCGGCGCGTCCGCCACGTGACGGCCGACGACCATCGGGAAGTCGAGGATGGTCCTGATTCCGGGCTCGGCAGCGCACACTGGGGCGATCGAATGCACGGCGTGCATCGCAGTGGCCAAGCAGGCCTGATTGGCTTCGTCGTCACCGTGGATGTCGATCTTGGCCTCCACCAGCAACGACGGCGAACCCTCGACCATCAACTTGAACCCTCGTCCGTCCGGCCACTCCGGAGCGGCATCTGCTCGCAGCCGTGTGACGTGCTCTCCGGTGATCATCGGCTTGCCGTTGACGACGGCCGTTGCCGAGAACTTCATCGCGGCTACGGTTCCCGCCTTGATCGTCCCTGCCGCGATCTCGAAGTCCTCCTTGGCCAGCCATGTCTGCCGGTCGTACGCGAACCTCTCGATGGTGGCGTCGATGCCGGCAGCGATGAGCGAGAGCGGCGCATGGAAGAACGCCCCCATAACTTCGGGCCTGGTCCACAGGGCCTCGTAATCGGGAGCCATCCCGAAACCCATGTTGTTGAAGAGCATTTCGGCGTTGTCCCAGTGGGCATAGTTGAGAATCTCCTGGTACCGGATCGAGTCCAGCCGGTAGATGCACGACAACATGGTCAGGGGCAGCACCCCCGACGCCCAGCCGGGGTTGAATCCGGTGCCGTGAAAGCTCGAATTGCCTTCGGCACAGGCCTTTTCCATGCGCTCCACGGCCTCCGGGCCCATGACGGCCGGATAAATCAGAGGCGACACCGCGGTGGATACCACATTCTTGCCCGACGCCAGGATGTCGCAGATGTCATCAAGGCCGCCCATGGGATTGGTCTCGACGTCTGCCATGTAAACGACGCAGTCCGCGTCGAGTGCCAGGATCTCGTCGCGGTTCTTGGTCGCCTTGACGCCGATAGGATCGAGGCCGCAGATCTCACCGACGTCCTTGCCGTGCTTGTCGTCGCTGTAGACGCGCGCCCCGACCACTTCGAGATCCGGATCCTCGATCATGGCGGTCAGGGAGAACTTTCCGACGAACCCCGTCGCCCACTGCACTACCCGAAGCATCGAACATATCCTCCATCGATAACCGGTTGAAACCGACTTCGGCAGGCCAGCTACTACAACCGCACGTTCGCCACTGCGCGCTGCCATAACTCCACGTGTCAGATTAATTTAAGGATAATAAATTATGATTTTAATCACCATAGATAATTCTTGTCAAGGAACTGAACCCGGCACTGAGTGGGCGCGGCGCTGTCCGATAGAAGGCCGACGCGACCCTCGTGTCTGATCAGCGGAACCGATAAATCGACCAGAGCGGGCGACCGTGTAGCGACGAACGAGACCAACGGTGCGCCACGCGCCGACGGATGTGAAATGCCAACGCCGCCAGGCGATCGGGATGCCTGCACGCGCGTGGGACGGGGTAATCAGCTGAGCCGACGAGCCGCTAGCTGACTTGGGATTGAGCCTGTGCATAGATCAGTCGGCGCTGTGCGTCCGCGGAGCCGAAAAGCTCGTTGCCCGTGACCCACTTCTTCAGATACCGGTGTGACAAATTCTCCCAGGTAAAGCCGGTCCCGCCGTGAAGCTGAATGGACAACTTGGCTGCCGATCGCAGCGCTGTGCCGGCCGACGCCTTGGCGATCCTGGCGAACATGAGGGCCTCGCCCAGGCCGCCATCAGAACCGTCGACGGACGTCGCGTCGGCTCGTCTAGCGGCACGGTAGACGCTCGCCCGAGCCCGCTCAAAGTCAACCGCGGCATCGACGACGGCGTGCTTGAGGGCTTGGAAAGTGACGATCGGTTGGCCGAACTGCTGCCGCAACAACCCATATTCGACCATGCGCTCAATGCACGTACGCGCGGCGCCAACCATCTCTGCCGAGAGCAAGATCGCCCCGAGCATCACCGCCTCGGTGAAAGCGCGTTCGGGAACGGGTAGGTACGTGCACTCGACGCCGTCGAGCACTAGGTGCCCGATCGCCCGCAAGGTGTCCGCGCTTGGGACCTCGGTCACCGAGATCCGGTCGACGGCCGTCGCCGAATCGATGAGCGTGACGCCGAACCCGTGATCCCGTTGCGCAGGCACCGCGAGGAACGGTTCGCCCACCAGCCCCGGCACATAGGTGAATCGAGCCCACGCGGTGTCGCGTATCACCGAGGCCGGCGTCACGTCGCGGATGTTCCACCACGAGTCCACCCCCGGCCACGCAAACACGAACGGACGAGGCTCCTCGGCGATGCGCCGCAACCAAAGGTCCCGGTCCGAAGCCTGGACGACGTTGAGCATATGTGCCGACATGCAGGCACCAAGGAGGTCATAGGGAGCCAGCCCCGCACCCAGTTCCTCGGCGGCGACCGTCGCATATTCGAGGGTGGCACCAAGGCCACCATGCTCTTCGGCCACGAGAATTCCGCCGAGGGCCATGTTGCGGTGGATATCCGCGTTGAGCTCGGCCAGTTTGCCTTGCGCGCTATCGGGAAAGTCGCGCAGTACATCGTTTCGCCACAGCCGAGCCAGCATTCCGCTCGTGGACGCGCGGAACTCTCGCCGCTCGTCACTTTCGCGATAGCCCGCAGCGATGTTCTTCGTCACCTCGTCGCCTCTTGTCGGGAACCGGTTGCGTTGTGAATGGCGAACGCTTCGCGTGCCCCGGCGTCGTCCGCGCCCAGCACTGGGGCGGGGCGATAGCCAGTCCGCGCGCAGCCCGCCACCTTCCACGGCAGGGTGATGATTTCGGCCGGGCCCACCACCGGATGATCGGCGCGCAGGAAGAATTGGCGAGCACGCAACTGCGGGTCGGTCACCACGTCTGCGGTCAACCTGACGAAATACACGGCGAGGCCGGCCTTTTGCAGTGACGAGACCGCCGCCTCGGGATCCTCGCTGACGGCGCGGGCCACGACCGCATCCACGTCGCCGTCGGAAACCTGCTGCCCGAGAGCGCCGGCAACGCGCTCGCCGTCGCCCTCGGAGAACGAGAGCGCGACGGTACGACCGTCTGTGGTTTCCACAAGCAGATCCCGGGTAGCCTTGCCAACCTCGCGGTGCAGATGGCGCAGTTTTACCGCTACGGTCTCAGCCATCGAAAGATCAACGCGCTGTTCATCATTCGCACCGCCGAGGTACCAGGCCGCGGCGAGCGTGGCCACCCAGATCGCTGCGGCGTAATCGGCTAGCGCGCCGATCAGGTAGACCCTGGATCCAACTGCCTCGTGGATCGCCTCGGTAAGACCCGCGTAGGCGTGCACGTTGGGTGCATAGCCCCGGAAGTCCGCATGCGGTCCGCTGCGGCCGTAGCCCGAGATCGACGCCGCCATTCCCCCGGCTCCACTGCCCACCGTTACCGGACCGGTCCCAAGGCGCGCCAGCCGGCTCGAGCCGACGTTCTCGATCAGCAGGTTCGCCCAGCCGAGCGCCAGTCGAGCGATCTCCGGATCCTCACCGACGCCCTCGGTGACGCTGCGTTTGCAATAGTTCGCACACATGAAATACGCCGCACGTTCGAGGCCGACCTCACCGTCGGCGAAGGGACCGTTGCGTCGGTAGACGTCGAGTCGGCCTTGATCCTCCAGCCGCACCACCTTCGCGCCCATCGCTCCCAAGATGGAGCCACTGAGCGGACCGGCGAGCACATTGGTTACCTCGACCACCCGCAGGTCATCCAGGGTGCGCTCGGCCGGCCCTTCGCTAGGCGGGGAGGCCGCCGGGTGACGGGCAATGACGGCAGGGACCGGCGGGACGGCGGAGTCGAATCCGCCGCATCGGGCCGTCCAGTCCCGCTCCTGGAATTGGTCGGAAGTGTTGACCTCGGCGACGGTGCGCACGGCGGTCGCAGGAACCCCGTTGGCCTGCATCAGTCGTTCACACTCGACCTTGGGCCGAGTGGCAAGCCAATCTTGCACCACCGAATTGATGGTGTCCCCGTTGGCGACTCGGTCGGGAAGCGTCGGATACAGCGTGATCCACTCCGGTCGCCCGACCACCTCGGCGACGCGGGCGAATTGGTGGTCGTCGATGACGATGATGTTGATCAACCCGTCCGTGCATTCGAACACGCCCGCGGGCGCCGAGTAGCGGGCCGCACCGCCGGCACCACCGCACCGATACAAAATGTGAGCAAGCTCCTGCTGCACGGAAGAGAACGCGGTGGCCTCCTGAGCAGACAGGTCCTGGTGCACGGCGATCCCCTCGCTGCGGCTCAGCGAAACTCCGTGCAGCGCAGAGAGAACCGCCAGCAGCCCCGTCGCCTGCAGCGCCTGCTCACCCGGCATTTGATGGAACCGACCTTCGCCGTCGGTCAGCGCCGCCAGCATGCCGCCGGCCGCCGCGCACACCAGGTCGGAGCCCGGCAAACCGCCAGCCGGGCCGTCAAGCCCGAAGGCCGAGACGCTGACCCACGTCCCGGGGCGGCCGGAGTGACGATTCTCAACCCAGTGGGCAACCTGCGATAGGTACAGCTCGTCGGTCCCCTCGGCGACGCGGTCGCAGATGACGATGTCCGCGGCGTCGGCCCCATAGGTGACGGTGGCGACGTCAGCGCCCAGACTGAGGAGCGTGTCGCGCGCCGTGAGGGCGACTGCGCCATGGCCAAGGACCACACAGTGGAAACCGGCGAGGTAGTCGACTCGGGAAGTCATTTGCGGCCGATCCCAAGGAAGGTCGAAGCGATGATCTCGTGCTGAATCTCATTGCTGCCGCCTGCGATCGGCATGAGAAACGAGTACAGGTAGTCCTCCCAGTGTGTCCACGCGCCGACGTCGGGCCGGTGCGCGGGGGCATCCAAGCCCAGCAGATCGACTCCCACCTCGGACAGCTCGACACCCAGCGCGGAGCTGAAAAGCTTGAAAACCGAGGGCATGTGGGGCGACATTTCGGCCCGGGTTCTGGCCTCGGCCATCTCGTAGGCCATCGCCCGCGCGCCCTCGACCTTCTCGATAAGGCCGCCGAGACGGACCACATCGGCGTCGGACGCGTCTTTTTGCGCCCCGGCGACGAGGTCGAGTAGATCGTCGAGCATTCGCCGTAGCTTGGCGGCCACGCCCGGACCCCCGCGCTCGTGCTCCAGCAACGCCCGCGACACCGCCCAGCCCTCGTTCTCGGCACCGACGATGTTCTCGACAGGCACCTTCGCGTCAACGAAGGATTCTTGGCAGAACGTCACGACGCCGGTCATCGCGACCGTCGGCGTCATCTCCACGCCGGGCGTGTTCGCCATATCGACTAACAGCAGACTCAGGCCGCGGCTGCCCGTCGAGCCTTCGCCTGTGCGACACAACAGAATCATCCACATCGACCGCATCGCGTGGCCAGTCCACACCTTGCTGCCGTTGACGACGTAGTGATCGCCATTGCGGACTGCCGTCGTGCGCAGTGAGGTCAGATCGGATCCCGCCTCGGGTTCCGAAAACCCTTGGCACCACATCGTATCCACGGAAGCGATGCCAGGGAGGTGGCGCTGCTTCTGCTCCTCGGTACCGAAGCGCAGCAGGATCGGCGCCAACATGTCCAGACCGTTGACATTGACCAGCGGGATGCGTCGATATGCCAGTTCCTCGCGGATCAGCATCTGATCGACGTCGGTCAGGCCGCGGCCACCCCACTCTGTGGGCCAGTGCCCGATCAGCCAGCCATCTTCGGCCAGCCGGCGATTGAACTGATGCAGCCACTCGTATTCCTCGTCGCTGGCCCACTCCGCTGTCAGGTCAGCGGCTACTGCGCGCTCTTCCGGAAAGTTCTCGTCCAGGTAGACCTTCAGCTGGTCCAGCATCGCGCGCTGGGCGTCACTTAGCGGAAATCCACTGGTCAGACCTCGCACGTGCCCTGTCCCTTCGCTCGGGGCGTCCTCGAGCCGTCAAGATTGAACATCGACGTTCATGCGTAGAGCGTCGCCCCGGCCGGCGTCAACGTGAATCCCTCGTAGTTGTTGTCGGCCACGCTGTCGCAGGTCTTCCGGTAGTTCCCCACCCCCGCCAGGTAGGCCATGAAAACCCGCGGTTTGCCTGGGACGTTCGCACCCAGGTACCACGAGTCCGCCTTGGTCATCAGCGTCTTCTCCGCGAGCTTGCTGACGAGCTTCACCCAGCTGTCCTCGGCATCCGGCCGCGCCTCGATCGTGGAGATCGAGTGCTCCCGGAGATAACCGATGCACGCGCTGATCCAATCCACGTGCTGTTCGATCGAGACGATCGTGTTACTCAGCACCGAGGGGCTGCCGGGACCGGTGATCGTGAACATGTTCGGGAAGCCGGCGACCGCGAGCCCAAGGTAGGAACGCGCACCGTCGGCCCAGTGATCATTGAGGGAGATGCCGCCTCGACCCCGTATGTTCATCCGCAGCAGCGAGCCCGTGAAATTGTCGAACCCGATGGCCAGCACGAGGGTGTCGAAAGGGTACTCGGCCTTCGACGTGCGAATGCCGTTCGGCAGCAAGGTCTTCATCGGCTCCTTGCGCAGATCGACGAGCGATACGTTGGGCCGGTTGAAGGTCTGGTAATAGTTCGTGTCCATGCACGGCCGTTTGGCACCGAACGGATAGTCGGTCGGCATCAGCGACGCAGCAACATCCGGGTCCTTGACGATCGTGCGGATCTTCTCGCGGACGAATTCCGCCGCGGTATCGTTGGCCGCCTCGTCGACCATGAGATCGGTGAAAGCGCCCAGCAATTCGTTGACCCGGCCCACCCGCCATGCACCCTCGTAGGTGTTGCGGCGAGTCTCTTCATCGACCTCGAGTGCCGCCGCGGTTGGCCTGTGACCGGCGGTCCCGAAAGTCGTCCAGCGCGACTCCTCCCGGTACTGCTGGTAGCGCGCCTTCATCTCCGCGCGCTCCTCCTCGGTGTACGGGCGGTTCTGCGCCGGGATGGTGAAGACCGGCGTCCGCTGAAAAACGGTGAGCTGTTTTGCCTGCTCCGCGATGATCGGAATCACCTGCACGCCCGAGGATCCCGTGCCGATGACAGCGACCCGTTTGCCGGTGAAATCCACTCCCTCGCGCGGCCATTCGGCAGTGTGGTAGCGCTCCCCTGTGAACCTGTCCAAGCCTTCGATGTCCGGTAACTTCGGCGCGGAGATGCAGCCGACGGCGGTCACCAGATACGGTGCCGTCCAGCGGTTGCCATGCTCGGTGCCGACGCGCCAACGCTCGGCATCCTGATCCCAGTGCGCCGACTCCACTCGCATGTTCAGGTGGATATCGCGACGAAGGTCGAACCGATCGGCGACATGGCGGATGTAGCTCAATATCTCGGGTTGAGTCGCGTAGCGTTCCGACCAGTCCCACTCTTGTTCGAGTTCCGGTGAGAACGAGTACGAGTACGCGAGGCTCTCCACATCGCATCGGCAGCCCGGATACCGGTTCAGATACCAGGTCCCACCGATGTCGTCGGCTGCGTCGAGCACTACCACCGACAGACCCATTCCGCGCAACCGATACAGCGCATAGAGGCCGGCAAATCCCGCACCGATGACGATGACGTCGGCTTCGCCGTCGACTCTGGGGTTCTCACCGTTTTGAGCCGCGGTGTTGCTTGACACCATGATCTCTGTCTCCCTAAGTGCGCTGCCGGTGCCGCGGGAGCTCTGGTCCCGAGGACCATCAAGCGCCTACCCATTCCGGGTATTCGACCGTCTGGTCGGTCTAACATAACATGGATGCGGCCGCCACCGGTCACCGTTACGCGGGCCGCAATCGCCCCCCGCCCCGCGGCGACGAAGGAGTCCGAGATGCAAGGGCAGGAACCGCCGGACCAGCGCAGCGCCGCATCGCCGGGAGTGACGTCGCGCGCCGCCGTAGCGTTCGAGCCCGGCGCCGAGCTCGCGATCGTGATGGTCGACGTCGCAGCCCCCAGCGAGCGCGAGGTGCTGGTCAAGTTCGAGGCGGCCGGCATCTGCCACACCGACCTCAACTTCGCCTCCGGCGCCTTTCCGCACGCGTTCCCTGTCATCTTCGGCCACGAGGGGATCGCTCGTGTCGTGTCTTGCGGAAGCGCGGTCACGAGGTTCGCGCCCGGCGACCGTGTGGTGCCGTTCGTGATCCCGCACTGTGGGACCTGCGCCTACTGTCGCTCCGGGCGCACGAACTTCTGCGCGGAATTCCAGCGCACCTTCCGCGACCCGCAGCTGACGCGGTTCTCGTCCGGTAAAAAGCCGATCGCCGACTTCTTCGGCGTCGGCGCATTCTCGGAGTACAGCGTCATGCGCGACGACCAGATCGCAAAAGTCAGTGACGCGCCTCCCGCGATTCCGACCTGCTGCATCGGGTGTGGGGTTACCACCGGACTGGGCTCCGCGCTGCTCACCGCCAAGGTCGGCGAGGGTGATTCGGTCGTGATCTTCGGCGCCGGTGGCGTCGGGGCGGCCGCGATCCAGGGCGCGGCGCTGGCGGGGGCGAGCCGCATCATCGCTGTCGACGTCAACCCGGCAAAGGAGGAGATCGCGAGGCGGTTCGGGGCCACCGACTTCATCAACGCCAAGCAGGTGGACGCCGTGGCCCGCATCATCGAGCTGACCGGCGTGGGGGCCGATCATGCCTTGGAGTGCGTCGGAAGTGTCGAATTGACCAAGCAGGCCTTCGCCTGCGTCAGTCTCGGCTGGGGACAGGTCGTATCGGTCGGCATGATTCCCGAGAGCGCGCCGCTCGGCATCTCTCTGAACACGCTTCGCAACCGCACCTGGCGGCGGTCGCAGATGGGAAGCGCGACAGTCGAGGACGCTGCGCGCTACGTCGACTGGTATGTCGAAGGCAAGATCAGTCTTGATGACGTTGTGTCGCACACGATCTCGCTGGAAGAGATCAACGAGGGCATTGAATTGATTCACCGCGGCGAGTCCGCCCGCGTCGCGATCGACTTTTCACGTGAGGGCTGAGGGTTCGCATCCCGACTCCTGCGCCAGCCCCTCGATGCGCAGAAGCACATAGGTCCACGCGACGAGCCACGGGAAGAACGCGACAGAGGGTATACCGAACGCCACGATGCCGTTCCACGTCAGCACCCCTGCCGTCGCAGTGCCCGTGAACAGGCCGGGCACGCTGAGTAGCGCCACGACCACGTTCAACCACCCGAGCCAGCGGGGGAACATCCGCGATCCGCGGCACTCCCGCAAGATGTACACACCGGTCAGCAGGACGGCCGAGACGGGGCGTACACGAATCCCAGCACCATGATCCACGCCGCATCGACGAATGCCTGGACGACGTCGGGCGAGGCGCCGGGCCGAAAGACGGCGACCTCTAGCAGGTAAAACGGCACCAACGTCGCGATCATCAAGAAAACGCCGAACACGATTTGATAGTTGGCGAATCCCGACCGGCCCCGGTCGGCCAGTTTGAAGGCACGCGCCAGCATTGCCAACCACGGCCCGTAAAGAGCGCCGCCGAACATGGCGACGACCATTCCCACCCGAATCGCATGCCGGTTGCCCGTGTAGAACTCCACCGGCGCGTCCGGCGACGGCGCGACAGCCAGGCCGGCCATCGACAGCCCGACATAAATGATCGCGGTGCCGATCGGGCCGAGCCAGATGCAAGTGCGATTCATCGAACTCCCGATCGCCTTTTATCTAGATCCCATCAATAAGGGCGTCAGGCCCCGGCGGCGACCGGCCTGGTACCCGCGTTTGCCGACGCTCGCCGCTCCATGCGCAGCAGCACGTACGTCCACGCCAGATACCACGGGAAGAACCCCACTGACGGAAACCCGAACGCCACGATGCCGTTCCAGGCCATCACCCCCGAGGTCACGGTTCCCGCGAAAAAGGAGGGCACTGACAAAAGCGCACAGACGATGTTCAACCATCCGAGCCACCCTGGGAACACGGTCAGCATACGTTGCTCGCGAACGATGTAGATGCCGGTCAGCAGCACCGCTACCACGTGGGTGTAGCCGAAGCCGGCCGCCATTATCCACGCCGTGTCGACCAAGCCCTGGACAACAGCGGCCGGGGTGCCCGCCCGGTAGATCGCAACTTCCAACAGCAAGTACGGAAACTCCACAAGAATCGTGAAGGTGATTCCGAACGCCAGCTGCAGGTACGCCATCCCGGAGCGATCCCCCTCAGCGAGCTTGAACGAGCGAGCCAGCATTGCCATCCACGGCAGGTACAGCGCGCCCCCGAGCATGGCGACCATGAGCCCCGCCTGAATCGCGTCCCGGTGGTCGGTGTAGAACGTCACCGGCGCGTCCGGCGACGGCGCCACCTGGAGGCCTGCTATCGCGAGTCCGATGATCATGATCAGCGTTCCGATCGGCCCCAGGTGGTTTCAAGGTCTGGTTGCAACAGTGGCAAGTGACGCGGTTGACAGTAGCCGGTTGAGGACTTGGGCGGGGCTGTCCCAGCCGAAGCGTTTGCGGGGGCGTTCGTTGAGTTCGGCGGCGACTTCGGCGAGGTAGTCCGCAGAGTGCACGGACAGGTCGGTGCCTTTCGGGAAGTATTGGCGCAGAAGGCCATTAGTGTTCTCGTTGCTGCCGCGCTGCCAGGGCGAGTGCGGATCGCAGAAGTAGATGTCGATGCCGGCGTCGATACTGATACGTGCATGGCGCAACATCTCGTGGCCTTGGTCCCAGGTCAGTGAACGGCGCAGCGCTTGGGGCAAGGTCTTGATGGTGGTAATCATCGCCTCGGCCACCGTGTCGGGATCGCGGCGGGCGGGCAGGTGCAGGAGCTGCACGAATCCGGTGGACCGTTCCACCAGGGTGCCGATCTGGGAATGCTGGTTTTTGCCCAGAATCAGATCGCCCTCCCAGTGCCCGGGCACCGCGCGATCAGCAGCCTCAGCGGGCCGCTCACTGATATTGACCATGCCCGGGATACGGCCACCGCCGGTGCGGGCGCCGACCCGGCCACGTGGCTTGCGTAATGCACGTCCGGTCCGCAAACACTTGCTCAGCTCGCGGCGCAGTTCCCCGCGCCCTTGCACGTAGAGCGCTTTGTAGATGGTTTCGTGGGACACCTGCATCTCCGGGCAATCGGGATAAGTCCTGGCCAACACCGAAGCGATCTGCTCGGGGCTGTACTTCTTGACTAACCACGTTTGCACCTCGGTGCGCAGCGCCGGGCAGCGACCCAGCTTGCCAGTCTTAGGCCGACGTGCTCGCTGTTCACTGCGCAGCTGAGCAATCCGTGCCGAATAGCCTGATTTCGCGTCCCAGCCAGCCCGGCGGGCTCCGAAGCGATACCGGGCGCGATAACGGCCCACATGACACCGTTGTGGGCGATCTCGCGCATGATCGTCGACGGGGCTCGGCCCAGCCGGGCCGCTATCGACCGAATCGATTCACCTTGAGCAGTGCCGATCATGATCTGTTCACGCTCATCAGCCGACAACCGCGGCCGTTTCTGACCCTTCGGGGGTGACCATCGCGGATTCACACCACCAAACCTGCGAAACCACTTGCTACCGCACGTCGGCGACACGCCGACCGCAACCCCGGCATCCTCCGAGGACGCCCCGGCTGCGATCAATTCCCAATACCGACGTTGCACCGATAACAGCTGAGGCTGGCCCGTCATCAACACCCCTAACTACGAAGTGTTGCAATCACCCCTTGAACCCAAGCCAACCAAATGCAGATGCGGTTCATTGACGCACTCATTCGCGCCTCCTTAGCCCTGTCGGATCGCACCGCACGCTTCAGGCAACCTAACTCGAAAGCCGGTAAGGAAGAGCTTGGATTTCTAAATCTATTCAACAATCGGACTACGATCCGTCCATGCAGAGTCCCGCTGAGTACACGTTCTCGCTTCTGTTCGACATGCGCGCCCCGGACTTCGGCGCTCCGGCGCCCGAGTTGTACCGAGCCGCAATCGAGATGTCGGCGTGGGCCGACAAACGGGGCTTCCGCGACGTGAACCTGCTCGAACACCACGCCTCGAACGACGGGTATCTGCCATCGCCGCTCGTCCTGGGCGCCGGGATTGCCGCGGTCACCGAGAACCTCAGAATCCGCACGAACGTAGCCCTCCTGCCGCTGTACCACCCACTGCGTTTCGCCGAGGACGCGGCGGTGCTCGACCTGATCTCCAACGGGCGAACACTGTTCACCGTGGGCGCCGGCTACCGGGTCGAGGAATACGAGCAATTCGGCCTGGATATCACGAAGCGCCCGTCGATGATGGAGGAGGCGCTCCAAGCGGTGAAGCAGGCCTGGACCGGCGAGTCCTTCGAATTTCGCGGCGCGACGGTGCGCATCCTGCCGCGACCTGCGCAGAATCCCTCTCCGCCGATCTATCTCGGCGGCTCGGTACCCGCCACTGCGGTGCGGGCGGCGCAGTTCGCCGATGGGTACGAACCGCTTGTCCCCCACTTGTACGACCTCTACATCGCCGAGTGCAAGAAATTGGGCAAGGCGGCACCGCCACCAGCGGACAACCGCGCGCGAATGGTGTTGTTCTTCCACGTCGCCGAGGACCCCGAGAAAGCATGGGCGACCATAGGGAAACACGCGATGTACGAGATGAACGATTATGGCCGCTGGGCGGCCACAAACAGCGCCTCGCCCTACTCCGAGATTTCCAACCCCGACCACCTGCGCGCCCCGGGCATGTACGAGGTGCTCACGCCCGACGAAGCGGTGCAGGCCATCACCCAGCGCGGCGGGGCGATGTTCAAGCCGCTGATGGGCGGCATGCCGCCGGCTTTGGGATGGGAATCGCTGGAGCTCTTCGAGTCCAAGGTGCTGCCCAGGCTCGGTGCCTGATGCCAACGGAGGAAATAGTCGACCGACTCGCCATCCACGATGTGCTGTTCCGCTACGCACACGCACTGGACGATCGCGACTCGCAGCTCCTGCGAACGTGTTTCACCGATGACGCCGTGTGTGAGGTCGGGGCCACGCTCAGCGGAATCGATGCGATCATCGCGTTCGCGGAGGGCGTGCTGTCGGGCTTTGACGTTACCCAACACCTGATTGCCAACCCCCGGTGCACGATCGACGGTGACCGCGCCGATTGCGCCTGCGACCTGCAGGCCCAGCACGTTACCCGCGGGGCCCCGGGTGGCGAGCACTACGTCATCGGCGGCCGCTACGACGACAAGCTGGTGCGAACGCCCGAAGGCTGGCGCATCGCCCATCGACGTCTGCGAGTGACTTGGTCGCAGGGCAATTCCGTACCCCTGACGAGCCGGCTGAGAGAGATGCGGGCGGGGCCCCAGGAGTCCGATTGAGGATTGTCGCCGGCCAAGCGAAGCGCGGGCACTATGTGCCGGGCGAAACGCTCGAGTTGCTCAGCCGCATCCCGATGCGATTCCCCGACGAGCCGGCTCACGCATCGGGGCGGGCGGCGAGCTCGAACGGCTGCCAATAGCCGCCGTCGACCGGGATCGTCACCCCGGTGGTGTAACTGGCGGCGTCGCTGACCAGATACAGGACAGCGCCGACGATCTCGTCAGGCTCGCCGCCGCGCCGTTGGGCGATTCCCCTGCAATGCCTGGCGAACGCTTCCATGTCCCAATGTTTGGCTACGTCGGTGAAGAACGCACCCGGCTGCACGGCGTTGACGCGCACAACGGGGCCGTACGCGTGGGCGAACGCAGTAGTGAGATTGTTCAACCCCGCCTTGGCCGCGCCGTACGGCATCGCATCGCCGCGCGGCCACTGCGCGGCGACACTGCTGACGTTCACGATCGCCCCGCCCCCGCTTCGGGACATCCGGTCGGCTACGAGCGCCATCAACCGAAACGGCCCCTTGAGGTTGACCGCAATCACCTTGTCGAACAGATCCTCTGAGACCGAGGCAGCAGACCGGTAGATCGGCGACAGGCCCGCATTGTTCACGAGAATGTCGATTCGACCGAACGCGCTCTCCGTCTCGGCCAGCAGATCGTCGATCTGGTCCCAGTCCCCGACATGGCAGGCCACCGGCAGCGCATTGCGCCCGGTCTCCTCGGTGATCGCCGCGGCGGTCTCGCGACAGCTGTCGATGCGACGGCTGGTGATCACGACGTCGGCGCCGGCCCGCGCCAGCCCGAACGCGATCGCGCGTCCGAGTCCGCGGCTGCCGCCGGTCACTATCGCCACCCGCCCCGCAAGGTCAAAGTTCGGCGAGGTCGCGCGCTCCGAGCCAGCGCCGGCCACTAACTCACCGACAGCCCGGGCCGCGCCGGAAGCTTTGCGGCCCACCGCGCGAAACGGCCTCCGTAGAAGTCCGCGGCGCCACGTAACAATCTCTCGGCGGCGTCGGCGTCCAGACCCGCACTCGCCTCTTCGGGGGTGATGGCGTCCCAGTGCGGAAAACGGCTGCCGTACACCGTCAGTCCGGCCGCCTGCGACGTAAGGCTGGCCGCCGGGAGCGCAGCCCCTTCGGCACGCTGGACACAGAAGCGCACGTGGTCGGCGAGATACTCCGTCGGGTGCTTCTCGATCCACGGCACCTGGTAGCGGACGCCGCGCCAAGGCTTGTCCATTCGCCACATGAACGGGTACACGACGTCGGCGCCGCCGTCGAGAAATACGATCCGCAGTTCCGGGATGCGTTCGAACACACCGCCACCCACGAAGCTCGCTAGGTGGACCATCGCCGCGGTCCACGGCAACAGGGAGTTGTACTCCACGTAGTGCTCGCAATATCCGGCCATAGTCGGGAATTGGTTGATGCCGCAGCCGCCGTCGGCCAAGATCGTCACGGCGAACCCGAGCTCAGCTGCCTTCTGCCACACCGGCAGGTAGCGCCGGCTACCGTATGGTTCGCGGCCCTGTAATGGCACCGCGATTGTCACGAAGTGTCGATCGTCGGCGACCCGATCCAGCTCTGCGACCGCGGCGACGGCGTCCTCAGGGTCGACCCGCACCGCACCGGCCACGCGGTCGCGCAACGCTGGGTGGTCCAGCCACTGGGCGCGCAGCCACTCGTTGGTCGCCCTGCACACCGCCGGCCCGAGGTCTGGCTCGGGAATCAGACCACGTGTCAACGGGACGAGGATCGCCCCGTCTGTCGAGATCGCCGTATCCCACGACTCGGCGAGCAGCTCGGGGCTGGACGTCGCCGGCCGAGAGTCGTCAGCACTAATCGGCGTCCATTCCGGGATGGACGGCGGGTAGAAGTAACGTCCAATCATCGGGATGGGCTGCCCGTCCCAGCGTGCGGGCAAGAACTCGCGGATGTCCTCGGAGGCGCCCGGCCATGGATGGACCACGCAATCAATCGTGGGTCGTATCGACATTCTTTCGCTTCCTGAGACGTCGGATAACCACGTACACCCGGTCGTTCTCGATGATGACCCGGTAAGACTCCACCTTCTTGACGGGCTTGGTGATCGACATTCCCGTCGCGAGCTCGAACTCCCACTTGTGCCACGGGCACTTGAGGATCTCACCCTCACGCACATGCTCGACCTCGTAGCCGCCCTTGGTCACGTTGGTGCCCGTCACAGGGCCCAGGCACACCGGTCCGCCGTTGTGTGGGCACCAGTTGCGCAGTGCGTACACCGTGACTCCGCGCCGGAAAAGGCCGATGCTCCCGTCCGGCCCGTCGACGAGCGTCATGCCGCCGTCTTCGAGATCGGCGAGCGGACCGCAGTCGAAGTGCTCAACCCGGGGCCCGGCTGGCGCGCTCACAGTTTGTACAGCGCGCGGGCGTTGGCGCCGCGGATCGCGTCGTGGTATTCGGCTGGGAATTGGCGCAGCACCCAACGAGGCTCGTCGGCGTCCCAGTGCGGATAGTCGGTCGAAAACAGAATGTTGCGAGTCAGCAGGTGCTCGGCGCCAGCGAAAGCCTCCATGAGCGGAGCGGGTCCCTCGAGCGGCTCTTCGATCGGTTGGGTGGTGAAGAAAGCCTGCTCGGCGACGTACTCCGACGGCGGTTTCGTTACCCACGGAACCTCCGAGCGCAGACCCTCCCAGTTGCGATCCATCCGGCGCATGAGCGCAGGCACCCAGGCAATACCCCCCTCGACGTAGGCGACCCGGAGATCCGGGAAGCGCGCGAAGACGCCGTTGAAGACCATGCTCACGAGGTGGGTGGCGTATAGCAGCGAGTACATCGGCTGCACTTCCACGAAGTGCTGCGGGAATCCAACAGGGGTGCCAAGCGCCATTCCGGCGGGCCGGGTGAGATGCATGACGACCGGAAGCCTCCGCTCGGCCGCCGCCTCGTAGATCGGCATGTATGGCTCGTGGCCGAGCGGCCGCAGCACATTGGGTACCACGAGCACGGAATTGAAGCGGTCGGAGGCGTCGTGTGCGCGCGCGATCTCAGCGACAGCGCGATCCGGGGCGTCAGCGCACACGCGGATCGCGCCGCGATAGCGGTCGCCAAACTCACCGTGCAGCCAGCGCTCCTGGAGCCACCGGTTGGAGCCCTCGGACAACGCCGACTCGTGCACCGGGTTGGCCACAGGTCGAGCGACGAGCGACAAGAGGATCGCGATATCCACACCGATTCCCTCGAGCAACTGCTCGGCAGTCAGATATGGGTCGGACGCCGCCGGGCCACCGGTGTTCGGAATCGCTTCCTTGCGGGTTGAACCGCCAGGGACGTAGTAGCTGTAGGAGGTGCCTGCGCCACGCGTGCTGTAGGCCATGGCCTCGCGGCTGCGCCACGGCTCCGGCACGTAGCTCAGAAATTCATCGAAATCGTGCGGCGTCGGATGAACGTCGCAATCGATGGTCAACGGTCGATTTGGCGCAGTGCCACTCGAATCGGTGCTGTCCTGTGGGCGGACTTCGGTAGGGCCATGCGCGATCGTCGACGTCATCAGGGCATCACCAGCGCAGAACAGAAGCGATTACGGCGGCTCACAATTCTCTCCCGGGTATTGCTTCCGCCCGACCGTTCGGTCGGGTTGGCATCTCTGATGCTATCGCGACGTGTCCGGAAGTCAAACCCGGACAGCGGCACGACCGGTGCCGCCGAAACCCCGCGGTGCACTGTCAAGCACGGGTTTGCGACGCGGTGATGGTCGGCTCAGGTGGAGATCAGCGCGATCCCGTGCCTGATCATCTGCGGAACCGACGGGGCGAGCTCTTCCCAGAACGGGTCGTGGCGTTTGCCGCGCAGGTGCAGCCCGAGGTTGAGTGCAGCAATGATTCCGAACTTATATGCGGCATGCGCGCGGTACCAGTCGATTTCGTCGACGTCATCACCGCATTGGCGCGCGTACTCGGAAACGAGTTCCCGCGGACTGGGCAACGGAGGCAACACGATCGGGGGGCTCCAACATTGGGGTTCGCTAAAAAGGCACAACCACCCGAGATCGGTCAATACCGGTCCGACGGCCGCCAATTCCCAATCGAGGATCGCTGCGATCTGCTCCTCGCGCACGAGTACGTTGGACCACTGATAGTCGCCGTGCACAATGCCGATCCGCGGCGCCCGCGGCATTCGCGCGCGCAACTTCGAACGCAGCTCGGGGATGTCGACGACGAGATGTGGGTCTCCTGCGCGCTCGACGAATCGGTCCCAGCGAACGATATCCGTCTGCAGGTCCAGTGGTTCATCCAACACGGACGCCGTTCGGGCCGGGTCCAGCCGATGCAGCTCCGCCAGGCGGCGGATCGCGTCGCGGCCAACCTTGTGGACGTCGCCCATTTCACGCGTCCCGTCGGGCTCATCGAGCCCGAACGTTCGCCCGTGGATGTGCTCGACGACATGAAACGGCGTGCCGAAATACCTCGTGTCCGAGCCAGACCATCGCACACCAGGGACCGGCACACCGAGCGAGCTCAGGCAGCGCAGCAGGCGCGCCTGGCGCACAACGTCGGCCGGGCCCGCGGCGCGGACCCCTGGCGGCGCAAGCCGCACGATCAGTGCCTCATTGCGGGGAGTCCGCGCCTCCGGCGTCCAATGAAGATCGAATCCCAGAGTAAGGCCGGCGTGCCCACCAACCGGTCGAAGATCGGTCACCCGCGCCGCTCGGTCTCCCGTGCGTGCGCGGCATAGTCGTTGCAGCCCGACCTCCAGCTCCGCCTTGGACAACGACGGCTTCGAAGGCGCCACGGCGGGTCACGCTACCACAATCTCGACCGTCCAGACGGTCGGTATGGTGGCTCAAACGGAAGGGATCAGCCCCACGAAGACGCGCCCGAACCGAAGGTCTTCCTCGCCGAAAGCCGGGCTCTTCTCGGGGCCGGCCTCAGTCGCCCGATACGGCGATCCCGTCAAAGAAGATGGTCGCAAACATCTCGGCGATCTCGCGCGTCGTCATCGCTCCGCCAGGGTGATACCACTGGTACGCCCAATTGCATGCCCCAAACATGGCCAGTGCGATCATCCGGGGGGGCAGGTCGCGTATCTCTCCGTTGGAGATGCCTCGCTCGATCTTGTCCTCGATAGCCGCGTAGTAATCCCGGTTTTTGGCCAGGATGGTATTGCGCTGGCTGCGAGGCAGCTCGTCGAAATTCTCGTAGAAGACGCGGTGGTGCCCGTGGTGGCTATCGAGCAAGCCGAGCGCGTCGGCCATATCCTGTGTCAGCGACTCGCGAACAGTGCGCGCACCGTCATGCCGGGCCTGTTGCTTCTCGAGTAGGACGTCGATGAATTCCTCGTGGATCGCGAACAAGATGTCGCTCTTGCTCTTGAAGTAGTGGTAGAGCGAAGGTTTCCGCAGACCGGCCGCGGCCGCGATCTGGTCGACGTTCGTCGAAAGGTAACCCTTTTTGTAGAAGACCTTGGCGGCCGCCTTGGCGATGTCGCGGCGTTTGCGGTCATACCCTGTCGTATCTGCCCCACCGGACGCGGCGGCCGCGGTCTTACTCCGGGGAGCCATCGGCGCAGGTTAACAGTGCGCGATCGGTGCGGTCAAGCCGACCGAATAGACGGTCGAGAATCGCTTACCCCGCCCCGTATCGCTTTGGCCGCCCGTCGAGGATGACGGTCTTGGTTTCGAGGTACGGGTAGAGCCCCTCGCGACCGCCTTCCCGACCGATGCCCGACTGTTTGAAACCGCCGAAGGCGATCCCGACGTCGGTGCGGAATGCATTGTGTCCTACGGTACCCGACCGAAGCTGCGCGGCCACGGACCGCGCTCTCTCGACGTCATCGGTGAACACCGACGCGTTGAGTCCGTAGATCGTGTCGTTGGCGATCCGCACGGCGTCGCGCTCGTCTGCCGCCGGGATGACGCTGAGCACCGGGCCGAAGATCTCCTCGCGCGCGATCGTCGAGGCGTTGTCGACGTTGCCGAATACCGTCGGCTCGACAAAGTAGCCCCGTACGTGGTCGGCCGGTCGACCGCCACCCGTTGCCAGGGTGGCACCCTCCTCGACCCCGGTGCTCATAAAGCCGAGTACGCGTTCGAGCTGGCGCTCTGAGGCTAACGGTCCCATCTGGGATTGGGCATCAAAGGGATCACCGACCCGCACTTCGGAGAATATTGACGACAGTGCGTCGACCAGTTCGTCGTGGCGGTGACGCGAGACGACGATGCGGGTCAGCGAGGAGCACACCTGGCCCGAAATCGAGCATTCGGCAGACGCGAGTGCCTGGGCGGCGCGCCCAAGATCGATGTCATCGAGGACGACGGCCGCCGACTTGCCGCCCAGTTCGAGCGTGCAGCGTGCGATCCGCTCGCCGCAGATTGAAGCGATTCGTCGCCCGGCCAGCGTCGATCCGGTGAAAGAGATCTTGTCGACACCGGGGTTGCGCACCAAAAGCTCGGACACCTCACGGTCGGCGGTGACGACGTTGAGCACGCCGGGCGGCAGCCCGACGTCTTCAGCAATTTCGGCGAGCACGTAGCCCTCGCCGGGGGCCTCGGGTGACAACTTCAGCACTGCGGTGCAGCCGGCCAGCAGTGCGGGCGCCAGCTTGCTGGACATCAGTCCGAGTGGCGCGTTCCATGGCACGATCGCACCGACGACTCCGACCGGTTCGCGGACGAGCAGTCCGAACTCGCCACCCGCGGTCGGCGCCATCTCCTCCTCAAAAAGAAACGTGTCGGCAAGCGAGGCGTAGAAGTCGAACCGCCAGGCGGCGCCCGCGGCGATTTCGCGGGCGATGCTGTGCAGCACTCCGGCCTCGCGGGGCCACAGGCCGCCGATCTCCTCACTGCGTTCGCGGAGTGCGGCCGCAATCGCGCGCAGGTACCAGGCGCGCTCCTCATGGGTGAAGCGCGGCCACGGCCCGGTGTCGAACGCCTCGCGTGCGGCCGCCACGGCTCGCGCGATGTCGGCCGCCTGCGCCTCGGGCACGGTGAACGCCGGCATCTCGGTGGCGGAGTCGATCACGGTGATTCTCGCGTCGCTGGACGGCACGACCCACTGCCCGTCGATGAAAAGCTTGTCAAGATGGCGCAGGTTGATCGGCGGGCGATCGATCACGCTCATGTCGCCGGCCTCATATCGTCAGCCTCCATTCCTAAGCCGAGCGACCAACGCGGCCAGCGCCTCGATCGCCGAGCTGCCGTCCGCGGACCGATGCTCGGTGCCTTCGATCCGTTTGACGGCCTCGACGAGCGCCGCGCTGACCTTCGTCTCAAGCCCCAACATCTCACCCTTGGCGACGACAACGCCGTTGAGATATTCGATCTCGGTCGGCCGTCCTTTCGCGACATCCTGCGCCATGGACGGAATCACCCGCGCGAAGCTCAGATATTCCGCGCGGACCTTCGCCGCCACGCGCTCATAACTCGCCGGATCGTTGAGCCCCCGTTCGAAGTCGGTCACGCTGGCGCCATACAGATCGGCCTCGATGAGCGTCACACCGAGCGCGCGCGCGACTCGCACCCCCTCGACCCCGAGGGCCACGATGATGCTCAGCATGTCGTCATCGCCGGCAGCGGTCCCGACGTCGGCGCCGGCCAGCGCGCACACGCCGTTGATCATCCCGTTGCGGATGACCTTGGTCCACAACTCGCCATAGATGTTGCCGCTGATCTCGACGTCCACGGCCGGGCGGAGCCGCCGTGCAATGTCCTGCAGGACTTGCCGCTTTTGCTCAGGGGCAGCACTTAAGTCGCCGATCACCATCTTGCCGTCGGTACGCCGCTGGCGCGCCCGCCCCGGCTCCATCAGTTGGCCGTCGAACAGGCAGATCGCGCCGACCGTGCGTTCAGTTCCGATCAGGTCGGCGATCGTATCCTCGTTGAGCCCGTTCTGCGCCGAAACCACTTGTGTCTCGGACCCGATCAACGGCTTGAGAATCCCGATCGTCTCAGCGGTTTGATAGGACTTGACAGCAAGGATCACCACGTGCGGAGCCGGTCCCCTGGCACCGGCCAGCCGATCGAGGGTCACCGCAGGTGCCCTCGCGATCACCGTCTCGTCCGCATACTCCACCGCCAACCCGCGGTCTTGGATCGCGGCAATGTTCTCTTCCCACCCGTCGACGAGCAGCACGTCGCCGTCGCGGGCCAGGCGGCACCCGAGGGTGGCGCCGATGCCGCCGATACCGACGACCCAGGTGCTCGGACCAGCCTCGGACATGACCTGGGCCATGGTTACGACGCAGTGACGCGGGCGCCGTTGTGCCCGGAGTCGGCGGTGACGGCCTGCGCGGCAGCGGTACGGCGCCTCCATACCTCGATACGGGAGCGCAGTCGATAGGGCAGTGCCATTGGGTCGATCGCGGCTGCGATCACGGTCGACGAGTTGCGTTTGAGTGCATCCCGCAACGACGCGTCGAGCTCGGCCACCGAGGTGACGTTCTCGCCGTGCAGCCCGAACGCCGTCGCCACCGCAGCGAAGTCCGGGTTGAACAGAGCGCAGTCGGACTCTCGGCCCCCGAACACGTATTCCTGGTAGATGCGATCGGCGTTGAAGAAGCCGTCATCGAAGACGACCACGATGAGCTTGATCTCGTTGTGGCACAGGCTCGCCAGCTCGCCGAGCTGGAATAGGAGGCCGCCGTCACCCTGCACGACGACCACCTCGCGCTGTGGCGCGGCGAGCTTCGCGCCCATGCCGGCGCAGAGTGCGGACCCGGTCTCTTTGAAGACATCGGACTGCAGCATCCCGGAGCTGGCAAGGACAGGAAAGCTCTCCTCGCTGAGCCAGTTGCCCGTCGCCGAGCCGTCGGTGCAGACGAGGACGTCTGCAGGCAGCGCCGCACGCAGCGCGCTCACGACATCGCCGGGGTGCATGCCACGACCCTCGTCGACGTGCTCGGCACGGTCGGCCGCGATGGCCGCGATGCCGCTGTCCCTGGCCCGCGAGACCCGTGCGGCTCCCCAGTCGTCTCGCGGCAGGGTGTGGCCGGCGAAAGCGCTGACGAGGTGGGCCAGCGACGCGGCGAGATCACCGGCCACTGTGACGGTGGCCGGGTAGTTGACGTGGAAGACGCCGGGCTCGTCGTTGAGGTGCACGAGCGATTGCGGCACCGGCATCGTCCATGACACCGTCGACCACTCCGGGAAGGCCGTGCCGACCGCGACGCATACGTCGGCCTCCGCGAGCACCTCGGGCATCGCCCGAAACGATGCCGTGCCCATCGCCAGCGGATGATCTTCAGCGAAGACGCCGCGCGCCATCTCGTCGGTGACGACCGGCGCGCCGAGCGCCTCCGCAAGCTCCCGCAGCGCTTCCCGGGCGCCCGCGAAGTGAACTCTGTCGCCGGCCCAGATGACCGGTCGCCGCGCCGTTTGCAGCAGAGCCCGCGCCGCGTCCAGATCGGCGATCGCCGGCTGCTGGACGCCATAGGGTGCGTCTGGCAGCTCGAACCCATCGATGCGCGTCACCAGAAAACTCGACGGGAAAAGCAGCTGTACAGGGCCGTGTCGTGGGGTCACCGCCAGGTCGATCGCACGGGCAAGCCCGGGCCCGAGGTCCTCGGGTGCGTCGACTTCGACCACCGCTTTGACTGTCGGCGCGAACAATGCGCGCAGGTCCGCGTCGTGCAGGACGCCACGGCCCAGCAGCTCGGAGGGCACCTGCGGTGTCGCGACAACGAGCGGGATCCCGTCAGCCAGCGCCGACGCAACGCCGGTCAGCATGTTGGTCGCACCCGGACCCGGCACGGCCAGACAAACCCCCGAGCGGCCGGTGACCTTCGCGTAGCCGATCGCGCCGTAAGCGGCGGCCTGCTCGTGGCGAATGAAAATTGCCCGCGGACCGTCAGGGTTCTCGGCCATCTTGCGCAGCAGCGAGAGCGTTTGCGTCCCAGGGAGGTTGAACAGGTACGGGACGTCGCGAGCCGCGAGAGCGGCGGCGAAACCATCGTCTCCCGACAACGGTGCCTCGGGTGGCGATTCGACCGACTGGTCTGTCGACATGTCCCTATTCAAGCCGTCTGCGCACGCGCCCGTCAAGCCGACGCCGGTTCACCGGGATCGACCGGCGAATGGCCTGATTCGCGGACTGACAGGTGGCTACCACACCGCAAGTCGATTACTCCGACAGCGCTTGAGCCAGCCGTGGTGGTGCGCGGTGTGACTTGCAGGACCGCCGATGCGAGTCAGTGCTCTTCGGACCACCACTGCGTCCGGTACAGCAGATCCCAGACGTGCTCGGTCACGTTGACCGACGCAACACTGAGGCCTCCGTCTTCGGATACGAGCAGACGCGTGACACCCGCATAGTCGGGCTGCACGCTGAACAGCTCTTCAGTCTTCATCACGGCGTGCACCATGGCGTTGATCACGCCGCTGTGGGTGAATACCGCCACCGTCTGACCGTGCTCACCCGATGCGATCACGTCGTCGATGGCCCTCTTGACTCGCTCGACGAACCCCTCCACATCCACCTCGCCCGGCAACCGCCGATCCGTGCACGACGCCTGTTCCACCGACGTCCCCTCCGCCATTCCGCAGTTGTGCTCGGCGAACCGATCGTCGATCTCGACAGTCATGCCGAGCTGGTCAGCCACGGGTGCCGCCGTCTGCAGCGCTTGCAGCCGCGGGCTGCTGACGATCCGCGCGAGAGAAAATTTGCTCAGCGCGTCCGGCAACCGTCGCGCCTGCTCGTTGCCGTCATATGAGAGATTGGGTTCCAAGCCGTCGCCGATGCTGCTCTGCGGCTTGGCGTGTCTTATCAGGAGTAATTGCATACCTGCCACCAAAACCAAGACACTAGTGCGCCAGCATGACGGCCGGAAGTGCCTCTGGACCGACCATGCCGACGTTGCGCGAGAACGCCTCCTCGATCAGGTCGAAGGCCCTCGGGAGGTCCCACGACCCGAGGGAGGAGATGCGGCTGACCAGATGCGGTTGGTCGTAGAGGCCGATGTGATAGCCGCCCGACAGCAGCACCTGGCCGTTGCACCAGTCCGACCGCTCGCTGGCTAGGTAGGCAACGGCGGGCGCGACATTCTCGGGCGCCCGCCATCCCAGGTCGTGGTGGCCGGACTGATCGTCGGGTATCGCGTCGGTCATCCGCGTGCTCGCCCAAGGACTGATCGCGTTCGTGGTGACGCCGTAGCGGCGCAATGCGTTGGCGCAGGAATAGGTCAACCCGACGACACCGTACTTGGCCGCCGCATAGTTGGGCTGTGTGGGCGCGCCGTGCATGCCCGAAGCCGAAGTGAAGTTGATGATGCGGTGATGCGCGGCTTCGTCGCGGAGTCCGCGCCAGTAGGCGCTTGCGTGCCGGATCGTGTTGAACGTGCCGGTGAGATGCACGTTGACGACGGCGTCCCAGTCTTCGGGTTCGAGGTTGAAGATCATCTTGTCGCGCAGAATGCCGGCCACGTTGACGAGCACGTCGAGACGGCCGTAGGTGTCAATGGCCTGCTGAATAAGCTCACCCGCCGAATCGTGGTCGCCTACGTCAGACCCGTTCACAACCGCCTGACCACCGGCGGCGACAATCTCATCGACAACCTTGCTCGCTGGCGTGGGGTCGGCACCCTCGCCGTCGACAGCCGCACCGAGGTCGTTAACGACGACGGATGCTCCCTCGCGGCCGGCGAGGCGGGCAATGCC
Organism: Mycobacterium sp. E2479; assembly: GCF_001667925.1. Taxonomy (GTDB): domain Bacteria; phylum Actinomycetota; class Actinomycetes; order Mycobacteriales; family Mycobacteriaceae; genus Mycobacterium. Next base: position 220,270 of record NZ_LZJR01000154.1, on the reverse strand, counting down.
TGCCCCGATTCCGCGACCCGCTCCGGTCACGACGATCACCCGACCCTGCAGCATTCTGCTCACGCTTACGCTCCTTGTGGTTAATCGCTACATCCGCCGTCAGCCCGCGCAAGTGCCGCTGTCCGCCGTGGGCCGAGTACATCCTACTTCTCCCGACCGATCGGTCGGATGGTAGTCCGTGCTGCAGACGGGAATCAAGGAACGGCTACGCCCTCGTCGCCGAGGCACGCGCGCAGCGTGACACCGAGCTCGGCGACCGCCATATCGGCAGTCGGCAGAAAGTTCACCATCGTCAGAAACCCGTGGGGCTGATCGTCGTAATGGCGCCGAATCACTGGGACGCCGGCGTCCTGTAGTCGGTGCGCGTACGCCTCCACCTCGTCGCGGAGCGGGTCGTACGCGGGAATGATCAGGTATGTCGGGGGCAGGCCCGATAGGTCGTCGGCGCGCAGCGGCGATGCGTCAACCTGGTCGCGGTCCATGGCTGACGGCGCATAGAGGTCCCAGTACCACGTCATGTCGTTGCGACCCATCAACGGGTTATCAGCCTGTTCGCGGTAGGAGTCGGTGTCGAAGTCGTGATCGACGACTGGGTAAGCGAGCACCTGCATCGCGATCCGCGGACCGCCGTCGTCGCGAGCGCGACGTGCGCACACAGTGGCCAGGTTGCCGCCGGCGCTGTCTCCGCAGACGACGAGCGGCCCTTCGAGTTCCTGGGCGGCCACCCACCGTAGCGCGGCATGGGCGTCCTGGACAGCACTCGGGAAGGGGTGTTCCGGCGCCAGTCGGTACTCGAGACTTATTACTTTGCAGCGGGATTCGACGGCCAGCTTGCGGGCGAAGGCGTCGAACATGTCGAGCGTACCGACGACCCACCCGCCGCCGTGAAGATAAAGGATCGTTGCGTGAGGGGGGTCAGGGCGGTAGATGCGCGCCGGAAGGTCACCAGCAGGGCCAGGAAGGCAGGCGTCGCGGACCTGCTCGACGTTCGGCCCGGGTCCCAGCATTCTCGGGAGGTTGGCTGCCCGTTCGCGGCGCTGCGCGGGCGTGCAATGCGGCGCCGGCGGCGCGCCCGCGGCAAGGAACATGTTGATCAGCTCCTTCGAACGCGGATGCAGCGGTGTAGGCGGCACGGCGCGATATTACCGCGTTGCCGACTGACCGGTCGGACGTCTGGGACGACGGCTGTGTAGTCTGACCGTCGGCGCGCCGATGAGCCGCCGATAACGTCAATATTCGAGCCGCAGATTCTGCGAGGAAGCATTGATGGATTCAGAGCGCGCGATTTTCACGCAGACTGAAGCTGATCGCTTCGTTCCCATCAAGCATGTCGATATTCGGAGTCGTTGGGCCGACGATCACCTCCAGGGGGGTGCCATCATCGGGCTGGCTGCGCTTGCGCTGGAATCCCGTTTCGGATTGCCCGATTTCGCACCGGCACGTCTGACGGTCGACCTGTTCAAATCGGCTCGGACCATACCGACAACGACCAGGGCCGAGCTGGTGCGCGACGGACGCAGGATACGGAATTCGGTGTGCACCATCGAACAAGACGGCGCCGAGGTCGCGCGTGCGGTGCTGGTCCAGTACCGCCGCAGCGAGCCGCCACTCGGTGACGAGTGGATGGCCGAGCCACCACTCGTGGCGGCCCCGAACGACGACGACGATTCGTTTGTACAGCTATACAGCGCCGACATCGGTTGGACGTCTTCGCTTTCCGATCACCAGAACGCCAGGCGCAAGCGTGTCGCCGTCCGCGGAGTCAGTGTCGTTGCGGGCCAGAAAAATTCACCTTTTGTGCAGGCGGCCGCGGTCGTAGACGCGGCCAGCCTGGTCACGAACTTGGGCACCGCGGGCCTTGGCTACATCAACGGCGACGTCACTCTCGCCCTCGCCCGCCTGCCCCGCGGCGAAAGGATCTCCTTGCAGGCCGACACACATTGGGCAGCGGACGGCATCGCTGTCGGAACGGCGACGCTGTTGGACGATACCGGGCCGTTCGGCTCTGGCCTCGTGACGGCGTTGAGCAACCGAAGCGCTCAGATTGACTTCGCCAGCATGCCAAGCAGCTCGTGATAGCCGGACAACAATGGCCATTGCTGCTGATTCGGGACTACGCTCGCACAGACGATGCGGATGAGAAGACAAGTTTGTAAAACGAGACTCTGCGAGGAGTGTCGATGTATTCAGAGATCGCCCACTTCTGGCAAACGGACACAAATGTTTTCGTGCCAACGGATTACGCGGAAGTACAGAGTCTCTGGGCTGAGGATCATGTCGTCGGTGCCGCCGTTGCCGGGCTCGCGGCTTTCACGCTAGACACCGCTTTCGGCCTGCCCGACTTCACACCGGCACGGTTGACGGTCGATCTATTCAAATCGCCCCGGCGGGCCCCGATGACCACGGCAGTCGATCTGCTACGCAACGGCCGTCGGGTCCGAAACTCGGTGTGCACCATCGAGCAGGAAGGTATCGCGGTCGCTCGAGCCGTGCTCGTGCAGTACCGCCGGGCTGAGGCGCCGGACGGTCATGAGTGGACTCCAAAGGCCGAAAGCCTGGTAGCGCCCAGCCTGGACGGTCTGCCGGTGCAGAACGGATCGGTGCGGCAATTGCAAAGCGCCGAACTCGGGTGGACGTCAGAGATTGCTGACCACCAGAACGCTGCCCGCAAGCGTGTCGTCATCCGAAGCGTTGATATCGTTGCAGGCCAACCGAATACACCTTTTGTGCAAGCGGCTGCAGCCGCCGAAGCGACCAGCCTAGTCACGAATCTAGGCACCGCCGGCGTTGGCTACATCAACGGCGATCTCACTGTCGCGCTCGCCCGCCTGCCGCGCAGCGACTGGATCTGTGTGCACGCCGACACACATTGGGCATCCGACGGCATCTCGGTGGGAACGGCAACACTGTCGGATGCTTGCGGACCCATTGGCTCTGGTTTGGTGACTGCGTTGAGCAATCGGCATGCTCAGATCAATTTCGCGAACTGAGTGGCGAGCGGGGTCACCCACGCATCAGAGTGCCTTGTCGGTTTGTCGACCGACCGGGACGATAGTCCGGCTCTCGATCAGCCAGGCTCCGTTTTCGCCGCGCCGCATCCGGTCCCTGAAACGACCGACTACGCTGAGCGCGGCTCGTCCTTCGGCGTTGCGGACGACAACCTGAAAGTCGGTCTCGGCGGTGGCACGGTCACCGTCGAGATCGATCACCGGATTCGAGCCAATGTGGAGTGAACGCGGTTGGGCGAAAAGATTTCCCGGATCGGTCCAGCGCCCGGGCGCCGTGTCCGAAAAAGCGCCACGGAACAGCTCGCCGATGGCGTCACGACCCTGGTGGGTCTGACCGGCGGTCTGAAACGTGGCGTCCTCGTGGAACAGGGATGTGAGGCGTTCGGCGTCGCCGTCGTCGTTGTATCGCATGTATCTCTCGATGACGTCCCTAATCCTGAGGCGCTCAAGCCATTCCCCCATATCGTCCACGCGTAACTCCTTCGGCTTCTTTGTGATTCGCTACCAAATCAGCGCACGGCACCACGCCCTGTTATCAAGCCAGCGCTCAGCATAAGTGGCGTAATTCGATACCTCCCGGACACGGATGAAGTCCAGTCGCTCGAGCACACCTGTCAATCGAGGCCGCACAATTCGCCCGCGTCGACCCTGATCTCTCGGGGTTGTGCACGGCCACATCGATGAGTTCGAGACCTGGCTGATCGATGATGGCCCTCAGGCCCACCCGACCGACGTTGCCCGTTCCGCAATGCACGACTCGGTAAGTCATACGCTGACCGCACCGGCTTAGCCGAGGTCGATCGGCCCCGCGTCCGCCCACTCGGGCGAGCGCTTCTCGGCGAATGCGCGTGGACCTTCCTTGGCATCCCCGCATTTCAGCACGATCCGCGCGGCGGCCTGGTTGAGTTTCCACGCGTCGGCCTCGTTGGGTGTTTCGAGCGAGCGCAGCATCAGCTCGCGCGACACGAGGACGGCCGTTGGGGACGCCGCGGCGAAGCTCTTGGCCAACCGCAGCGCCTGCTCTCGTACCTGGTCGGGCGCAACGACCTCGTTGACCAGACCCAGGTCATGCGCGCGTTGGGCGCCGATCGGTTCGCCGGACATCACCATCTGCAGCGCCACCGCCCGCGGTATCCGCTTGGCGAGACGGATAACGCCGCCGGCACCGGCATGCAGGCCGACCTTCACCTCGGGCACCGCGAACTTCGCACTCGAGGAAGCGATCGCGCAGTCGGCGGCCAGGACCATCTCCAGACCCCCGCCGAAAGCGGGTCCGTTGACCGCGACCACGACCGGCTTGATGAGTTTGCGGGCAGTGAATCCCGCGAATCCGCCCTTCTCGGTGAAGAATCCGGCCTTGGGGCCGAGCTTGGCGAACGCGCGCAGGTCCATACCCGCGCAGAACACCTTCTCCCCCGCGCCGGTCAGCACGATGGCGCGAACCTCGTGGTCCGCATCGATTTCATCGAGTGCCGCTTCGATTCCCGAAGCGACATCAGGGTCGACGACGTTGCGGACGTCGGGTCGGTTGATCGTGATCACGCCGACCCCGTCCTCGCGCTCGAGGAGGACCTTGGGGCTTTCCGTATCGCTCATGTCTAACTTCCGGTTTCGCTGTCGAATGGTTCGAAGTGCAGGAAGGTCACGTCTTCGGTCGCGTCGAGGAAAGTGCCGCGTACCCGCTGCCCGATGTGGATCCCGTCGGGGGTGACGTTGTTCACTGGGCCCACCAGTTTGACCTCCGGTGCCGCGTCCAGCTCAACCACCGCAACCGAATACGGCAGGTCCGAATCGAACTTCGATCCCGTCGCGTGGTGCTGAGTCGTGAACGAGTAGATGGTTCCAGTCGGGTCGACCTCGGTCCACGAGAGCGCGAAACTCGCGCAGTTGCTGCACATTTGGCGCGGATACCACAGCCACGTCTGGCAGTCGTCGCATCTTTGCACCAGAACCTGATGGCGCTTGAGGCCCGCCCAATGCTCCTGGTCGGTTCCCGTCGGTCGCGGCAGCGGTTTTTTGTACTCGATGTCACTCAACGAAGCTTCCCTCCAACAGGACGACGGCGTTGTCGCCGAAGTCACCGCTACCGGTGACCAGCCCCCTCTTGGCGCCCTTCACCTGTGCCTCGCCCGCGGTCCCGCGCAGCTGCTTCACGGCTTCGGTGATGTGGTTGATACCCCACAGATGCGCCTGCGAGAGCAGACCTCCGTGGGTATTGACCGGCAACGAACCGCCCACTTGTGTGCTGCCCGCCATCACGAATTCTGCCGCCTCACCCGGATCGCACAGTCCCAACAGCTCCAACTGCCACAGCACGTTGAACGTGAACGCGTCGTATAACTCGGCGAAGTCGACATCGCTCGGCTTCCAGCCGGCCTGCGCGAAGGCGCGTTGGGCCGCCTCGGCCATGCCGGTGTGCAAGAAGCGCCGGCGGGTGGTCGGCTGGTCGGCCTGGCCGGGGTGCCCCTCGGCCACGCCCCGGATGGCGACGGCGTTGCGGTCGCCGGGCTCGGCCGCGGCAACGATGTAGGCCGCACCCCCGTCGGTTTCGCGACTGCAGTCGTAGAGCCGGAACGGTGCGCTGATCATCCGCGAGGACTGGTGGTCTTCGATGCTGATCTCTTTGGCGCCCACTGCTTTACCGTTCATCAGCGCGTGGCGACTCTGGGTTACCGCCACGTGCGCCATCGGTTCGGTCGACTTCCAGCCGTTCTCGTACATGTACCGCTGCGCCCACAGCGCGTAGTACTGAGCCGGCACCAGCAGGCCGTGCACGCCCTCGTAGTTGCGACGCATGCTCGGGGCCTCGCCGAACATCAGCGTTGGCCCCCTGCGACCGAGCCGCGCACCGGAGCGCCCGTTGAACCCATAACACACCAGGATCCGGGAGGCCAATCCGTTTTCGATGGCCGTCTTGGCGTGCAGAAGGGCGGCAGCCGGGCCCGCGCCGCCGAGCATGACCGCCGCGTGGTAGCGCAGGTTCTCGATGCCGAGATTGGTGGTCAAGTCCTCGGTGGTGGCGCCGACGACCGTCGGAATGATGATGCCGTCGATATCGTGGGCGTTGATCTTGGCGTCGGCCAGCGCCGCCTTCGTCGCCTCGAGGCTCAGCCGAAGGTCCGAAACGCCTGACTCTTTGGTGAACTCGGTCTCACCGATGCCGACGATCGCCGCCTGCACCTCGGTCACTTGCTCGTGAGGTTGCGCGGCACCGGCGTCACCACGGGGCCGTCCACCTTCGACGGCAGTAACACGGTGGCCGTGGCGGTCGCGTTGGTCTCGCCACGCTGATTGTCGGCGTGCATGTCGATCGAAATCAGGTGGTAGCCGTCGACGACGTCCTTGCCGGTGACGGTGCCGTGCCAGGTCGTCGTGTCACCAATCAGATTGGGACGCTTCACCGATGCGGAAAGCGTGTGCAGAAAGCCCTCGTCACCCATCCAGTCGGTCAGCATGTGGACACCCCACGAGATGCGCTGCGGGCCAATGTCATACGCGCCACCCATGCCGACGTCCTCGCCGGTCTTCTTCTCCAGGTGACCGCGCCCGGCGGAATCCTTGGCGCCCGTCTTCTCCGAGACGTGGTAATCCTGGTGACGCGTGCGATAGCGCACGGCGTCTCCGTGCGCGCCGCCATACGGCGCTGCGCCCGACCAGCCCGCGTACCAGGCGATCATGTCGGTGGAGGTCAGCGGACCCTTGACGGTCGGCCGCAACACCTCGCCGACCTCGACATCCTCGGCGTAGAGCGTGTCGGCGCCACGTGGCATTTCGTCGATCAGGGCGCGCTCGATCGCTGCCAACTCCTCGCTCGTGTATTCGTAAGCTTCGCGCGCCTTGTACTTCTGCTTGCCATCCTTCTTCAGCGCGGCACCGCGTGGCGTGCGGGCGCACTTGCCGAACGCCTCGCCGACCATGAAACCGTCGGGCTTGCGCAGGTAGCGGATGTGGCCGGTCTGGATCAACCAGCGGCTGGCGAACTCGCCGCCCTTGACCTCCTGCTTGACGAACGTGGCGGGGGCGTCGTAGACATCGCCGCGCCGCACCACGTCGTACCACACCCAGTCGGTGCCGACGTAGAGCCACTGCACGCCGGCGAGGCGCGGCGCCACGGTGGTGCCGTCGACGGAATACAGGATGGTCGGTGGGGCCAGCATCGTGCCCCACCGCGTGGACTTGCCGTATTCGGGGTCGCGCCAAAGCGGGTTGCGGTCACCGAGGCCCTGAGCGAAATGCTTGATCGCGTCGACGTTCACCTCGGTGACCCAGCCGCCCATCCGGTCGCGTCGCAGCGTGGTCCCGAGCAGCTCAGCTGCGTGAGCGATCGTCTCGTCGGTGATCTCGCCCCACGGCAAGTCAGTCCTTTTTTCCGCCACCTCGGTCATTTGTTTCCTCTCTATCTTTCAGCTGTAGGTTTTCTGCTGTCTCATGCGATGTGTCGTCGTGCGGGCTACGCGGATGCCGCGGTGTGAGCCGGTGCCGTGTGCACCACCCCGGCGGCGATCAATTCATCGATCTCGTCGTCTGAAAGTCCGTGCTCGCGGAGGACTTCGACCGTGTCGGCCCCCGTGGCTGCCGGCACGCGGCGCACCGGCTGGGTAAAGCCCGAGAACCGTACGGGACTGCCGATGGAGCGGACCTCTCCGACGCCGGGCATTTCGTAGCGCGCGATCAGCTCGTTGGCGTCGAGCTGCGAGTGCCGCCAAAGCTGGTCGAATTCGAGTACCGGGCCATAGGGGATCTCGCCGGCAAGCAGCTCCGTCCATTCGACCTCGGTGCGGGTGCGGATCACGTCCTGCACGGCGGCAATCGTGGCCACCCGGTGCTCGCAGCGCGCGGAGTTCGTGGTGAATCTGTCGTCAGCCGCGAGCTGGGGAGCCCCGGCCAGCTCGGCGAAGCGCGCCCAGTGCCAGTCGCTGTAGATGCAGAGCATCACGCGCCGATCGTCGCGCGTCGTAAACGCCTCGGCGGGCACGATCTGACCGTGCGCCGTGCCGAGCAGGGGCGGGTTCTGCTGGGTGAACTGGAACTCGGTCTCGCGCATAGTGAGCAGGCCGACCGCGGTCGAGAACAGCGACGCGTCGACGCGCTGGCCGACGCCCGTGCGCATCCGGTCATACAGCGCGGTGACGACTCCGAAGGCCGCCAGGCGACCCGATACGACATCGGTGATGGCCGCCCCGACCTTCGCGGGCCCACCCTCCGGCGTGCCGGTAATCCCGACCACTCCGCCGGCCGCCTGAGCGATCGGATCCATCGCCAGCCAGTCGCGCATCGGGCCCGTCTGCCCGAAGCCGGTGATGGAGGCATAGATCAGCCGTGGGTTGAGCGCGCGCAGGCTCTCGTAGTCCAGGCCGTGGCGCTCCCAGGTCCCGGGCCGCGCGTTCTCCATCACGACGTCGGCGGTGCTGGCCAGTTTCTTGATGAGCTCACGACCGCGCGGGTTGCGATAGTCGATGCTGACGAAGCGCTTGTTGCGCTGGCAGGCGAGGAAGAACGTGCTCCAGCCGCCCGGGAACGTAACGCCCATCCCGCGCTGCGGCTCGCCCGCAGGTGGCTCGATTTTCAGGATGTCGGCGCCGAGGTCGCCGAGCACCATTGAGGCGATCGGCCCGGCTGCCCAGTGCGTCAGATCGACGACCGTGATGTCTCGAAGCGGACCGGGCCGCTCGCGCGTGGTGTCTTTCAACTCGGTCATAAGGTCTCCTTGATCGCGAGGCTGAACGGGTCCAGTCCGTCGAACGCGCCGGATTGGGCCAACTCGGCGATCTGCTCGTGGTCGAACCCGAGCTCGTCGAGAACCTGGAGGGTGTGCTCGCCTAGATCGGGCGCGCGCATGGTCACCTCAGCTATCGCTGGCTGCGCATGCAGCGGCGAGCCGTACACCGGCACGAAGCCGATCAGATGATGGTCGAGCTCGACGACGACTTGGCGTGCGCACGAATGCGGATCGGTCATCAGCTCCTCGACGCCGTATGCCGGCGCTGCCGGAACCCCGGCCTCCTGCAGTTGCTTGGCGCCCTCGTCGGCAGGGCGCGTCCGGGTCCATGCGGAGATCAGCTCCTCGATGTCGTCGGCGACCTCGCGCCGGCGCGCGACATCGGTGCGGCCGGCGATCTCCGCAGGCGCTCCCACGATCGCGGCCAGTGCGGCCCACTCCCGCTCGTCCCGCACCGCGATGCTGATCCACGCGTCATCGCCAGCGCTCGGATACATGCCGTGAGGGAAGTGGACCCGGTGACCGTTACCGATCGGGCTGAGGTCGGTGCCGTCGAGCTGACGCGCGGCGAATAACGGGGCGATAGTCGCCGCGTGGACTTCGATCATCGACAAGTCGATGACCGTGCCTATCCCCCGCGTGCGAGCCCGGTGCAGTGCGGCCAGCAGAGCCACCGCCCCGAAGGAAGCAACCGTGATGTCGCCGAGGTTGAGCGCGACCATCCCAACCGGCGGTTCGCCCAGATAGCCGGCGAGCACGTCGAGCCCGCCGATGGACGTACTTTGCGGCGCGTAACCGGGCAAGGCTGCGTCGGGACCCTCTTGGCCGGCCATGCTGATCCGGAGCACGACGAGCTCAGGTCGAAGCCGATGCAGCTCGTCCATCGAAAAGCCAAGCCGTTCAAGGGATCCAGCGCCAATATTTTCCACCACGACGTCCGCATCCTGAACCAACCGCGTCAGCACCGACCGCCCCGCGTCGGACCGCAAGTCCAGCTGAACGCTGCGCTTGCCGCGATTGACGGCATTGAAGTGCGGCATCATATTCGGCGTTGCACCTGCGTCGCCTGCCTCGACATCTGCGATCAGCGGGAGGCCCTGGCGGGATGCGTCCAGATGAGTTCGGGACTCGACCTTGATCACGTCGGCCCCCATGTCGGCTAGGAACTGAGCGGCCATCGGCCCGCTCATCACCCAGCTGAGGTCGACGGCGCGCAGACCGGCGAGCGGCAGCGCGGAGTTGCCTGAGGCGCGCGCGGTGTTACATGCAGCCGGTGCACCCATCCGGGTGCGCGACGCGGGTCGGTCCAGGAACGGCAGGCCGGGCATATCGATCTTGTGCCCGTCGACGCTCACGGGGCGCAGGAAACCACGCTGCCGGAACTGCTCCGACTCGCGTAGGCCCTCGATGGTCTCCAAGGGCCCGAGCGGAATGCCCCGCTGCACGCTCATCGCACGCAACTCGTCTTTGGTGTAGTTCGCCAGCCACCCGGACACGAGCTCGTCGAGTTCGTCGGCATAAAGCTCACCGTTGCGGCGGCGGTCGGCGTAACGCGGATCCTTCGACCACTCTGGTTGGCCCATCGCGTCGAGGAGGCGCCTCCACTGGTGGCCGGCCAGGAACGCCAGGCAGACACGACCGTCCCTGCACGGCAGAACAGTGAACGGGTAGGGGTTGGGCTTACGGTGCCCGGCCCGTCGCGGCACCTCGCCGGAAAACAACGAGAGGCTGTACAGGCCGGTCATGTGGCTGGTGGCGAGTGCCTCATACTCGGCGACGTCAATCTGCGCGCCCCGTCCGCCGAGCAACGCCCCCAGCGCGCCGGCAAGTCCGGACAGCGCGGCCTGAAAGCTGGCGAGCATGAATGGCGGGACGATCGGCTCACGCCCGGGTTCCCCGACGTAAACGGCGGGACCGCCAAAGGCGCAGACGTTGAGCTCGTCGCCGCGGTATGCCGCGTAGGGCCCAGTGGTGCCGAACGGCGTGATCAGCAGCTGGACGCCGCCGTAAGGAGCTCCGCCACGACTACTCGAAAACGGTTCGCCCGCACCAGTTTCAGCCGAGGTGAGCAGGATGTCGGCGCTCGCGATCATTTCGTCGAGGCCTGCCCTGCCGTGGCCGCCGACCGTGACCGTGCGCTTGTCTCGGTCCCACGCAACGCTCATCGCGCGCTCGTCCACGAGCGGATGCACGCCGCTAATTGACGCCTCCGCAGTGAGCCCGGACTCGACGCGGACGACATCTGCGCCCATCACTGCGCAGATCGAGGCGGCCACCCTGATCGACGGCCGGCCGGCAAGCTCGACCACCCGCACTCCGTCAAGCAGGCTTGGGATAGCCACCCTATGACCCGTCCTCTCCGCACGTATCATGCGAGCCTAGCAGACCGACTGGACGGTCGAAAACGTAGTCCGTGCCGCACTTAGTACGACCAACCGGACGGTATCGCCGTCAGTTCGCCGCCGCGTATTTCCCCAGCTCGCGGCGGGCGACTGTCACGTTGTGCACCTCGTCGGGTCCGTCGGCTAAGCGCAGGCATCTGATAAGCGCGTACATGGCCGCCAGCGGGAAGTCGCCGCACAGGCCGCCCGAGCCGTGGACTTGGATTGCTCGGTCAATGACCTTGGCCGCGATTCGGGGTACGGCGACCTTGATCGCGGCGATCTCCGTTCGCGCTTGACGGTTGCCGGCGGTGTCAATCAGCCAGGCGGTCTTGAGGGTCAGTAGCCGGCCCATTTCGATCTCGGTCCGCGACTCGGCGATCCAGTCCATGATGTTCGCCCGCGAGGCGACCGGTGCGCCGAACGTCACCCGCTCGCAGGCCCGTCGGCACATCAGCTCCAACGCACGCTCGGCCGCACCCAGCGCCCGCATGCAGTGGTGGATGCGGCCCGGACCGAGCCGCGCCTGAGCGATGGCGAAGCCGGCGCCCTCCTCCGCGATGATGTTCTCAACCGGGACTCGCACGTTCTCGAACACGACTTCGCAGTGACTCTCCTGGTCGGCGTAGCCGAACACCGTCAGGTTGCGCAGCACCGTGACCCCCTGGGTATCACGCGGGACCAGGATCATGCTTTGCTGGCGGTGCGTCGGTGCGTCGGGATTGGTCTTACCCATCACGATGAACACGCGGCAATGAGGGTGCATTGCATTGGTGATCCACCACTTTCGTCCGTTGAGCAGGTACTCGCCCCCCTGCCGCTCGATGCGCATCCGGACATTCGTAGCGTCCGACGATGCGACGTCAGGCTCGGTCATCGCGAACGCGGACCGAATCTCGCCGTCCAGCAGCGGCCGAAGCCATCGCTCCTTTTGTTCGGCGGAGCCGAACTGCGTGAGGAGCTCCATGTTGCCGGTATCCGGCGCCGAGCAGTTGCACGCCTCCGACCCAATCGCGCTGCGGCCCATGATCTCTGCCAGAGGTGCGTATTCAATACAAGACAACCCCGCGCCGTACTCGGGGTCGGGGTGGAAGAGGTTCCACAGTCCCCGCCTGCGAGCCTCGGCCTTGAGCTCCTGCATGACCCCGGGTTGCGCATGGGGGTGTCCGGCTTCGCCGAGCTCCCGATGATAAGTCGCCTCGGCCGGGTACACGCACTCGTCCATGAAACCGGTAAGGCGTTCCAGCAAGTCCGCAGAACGACGGCTAACTTCGAAGTCCATGGCCCCTCCTTTGTCGACCGCCCCGGTACGAGACGTACGGCTCATACAAGCGGGTTGTGCCGGTTGGATCGAACCGGTCCATGGCGACGTGCCGACGCATGTCAGGACTTCGGCGCCGCGGGATCGCCCAAGTGTTCGCGCACGATCTCCCACGGATCCGCATACACGCCGGGAGCATCGCGGTACGCGGACCGGCGTTCGAGGACGTTGCGAACCAGCGGTGCAACGACTCGCAGCACATGACGCGCAGGACCGACTTTTCGACGGACCTCCGCCAAGATGTCGCCCCACGAATGGTTCTGGAATTGCAGCAATTCCTGCGCCGGGCCGGTGTCCATCCAGTCGGTGGCAAACCAGGCCGTCTCACTGTCGGGATCGCCCGGACGGCCCTCTGGAAGAACGTTGCCGATGCCGGCGGCAGCCGTCAGATCGTGCGTGGCGTCGGTGTAACGCAGCATGTGAGTGCCGTCGCCGCCAATGAGCAAGATCCTTCCCACGGCGTCCGCGGTGGTGGCTGCGGCGAATGCCTTTGCAACGTCCCGAACGTCGACGGTGTGGATGCGACCGTTCTTTGGTAGCGCGCTTTCGAACAGGAGAACGTCCCAACCGCTCACCATCGACACGAGCCGGGTGCTCACCACGCCGCCCAGTCGCAGTATCACCCAGTCGAGCGTCGACGTCCGAATAACCTGCTCGGCTTCGAGTTTCGTCGAGCCGTACACCTCGTTGGGCGCGGTGACGGTGTTCTCGTCCACCTTCTCCGGATGACGGAAGGGGTTGCGCGGGCCGTAGACGGCGACACTGGAAGCGTGCACGATGCGCGGCGGTTTGGGTAACGCCTGGGCCGCCGACACCAGCGCGCGAGTGATGTCGACGTTGACCTTGCGCCCGAGTGCCGGGTTACGGTAGATCGCGGGAGCGATCATGCCCACGAGGTGGATGATCGCTGACGGTGACGAGGCTCCCAGCAACTCGTCGAGCTGTGACTGGACGGTCAGGTCGGCCCACTTCACCTCGACGCCGGCGGGCAACTTCTTGGCCGCTTTGACGTACGCGGGCGTCTTTAGGTCGGTGGCCACCACCCGGCGACCTTCCGAGGCCAATTGCTCGATCGTCGCGGTACCAACAAGGCCGAACGCGCCGGTGACTAAAACTGGTCCCGCCCCGGTCACGAAAGACTCGCTTTCACAGTGATTTCGGCTGAGCGCATCAGCCGACCGGGTAATGCATGGTCTTGATCTCCATGTACTCGTCGGCTCCTGCGGAGCCGTGTTCGCGACCGATTCCCGATTGTTTGTATCCGCCGAAAGGCGCGGGCCCGATCGGTCCACCAAAGCTCTGGTCACCGCCGTTGATATGGATGTAGCCGGCTCGCAGCGCTCCGGCCACCTCGAAGGCCTTCACCGAGTCGCCGCTCCATACTGAGCCACCGAGACCGTAGGGTGTGTCGTTCGCGATTGCGATCGCCTCATCGGGCCCGTCGAACGGAATCATCACTCCCACGGGGCCGAATATCTCCTCTCTGGCGATCTTCATGTCGTTTGTGACATCGGTGAACAACGTCGGCTCGACGAAGAATCCGCGGTCCAGGTGTGCGGGTCGGCCGCCTCCGAAGGCCAGCGTCGCCCGTTCCGCGACGCCGGACTGGACGTAACCAAGCACACGATCGCGTTGACCGGCACTGATTAGGGGTCCCATCTCTGACGCGGGGTCTGCCGGGTCACCCACCTTCATCGCCTGGATCGCGTTCTTGATCCGGTCCGCGACCGCGTCGTAGACCGGCCGCTCCACGAGCAGCCGAGTTTGCAACACGCAACCTTGACCTGCGTGCACCGTGAATCCCATGACCAGCGACATCACCAGCATGGGATCGTCGATGTCCGCATCGGCGAAGACGATGTTGGGCGATTTGCCGCCCAACTCCAGCACTACGCGCTTGAGTGTGCCCGCGGCCTGCCGCATCACTTCCCGGCCAATGGCGTTGGAGCCTGTGAAAGAGACGACGGCCACATCGGGATGCTCAGTGAGCGCCCGCGCCTCGTCGATGCCACCGGTAACGACATTGAAGACACCCGGCGGAATATCAGCTTCCGCGGCCGCATCCGCCAGGATCAACGCCGAAAACGGCGTGTAGGGCGAGGGTTTGAGCACCATCGTGTTGCCGGTCGCCAAAGCTGGCCCAATCTTCCACATGTTCAAGAGAATTGGATAGTTGAACGGGGTGATCGCCCCGATCACGCCTGCCGGTTCCTTCCGTACCAGCGCCTGTCCCATTCCGGTCAGGCCCGCTTTCGGCGGCAATGGTTCGTCGAACTTGAGCTCCGCGGCTCGGTCCGCCCAAAAGTAGGCGAACCGAATAGCTTCTTCGACTTGACTGACCTCCCCGGCCATTCCCGCACAGCCGATTTCGTTCTTCAACAGGAACATCAGGTCATCACGCCGGGCGGCAACGGCATCGGCGAAACGGTGAAGAACTGCGGATCGTTCTTTGGGTGACATCTTCGGCCACGGTCCCCGGCCGTCGCCGAAAGCCTCCCGGGCGGCGTCGACGGCTCGAATGACGTCGTCTACAGACGATTCGTAAACCTCGCCTATGGGTTGTTCGGTTGCCGGATTGATAATCGTCGTGGCCCGCTCGCCGCTACCGTGGTCCCACGCTCCGTTCACGTAGGGTCTCCCGGGGCTCAATGACACGGTCGACATTTCGCTCCTCCCTTCTCCGTAATGCAAGCCCTATCCGGTCAGAAGCCATGAGGCATGGCCCGAATCGTCAGCACGCTTGCAGGACCATCGCGCTCGTCGGCAGGGCCGGCCCGGAGGTC
This sequence comes from Mycobacterium sp. E2479, assembly GCF_001667925.1. Classification (GTDB taxonomy): domain Bacteria; phylum Actinomycetota; class Actinomycetes; order Mycobacteriales; family Mycobacteriaceae; genus Mycobacterium. Next base: position 205,058 of record NZ_LZJR01000154.1, on the reverse strand, counting down.
ACGACCATGGTGTTGACATCGGGGATTTGATTCACCGAGTTGCCGCGGATCTGCCGGACCGCTTCGACGATCCCGTTGAAGCCGTGCAGATAGCCCTCTCCGATCTGGCCGCCGTTCGGATTCACGGGATGCGCGCCACCTGGAGACGTGTGGCCCTCCGCGATGAAGTCAATTCCTTGCCCACGTCCGCAGAATCCGAGGGCTTCGAGTGACATCGGGATGAGTGGACTGAACGAGTCGTAGATGATGGCGGCGTCGAAGTCTCTCGCTGTCATACCGGTGTGCCGGTAGAGGTTCTCGGCGACGACGTCGAGATCCGGCACCCCGCTGATGTCAGGCGCATAGTAGTTCTGCATCAGAGTTGACCGGTGAGCCATTCCCCTGACCGCGCCGTGAATCTTGACCGGTGTTGCCTTCAGGTCGCGTGCACGCGTCGCCGTGGTCACCACGAACGCCGCGCCTCCATCGCTCTCCAAGCAGCAGTCATTAACGCGCAGAACCGGTTCGGCCACCCACTTGGATTCCTGGTGGCCCTCGAACGTCAGCGGCCGCCCGAAGAAACGAGCCGCGGGGTTGGTTTCCGCCCACTTTCGGGCTGACACCACGACATGCGCTAAATCGGCATTGGTCTTGCCGTAATCGTGAAGATAGCGATGAAAAGTCGGCGCCTCCCACCACGCCGGGGTGATGGAGCCGTAGGTAAAGACCTGGCGCAGCACAGCTTGGGTCGTGCCGGCGTCGGAGTCAGAGATTCCCTGCCCGAACCGCCGTCCTGAACGCAAGTTTTCTGCGCGATATATCACCACATGATCGGCCAGTCCCGTGCTCACCGCGAGCGCCGCGTCTTGGAAGGTCATACACGCGCCGCCCCCGCCCGCCAGCGTGATCGAAAACCATTTTAACTCAGGCAATCCGAGTAGTTGGGCGAGCAGGAATGGAGATGTCGGATCGGCCTCATATGTCACCAGACCGTCGACATCTCGCAGCGACAGTCCTGCGTCTGCAAGAGCCATCGAAACGGCCTTCATCGCCAAAGTCGACGACGACACCCCGGAATCCGTCGACATTTCGGTGATACCGATCCCTGCAACCACCACCTCGGTGTCAGAGCTCCGCATGGCTATGGTGGACCTCCGGCCGGAGCGAAAACCGGAACCATGACACCCGAATCGGCGGGCGCGAACTGCACCTCCACGCGCATGCCGAAATCAACCTGCGAAGGGTCGATACCGACGAGTCGGGAGAAATACCGCACCCCTTCATCGAGCTCGATCACGACGAACACGAGGTCTACGTCGACGAGAGCGGCGCTTGGACGACGCGGGATGGCATAGGTATAGACAAACCCACGCCCCCCAGTCGCGACAACATCGAATTCGCTTGCACCGCAGGCGTAGCACGCGTAGGCCGGCAGACTCCACCATGTCTCGCAGGCGCGACATCGCTGAAATGCCAATTGGCCATTGCTGGTGGCATCGAAGAAGAACTGGTTGATGTCGTCGACGCCGGGACCGATGAACTTCAGCGACCTGCCCACCGCCTCGGTACCTGCGGACTCAGAGCATGTCGTCACGGCGCCCTTCTTCGCTGGATAACACAGGTAGACGCTAATACAATTTTTGTATACGCGTCAATGGCTGGGCGAGCATCATGCAGAATGCCTACCGGGAACCGTGGATAGGAGAGGCACGCCGTGGGCAGGTGTGCGCGAAGGGAAGAGGCGCTATGTCTACCAGCCCTGCCGAGTCGGCCCATGACGCTGTGTCGATTCCGATCTGGCTACGTGAGCTGACCGCATCATTTGGGTCGAATTGCTGCGTTATCGCAGAATCCGGATCGTTGTCGTTCGCAGAACTCGATCGCTGCTCGGATGGCATCGCGCGAGGTCTACTCGCGCGCGGCATCGGCAAAGGCACTCGGGTCGGACTGTTGTTCGGCAACGGCACCGACTGGGTGGTGTGGTGGGCGGCCATCGAAAAGATTGGCGCTCTGTGTATTCCGTTGAGCACGTTCAGCCGGCCGGCCGAGCTCGCCCGGCTGGTGCGCCACTCCGATCTACACCTGCTGGTAGCCAGCCGCTCGTTCCTGGACCGCGACTTCGTCAAACTCGTGGCCGAGGCGTTGCCCGGCCTGGCTTCGGCGCAGGATCCCGAGCTGGCGCTCGCCGAAGCCCCCTACCTGCGCATGGTGGTGTTCGACGGCCCTGGGCCAGGATGGTCACGCGACGTCGATTGGATCGTCAGCGGGGGGCGGGACGGTCGCTGGCAGCTGATCCTCGATCAAGCACGATACGAGGTTCATCCCGAGGACGAAGCGCTCTGCATCTATACATCCGGACAAAGTGCCGACCCGAAAGGAGCGCTGTTCACCCACCGCGCGATCATCGACAAAACCCACTACCTGCGCGATATGTTCGGGTTCACCGAAGCCACGGTGACCGACGTGACGCTGCCGTTCTTTTGGGTCGGCGGACTCGTCATGGCGCTCTTCCCCACGATGGCTGCGGGTGGAGTAACACGCTGCACTGAGCGGTCGACGCTGGGCGCCAATGCCGTGATCCGGGACCGCGCAACCGGATCGGCATCCTCGGCTACCGCATTACCCGGAATGCAGCTGGTGCCCGCGTTGGGAATGACCGAAACTTTCGGGATGTATGCCTGGGGCACCGAGGTCCCTTCGGGACCGTATTCGATCGCGGCACCGCTCGACAGATTTCAGCCCGGATTCGAGGTCCGCCTCTCCGAAGCTGCCGACCAACGAGGTGCCCGCGAGCTCCTGGTTCGTGGCCCGACGCTGACCTCACGCTTGCACAAATTGTCTCGCGGTGCGGTGTTCGACGCCGACGGGTTCTATCGCACCGGCGATCTCGCAGTCCGCGATGACAATGGACGGTTGAGATTCGTCGGGCGATTGAACGACATCATCAAGACCTCCGGTGCCAACGTATCGCCGGTCGAGGTCGAACGCGAAATCAACATCATCGAAGGCGTCGAGATGGCCCACGTAGTCGGCCTGCCTGATGCGGATCGCGGTCAATTGGTGGCGGCGGCAGTAGTGCCAGTTACTGGCGTACATCTCACCGAGGCGTCGATCAAAGAGGCTTTACGTGAACGACTTTCGCCGTTCAAGGTACCCACGGTCATCGTGTTCCTTGAGTCTGCCGCTGACATCCCGATGACACCGGCATCGAAGGTCCGTAAACGGGAGCTCGTCGATCTGATCGAGAGGCTGCGCACGGAATAACCACCGACGAAGCAAGGGTGTTGGCGCCACTCCTTACAGGGGCGACACCACAAATTCGCGAATGAATTCGCGTGCGATAAAAGGATAATCGCGCTCCGAATCCCGGCCAGTGGGCAACAGCGCAAAGCCGGCCACGCATCGCGCGACCCACTCCACCGCCCGATCGATGTCTCGACTTCGGTCGATCTCGCCAGCCTTTTGCGCGAGCGCCATTCGAGGAGCCAAAACCTCTGCCAGCACGTCGATGATAACGGCCGACTCCTCGGCATGAATACGAAAGTAGAACGCGTTGGGATTGTCCACCGACCGCATCGTCGAACACCAAACCGTCAGCGCAGCAGCTACATTCCCCAAACTGTCCGGCAGGTCCTTACCCTCGGCCAGTGCGTCTTCGAAATCACGACGCATCAGGTCCACGGCTTTACTGCGGACAGCTTGGTGCAGCTCCTCGCTGGTCGGGAAGTTCTTATACAGGGTCGCACGCGACATACCAGCAATGCGCCCGACGTCCTCCATTGTGGTCTTGTCCCAGCCGATGGTCACGTAGCACCGTCGAGCTGCATCGACGATGCGGTCTCTGCGCGGTGAGTCGTCCGAAACCTGCGCGGCGCGAGATGTGAACACCTTGAAGCGACGGCCGAAGGTGGCGCCCTGTTGAGTGGTCATCAAACGCACCCGACCGGGCTACCGTGCCACACGGGATTATCGCCGTTCACAAACAGCCAGCGTAACAGCACGAGCGAGCTGCACCGACGACCCAAGACCGAGCGGCCGAGTTCAGTTCCGATTTCCCACATCGACTCACGGGAAGGTGTAATCGTGCAACTTGATCCAAGCGCCGAGATCGACTCGCATTTGCGTGCCGGTCACCGCGCGCGATTCGTCAGAGATGAGGTAGACCACAGCGTGTGCGACGTCCGAGACATCGATCCACGGGTCCGGAAACAGATTCAGCGCCGGCAGGACCGGGAGCGCATCCTCGAGCGTCGGTGACTCCAAATCGGGCCGGAATGACTTGTACAGCGGCTCATTGCGCATGATCGCCGTATCCACCGACGTCGGGTGCACCGCGTTCGCGCGGATCCGGCGCGGCGCCACCGCAAGCGCCAGTTCGTGGGTGTACGCGGCGAGCAGGCGCTTCGAGGCGACATAACCCAGGCCGCCGGCCCCGCCGTTGGGATCGGCTTTCAGGGCCGACGTGAACGCCGCATAAGAACCCGTGATCACGATCGACGAGCCGTCCTTCAGGAACGGATAGGCGGCGCTGACCGTGTTGAGCACGCCGACCAAGTTGACATCCACGGTGTCGTTGAACGATGCAGGGTCCGTGTTCCCCACTGCCATAATGCCGGCTTGTGCCACAACGCCGTCCAGGCCGCCGAACAATTCAAGACCCTCGCGCAAAACTTCGGCGACAGCCTGCTTGTCGCGTACGTCGCCCTTGACGAGATGGTGTTTTCCACCGGCGTCACTGATGAGGTCTCTCGTTTGGTCGAGTTCCGCCTCGGACGCCATTGGATACGGCACCGTCGGGATATTTTCGGCGATGTCGATGCCGATTATGTTGGCGCCCTCTTCGGCCAGACGAATGGCATGTGCACGCCCTTGGCCGCGCGCCACACCGGTTATGAAGACGACCTTGTCCTGCACTCGTCCCATGTCAATCTCCTGTTCGGTGGGTAGTGGAATCAGTTCTCTGATCCGCGAGGACTACGTATTACAAGACACCAGTCCGTAACAACTGTTCGACCTCCGCTGTGGTCAGCCCTAGTTGCCTTGGGTAGAAGCTGAAATTGTCTTCACCGTAGTTGGGACCGGAACGGCCGACGAAACCACCTATGTAGGAGGGAGTTTCACTGAAAGCAACCGGCAGCGTTCTGACCGGCCAAGTGCCGATCTCGGACTGTGGAACTTCTTCCAGCCACCCCAGGTGAGCGAGTTGCGGGTCGTTCTCACAACGATCCTGCGCCGTCTGACAGACCCCTGCCGGGAAGTGGCGGCGCGCGAGCGTGTGCATCAGCTCGTAACCGTCACACTCGGCGGTACATGCAGCGACGATCGCGTCAAGTTCGTCCTGATGTGCTAGGCGGTCGGCGAGTGTGCCGAACCGCGCGTCGGCCCCGAGTTCGGGTTTGTTGAACACCTCGATCAACGTCGTCCAGTGTTCGTCGCTGAAAGACGACAATGCGATCCAGCGGTCCACGCCGCGCGTCGGATAGATACCGTGCGGAGCGGCAGGCTTGTACGGGGAGCGATTTCCAGTCCGCTCATATACGCGTCCATTGACACTGTGGTCGAGTACCGCGGTGCCGGTCAGATAGATGCCGATCTCGATCTGGGAAGCGTCGATGTGGCAGCCGAGCCCGGTCGACTGTTTTCTGAACAACGCCGCCAACATCGCTGTGGCCATGTTGTAGGCACCGAACCAGTCGAGGTAGGAATAGCCGATACCAGCGGGAGGGAACGGCGCTGGCATGCCGGACATTTCGCTATTGCCGGCGAATGCGGCCGCGGTCGGACCGTAAGTCCGCATACCCTTGTAGCAGCCGTGCTCACCGGTGCCCGACTGCTGGACATAGATGATTCCGGGATTGATCTCCTTTAACCTCTGATAACCGAATCCCATACGCTCCATGGTGCCCGGTGAGAATCCCTCGATCACCATGTCGGCATCGGCGATCAGCCGCTCGAGAATTTGCTTGCCCTCATCTGATTTCAGATTCAGGCTCACGCCGAGCTTGCCCGAATTGATCTCCATGAACGCACCCGATTTGTTCGGCCCACGGTCCCCGGGCGGTACGGCAATCGGCCCCCGGGCCTTATCACGCTCGGCACGTCCGCCCTCAGGAGCAAAGCCGGCACCGAAACGCATTGTGTCCCATCGGCTGGAGTGTTCGACCTTGACAACTTCCGCGCCGTGCGCCGCGAGAAACCGGCCCGCACCGGCGCTGGCAAGCAGCCAGGACAAGTCGATGACGCGAACCCCCGCCAACGCGAATGGCTTTCCCAACGGGGACACCGCGGCTGCCCCCCGGTGGGCCGCATGGCTCGAGGGAAGTTCAGGTGCGCAGCGGGTAGAGATCTCTTCGAATACCTCCGCGGTGTGCTCACCGAGCATCGGTGGCCGAGTGTCCGATTGCCATGGCACCTCAGGGCAGTACCACCGGGCCCCGGTATAGGTGTAACTCTCGCCCAACTCGGGATGCTCGACAACCTTGAATGCCTCTCGCGCGCTGAAGTGCGGGTCGGTGACGTTCTCGTGTGGCGAACGGATTGGCGCCCAGGGCATGCCGACCTGTTGCGCCTCCTGCCAGATCTCCCGGTTGGCGAGGAACTGACCGATGAGGCGGTCGGTGACGTCGCCGATATGCTGGGCGACCACGGGTTGGGCGCGGTAGGCGTCGTCGAGGTACTTCGGATCGTCCAGGTCGGCCTGCATCCCGTGTCGCGCCAGCATGTCGACCAGAGCTTTGAAAAGCGCACTGCCACCGGGCAGGTAGGTCCGGTACGGCAGCAGCCAACGACCGTCTTTGGTCAGTGCCAGCGCCGGGACGGCCGCCGTCGGCATCGAATGCCGACATGTCTGCCGCAGGTTCGTAAGGCGTTGGTACACCCAGTTCGGCACATCGGTTTCGGTGTTCTTGCTGACCGAATCATGGATAGACACCGAAAGGTATTGTCCCCGGCCAGAAGATTGCCGATAGATCAATGCCGTGATGATCGCGATCGATGTCGTCTCGCCGGCAATGCAGTAAGCCTGCCACATCTGGGGCGCGATCGGAGGCGTGTCGTAGTGTCCTGACGGCTCGGGGTCGTAGCCACAGTTCATGGCCACGCCGCCCAGCGCGAGATGGACGAGGTCGCTGCCCGGATACTCGGCCCACGGTCCGTCGTCACCGAACGGCGATACCCGGCAGTAGATCAGTGCGGACGCATCGGCACGCAAGTCCGCCTGATGGAGACCACGGGTACGCATGTAGTCCGCTGATCGGGTGTGTACGAAAACGTCTGCATGGGACACCAAGTCCCGCATTCGCGCCTGATCTCCTGCGTCGTCGAGATCCAGAACAACGCTTCGTTTGCCGATATTGGAGTGCCAAAAATGAAGGCTCTGTTCGGGATTCTCGACGTCATCCTTGAAGGGCCCGTAAGTCCGGGTGACTTCGCCTCCCGGCGGTTCGACCTTGATCACATTCGCGCCGAGGCCGGCAAGCAGCTTGCCCACATATTCGGCGGTCTCGTCGGCAAGCTCGACAACGGTGACGCCGGCCAGGAAGCCCTCGGCTCCGGCTTGGGGATTAGGTGTCACTTCCAGCCCGACCGAGGGAAGCGGAACAGCGCTCTGGCGTTGTCCTCGGCGATTTTTCGTGCATCGCCGTCGGACACCGAGACCAGAACCTCCTGAGCACGTTTACGCGAATTCGGCCAGCTCGAATCGGAATGCGGATAGTCCACTTCGAGCAGCAGGCGGTCCACCCCGATTGCGTCGCGGTTCGCGAGACCGAACTCGTCGTCGATGAAGCAGCCGTAGAAGTGCTGCTTGAACAGATCGGAAGGCCGAGCTTCCTTATCGATCTTCTGGTACCAGCGGTGCCGCTCCCACACGTAGTCCGTGCGCTCGAGGATGTATGGAATCCATCCGATGCCGCCCTCGGCCAGCGAGATCTTCAGGTTGGGGTGACGTTGCAACGCACCGGATAGCAGCAGATCGACGGTGGTCCACATCAGATTGGTGCCGAAGAGCGTGATGGCCACCGCGAACGGGATATCCTCCTGCTCGCTGTGCTGGTCGTATTGATCTTGATCGTCGGTGGTGACCCCGCTCGCACCGAAGCTGTATCCCGGCAGGTACGTCGACGTGCCGAAGTGCATGCTCAGCGGCATGTCAGTGGCCTCAGCGGCACTCCACAGCGGGTCCCAGTATCGAGAATGCAGGGACGGCATACCCAGTGGCACTGGACTCTCGGGAAAACTGATCGTGCGGGCGCCTTTTGCTGCTGTCCGTTCCACTTCCGCAACAGCCAAATCGACGTCCCACGTCGGCACCATTACGACCGGAATGTAGCGGTCCGGCGCTGAGGCACACCATTCATCCAGAGAGAAGTCGTTCCACGCCCGTACGCATTCGAGTGCCAGCGTTTTGTCCTTGGCTTTATGGAACGTCGAACCCGAAAAGCCCGGGAATGAGGGAAAGCACAAGGCCGCCTGCACTCCATCCAAATCCATGTCCCTGGCGCGTTCCACTGAGTCGTAACAACCCGGAATCATGTCCTGGAATCTCATGGGCTCGAGCCCATATTCCTCATAAGGCCTGCCCGCCACCGCGTTCAAGCCGACCTGAGCATGCAGTTCACCCTCGTACGCCCAAAGATGGTGGCCTTGCTCGTCCTCGACGATCTTCGGCCCATCCTCCAAATACTTGGACGGCAGGCGATCCTGCCAAACACGCGGGTGCTCAATCAGGTGATCGTCCACCGACACGATCTGGACATCGTCTTGCAACGGCACCGCATGCTCCTCTATAGTAGACAAAGAGACGCGTTCTGTATTCGTGTCTACCACTCACTTCTAACCAAGTCAACAGCGCGTCGAGCCTCACCGCGCCCGTCAACTGCCGAAAGGAATGCTCGGGGCGTGACCAATTGGACCGCAGAGGATCTACCGTCATTCCTCGGACGCACCGTCGTCATCACCGGTGCCAACAGTGGCTTAGGCGCGGTGACGGCTCGCGAGTTGGCCCGGGCGGGCGCCAAAGTCATTATGGCCGTGCGTGATATAGACAAGGGCACGGCCGCCGCACAACAGATGACCGGCGACATCGAGGTGCGCGCACTCGATCTGCAGGATCTGTCGTCCGTCCGGAAGTTCGCCGAAGGTGTGGACGCGGCCGACGTCCTGGTCAACAATGCGGGCATCATGGCGGTGCCCTACTCGATGACGGTTGATGGCTTCGAAAGCCAGATCGGCACAAACCATTTCGGGCATTTTGCGCTAACGAACCTGCTACTGCCCAAGCTCAACGACCGAGTGGTAACGGTCTCCTCGATCACTCATTGGCGCGGGGGCATCGACCTTGATGACCTCAACTGGAAGAAACGAAAGTACGCCGGCTATCTCGCCTACGGCCAATCAAAACTCGCCAACCTGCTGTTTACGGGCGAGCTGCAACGCCGACTCGACGCTGCCGGTTCGCGGCTGCGTTCGATCGCGGCCCATCCCGGGTACTCGCAGACCAACTTGATGAGCACTTCTGGGCGCCGCCTCGGTGACGTGTTGACTGCGGCGACGAAACGGTTGTCCACCAGCGCCGACTTTGGTGCCCGGCAGACGTTGTACGCGGTGTCGCAGGATCTGCCGGGCGACACCTTCATCGGTCCACATTTCGTCATGGTGGGCCGCAGCCAGCCAGTCGGCCGCAGCCCGACGGCGCGAAACATCGCGACGGCTGCCGCGCTTTGGGACTTGTCGGAGCAACTTACGGGAACGAAATTTCCACTATGAGCGGTCACACTTGAGCTGGCAGTCCAATGGAATCGACAGTGCGCGTTGAACTCTCGGTCCGTCAAACGCCTTCATTGCGCTCATAACGCCACGGACCATCACTGACAAGGTAAAGCCGGTGGCGTGCGCCGGCGCGTTCGGGATCGCCGGCTTCGAAACCCTCGTCGCCGCGCCACAGGCAGATGTAACCGCTCTCCGTGCGGACCACATGGCTGTCGTACTGCTCCATCGGAGCGGCGTCGAGCCCCGTCCGCGCCGCGGCGACGCTGCGGTATCGCGCGATAGCCCATGCAGTGTCACCCAGGTGGGCGGGAGCAACTCGAGCCTTCGGCGACCGTGTTCGGCGAACGTGGTTGCCGGCGTCAACCAACGATGGTCGATGATCTCACCGCCGTCGACGACCACGTCAGCTCCCGAAACCGTGCCGAACGTTCACCTGCGGACCGGTCGAGCGCCGCGCTCGTGTCATCGGCCATTTTCCAGAGTATCCGTTCAGCCGTCGGCTAGCCGACGGTCGCCTCCGCTTCGCAATCGTCGCTGCGAGCGCGCAGGAGCGGTAGGGAACGCGGGCAACGCCTGTCACCAGCAAATCATCACGGAAGAATCATGGGCGTTGTCCTCGGAACACTACGGGTCGGAACCACAGCAGGGGGACCCATCGGTTGCTGACGAAAGGCGGCCCACATGAGTTAGGCACGTCGTCGGCCAAGCTTAACGCACCTAAAGAAAGACAGCAGAACGGGGCTTCTAGACCGCATCGGCCGAGTAACCTCGCTGGCTGTGACCTATTTAGTCTGGCAAGAAAACCCATACCGGTCGAGCCATCGATGCGGTGCAGAGAACGACGGCTGATCCAATGTACGCGACGAGGCTTATTCGCAGCAGCTTTCAGACCGCGGCAGACGTCATGGTCGCCGGTGTGTTGCCAGTGGTCCTCACCTCGGAGCGCTATGTGGTCGGACTGATTCGACAACACCTCGCGCAGCTCGACGATGCGGCAGGCACCTCGGCGAACGGGCCTCCGCTCGCCGAAGCGGCTGCGCTCGCGTCCCCGACCGATGTCCTTCAGTCGTTGCTTGACAGGGCGATTTACAACTCGCCCGACGATAGCCTCGACGATCTCCACCGCGCTCTGCTAGAGGCAATGTTGCCCGACGAAGCACGCATCCTCGCGGCGCTGTCGGATGGGTCGACCTATCCCGTTGTGCACGTCGCGGAACCCAGCGCCGGCGCCAGCTCGGTGATGGCGCTGGAAAACGCGTCAACTGTAGGTCGCGTTGCAGGGGTTTCACTGCCCGACCACACTCCGCTCTACCTCGCCCGGATGGTGCATTTGGGTTTGGCGGTCATCGGGCCTGAGGGCCCGACCTCGATGGAGAGCGACTACGAGATCTTGCTCGCCGATGACGCTGTGAGCCTCGCGCAGGCCAAAGCGCGACGCGGAATACGTCCAGCGCGGGTGATCAAACGAACAGTGCGGATCAGCGCGCTGGGCCAGCAAGTATGGGACGCCGCGAAGTGAGGATCTATGTCGAGTTCGGTGCCATCTTCACCCACCCGTTGTGGGTTTACATCTCGATCCCACTCGGCGCCGCCCTGATCGGCTGGGCCACAAAGATTCTCGCTCTCAAGATGATGTTCTATCCGATCGAGTTCAAGGGCATCAAGCCTTACCTCGGCTGGCAGGGCCAGATTCCCCGACTGGCACCGAAGATGGCTGCACAAATGGTCGACTCGTTGACATCCGAAATCATCGCTCCGCACGAGATTTTCGACCAGTTAGATCCCGAAGAGATGGTCAACGAACTTCAAGAACCATTACGGGGGGCGACCGCAGAGATCGTCGACGTGATGATGATGTCGCTCCAGCCCCAGGTTTGGCGTGCCACTCCCGACCAGGTCAAAGACCTGATCGTCAAAGGCGTGGAAACTCGCATGCCAGCGGCCTCGCGCGCCATGTTCGAGCAGTTCCAGGGTCAACTCGACCGGTTTTTCGACGTGAGGCACATGGTTGTCACAAAGCTGGTCGGGGACAAGAGGAAGCTCGTCGAGCTCTTCGACGACATGGGCAAGACTTCGTTCAAATTCTTCGCCAGGGCCGGACTGGTCTTCGGATTCATCATCGGCCTGGTCCAGGCCCTCGCATTCGGTCTGACCGGATGGGCGTGGACGTTGCCCGCGTTCGGCTTACTGACGGGCGGCCTCACCGACTACGTGGCGCTGCAGATGATCTTCCGGCCGTTGCACCGACGCACTATCTTCCCGGGCTTCAAGTGGCAGGGCGTGTTCCAAGCGAACCGCGTGCAGATCACCCGCGATTACGCCGCGCTGATGGCCAATGAAATCTTTACCCCAAAGGCCATACTGAATGACCTTCTCACCGGCCCTATGTCAGACCAATTTTTTTACGCGATTCAAACCGAGATCCGTGAATCCATCGACAGGCAACTGGGTTTCGCGGCGCGCATCATCAACGCGGTCGGCGGCCGACAGTACCGGGACATGAAGCGGCGGATCGCTGACGTCGTGATCGCGCAGCTCCCGGAGAACATAGGCTATGTCGAGAAATACTTCTCGGAGCGGATTAACCTCGAAGAACTGATGGTCGAAAAGATGAACGAGATGGACGCGGAGACGTTCGAAAACCTGATGCGTCCTATATTCAAGAACGACGAGTGGATCATCATCGTCGTCGGTGCGGCGCTCGGGTTCCTCGTCGGATTGGGCCAGGAGCACCTGATCCTCGCACTGATTGGCAGCTGAGCCTCTTCATCATCGATCAACAGTGAGGATCGCGGCACCTGCGAACGAACCGGTGGCGTTCGACCAGACCGCGACTTCCGCCCCGGGTACCTGCCGCTCCCCACATTCACCACGAAGTTGCCTGACCGATTCGATGCAGAAGTTGGCCCCGTGGCGACGGCCGACATTGCAAGCACCGCCGTCTGTGTTGGTCGGGAGTGACCCACCGGGTCCGGTGTGTCCGTCGTTGATGAATTGTGGCGCCTCTCCCCGGCCACAGAATCCAAGAGCGTCAAGCCATTCGAACGTGATGATTGAGAAGCCGTCGTACAGTCCGGCGCAGTCGACGTCTGCGGGCCGCAGATCGGTTCGGGACCATAGGGTTTCACTGCAATGACCGATCGCGTTCGAAGTGAAGTCGTCGAGCAGTGCCATGTCGATGTCGGCCACCGCGGACATCGCCCACGAGTCGACCAGAACGGTAGGCTTACTGCATTGTCTGGCTCGCTCGGGAGTGGTGAATATGACCGCGGATGCGGAATCCACCGGGTAGTCGCAATCGAGGAGTCGCACCGGTTTGCTGACGTAGCGCGACGCCAGATACTCGTCGGCACCGAGCGGCTCACGAAATAACGCCTCGGGGTTTCGCATCGCATGACTGCGCTGGACGACGGCGTGCCGCGCGAAATCTTCTTCCGTGGCACCGAATTCGCTCATATATCGCTGCATCTGAAGGCCGCCGATGAACGCGGCCGGCAGGCTGCCGCCGAACGGCGCTGTCCACTGCTGTTGCCCGCCGACTCGGGTAGGTCCGTCGGCCGGCCCGCCGGAGGTTATCGCGGCAATCGGGTGCTCCCCCGCGCGCGGCTGACGAATGACACGCAAGGCCAGTGCGGTGTGGCACGAGCCGGAAGCGACTGCGTCCATGGCCATTACTGCCGTCTCGGCGAAAGAGGGTCCGTATAGGCTCGAGGTGAAGAACCAATTCAGGGGCAAGATGCCGAGTAGGGATCCGATCGACATTGAAACGCCGCCGGTCGTCGAAATCCCATCGATATCGCCTTGTTTCAGGCCCGCGTCATCGAGGGCGGCCGTGACGGCCTGCGTCACGAGTTGATCGTCTGAGAACGGCAGCATACGGCCCGTTTCCGAATACCCGACGCCGGCGATCGCGACGCGATTTTGCATCATGGTCATCACCCGACGACCTCGAACAGCGGCAGGGTACAGCCCGGGGCGACTTCACGGAATGTCACTGCCAGCGGTTGTCCGATCCGCAGCTCGTCACCGGTGCAGTCGACGAGATTTGTCGCGAAGCGCAGCGGCTCCTGCTCGACGAGGTTTACAGTGGCGAAGATGTAAGGCTGATGGGCAGCGAAGTACGGATCGTAGGCCTTGCGGGGCTCTGTCCAGGTGACGAGCGTGGCCTTGCCCGATACCCGCTCGGGCTTCAAATTTGTGCTCAGACAGGTTCGACAGACCTCCTTGGGTGGATGCAGATAGGTCGCACATGCCTGGCACCGCAGGATCAAGAGTTCATGGCGATCCACGCCGCTCCAGAAGAATTCGCTCACGCTGTCGGGCTTGGGCATCGGCGGGTAGAGCACCTGATCGCTCACGTTTGACCCCCTCCTGTGGCGCGGTCTCACTGAGGCCGCCACGGATCGTCGGATTTTTCAAATATATATAACTAAATCACGGCCAAGGGAACTGACATCGGTTCTTGACCTGTCCGTCCAACGACGCACACAGTCAGACGGCATCGACCACGACGACCTCGCTCAAGGAATGCCCAGCTAAGAGGCTGCTTACCGCCAGGTTTGACGACTGACGCCGTTTACGACACCGGAAGTGCGGGTGTGTAGCGGTCCCAGATGCCATCTCTGCATACCATCGGTATGCCGTCGAGCGATTGGGCCACCCCTCCGCCGGAACAGAGGGCCCCGAAATCACGCACTCCAACGATGCCGGGAACCGGCACCCACGTCGCCGTTGTCGGGTTGCGGTATGTGGCGTAGCAGATGAAGGTATTTCCGCTCGCGTCGAGCCCGAAGGCATAGAGTCTGGACGCTTGGCACTCCGCACCCGCGACTGCATCGGTCCTCACGTGTGCGACACAGCTTGCTTCATCACATGGCGCGGCGGACGCCGTGGCGGGAGTGAATGCGAGGGGGGCTCCGGCTATCAGCCCGGCGAGAGCAGCCCCGATCATTGAGCGGCGTACGAATCGGTTTCTCATTTTCATCCGCCTGTAGTAGGAGTGGCCGGGACTGCGATGCTCAGCTAGCGCCGGGAGGAGACATGGGCGGCATCCATCTGGGCATCTCGCCTTTGTAATATCCCCTACCGGTGCAGGTTGTTTCGCCCTTGTCGGCAATGGATTCGCACAGCATGCTGCCGCGGGTGAAGATTCGGACGATCACCCACTTGTAGCGCACCGGCGATGGCCACGTGACGCGAATCGTCGTGTCGACGCTATGAGCGTCAGGCACTGTCGCATTCATTCGCCACGGCAGCGAAACATTCTGCACAGCGACTTGGCCCGCGCCGTCGGTGTACTCGGCGTCCACCGCAGTGAGTGAGGGCGACTGCGCGAGTACCTCGTACGTCACCGACTCATCGGCGCGAGCGATTGCGGGGGCTCCCACCGCCTCGGAGCAACCCATGATCAGCGCGATCATCACTCGTAAGCCGCGAATCATGGGGTTCTGCTCCTCGGGGGCTCCGGTTCGATGTTCAGTATGACGCCTGTGGGTTGCGACACCGTCGGGTTGAACTTTTCCGCCCGGTCACCGGCCACAATCCACATAACCGGTGGGACATTCCCTCCGCGCCGGGTCCCGCTGCGACTTTCCCAACAAACTTAGGAAAGTCGGTCGCAAGCGGCGAGGTTTGCCCGCCTCTGCCGGTCATGTCAGCCGGCCGTCCACTTTCGGGCGTCCCGCATGACGTCCTTGAACGGCTTTTCGTTGTCGTAGCTCGGCTCGCGGGGGAGGCCGAGAACGCGTTCGCTGATGATGTTGCGCTGGATCTGATTGCTGCCACCCGCGATTGCGAACTGTCGCCCATAGACAAAGTTGTTGGCCGCCTTCTCCCCTGCCGAACCGGCGCCGCGCCAGGCGACCGCATTGCGCCCGGCGATCTGCATGCCGGCGATGGCGCGGTCAGGTCCGCGGGTGCCAATCGACAGCTTGATCAGCGCAGACGTGGCAGGGTTGGCCGATCCCCGCATGAGGCGCGCCGTAACGCGACGCGTGAGCGCTTCGTGAACCCAGTCTTTGGTGCGCTGGGCTGCGATTATCGGGCCGATCCTGCGCCCGCGAGCCGTTTCGCTGCCGGGTGGAGCGCAGGTCAGCGCCAACTCGATGAGATCGGAAGCCTGCTTGTTGCGGGACTGGAAGGTAGAGCGGGACAGGTCGATGTGCCCGGCTCCGCGTTCGAACATGAGCATCGAGTTCGCGACCTTCCAGCCGTCGTTCACCGACCCGATGACCATGTCCTCGCCGACCACGACGTCGTCGAGGAATTCCTCACAGAACTCCTCGCTGCCGTTGACCTGGCGGACCGGACGCACGGTGACGCGCTCATCATGCAACGGAACCTTGAACCAGGTGAGCCCGCGATGTTTGGGCACAGTCGGATCCGTACGCGCCAAACAGATCCCGTAGTCGGCGTGGATGGCGCCAGAGGACCAGAGTTTGGTGCCCTGCAGGATCCACTTGTCGCCGTCGCGACGGGCCTGGGTGCGAATTCCGGCAAGGTCGGACCCCGCGTCTGGCTCGGACAACAACTGAACCCAGATGTCCTCACCGCGCAGGATGCGCGGAATCCACTCGCGCTTTTGTTCCTCGGTGGCGTTCTGCAGCAACGTCGGCAGGACAACCCGCATCGTGACGACAGACGCGATACCGGCCGGCAGTGGCACGTCATAGCCGGCGGACTCGTCGACCCATATCTGTTGATGAGCGTCGCCGAGCCCCTGACCGCCGTACTCGATCGGGATGTTGATGCCCAGATATCCCGCGTCGTACACCCTCCTCTGCAGTGTTCGGCCAGCGGCGACTTCCTCAGCGGTCACCTCGTTCGGGATTCCTCCGTCGGATTCGGCTGTGCGTCGCGCGAGATTCGCCGACAACCATTCCCGCATCGCAGCGCGGTACTGATCGAGTTCGCCTGCCTCGCTCACAGCGCACACACCTCACAGATTCGCTCGTAGTGCCAGGCTTTTTCACACCACATACTCGTGGTGGTCCGAATTCGCCGCATGTACAGATGAAGGTCGTGCTCCCACGTGAAGCCGATTCCGCCGTGCACCTGCAGGCACTCCTGGGCAATCTGCGTTGCATACTCATCGACATACGCTGCGGTCATGGACGCGATTTCGGCGGCATCATCGGCGCCGCGGTCGACTACTCGCGCGGCCTCGGCCGTGGCGGCTTTACAGCTCTCGAGGAAGAGCAACTGGTCGGCCATGACGTGTTTGAGCGCCTGGAACGACCCGATCGGGCGGCCGAAGGCGATACGGTCCTTCGAGTACTCAACCGTCATCGAAAACATCGCGTCGAGCGCGCCCACGGTTTCCGCGCAAGCCAGCACCACAGCGATCTGCAGCTGACGCTCCAGGTTCTGGGTCGCGGCGGCTTCGGCGGAGCCGAGGACGGCCGCGGCCGGCAGGCGCACCCCGTCGAACGACACCTCTGCGACGCGACGCGAAAGGTCGTAGCACGTCAGCGCTTCGACGCCGAGACCGGCGGTCTGGGTCGGCACGATGATCTGCACCGGCTCGCCACCACACCGACCGGCCGCGAGCAGGTAGTCGCAGGACTGGGCTTCCGGGACAAAGCCGCGCACGCCTCGAAGCACGATCTGCTCGCCATCCCGCGACACCTCCAGGCTCGCTCCCGCATCCCACTCCCCTACGGGATCGAACGGGGCCCACGTCGCCACCACGTCGGCGGAGGCGATCTTGGGGAGCAGATCTTCGCGCTGCGCGTCGGTGCCGAACTCCGAGATCGCAGCGCTGACAACGTTCATTGGTATGAACGGCCCAGGCTGCAGGTAACGGCCCACCGAGTCGGCGATGGTCGTCAGGTCGACGAGCGGGCGACCAGTGATGCTGCCGCCGCCGTATTTCTCGGCGATCAGCATTGAGTACCAGCCCAGGTCGGCTGTTCGCGACAACCACGCTCTGTCGTAGCCCATCGGGTCGTCGTGGAGCATTCGGGTCGCCGCCACCGGCAGCTGTTCCTCGATGAACTGCCTGGTGGTCTGATGCAGCATCCGCTGCTCTTCGGTCAGGTCCTCGTCGTCCATCTGTGGCGTCCCTTGTGTCCGTCGTCGACGCCGCACGAGTCCACGACAGCGGCGAAGTGGCTTGCTCCACACGTCTGAGACGGTAAAGTTATGCCGCGTAGATAATAGCCGATGCATGCCCACTGAATCGCCGACGGCAGCCAGATGTTCGTCCGGGCACACATGAAGTTGAACGGAATCGGAAAAGAGGGACGCCATGGCCGATTACAAGTACCTGCTCGTCGAGAGCCATGACGGCGGGCGGGTGGTGCGCATTCTGCTCAATCGACCGGAAACCAGGAACGCCCAGAACCGTGGCCTGCTGGTCGAGCTCGACGACGCATTCATGGCAGCCGAAGCCGACGACAACGTGCGGGTGATCATTCTCGGCGGCACCGGAAAGATGTTCTCCGCCGGTCACGACGTCATGTCTCCCGAGGCGCAGCAGGAGTATCTTCCCGGGCCGAATCAGCACCCTTCGTGGAAGGTCAACGGGGGCACCCGAAAGGGCGCGGAAAGCCTGATGTTGCAGGAGTGGCACTACTTCTTTCAGAACACGCTGCGGTGGCGCAACCTTCGCAAGATCACCGTTGCCCAAGTTCACGGCAAGGTCTACTCCGCCGGACTCATGTTGATGTGGGCATGTGATCTGATCGTCGCCGCCGATAACACCGAATTCGCCGACGTCGTGGGCACCCGGATGGGCATGTGCGGCATGGAGTATTTCGCCCACCCCTGGGAGTTCGGCCCGCGCAAGACCAAGGAGTTGATGCTCACCGGCGACTCGTTATCGGCGAATGACGCTTTCGCACTTGGCATGGTGGCGAAAGTCTTTCCCGCTGACGAACTCGGCGACATGACGCTGGATTTCGCCCGGCGGGTCGCCGAAGTGCCGACGGTGGCGGCGCTGCTCATCAAGGAATCGGTCAATCAAACCGTCGACAATATGGGCTTTCACAACTCGCTCAATGCGTGCTTCTCACTGCATGAACTCAACCACGCGCACTGGGCGCAAGTGCATGACGACGGTAACCCCATGGCCAAGCCCGAGGACGGCGTGCCCGAGTGGGGCAAGACGCCACCGGTCGTACGAGCCCAGCGCGACAAGGTCAGAGACTGAAACGGTGGCCGACAAACCGCTGCGGGTCGCCGTCACCGGACCGACGGGAACATTCGGGTTCGGTCTGATGCCACTTCTCGAGGCAGATGACCGCATCGGCGAGATCATCGGCATCGCGCGAAGCCACTTCGACCCCGTCCAGCACGGCTGGTCGAAGATGACCTACCGGCCGGGCGATGTGCGCAGCCCCACCGACCTGACCGCGGCGTTCGACGGCGCGGACGTCGTGGTACATCTGGCCTTCGCGATCACCGGTTCGCCGAAGGATCCCGCGACGTACGCGATCAACATCGACGGCACTTTGAACACCTTCAAGGCGGCCGCAGACGCAGGCGCAAAGCGCTTCGTGTTCGCTTCGACCATCTCGGCGCTCGGATTCGATCCCGACATGCCGTACGGGGTCACCGAGGAATGGGCGCCGAGGCCGATCAAATACTTCGATTACGCGCGGCAGAAAGCCAACCTCGAACGCGCTCTGACCGAACTCGAAGCCGACACCCCAGGCATCGATCTCTATGTGCTCCGCACGCCGGGCGTCATGGGTCCCCACGTCATCGGGCACAAGAGCAGCGGTAGCGGCTTGCGGCGACTGCGGCGCTTCATCGACCGAAACCGCCGGCTACCTTTGCGGATCCCAATGCCCGTGCCGCGCTTCGAAACTCAAGCCATCCACGAGGACGACGTCGGCTCGGCTTTCGTCCAATGCATACTCGGCGCCGGCGCCCCCGGCGTGTATCACATCTGCAGCGAGGGCGTGATCAGCAGCGAAGACATCGCGCGCATCTTCGGTTTTCGTCCGGTGCCGTTCGGGAAGGATCTGCTCTACCGGACGATGAGCCAAGTTGCCGCCGCCACCCGATTCCGATTCGTCCCCGATTTCGCCGCCGTCGCCGAGCTGTACAGCGTGCCGGTCATCATCGATTCCACCAAGGCAAAACAGCGACTCGGCTGGACACCGAAATGGACCGTCGTCGACACCTACCTCGACACCCTGGTAGACAGTCCCGTCACCACGAGCACCGGTAATTAGGCTGCCCGCCATGGTGGACCGCAGCGGCGACGGCCGTCTCGAAGGACGCGTAGCGCTGGTGACTGGAGCGGCCCGCGGCCAAGGCCGCTCGCACGCCATCGCCCTGGCCGGCCTCGGCGCGGCTGTCGTCGCGCTGGACGTACCGGACACGATGAACAGCGTCAGATACCCGCTCGCGAGCCGCGACGACCTCGCAGAGACGTGCGCACTGGTCGCCGAGGCCGGCGGTGTGTGCTTGCCGGTGGAGGCCGATGTGCGTGACCCCGCCGCAGTCGATGCTGCGGTGGGAACCGCCGTGGCCGATCTGGGAAGCCTCGACGTGCTCGTCGCCAACGCCGGAATCGTTTCGCCGCCGACCAAGCTCTGGGAGATTACGGACACGATGTGGGCCGAACTGGTGGGCACAAATCTCACCGGCGTCTTCCACTGCCTACGCGCCGCCGTAAAACCGATGCGCCAGAAGGGTTTCGGCCGCATCGTCGTCACGTCATCGATGGGCGGACGCATGGGCCTCCCCGACATCAGCGCGTACAACGCCACCAAGTGGGGCGTTATCGGCATGGCCAAGTCGCTCGCTCTCGAGGTGGCGAAGGAGGGCATCACCGTCAACGTGGTGTGCCCATGCACGGTGGCCACCCCGATGGCGATACCGGTGGGCAAGATCCCCGACGAGGCGATCGTGCAGCGCGCTACCCGGGTCAACCCGATCCCCGAGCCATGGCTCGAAGCCGAGGACGTCACGCGAGCGGTCGTGCACCTTGTCACCGACCCGGGCGTGCTGACCGGCGTGGTGATGGAGATCGGGCTTGGCTCCAGTGCGCGGCTCCATTGACGGGCATCACAGCGATGATGAAATTCAAACGGTGAGAGCCCATCCGATGAGCGCCCCTGCGCTGGGCTATATCGGCCTCGGGAATTTGGGCGCACCCTTGGCCAGGAGGTTGGCCAACTGGCCCCAGGGGCTGACCGTCTTCGACGTGCGCACCGAGGCGATGGCACCGCTCGAAGAGGCAGGTGCCGCAGTTGCCCACAGCGTCGCGGGTGTCGCCGCAGCCAATGCGCGGAGTGTTCTAGAACGGAGGGGCCGTTGACTCATCCAGTGAGTGTGATCACCGGCGGCGCCGGGGGTATGGGATTCGCCACAGGCAAAATCCTCGGGCGAGACCATTCGATCGTCATCAGCGACGTTGATCAGAAGGCCCTTGACGCGGCGGCAACCCAACTCGACGCCATCGGCATCCCATGTACGACCGTGTTGTGCGACGTTACGGACATCGAGTCCGTGGCGCAATTGGTCAGCGCTGCAACGGCGCTCGGGGCCGTTAAGTCGGTCATCCATACCGCGGGCCTGAGTCCCAGCATGGCCACACATGAGAAGATCATCAGGGTCAACGCCCTCGGTACGGTGCACGTGAACGAGGCTTTCTACGCGATCGCCGGTGAAGGCTTCGCGATTGTGAACGTCGCGTCCGTGGCTGCCAACGTGCTCCCTAAAATCCTGATTCCCACACGAGGGTTCAAAGTCGCGCTGCGGGATGAGGACGCGTTCATGAGGAAAATGACAGCAGTCTGCAAGATCATTCCGATGGGGTACGCCATCAGCAAGAATTTCGTAACTTGGTACTGCGCGTCGCAGGCGGAGCGCTTCGGCCGGCGTGGTGCAAGAATCCTCTCGGTGTCTCCGGGCAGCATCGATACCGCGATGGGCCGACTGGAGGAAAAAGCCGGATCGGGTGCCATGGTGGAGTTCGGCGCATTGAAGCGATTCGGCCGGCCGGAGGAGGTCGCAGAAGTGCTGGCATTCTGCGCCAGCGACAAGGCCAGCTACCTCACTGGGGTCGACATTCCCTGCGACGGCGGGGTTCTGGCGACGATCAAGCTGAGGGATGTAGTGGCCCTGGCCCGATTCGCGTTGGCCTAGCGCTGGAGCGCGAAACCTTCCTTTGCGCGAATAACTCCGATCCTCGCGGTGTCGTTTCCGACATTTCACGCAAGGATTGCCGAGGTGTCGGGGCCGTGCTTGCAGTCGCTGATGACGACGCGGGCATGGGCCAGGGATCAGAAGCTGTTGATGTTGAGGCATTCGTCACGTGAACGATTAGACGTAGCCGTTGCGCCAGGGTTCGCCGGGCGGGATGACGTGCACGCCGACTTTTCCGTCGAGCCGGCCGACCATTGCGCTGCAGGCTAATTCGGGCCCGTTGTGACACCGCAGCACCGCTGGGTTGGCGCCGCGGGAGGTGGTCACGCGGTCGAGTTCGTCGATGAGGCGATCACCGGTGATGCTGCGCTTCACCATGCCGTTGAGAAATTCGCGGGTGTGCGGCCGGCTCCGCGATGGACTACCTGACTTGTGGTGAACTATCGCAGAGTGCCGGAGCCCAGCGGCCGTGCTTCATCACGGCGGGCAGGTCCCGTAACTGTTGCAGATGTAGGAATCCCGGTCGTTCCACGCTTTGAACCACGTACCGTTCGGCGTCGTCAGGAACTTGAATTCGCCGTGTCCGCAGTAGGTGTTCCCTTCTGGAGTGACGGCACACGTCGTCTCACCTGCGCCTGGAGTGGCGTAGTTGACGTAACTGCCGGGCGGCAGCGGACGCTGCGCTTGGCCGCCGGGAAATTGGATGGCCGCCGTCCAACCGTGGTGTACCGAGCGGTTCCCGTTGAACCAGGCGATGTGTCGTTCGCCGGGAGGTATTCCCGGGATGTCACCGGTGCAGCCGAAGCTCCCCCACGTCCATATGCCGCAATTTAGTCCGGTGGGCGACAGGAACCAGACGCCGGAACTGTTGGGTATGAAGAAATCTTCGGCGGGCAGTTTGGTGTACCAGGCCGTGATGGTGTCCACAGCCGGGAACGGCGATATCGACGGATCAGGGGCCGGGTCAGCGTGTCCAGGGATCGCAGTGCACAGACCTAACGCGATCGCGGACCCGATCGCTGTCAGCCATCGACGGAATGGCATTGTGCGCATCCTTCCTCACGTTCAGGAGTTGTTGAATCCTGTAGCGCCATAGCAAGACGCGTCCCCTACATCGAGGGTGTTGGCGCAGCGGACGGTGTCTCCGAAGTAGACGCGTACCGTCACCCACCTGTTCGGCGCGGCTGCCGGCCGCCAATCAGCGCGGATCTCGGCGACATCGGTTCCCATGCTGCCAGGGTTGTCCAGCATGACCGTGGTCCGCCACGGCAAGTGCACATTCGGCAGAGCTTGGCGCCCATGTCCGTCGAAGAACTCGACGTTCGCCGACCCCACGGCGGCTGATACCACCTCGTAGGTGACGGGTACCGCAGCGTTAGCGGCGGGGGCCGTCGACAGTCCGGATGCGGCCGCGATCGCCGTGACAATGACCGCGCGACGGCGACTCATCGAATTTCCCCCATCACGGGCCGGCCAACACCACGGCGGTCAACCAGTAGCCGGTTCGCTCGTTTTGTTGCATGTTCGCGCCGATATCGGCGAAGCTGCAATCCGGAATCTTGTTGTAGCCCTGCAAAATAAGCGCCTTGATCGAGTCAGCATCGGACGTCGACGCCCCTTGGAGGAGACTGGCCTTGCTGCCGCGGTAGCCAAGAATCTTCAGGCCCGTCAGCGGGTCAGTCAGCGGTGTTTGCGTCGCCCGGTGTTCCATGTAGTCCTGGGTCGACTGGTTGATCTTGGCCGCGACCTGTTCGGCAACCGGATCGGCACGAAGCGCTCCGCACGACGTTGCGGCACGGGCCTGTGTCACCGCCGACCGCAGGTTTTCTGTGGCGTCGGCACGCGCAGCGGGCGCTGGCGCGAAACCGATGGCGAGAAGCGTCATGGTCGCGATAACCGACGGCATCCAGCGCCTGGGCCTGCCCCCTAATCTCGACATTCGTTTCTCCCGCCGCGCTTCACCAGCACACGTGGGATCGGTTGATCTGGCTGCCCGCGCGCTTGACAAATTGCACCGACGGACCAGTAAACCAATCGGGCTGGTGGGCTTTGATGCCGTCGTTGACATTACCCAGGCTCTGCCACAAGGAGTAAAAATTCTGCGCTTGGAATAGCGGCAGGTAGATGTCGCCCACATAGTCGTGGTCTATGGTGAACGCCTGCACGCGAGGGGTGATGAACTCCATCGATCGATCGATGTTTCCCGTGACAATGTCGACTTGCTGTTGGATGGGCCCGAAGCTGTAATCCCAGTCGGTACCCGACCCGATCCGGACACCCGGTCCGTTCTGCTGGATCCTGTTGAACTGCAGCCTGTCGATCTGATCTCTTAATATTTCGTATTGAGCGGTATACCACTGGCACAGTTCACGTTCGGCGTTGATGTCCGCGTCGGTTACTCGGTTGCGTGTCTTGTCGAAAGGAAACGGGAACTTCGGCACCCAGTTCGTGGGTTTGACAACGACGACCGGCAGTGGCCGGATCAGTTGGTCATCGGAAGGCATCTCCCCACCGGACACCGGATCGGCCCCTGCCGTCGCCGATGTCACCGCGACAGCCATCAACACCGCGACCGCGGAGGCGACCACCGCGGTCGTCATTTGACGCAGCGCCCTGATCATCGGCCCGCTCCCTTTATCGTCCTTCTATCGCGGCGCCGATCCCGCCGACGTCGGTGATCTGCCAGTCCTTATTGCTGTCGACGGTCACGCTGTAGGTAGCGGTGGATTGCAGGGGGTCTGGACCCTGCGCCGTCTTCGTCGTCACGCTGACAAACGCGTCGACGACATAGGCGCCACCAACCTCCGATCGCACTTTGGACGTCAGCGGCCGCGCCGTCGAATCCCATTGCAGCGGAACGAGAATCTGCTCCATCTGGTCTGCCGCCGCGCCCAGCCTTTTCTTGAGGTCGGGACTGGTTCCCGCGACGAGCTTGTCCTTCCAGGCCGGAAGATCTTTGAAGTTCATGGCCGCGGCGTTCTTGGCGTAGTCGAGGGCAATCTGTTCGGCACGCTTGGTGTTCGCCGCTTGCCGGGCTTGCTGGTCCAGTTCGTGCTTGGCGCCGACGTACAACCATGTCATCACGCCGATGCCTGCAACGAGGGCAGCGATCAATCCGGCAACGAGCAGCGCGCGAACCGAAATAGACGCCTGCAGTCGCCTGCGCTTGGCCTTGGGCTCATCCTCCGCGATGGGTGGTCCCTCGCCGTTCTTCAATGCGTCCTGCTTCGACGCTTCAGTCGTGTCCACCTCGCGCTCATCGGTCTCCTGATCGACGGACTCGGGCGCGGAGCGTTCTTCGTTGTCTGTCTTCTTATCGGTCATCATCGGATTTCTGAACTCTCATCTCAGTTATTCACCTGGGGGTCAAGAGGTTTAGGGAATATTGACGTTCAATGTGATGGTGCCGTCGGCAGGCACCGATTCGAGAACGTTGGACAGCATCTGACCGGTGTCGAAGTTCATCAGCGAGCCAGCAATCCCCCGAAGATGGGGCAGAAGTGCTTGGCCCAGCACCTTGATGTCACCGCCGCGGTCGTCCAGAAGCTTCTGGATCCGGTCGATCAGACGGTTGACGGTGTCGTAGATGGCCACTCCACCCAGTGCCCTGTCGATTTCCAATCCCGAGAACAGGACTCCGCTGGACAGGCCGATGGTTCGAAATCCGGGTGTGACGTCGGCAATCCACGGGCCGACCCAGCTCGCGTTCTGCAGCAGCGCCTGGAAGTTGTCGAGCAGTATCCGGCCCCTGCCGTTCATGTCCGCGGAGACATTTCTGAGCAGCATCGACGCCCGAGAAAGGTTGGGCAGCACGGTATTTGGTTGCGGCAGGCCGGTATCGAGTTCATTGACGACCCGCTTGAGCGCTTGTGGATCCGCTTGGTTGAGGAGTCGGGTGACGCTGACGGCTAACTCCGAAATCGACGGTGGTTGCACGATCCTCTGCGTGGCGATGCGCTGGCCATCGCGCAGCATCGGACCGTGGTCGACCCGCGGAACCAACCCGATGTAGGGCTCACCGAGTGCTGAGAGGTTTTCGAGTCGCACTTCGCTGTCCACGGGGACGTGGTAGCGGCCGTCGATGTAGAAGTCGATGGTCGCCTCCTGCAAGGACGAATGGATACCCGTCACTTTGCCGACCGGAACCCCTCGGAGCAGGACATTCGAATCGAGCAGGATTCCGTTGATATCGGCGACTTGCATGGAAAGGTTCGTCCGGTCCGCCGGGGGCGCGACCCGGACACCGAGCGACCAGATATAGCCCACCCCAAGAGCGATCATCGCCGCAAACGCGATGAACGTGGCGAGATCTCGTATTCTCACGGCGCCGCGCCCAACATCCGTAGCACATCCATCACATTGCCCGACAACTCGCGACCGTCAGGGCCGACGATCGAGGTGATGTTGATCGCCGGGTATTTGTCCTCCGGTAGGAACGTGTCGGTAAACAGCTTGCGCCACGCAGGCTCCTCGTCCTCGAAAGCCCATTTCGAACGTCGTAACGCGTCGGTCGACTGGACGAACGATTGCAGAAATGGCGCCAGCCAGTATCCGCCGGTGTAGACGCTGCCGATCGATGGGAAGAGTCTGCCGAGGTAGTTGGACGTCTGCATGGCACGGTCGAAGCCCCGCATGCCTCTCGGCGAGAACCAATACTGCGCGGACGAAAGCCGGTCGTGCAGGACGGTGCCGGTTCCGGATACTCCATGCAGAAAATAGTCGACGACATCTATGTTGTCGGACAGATCCTTCAAATCGGCGGTTACCCGCGAAGCCAAGTTCCGAAGCGCGGGCTCCGGCGGGGTCACCCGGTTTATGCCGATGATCGTGTTCTGCAGACGTTGGATGGAACCGCTCGACACGAAGTCGGCGAGATGTGCCAGCGTGTCTTCCAGTTGGGGCGGGGATCTGGTTTGCCCCAGCATGATTGTGCCGCCCGGGGCCAATGGTGGTGCTGCGGATTGACCATCAGGTGGATCGAGGCTCAGATAGATGTCACCGAGAACGGTGGCTTGCTCGAGTGCCGCATGAGTATTCGACGGAATAGAGACGCTGCGGTCGATCTTTGCGGTGACATCCACCTGCCGGCTCGTAACCTTCACATCGGTGACGGTCCCGACCTGAGTACCACCCATCACCACTTTGGCGTGGTTGGGCAGGTTGAGTACGTTCTCGAATTGAAGGACGACGTTGTACCCGCCGTTGTAGCTGCCGCCGGGTTCGGGCAGCGAATTGACATTGAGTGCAGCGCATCCCGACGCGGTCGTTGACATGGCCACGGCGGCGACGGCGACCGCGGCGATCGAGCACAGTCGGCGGTTCATCGGTTCGCCGCCTGTGTCAACACGTACTGCAACAGCGCAACGTCGACGGCGTAGGGCGTCCCCTGGACATTGGCGCAGCTGCCCGGCGCGCTCGCGTTCATGATGTTGCACATCCCGACTCCGTCGGGCGTGCGGATGCGGTACATGGGGGGCCGGTACCTGATGACGTGGCGAGCCGCATGCGCGTTGAAGTAATTGGCTGCCGTATTGATCCACCACGGTATGGGGTTGAGAAGGTTGGCCAGCCGGGGAGCGTGGGCGGCTAGTTTCCGCAGGGCCATCGCCGTCGCGTCCATGGTGTCCTGCATCGGCTCGCCGAGCGTCACTTCGATATCCGACGTCATCTTGAAGAGGTACAAGGTGCCGAACAGCTGTTGGCCAACCGGTTCGACCACCCTGATGATGTCGGGCAGGGTCCTTTGCAAGTCCAGCATGATCTGCTTAATCGGCCCGCTCAGTTCCCGGACGAAGGTGGTCAGCTGACCGAGGTTGACGATGACGGATGCCATCGAACTGATCGCTTGGTCGGGACTGTCCAGCACCGCCGCCGTGTTGGTCATCAATTGGTTGAACCGCGGACCGGTGCCATGCAAGGCCTGATCGATTCCACGAACGGCAGCGGCAACGTTGGTCGAACCCTCGGGGCTTATCGAATTGAGCAGTTTGGCGGTCGAGCCCACTACCTGCGAAAGGCTCTTGGGGGTGAAGGAGCGATCCAGTGGGATACACCCGCCAGGGGGCAGTTGGGGCGCCGATCCGGAGTTGCCGACCAGCTCGAGAGACCGATCGGCGAGCAGTGATGTCGCGCGGATAATGGCCTTGACGTCGGCGGGCAGCCGACGAGGCGCGGTCACCGTAAAGTGCACCTGGACGTCGGAGTTTCCCGGTGTGACCGATGTGACCTTGCCGATCGGATAACCCATCTGGGTAACCGGATTACCCACGTACAGCCCCACGGCGTCGGGCATGATTGCGCAATAGTCGGCGCTCGCGCCCTTCGGCGACGAGCCACACGAGCCGACCGTCGACACCGTCACGACGGCCGTCACTGCGACCACGACGATCCGACAAAGGCGGCGCGACTTCGGCCCGGCCATCAGCACGGACTCCCCGGCATCGGCACACAAAGGTCGGTGGCCAATAAGTCTGGAGGCGCGTTCTGCGCGTCGAACACCCGTTGGAACTTGTTCTCGATGAGCCGTAGTGAACGGACCACCACCCCGTTGTGCTCCGCATACATCCGCGCGGTCTCAAGGTAATGCCGCACCTTCTCCATGAAGTCGGCACGATGGTCGCGGTAAAAGTATGCGATCGGAGAAAGCTGACCCAGAACGTCGGCGAACGCAGTGATTCCGTCGCCGAATTTCTTGCCGTAGATCACGAGTGTCTGAATGACGATCGAAATCTTGTGGACCAGCGTCCTGATTCCGTCGTTGTAGCCGTTTAGCGCGTCAATGTACTCGTTGGAGAAATTGAGGATGGCCGTGAGTTGACCGCGTTGTTTTTGGATCGTCGACACCAGGCTGTTGCCCGCGTCGATCACCGAGGAGAGCGCCTCGGCGTTGTCGCCGCTGAGCCCACTCTGGAGTTGATCCAGTGACTCCTTGAGCGGGTTGCCTTGGAGCTTGTCGGTGATCTTCGTGGTATCGGCGAGGATGGTCATCAAGCTGTAGGGCATTGTCACTCGCTCCAGCGGAATGGCCTTGGTGCCCAACGGTTTGTCACCCAACGGTACGAGGTTCACGTAGTAACCCCCGACAGCGGTGAGCATCCGGACCTCGACTTGCGACTGATCGCCGACGAACGCGTAGCCGTCGACCTTTGTCCGCACACGCACCCGGTTGGATTCCAATGAAAGGTCGGATACTTTGCCCACGTTGATGCCTGCGATCCGAACTAGGTCACCGGAATGGAGCGACGCGGCGTCGTCGGTATAGAAGGTGACGATCTTCTGGCCCGGAGGACTGATGTACAACCAGGCGGCAACGAGCGACACCACGGTGGCCAGCACCAACGCGCCGGCACCCCAAGCGGTGGGGTTACGCAGCAGTTTCAGCGGTTGCATAGCACCACCCTTTGTCCGTTCAGAAGGACGTCCATCTGCTCTGGAAGCTGGAAGCGACCCCGAGAGCACGGCAGCGGGTCGTTAGGTGCCGACGGCGGTCCGATGTTCTCCCACATGACCGGCACGAGCTTGAACGCATCCATGAATTTATCGATGTTTCCGAAAAACCGGTCCATCCCCTCGTTGATGTTGGTTACGTTGCTATCCAATGCCTGGTCGGGGTGTTGATAGATGAAGCTTTCCGCGCTGTTGCCCCTTACCGGGAATCCGACGTTGGTCAGAACAGCCGTTAACGGCTTCAAGAAATCGGTGCTGTAGAGCTCGGTCTTTCGGAATTCGTCTAGCACCCCGAGCACACCGTCCAAAGGGCGGTTGATCCAGTCCAACATCTGAACCATGTCGGGTGATTTGCCGCCCATCGCGTCGGCGACGGCGGAGAGGTTACGCATCAGGACTGCGATCACTTGCTGGCGATCCGACACGAATCGAGTGAGAGTGTCGATGCTTTTCAGCATGGGTCCCAGGCCGCCTCCGTCGCCGGCCAGAAAAGACGCAGCGTTCTGGGTGAATCTGTTGACTTCCTCGGGACTGAGCGTCGCGAGCACGGGTTGTAGCCCGTTGAACAACCTGGTGACGTCGAACGACGGCGACGTCATCGCCAGGGGCACGTGTTTGACCAGGTCGGCTCCCGTGTACGACTCCGACGAATTAACCACGTCGAGGTACCGCGAACCCGTCAGAGACTGATACTTGACGGCAAGCCGGGTGTTCGCCACGATGCCGTAGCGGTTCTCGAGCGTGAACGTGACTCCTGCGACGCTTTGGCCGTCGTGGCGCTGCAAATCGATGGATCGGACTTTCCCCGCGGGGACTCCGCGGACGCGCACGTCGGCCCCCGTGTACAACCCGGACACGTCGGTGAACTCGGCAGTATAAGAGCGCACAGACGGCGCCACGGGCCTGGTGATTGCGCTCGCGAGCAGAATGAGGCCGCTAACCGCCACAACACCGACTAACACGAGTCGCCACGCCGCCGCAAAGGGTTTCATCAGGCACCCCCCATGGCATCGACGGGAGCGGCGATGCCGGGAAGTTTGTCAAGGACGATGCGAACCCGGAGCGCCCGCTGCTCAGGGGTACCGCCGTACAACTTCTCGAAGCGGTGACGGAGTTCGACCAGCGTGTCGCCGACGCCCTCAGGGCGCAGCAACGGGGCCGTCGTGTCCAAGATCCCCTGGAAACCGTTAATTAACGGCAGCAGGTCACCGACATGCGACGACTCGACTTTTCCGACCGATCCGAAAATTCCGTCGACGATGGCATTCCAGTGAGGGACTCCATATTCCTTGTACCACTGCTTGTCGCTAAGGTCACCCATGCCTTCGTGCATCCAGTTATTGTCCCCATGCGTGACGACGTCGCCTGAATCCGTGATTGCATTGAGTAAACCAGGAGTGGTCACGCTGATACCCGTCGCATTGGCCAGGAGCCGCTCGGTCGGCACCGTCTGCACCTCCGCCAGCGTATTAGTTGCGATGAACACGGTTTCGATCAGCGGATTCAGCGCATCGGTATATCTGGTGATCCGGTCGATGACGCTGACCAGTTGCGGTGTAATAACTTTGTTGGAAAGCTCGCCAAAACGAGTGAGCATTGTCTGCAGCGTGTAATTTCCTCTCGGTACAGCATGTATGAGTAGACCATTCCGGAGCGCCTGACCACCGGCCCCGGGGACTATGTTGATTCCGCTGACGCCGAAATAGTTGATGGGCCGAAAATCAATCTGCATTGCGTCAGTCAAACCGGCGGTGGGCGATCTGTGTAAATTGACACCCAGCCGGATGCGCCCGCCGGCAATGCTGGAAATCTCTGTGACTTTCCCGAGCTCCACGCCATGCATGACCAACGGGGTACCTTCGATGATGCCCTGAGCGATATAGGGGGTATCGATCGAAATCGAAAGCTGATCTTTGGGTTGACCTTGGAATGGCTTCAGGATGACCAACGTCAAGCCGACAGCAGCTACGACCGCCACCGCCGCGCCGATAATTGTCAGCGCTCGTGTTTCGGATTCGGCCGAAGTCTGGAGTAGCAAACTTACCACCTAGCCTTTGAACACGAACACTGGCTGGATGCCCCACAGTAACACGGTCAATGTGAAATCCATCACCATGAGCATGACCATGCTCGCGCGCACCGCGCGGCCCGATGCAGAACCCACACCCTCGGGGCCGCCAGCGGCGAAATATCCATAGTAGCAATGGATTAACGTCACTGCGGCACAAAACACAGCGACCTTGATCACGGAGTACGCGAGGTCCCTGGGCGTCAGGAACTCGATGAAGTAGTGGTTAAACGTGCCGGCATGCTGGCCGTAGAACTTGACGACGACTGTGTCCATTACGACGAACGTTGCGATCAGCGTTAACGCGTATCCGGGGATTACGCATGCCATAGCGCCGATCAACCGTGTACCGACTACGAAGGGTATTGGTCGTACTCCTAACGATTCGACGGCATCAATTTCTTCGCCGATCCGCATGGCGCCGATCTCGGCTGTCATCCGACAACCCGTTTGTGCTGCGAACGCGATTCCCCCTACCAGCGGAGCGATTTCCCGAACACATCCCACCCCGGAGATCAATCCCGAAAGCGCACCGAACCCGATCTGATTCAAGATCGAGAGCGCTTCGATGGCAAGCGAAGCGCCGAGGGCAATTCCAAGGAGCAGCAATACACTTATCACGCCGCCGTCCACTATGATCGAGCCTCGACCCCACGCAAGACTATTGACTTGCCTGAGCGTTTCTCGTCTATATTTGTGGACAGTCAGCGGCAGCAACCATAAACTCTGGGCGGCAAATAGCGCCACTTGTCCGATCATGCGGAAGCCCCGAAAAGGGAAGGCAGAGACCTTAGATACCAGTCGTGTGGTCCAATACGCGGAGGGCGCGCCGGCTTGAGTGGTGGTCACTATGCCACCTCCATCGGAAAAAACATTGTCTGCAATTGCGTTATCGCAAGATTCGCAAAAACGATGCAGATAACGTTGAGTACTACCGATGAATTCACAGCATCGGCGACACCACGCGGCCCGCCCTTTGCCTCCATTCCACGAAGCGACGAAATTATCACCACAATCGCGGCAAAGACGAGTGTCTTACCCAAGGCAAACCAAACGTCCACCATTTTTGCGAACGCTCCAAACGACAGCCAGAAACTACCGGGTGTTACTTGGGTGAAATTGACGGACATGATGTATGCCGTCGCGGTGCCCGACACCATGATCAACACACCCAAGATAGGAGCGATCGCGAGCAGGGCAAAGAACCGAGGCACTACCAGACGGCGGGCCGGGTCGATACCCATAACCCGCATCGCGTCGAGTTCCTCACGGATCTCGCGCGCTCCGAGTTCCGAGGCAATAGCCGACGCGGCAGCGCCACCCATCAGCAGACCCGCAGTGATGGGCGCGCCCTGGCGAATGACGCCCACCCCGCTTGCCGCTCCGAGCAGCGAGGTCGCCCCCAATTGGTTGACGAGGCCGGACGTCACTACCGTCACCAACGCCCCGAACGGAATGGCCATCAGCAGCGCAGCGACCGCGGTCACCTTGAATAACGTCCATGCTTGGACGAGCGCCTCGCCGAGAGGCAGCTTCAGGGAGAAGGCGTCGACTGCCGCGTAGCGCACCACGTCCACGAACAATTGCAAGCCACGACCCGTTGTTGCCGCGCTACGCAGGGGAATCCTGACGCCCCGGTGTATCGCTCGGCGCCCACCAGCGAAAGCCGGGGCCAACGGTCGCTGCAGCCTGTGGCCGGTGATCCCGGAGGTCACATCTGAGCGAACAGCGTTAGTGGTTCGGGGCGCGGCTGCGGCCGCGTCGACGTGCTGCTGCGCCACTGGCCCTCCCCTACCCCCTATCTGCCCTGCTCGCTCCACATAATGTGTGTGAAGATGCTAATCCGCGGATCCCGACTGCACGGCACGTTCGAGAACTAGGTGCCGACCGGACGGTTGGCCTTGAGCATCGACCCGGCGTCGACGCGAATGTTCTGTCCCGTAATGAAGCGTGAGTCATCGCTCGCCAGGAAAGCCACGAGGTTGGACATGTCTTCGGGCTGAATGAACGGGACCGGCATGGCCTGCATCATGGTGAACGCGGGAATCGCATCCTCCCTGCCCGGGTTTTCCAAGTCTGGCCGGAACGCTTTGTACACGGTTTCGTGATTCAGCAATTGGGTGTCGCAGTTGGTGGGGTGGATGCAGTTGATCCGGATGAACTTGGGGGCGAGGTGCAGCGCTAACACCTCGGTGTACTGGGCGAGGATCCGCTTCGACCACGCGTAGGCGGCTCCGCCGAAGCCGAGCGCCGGGTTGTCCACGAGCCCAGGAATCATTCCGGCCGTCGACCCGGTGATGATGATGGAGGCACCGTCGTTCAGGTGTGGAAATGTCACGGCCATTGTGTGGTGTACGCCAAAGAGATCGATGTCAACACCATCGATCCACGACTGCCCGAGGTATTCGTCGTACATCGACTGCACGCCTGCGTTGGCGCACACGATGTCGAGCCGACCGAATTGGTCAACGCCCGCCCTGACCGCTTCTGCGAGCTGCTCTCGCGAACGGACGTCTCCGACACGGGCGACGATGCGACCCCCGCGATCCTCAACCTCCTTGACCGTCTGTTCAAGTTCCTCTTTCGAGGCCATCGGATAGGGAACACTGGGGACCGGTTCGCAGATGTCGACCGCGATGATGTCGGCGCCCTCTTCGGCAAGGCGGATCGCATGGGCACGTCCCTGCCCATGCCCTGCGCCGGTGATAAACGCAACTTTGCCTTTCAGGCGCATCAGTTCTCCTAGGGTGATCTGATCTGAAATGTGCGACCGACTTTTCCTAAGATAACTAGAAAAGTCAAGGGCTCCCGACGGCCGCTACCCGCACCCTGGCTAGCGATCGCGCTCGACCTGGCGCGCTGAACGGGGGCGGATCGCAGACCACGCGCGCTTACTTGCTCGGCGTGCGATACTTGGCGGTTGTTAGATATTGCGCGAAATTTGACGCTCGTCAGGAGGGCTGACCACAGCATGGCGCGACCGAGCCGCAAACGTAGTGCACCCTCGAACCGCGCGTCGTCTGAGCCACGACGGCCCGCATCCCTGGGGCGTCCGCCGGTAATCAGCCTCGACGACATATTGGAGACCGCAACCAAACTCGCCGGACAAGTCGGTGTGGGGGCACTGACCATGAGCATGCTCGCCGACAGCCTTGGCGTGACTGCCGCCGCGCTCTACCATTACATCCGCAGCAGGGAAGCTCTGGTTGCTCTAGTGGTTGACGCGGCTTTAAACCGTGTCAAGGAGCCGCCGCCTGGACCGTGGGACCTCCGGCTGCGGACGTTTGAACGCTCAGTGCGGAGCGAGCTAAGACGCATACGCTTAATGCTCCCGGAAACCTTCGAAGCCGGAAAACCGCGTGCTGCCTACCAACGTCTGTTTGAGACGGGCGTAAAGATACTGTCCGAGACGGGTGCGGGCACGCAAGAAGTGATGCTTGCATACGCAACCGTGGCCGCATTTATGACGGGTCAGCTGTGGTTCGACAACTCAACACAAAACGCGGGCAGCGGAGAAGCCACGTATTTTAGTGTGTCGGGCGCCGAGGGTGTCTTCGATAGCGACGACCTGTTCGAGTATGGGCTAGCCACAGTCATCGATGGCGTCCGGAAACGCTTGGTCCCCTAGGCGAATTCATCTAGCGTCATGGCCGCACGTAGAGGCAATTGATGGATACTCCCCGCTATTCCAC
This sequence comes from Mycobacterium sp. E2479, assembly GCF_001667925.1. Lineage (GTDB taxonomy): Bacteria > Actinomycetota > Actinomycetes > Mycobacteriales > Mycobacteriaceae > Mycobacterium. Next base: position 170,003 of record NZ_LZJR01000154.1, on the reverse strand, counting down.
AGTCCTGTCATAGAAATCCAGGGTCTGCATATGGACGAACAACGGGTCACAAACAGCCAGATCGCGCGGCACAGAATTGCGGTGCCACGGATACCAACCACGCGGGTATTCGCCCCCGAAGCTGTGCAAGACCGCCCTTTTAATCCCGGATCGAGTTGGCGGCAAAGACGTTGCGGCGCAGATGTTTCAGGCACTCGCGGCGCCGCTGCCACGATCCGCCCGTCACCTCGTGAACGGCGCAACCTCGCACTGCCCAGACCATGAAAGTGGGCTACGCTCAAAGGATTCGAAGGCCGCTACTCCACGACGGCGCCCGGGCCGGAGTACGGCGCCCCCAATCGCTGCACCGGCCGGTACCCGCGCTTGCGTGCCCGGGCGGCAGCCTGCCGGATCAGCGCGTACACACCGACGAACCCGCCGAAGTCGGCCGGCCCCAACGGCGTCATCAACCGGTTGTGCACCACGCTGATCGCCAGGCCCATCTTGGGGTAACTCCAGCCGAATGAGCCGCCCAAGCCCATGTGACCGAAGCCCGGCATGCCGATCGGGAACGCATGGTAGCCAAGGTGGAAAGCCAACGGTATGAAGATGTTTCGGTCCCGCTGTAGATTCCGTTCGCCGACAAGACCCGTGACCAGGCGACGCGACAAGAACCGCGTGCCGTCGACCTCTCCCCCGTTGGCGATCGCCCCGTACATGCGGGCCAGCGCCCGGGCCGTCGCGAAGCCGGTGACAGCCGGAATCTGCGCATCCAGCATGTCGTTGTCACCTTTGATGGCCGAGGTGACACCGGGAAAGTACATTGAGCGGTACGCGCCCGAAACGCGGTCGGCGACCCGCTGTAGGGCACAGGTGAGGATCGGATGTGCCGTCATGTTCTGTGGCGCGATGATGTCGGACGCTCGGGTAGGTGATTCGGCGGGTGGCCGGCCCAGGTGGAAGCCGTCGGTGTTCAGCGGTTTGGCGAGCTCCTCCCGGAACAGGATCCGCATGTCCTTGCCGGTGACCGCCCTCGCGAGTCCAGACATCAGCCAGCCGAACGTGAGTGCGTGATAAGCGGGTTGGCCGAAGAGGCGGCCCGGCGAGGCCGCGGCCAACCGCTCCTCCATCTCGATGTGGTTAAACACGCTTGCCTGCGTGGCCCCGCGAAGACCCGACAGGCCGGCGGTGTGCCTCATCACCTCACGAACCGTCAAGTCCGCCTTGCCGTTGGCAGCGAATGCATGCCAGTAGTCGGCGACGGGTGCCTCGTAGTCGATCAGCCCTCGGTCGGCCAGGCGATGGATCACCGTAGCGGCCATGCCCTTGGTCGCTGAGAACAGCATCGGCGCGGTGTCTGCAGACCAGCGCACGCGGCCGTCCCGGTCTGCCCGCCCCTTCCAGACATCGATGACGGGCTGTCCGTCGAGATAGACCGCCAAGGCTCCACCGCCGAGGCGACCGCCGGGAAACAATGTGGAGAACGCACGAACGACACATTCGAAGTGGGCATCCGCGGCGCCGAACACGCCGTGCCCTAAGTCGAGGGCGTCGTGGGACGGAACTGCGCGGGAATGGGCTGCGACGTCTGCCATCACGTGCAAGCACCCTCGACTTTCAGTTGGATCATCTCATCCTCGGTCTTGCCGAGCTCGCGTAGGATATCGTCGGTGTGCTCCGCGAACAGGGGCCCGCGCGCACCAGACGGGGGACGTTCGTCGAACTGGACGGGGTTCGCAACGAGTTGGCGACTGGTTCCCTCGGCGTCGATCACATCAACGAGGTAGCCGTTGGCCAGAACCTGCGGATCGGCACCGACCTCCAGCTGATTCTGCAACGCAGCCCACTGGCCCTCCAGTGTCTGCAGTCGGTTCAGCCAGTACGAAAGAGGTTGGGACGCAATCGCGCGCGCGACTTCGTCGGCGATTTCCTTCGTGTGCTCCATAATTCCCTCGGCCGTCGCGAAACGCTGATCATCCAGCAAATGGTCGAGGCCAAGGTGTTTGCAAGTGTCGGCGAAGTAGCGTCCTGGTTGCAGGATCGCCAAAGAAAGCCAGCGATCGTCCGATGTGCGCAGCAAGCCGACGAACGGGTTGGCTACGGCCGCAACCGGAGCAGTTAGCGGCGGGGGTTCGATATTGGTCCCGGTCATCAGAGCATTCGAAACATTTAACGCCATGGACCACAGCCCGAGGCCGAGCAGTGATACGTCGACCACCGAAGGCTCGCCGGTCGCCTCGCGGGCAAATAGCGCAGCCGCGATTCCACCGGCAATGGTCATTCCGCCGATGGTGTCGCCATACGCCCCCCCTGGCATCGAAATCGGTCGGGGGCAGTCCGGGGGCGTCGCACTCCATGCACTACCGCCGCGACACCAGAACGTCGTGCCGTCGAAGCCGCCGCTCTCTGCGTCGGGCCCACGCTGACCGTTGGCGCTGCCCCGTACATAAATGATGTTGGGATTCACCTTTCGCAAGTCGTCGACGTCAATTTTCAGTCGACGGCGGGCATCGGGAAGAAAATTGGTGAGGAAGACGTCTGCGGTGCGAGCAAGATCCATCAGCACCCCATAGCCGGCCGCCGTGTCGACCGCTAGGCCGATGCTGCGCTTTCCTCGATTCGGATGGTCCATGATCGGCGCGAACGAACCCTCCGCCGGGGCGTAGGGACCGATGCGAAGGCCGCGTTGCGCGTCGCCCGTCTCGGCATGTTCGACTTTGATGACGTCTGCGCCCCACTCCGTCAATACGGCGCCAGCCGCCGGCGTGAAAGTGAACTGCGCAACTTCCAAGACCCTGACACCCGCCATGGGTAGATGAACCACGGAACCTCCTTGTACCGGTACCCGAAACTTCTTCGTACGTGGCGCGAAAACAATTGTCTGAGGTCCAAGACGCATGCCCCGCAGCCGCAATTTTCTAACTATACTAGAAAGCCCCAAGTTATCCACGCCCACCACTCGCCCGTAAGAGTCTCAGGCACTACCGCATCTCGATCGGCGTGAGAAAAATGCCCTGTGGCGTGCCCTGGCGCGTTTTCTAATCTTGTTTTACAACTGCTCGCGTGCGGATCTACACTCACATCGTGCCGATCCGATCCCAGATGCGGTTCCTCAAGATGTACGCGCCAAGCCTTGCAGTCGGATTCGCCGACGACGCGACGCACATTATTGCTCGCAAGGTGCGCAGGAAACCCCCGCCGGCCGGCGTCGAGATCACCGACTTCGATCCACTTGATGCGGAGATGGCCGCGGACCCTTACCCCCACTATCGGAACCTCCTGGCGGGTGGGCCCGTTCACTACAATCCGAGACGCGACATCTTCATCCTGAGCCGATACGAGGACGTGCGCGCCGGCGCCCGGGCCAGTGACGTGCTGTCCAGTGCGGATGGCATCGCTTATAGCCGGATGCGTGCAGACGCTCTGTTGACGGTGGATCCACCGCGGCATACGGCAATGCGCAAGCAGGCGCAACCGGCCTTCACCCGCGGAGCCCTGCAGTCATGGCAAGACACGGTCGAGAGGCTTTGCGTCGACCACACGGCCCCTTTGTTCACCGGCTCGTCGGTAGACGTCGTACAGACACTCGCCGAGCCATTGCCCACCGCCGTGATCGCGCACATCCTCGGCATCGCCGATGACGATCTCGCGGCCTTCAAGGAATGGTCCAACGAGACGGTTCGCTTGGCCAACGCGAATATGTCGCCGTCCGGGCTGCGGCAAGGGGTAGCGGGGATCCGAGCGATCGGACATTTCCATGCGTACTTCACCAGGAAGCTAAGCCAGGGGGAGTTACTCGATGACCACACGGTGTTGGGCAGACTGGTGGCGAACAACCACGAGGGCAAACTCAGCAACGATGAGTTGTTCTTCTTTGCCTTCTTGCTGCTGCTCGCCGGCAACGAGACCACCACAAACATGCTCGGCACACTGTTTTTGACGTTGTCCGAAAACGCCGACCAGCTGCGGCTCCTGCAACAGCGCCCAGAGCTGATCGGCAGCGCCATAGAAGAGCAGCTGCGCTACTTTTCGCCAATCCAAGGCCTGTACCGCACGGCGCGTTCCGACTACGTCGTGGGCAAGGCGACAATTCCCGCCGGGTCGCGCGTGTTGCTGCTCTGGGGGGCGGCCAACCGGGACCCCCGTCAGTTCGAGGATCCCGACGAGTTTCGAGTGCAACGCAATCCCACCGGACACGTCGCGTTCGGCTCGGGAGTTCATCTGTGCCTGGGCGCCCATCTGGCCCGGTTGGAAGGCCACACCGTGCTGCGCGAGATCGTCGATCACGTGGACCGCATCGACATCCTGGGAGCGCCCGGCTGGCGCACGAATCCCACCCTGCGGGGGCTCGCTAAACTCAACGTGCGGGTGACTCGCCGCGACGCAGCCACCGACCCCGCCGATTTCGCGGACGCCCAGATATGACTCAGCAGACCAACTTCCGATGTCCTGACTGACTGATTGCAATTCAGGGTGGCGAATTCCAATGTTTCATAGGGTAATTGGTGCCGAGCTCCAAACGCCTTCGGCGCGTGGGCGCCCATCATCGATCGTGACGCTCATGGCCGGTCGATGTGCGCCGTTGTAGGCCGCAGCGCCACCACCTTCGAGCGGGGCCTGTCATCGTCCTGGCCTCGAATACAGGGGGCCGAGTGTGTCGAACCGGGTGATGAGATCACTCTCGACATTGAGCGGGTGGTTAAGCCCACGACAGAAAGGAATGGTCAGTGAAAAAGGAAGACATGATTTTGATCAGTGTCGATGACCACACCGTCGAGCCACCGGACATGTTCAAGAATCATCTGCCACAGCGGTATGCCGATGATGCGCCGCGGCTGGTGCACAACCCGGACGGCTCCGACGTCTGGAAGTTCCGTGACACCGTCATCCCCAACGTCGCGCTGAACGCGGTAGCGGGTCGCCCCAAAGAGGAGTATGGGCTGGAACCCCAGGGCCTCGACGAGATTCGGCCTGGCTGTTACAACGTCGACGAGCGCATCAAGGACATGAACGCCGGCGGCATCCTCGCCTCGATCTGCTTCCCCTCTTTCCCCGGCTTCGCCGGGCGGCTGTTCGCCACTGAGGACCACGACTTCTCCATCGCGCTTGTGCAGGCCTATAACGACTGGCACATCGAGGAATGGTGTGGCGCCTACCCGGCACGATTCATCCCGATGGCAATCCCGGTGATCTGGGACGCCGAGGAATGCGCCAAAGAGGTGCGGCGGGTCGCGAAGAAGGGCGTGCACGCGCTGACCTTCACCGAGAACCCGGCCGCGATGGGCTACCCCAGCTTCCACGACGACTACTGGAAGCCACTATGGGATGCGTTGTGCGACAACAACACCGTGATAAACATCCACATCGGTTCCTCAGGCCGGCTCGCGATCACCGCACCCGATGCGCCACTGGACGTGATGATCACCCTTCAGCCGATGAACATCGTCCAAGCTGCGGCGGATCTGTTGTGGTCCAAGCCGATCAAGGAATATCCGGACTTGAAGATTGCCCTTTCTGAGGGTGGCACCGGCTGGATTCCTTACTTCCTCGAGCGTGCCGATCGCACCTATGAGATGCACTCGACGTGGACGCACCAGGATTTCAAGGGCAAGTTGCCCAGCGAGGTGTTCCGCGAGCACTTCCTGACCTGCTTCATCAGCGACAAGGTCGGCGTCACGCTGCGCAACATGATCGGCATCGACAACATCTGCTGGGAAGCCGATTACCCGCACAGCGACTCGATGTGGCCCGGCGCGCCGGAAGAGCTGTGGGCCGTGCTGTCGGCGAACAACGTGCCAGACGACGAGATCGACAAGTTGACTCACGAGAACGCGATGCGCTGGTATTCCTTCGACCCGTTCGCCCACATCAGCAGGGACCAGGCGTCAGTCGGTGCTTTGCGCAAGGCCGCCGAGGGCCACGACGTATCCATTCAGGCGCTCAGCCACCACAAAGACACGAAGTCAGGCTCGTCGGTCGTCGATGTGGTCGCTATTCAGAAAGAACTATCCGGCATCAAAGACTGACGCACCGCCACAGCGCACGACGCACCGCGGCCTGAGCTAGATTTCTAGAACCACTAGAAAATGCTGTGTCGGCTCGGCTAGCATTTTTCGCATGCCCAAACCGCCGTTGTCGATGAAGCCCACCGGCTGGTTCCAGGTTGCGTGGTCCGATGAAATCGGCGTTGGCGACGTCCGCAGGATGACCTACTTCGGCGAAGAAATGATCGCCTGGCGGGCCGAGTCCGGCCGATTGACGGTCATGAGCGCCTTCTGCGAACACCTCGGCGCACACCTTGGTTTCGGTGGAAAAGTCGTCGGCGAGGTGTTGCAGTGTGGGTTTCATGGCTGGCAATGGAGCCAGGAGGGCCGCAACGTCTGTATTCCCTACCAGAATCGCCCGAATCGAGGCAGGCGGATTCGCACGTATCCGGTGGTGGAGCGCAACGAGTCGGTCTATATCTGGCATGACGTACAAGGTCGAGAACCGTATTTCGACGCGCCCGACGTGTTCGCCGACTTCAACGACGGCAGCAGCCCCGACGACTTCCACCGACCGCGCAGGTTGTACTGCGAGCGACTGGAAATACATCCGCAATACGTGCAGGAAAACGGCGTTGACTTCGCCCACTTCAGGTATGTGCACGGTACTCCTGAGGCAGTCTTCACCCGGCACGACTTCGCCGAGCCGGTCTCCTTCGTCGACTTCAAGCTCGCTTTCGCCTTCGGTGCGGCAGATAGCGACGAGGCACAAACCGAAGTCGCCGAAAGCTACGTAGAAGCCATCAACGGCGGCCTTGGAGTGACAGTGACCAGGAGCTATGGCTTGCTCGCCGGCCGCACGGTTCAGGGGGTCACCCCGGTCGACGACTACACCAGCGACGTCCGATTCACCGCTTACATCGGTCGAGATGACGCCGCCTACTCCGAAGCCGATGCGCAGGTCTTCAGCCAAGAAGTGATTAAGCAATTCGAGCAGGACATCGTCATCTGGCAGCACCAGCGCTATTCGGACCCGCCCGCGCTGGCGACCGCGGAATACGAGGGATTCACCGCAATTCGACGGTGGGCCAAGCAGTTCTATCCGGACGGTATCGGCGGAAGTGCCGCCGAGGTGTACGCCGCACAGGGAAGTGGGGGCACACGTTGACGCTGCGCGTCGTTCACTGCGGTACCGGGGTCACGGGACGTGAGGCGCTGCGCGCCATCATCGAGGACCCGGCACTCGAACTCGTCGGCCAGTACGTCAGCACACCGGAAAAGGTAGGTAAAGATGCCGGGGAGCTCTGCGGGCTCCCTACCACCGGGGTCCTCGCGACTGGCGACCTGGACGCTGTGGTGGGATTGAAGGCGGACTGCCTTTGTTATGCCGGCAATGCCGTGGGTCGTGAGCTCGAAGCCGTCGGAGAGATGGCCAAGTTCCTGCGTGCTGGGACCAACGTGGTCACGTTTGCCGTGGTCGAGATCAGCTACCCAGGCGCGACGCCACCCGAGTTTCGAGAGATCATCGAGTCGGCATGCGAGAGCGGCGGCGCGTCGCTGTACGCCACCGGAAGCGAACCCGGAGCGATGAGCATGAACGTCCCGGCGGCGCTGCTCTCGATGTCCGGCGAGGTGACCGGATATCGCGAGCAGCAGTTCACTCCCGACCTCGCGAACGACTACCCGCTCGAGGCGGTGCTGCGCGAATCGATGGGATTCGGGAAGCCCGACGGCTTTGTGCCGCCGCGAATTTCCGACGGAACGGTCGAGACCCGGTGGACGCCGGAGATCTGGTTTATCGCAGACCTTTTGGGGATCAAGCTCGACGGCATCAGACTGGAATGGGAGACGGCGGCCTCCCCTGTCGACATCGTGACCACCAACGTCGGGACCTATCCGGCCGGCACAATCTGTGGGTACTACTGGCAGCTCGCCGGCGTCGTGGGCGACAAGCCGGTGGTTTCTATCGAATACATCGCCCAGATCACCCGTGACGCGCAGGTTCCCGATCACTGGCCGCGTCTGCCGGCGGGCATAGACGGAGCGATCGCTTACACGGTGGAAGGGCGACCAACGTATCGAGCACTGTTGATGCCGGATCCGATGCCCGACGGGATAACCTCTGGCCTCCCCATGACCGCACTTGCCGCGACGAATGCGATCCCCGCGGTCGTCGCAGCCCGGTCCGGGCACCTGTCACCGGTCGATCTACCCTTCTACGCTTCCCGGCGCGCAGGATCGCGACGGTGAAGCACTCCGTCCGAAGGCCTCGAATCACCGGGGTCGCGCAATGAGCTCAAAAACGTACCGCGTCGCGCATTACGGCACGGGTGACACCGGCGCACAGGCCCTACGGGAGGTGATCGCCCGCCCCGACCTCGAGCTGGTCGGGCATCTGGTGCACACGCCGGAGAAGGCCGGCCGCGATTCAGGAGAAATCGTCGGCATCAATCCGGTCGGGCTCAGTGCGACAACTGATTTCGACGAATTTCTCTCCTGCGACGCTGACTGTGTGACCTACTTCGCGACCGATTTCGGGCGCGAGGACAGTCAGGTCATCGATGAGATGGCCGCCATACTCGCGTCCGGGAAGAACATCGTCACTTCGACGATGCCAATGTTGTCGTACCCGCCCTTGGTGCCACGCGAGATCACCGATCGTCTCGAGGATGGCTGTAAGGCTGGTAAGACCTCCTTCTTCTGCAGCGGTATCGCACCTGGGTACACCACCGACGCGTTCATCATCGCCTGTGGCAGTGTCTCGCATGCGATCAAGTCGATCACTCTTTCCGAGCGGGTGTTCATGGCCACCTACCAGGATCCAATGGTCTTCAGCTTCATGGGATTCGGTCAGGGACCCGACGAGCCCGCGATGGTCGACAGCGCAGGAATCGGCGGGTGGTTGGGGCCGTTCACGGCCGTGGCCAAGACGCTCGGTGCAACGTTCGACGAAGTCCGCACCCGACGCGAGGTTGCAGTGGCCGATGCCGACTACGAGTGTTTGGCCGGCCCGATCCCCAAAGGGACTGTGGCGACTGTGCGCTTCGTCCACGAAGCTTTCGTTGGCGGCACACCGCGCATCACCATGAGCATCATCTACTCAATGATCGACAAGGTAGTTGACGACTGGGCCCCGGTCGTCAACGGGACACCTGATGCCAACGTGCGCACCAGTCAGGTCGTCATCGACGGTACGCCCAAGGTGGATGTGACTCTGAGCCTTTCGGGCGGCGATCAACCCGGAGTCGACGCGACCGCCGGGCGCGTCGTGAACGCAATCCCCACTACTTGTGACGCGGCGCCGGGACTGTATAGCTGCCTGGACATGCCCGTATGGGGCCGTGCGGATTTCGGCCAATGAGAACCCAGACAATACGACCGGCCATCTGGGAGGTTTATGACATGGCCAACGGTGTCCGTCCATGAAGGGCGCCGCAACGGAGCTGACGCGATGACAAGCGAGCTAAAGCGCATCGCGGTGATCGGTGCTTCGAGCGGCCTCGGTCGCAGCATCGCGATCGGTTTGAGTAAGCGGGGTCATCAGGTCGCCCTACTCGCGCGCCGGCGTGAGCGCCTGACCAATGCCGCCCGCGAGGCCGGTAACGGTGCGGTCGCCGTGGTGTGTGACGTTACCGATCCCACCTCGTGCCAGCGGGCCACAGACGACGTACTGAGTGAATTCGGTGGCTTGGACACGCTCGTTTACAGCGCCGGCATGGGCGTCCTTGCTCCACTGGCCGAAACGACCGCGGAGCAGTGGGCGGCGCTGTTCGCAACCAACGTGACCGGAGCGTCGCTGGTCACCGCGGCGATGCTGCCGCACCTCGGTCGCAGCAACGGATCGGCCATCTATCTGTCCTCACTCAGCGCGGACTACACCACCCCGTGGCCGATGCTCGGTGCCTACGCAGTTACCAAGGCCGCGCTGGACAAGCTGGTCGTGGCATGGCGGGTGGAACACCCGGAAGTCGGCTTTACCAGTATGGCCCTCGGGGACTGCCCTGGCGGGGAAGGCGAGTCGACCACGGAGATTAATAAGAACTGGGATCCGGCGGTTCTCGAGGCGGCAATTCAAACCTGGATGCAGGAAGGCCACTTGCACGGTGGAATAGTCGATGTCGAACACCTCACCGGTGTCGTGGATTCCGTTATTCGCTGTGGCAACAGCAGCTTCATCCCACAGCTGACCGTCGCTGCGCGAATCCAACCCACGGCCGCTCCGTAACCACTACTCCGCCAACAGGTTAACGTGGCCGATAAAATCACCCTCACTGACCGTGTGGCTATCGTAACCGGCGGGGGTCGAGGGCTGGGCGAGGGATATGCCCACGAACTCGCTCGTCGAGGCGCGCAGGTGGTTGTGCACGACAACGGATCCGATCCGGCAGGTAACGGGTCCGATTCCGCACCAGCGGAATCCGTGGCCGATGCGATCGTGGCCGCCGGCGGTCGAGCGGTTCCGTGCACCAGCGACGCGAGCACCGAGTCGGGAGGCGCTCAAGCGGTCGATCTTGCGCTACGTGAGTTCGGCAAGCTCGACATCATCGTCGCGAACGCGGGCAATATCGCTTCTGCGCCGCTCTCCGAGTACTCCACCGGAGCGTTCGAATCGGCACTGAGAAACCACCTTAAGGCTGCATTCCATGTTGTCAGGCCGGGCTTCGCGGCGATGAAGAACGCCGGTTACGGACGGTTGGTCTTCGTGTCCTCAGCGGCCGGCGTATTCGGGCAGCCGGGATTGCTCGGCTACGCGACCGCGAAGACCGGGATGCTCGGCATGATGAACGTCGCGGCCATCGAGGGAGCCGAATTCGGCATCACCGCCAACGCGATCATGCCGATGGCCTCGACCCGAATGGCCGCCGCGCTTTTCGGTGAGGCAGTCGAAACACCCGAGGCGCGCGAGTTTTTGGACTCGTTGCGCGTCGATCAGGTCGCGCCTGTTGTCGCGTATCTCGCCAGCGAGCGGTGCACGAGAACGCACACGGTCTTCAGCGCGTTTCAGGGGCGTGTGGCCAGACTGCAGATCGGCGTGACACGAGGCTGGTTCAGTCCCGACCGCGCTTTCACTGCCGAGGACGTCGAAGCCCACCTATCGGAAATCGACGATACGAAAGACCTTCTCGTGCCGACCATCATCTTCGACGAGATCGCCCATGCCGCCTCGGCAGCCGATGCGGCCATGCCGCCCGAGCCCGATCCGGGCCCGTGATCGGTCGCGGCCAGCGGGGCGTGCGAACCAGGAGGATGCGTTGCTTGTTCCGAGCCATTCCGGCACCTTCCCTCGGCTGTGGGCCGACTCATTCGTCGCCGAAACGGCCGACCAGTGTCGACTTCCAGTACTGTCCGAGCTCCTTTCCGTCCGGGTCCAGTGTCCGTGCAACCAGGTAACGTGACCCGACCCATCCACGGTGCATCCAGCGCCCGAAAGAGATTCGGGTACCGGCCGATCCACACGCAGCAGGCAGCATCTTCACCCGTTCAATGGATTCCTTCACGGCGAGCGGGGATAGCGGCTTCGCGCCGGCCAGCGCATGCAGGACGACCATTGCCAAGTCTCGAAACAGCAACGGAGCGTAGAAGGCTGGCCGATGGCCGTACACGGCCTCATAGTCGTCGAGGAACTGCTGCGCGACTTGATTGCCCTCGTCGTACTGTTCAAGGCCGATCCATCCCCTGGTGGCATCCCACAGGTGCTCGTTGAACGCAGTCTCGAAAGCGGTGCCTAGGTATCTCGGTGGATTCCACCCCAGCTTGTCGAGCGCGGCGTTGATCCCGGCGTGGCCGAGCCCGAAGCCGCAGTGAATGATGGCCTCAGCTCCAGATCGATGGATCCGCTCGATCGCTGCTGAGACGTCCTGACCCGTCTGCGATACGTTCTCCTCGACCAGGATCTTGATACCTTCCGCGCTGGCGGCGCGGCGGAAGTTCTCTGCGTAGTTGTGGCCGATGTATGCCTGCTCGATCAGCATCCCAACAGTGGAGTGGCCGTGTTTCTTCAAGATCTGCGCCCAGAAGATCGGCTCGTCGGTCATGGATCCGTTTGGGAGCACGAAGGTCCACTTGCCGAGCCATTCCTCAGACCCGCAAACGCTGATCGCCGGCACGCGGAACCGGCGCTCGATCTCGGGGCGAAGCGGGATGGCGTTGTCGCTGATGCCCGGCCCGATGACTACAAGGCATCCCTCGTCGACGAGCTCACCGAACGCGTTGACCACCGCCCTGACGTTGCCCCGCGGCAGACCCTGCACCGTCCTGGAAACAAGCTCTACGGGCCGGTGAATCACCCCCGATTCGTATCCCCGACCAAACACCAAGTCCATCGGGTTGGTGTATATGGTCTGGTCGTCGATCGCAGCGCTCCCGGCGATGTAGTCGGTCAGGAAGCCCACCTTGATCGGCTCGATTCCGGCCGCATCGGACATCCCAAACCTCCGTAGAACGGCGTTCAGAACTGCACTAGGTGGGCAGGGCGAGCCGGCTCACGACAACAACTTTGATCGGTGAGACAGCAGGTCGCCCGGTTTACGGCGGCAATCATAGCCCTGCCGAGCCAGTCAGGTCATTTGGCTTCGTCACCGACGGGCCACCCCACAAGCTTTGTCTCGGTGAAGATCTCAAGCCCCTCTATGCCACACTGACGACCGATGCCCGACATTTTGTAGCCGCCGAACGGTGCGTCCGCTCCGTACCATATTCCGCCGTTGACGCTCAGTGTGCCGGTCCGGATTCTGCGGGCGACCGCTAGCGCCCGTTCGTGATCGGCCGAGTGGATGCCGCCCGAGAGGCCGTACGTGCTGTCGTTGGCGATGCGAACGGCGTCGTCGTCACTGTCATGAGCGATCACACTTAGAACGGGTCCGAAAACCTCTTCTTGAGCAATGCGCATATCGTTGGTGACATTCGCGAACAGAGTCGGCTCGACGAAGAAGCCTTTCTCGAAATGTGTCGGGATTCCACCCCCGAATACGGTGGTAGCTCCCTGTTCGCGCGCACTGTCAAATAAGCCGATGATCCGCTGTTGCTGAGTCTTGTTGATCTGTGGACCCTGCATGTTCTCGAATACGCTGGGGTCACCGTACTTCCAGTTCTCGAAACTGGTCTTGCAGATCTCGACCGCTTCGTCGTACCTGCTGCGAGGCACCAGCAGCCGAGAAGCTTGTGCGCAAGCCTGACCGCCGTGGATGCACGCCATGGCAGCGGTGGCCAACACCTCCTCGAGCGGCGCGTCATCGAGTATGACCAGTGCCGACTTACCGCCCAGCTCCAGGAACACGTCTTTGATGGTGGATGCCGCCGCCTCCATGATGCGACGCCCTGTACCGGTCGACCCAGTGAACGCGATCATGTCGACGTCGGGCGAGCGAGTGAGTACCTCGCCGACCGAGTGGTCTCTCGACGGCACCACGTTGACGACGCCGGGCGGAATCTCGGTTTTCTCAGCGATGAGCCGACCGATGCGGGTCGCATTGAACGGTGTGTCCGGGGCGGGCTTCAGCACGCAGGTGTTTCCCATCGCCAGGATTGGCCCGAGCTTGGTGAGGGTCAGCTCGGCGGGAAAGTTCCACGGGACGATGGCCCCGACGACGCCCTTCGGCTCCTTCCACACCACCCGCTCGGTTTGCATACCCCAACCCAGCGCGTCGGCCGGCCCCAGCGATCGAGACCACTCGAACTTGTCGATCATGTCGCGTGGCCAGGTGATGGCGTGCTTGAGCGGCGCGTCGAGATGCGGGCCGTAGGTCAAGGCAATCGGGGCGCCCACCTCGGCCACGAGCTCCTGTCGAAGTTCTTCCTGCTCACTTTCGAGCGCCGCCTGAAGCTGATCGAGACAACGCTTGCGAAGTTCCGTGTCGATCGCCCAGGAGGTGTTGTCGAAGGCGTTCCGTGCGGCGGCCACCGCGTTCGCCATATCCGACGCCGAACCGTTGGCAACGTGCCCCAACGACTCCTCGGTCGTCGGATTGATGTTGTCGAAGACATTTCCGCCGTCCGCTTCAACGAGTTTGCCGTCGATCAGCATGCGCATTTCACCCATGCGGGTAGCCTAGTCGACTTAGTAATGTATATTCAATAATTCACCGTAGGGTTTCTGTGGACGGATCTTGGCCTCGACCGACAGCTGAAAAGGTTGCCCGGCGGCCCTAAGCGGACTTCTCCAAGATGTGTACACCACATGTCGAACCAAGGCCGATGACATGGGCCAGGCCCACAACGGCATTCGGGATCTGCCGCGGGCCTGCTTCGCCACGCAGATGGTGGCAGATCTCCCAGACGTTCGCGATTCCCGTCGCGGCGATGGGGTGGCCTTTCGACTCGAGCCCGCCCGAAACGTTGACCGGCGTGCTGCCGTCTCTGCCTGGCGCTCCGGACTCGAAAAAGTCGACGGCGCCACCCTCGGGGCAGAGCATCAGGTTGTCGTAGTGGACCAACTCCGCGGTGGCGAAGCAGTCGTGAAGCTCGACGAGATCCAGATCTTCCGGACTTACACCTGCCTGTTCGTATGCCTGCACCGCGGCGTTCCGGGTCAGCGTGTTGATGTTGGGCAGTACCTGACAGCCCTCTTCCCAGGGGTCGGTCGTCAGGACCGACGCCGATACCTTCACTGCCCGCTTCTGCTGTTCAGACGACATCGATTTAAGCCGTTCCCCGGTGACCAGGACGGCCGCCGCCGCACCGTCGCAGTTCGCCGAGCACATGGCGCGGGTATTCGGATAGGCCATCATCGGCTCGCCCATGATCTGCTCAACGGTCATCGACTTCGTATACGCGGCAAGCGGATTGAGCGTGGAGTGGTCGTGGTTCTTCGCAGAGATCCGGGCGAACAATTCGAAGCTCACTCCCCCGTACCGGTGGCCGTATTCCAGTCCCACCTGAGCGAAAACGCCTGGCATTGCCGCGGTGCCGATTCGGCCATCGAGGGGTGCCACGGCACCGAACCGACCCTTGGGGACCCAACGGTCCTCACTCGGAGCCTCGGCGAGGCCGAGCATGCCTGCCCCAGAGAGTTTCTCGGCACCGACGGCCAGACCGATCTCGCACTCCCCGGCCTTCAACGCCATCATCACCGTACGCAGCGCGGTGGCGCCGGTCGCGCAGGCATTCGCCACATTGAATACCGGTATCCCGGTCTGCCCTACCTGCTTCTGCACGTCCTGGCCAAGTCCGGTGCCCATGCCCGACAGGTTCCCGGCCGCAATCACGCCGATGTCACGGATGGATACACCCCCGTCGGACAACGCGCCCAACGTCGCTTCGGAAGCCAAGTCAAGCACGTCAAGCGTGGGGTGTTTTCCGAACTTCGTCATCCTGATACCGAGAATGTAGATGTCGTCGGAAGCCATTCGATACCTCTTATTTCAGCTCTTAAGGGGACAGCAGTATGTGATTACGCCGCATCGACAGGCTCGAAGCCGAAGCCGATCGCCTCGACGCCCTCTCCGTCCTTCCCGATCGAATACGTCGCTAACCGGAGCTTCATCCCGGTCTTGACGTGGTCGGGGTGGGGGTCGACGTTGATCACGTTCCCCCGCACGCTGGTGCCATCACAGTCGATGACGCCGGCAACGAACGGAACGGGAACCCCTGGCATAGCGAAGTTGACAATCGTGAATGTCCTTAGTATGCCGGTCTGCGACACCCTTGCACTCTCGAATGTCGTTCCGCCGCAACCGGCACAAGCGTTGCGATGATCAAAGAACTGTGCACCACACGACGTGCATTTGTGCGTCACCAAGTGCGGATCGTCACCAAGCACCAAATAGTCCACCAGCGGCACAAGTGCGGTCATGCGGCGCCTACTTCCCCCCGGCCATGCCGTGGCCGCATATTCATCGATCCGTTATGCATGTTCGAGCGTCCCGGTAACGGCGGAGCTCTTCAGTGCTACTCCCGCCAGTCCGGCGGCCTCGAAGAGATCGGCGATCTCCTTGCGCCCCGCTTCGCCGAGCAGCGCCTGGGGCGGACGCGAGTACGGGTAGTCGCCTACAGGCAGGCCAATCGTGCTCGCCGCAACCTTCACCACCTCACCCCAATGCGTGAGATAGCCTGGCCTGCCCGGGTACTCGCCGAACTTCGGCGACAACGGCATTCCGCCAACATTGGCGCCGCGGTGGGCGCGCGCCTCGTCCAGCTTGCCGTCCCAGATCAGTTGCCAGTACGCGCTGAACCACTTGTTGTCCGCGCTCTCGTAGAGCCACGCGATGTTCCCGAGTTGTCCGGAACAAACGATGCCTTGTTGCAACCAGCCCGCCTCGTAGACCAACGTGTCGCACTCCCAGATGGCGATGTCTGGAGCGAGCGCGTGCAGCACCGTGGTGTTCACCGTGCTGTCCATTACGCCTTCCTTGACGGCCACTACCGCGGGGACCGCGTGATGGACAGCCGCCATCTCCTCGCCCGTCATGACGTATCCCGACGAATTGCTGTTGAACATCCCCAACGCGATGTCCGTCCGGTCGGCGACATATTGGAAGAATCGCTTTACCCCCTCGCCGCCGTGCACCTCCATCGTCGGCGTTTGGATGAAGGCGATGTCGGCGCCGTTCTCCTGAGCGTGCAGCGTCAAGTCGACCACGTCCTTGGCGCACTCGGCAGTCGTGCAGGCCTGGATCACCACTGCCGGATTGATCGCGCGCGCCTCCGCCACGGCGACCTCGAGGAGTCGTTTGCGCTCGTCGAGTGTCAACGCCCACCATTCGGCGCATCCGCTGGTCAGCCAGAGCATGTTGTGACCGAGGTCGCCGATGCAGTAGCGAACGAGTGTGCGGTAGGAATTCCAATCGATCTCGTCGCCGTCTTTACCGCAGAATGGTGTGAAGAGCGAGTCTCCGATTCCGTGTAAGCCGCCGTCCTTCACCCACTGTTGCGCATCGCGTGCCGCGACCATGATGTACCTCCTCTGATCCCAGAGCTCTATTGGGCAACTGCTTGCCGTCGACGTTTCAGACGAGAGGTGTGACTTCCGCGGGGTCGAACTTGAAGACCTCGAGAGCGTTCTCGCGGAACACCTTTCGGGCGATCGCCGGGTCCGGAATCAGCTTGGCCTGCTCGGCGACGATCTCGCGCGAGTGGGGATACGTCCCTTCTTCGTGGGGATAATCGTTGCCGAACATCAGCATTGACGGGCCGGTATGCGCGATGTTGCCGATTCCCACGGTGTCTCTCGCGAACGTGGAGTGCACCTGACGCTTTGCGTAGTAGCTGGGCGGGTGCTCCAGGTCGGGATAGACCGACGGCTGGCCCTTCTGGCCGCCGTAGGACACGAACTCGTCGTAGCGGCGAAAGGCGATGTCGGAGTTGTCCATGGCCTCGTTCGCCCACGCCATCCACCCGACGTTGTACTCCACGAGCACCACGTGGATCCCCGGATGGTCGGCGAGCACTCCGGAGGTTGCAAGCAGGGTGGCGACCTGGGGAGCCATCGACTGGATATAGAGGTTGTTGGCGACCGTGGCGCCGGGACCGCGGAAGGCCCTCATGGGGTGCCCGGTGCCCTGGTGCATGGCCACCGGAAGGCCGGTCCGCTCGATCGCGTCCCACATCGGACCCCATTGCCGGTGATTCCACATCGGGTTCGCCAGCGCCGGAAGCATAATGGCGCCCAGACCGATCTCGGCGATGCGCTCGACCTCCGCGACCGCCATCTCGGGGGTCCAGGTTGGCACGATGCCGGCACAGCAGAACCGGGGCGAGTGCCGGTGCAATTGATCGTAGATGTAGTCGTTGTAGATGCGGCAACTGGCCTGACCGCCTTCGGGGCTCTCCAGCATCCAGACCTGAAGGGCGATGGTCGGGAAGATGCACTCGCCGGCGACGCCGTCTTCACGCATGACCTCAAGTCGCTTCTCGGGCTTGAGGACCGCCAGCCGGTCCTCTTCGGCCTGCATGTCCTTCTGGAACGCGTGCTGGCCGTCCATGATGAGACTCCAGCCACCGTCACCCGAGGACGCGAGCCCTCGCATGGCCTGATCCTTCAGCGACGCAGGCAGATTCGACGACCAAAGGTCGCGCGGTTCGTTGACGTGCGAATCCGCCGAGATGAATCCGATCGAGGCAATCGAGTCGTCGGTATGCGGCGCCTGGGGCGCCACGACGTTCGTCATGTTTGTTCCTCTCAGAAGTCGGTCGCGGTCACCAGACGCCGATGCCGGCGGCCTCGTTTTGCTTCTTCCACTCGGCACGCGGCATCCGGCTCACGTCGACGTCGGTGGCCCTGGCGCGAAGCGCGCCGACGGTGGCCTCCTCGCGCGGGGTGTACTTGAACGGATCCCAGTCGAAGAACCGGCACGCGTTCTCGAAAGTGATCTTGTTGATCTCGTCTGGCGTGCAGCCGGCGTCCATGAATTCACCCCAGGCCAGCTCGGGTGAATAGGGCCAGGTGGTGTCGGTGTGCGGGTAGTCGCACTCCCAGGCGATGTTGTCGATACCGATCCGATCGCGGAGCTTGAGACCGGCAGGATCGGTGATGTAGCAAGCCAGGATGTGCTCGCGAAAGATCTCGGACGGCTTCTTGCCGTTGAAGTCGTTGCCATGGTCGAGCCAGGATTGGTTATCGACGTGGCGATCGATCCGATCCATGTAGAACGGAATCCACCCGATTCCGCCCTCGGACAGCGCAACCTTCAGGTCGGGGAAGTTTCGCAATGTGGGACCGAAGAGCAGATCTTGCGCCGTGATTGCGCTGATTTGGCAGGCGAGCACCATCATGTGGTCGACCGGCGCTTCCTTAGGACTCTGAATGACGTCATAGCCGGCACCGATGTGCAGGCAGAGCACCATGTTTTCGTCGCACAGCGCCTTGAGCATCGGATCCCAGTAGCCGGACAGAAAGCTCGGGTACCCCTTGGTATGCGGGGTCTCCAGGAAGGACATCGCTTTGTGGCCCTTCTTGCCCATCCGGTGCACCTCTGCGGCCGCCAGCTCGACGTCCCACATGGGCACGACGCCCTGTGGGATGAATCGTCCCGGGTACTCAGCGCACCATTCGTCGACGACCCAATCGTTGTATGCCTGCAGCATGATGTACGCCAACGGCTTGTCGGGCGCTTCGGCGAACGTCCGCGCGTTGAAACCCGCCATCGTCGGAAAGTTGAGCGACGCCAGCATGCCGTTGGCGTCCATGTCGCGCACCCGCGCATGCACATCGAAACAGCCCGGCCGCAGTTCCGACAGACTGCCCGCGTTGAAGCCCCACTCGTTCTTGGGCCAACCGACGGTCGCGCCCAGCCCTAACAGCGTTGAGGCCTTGTCGCCCTGGAACACCCACTCGTCGATGCCGTGCTCGTTGCGGACAAGCTTGGGCGCCTGGTCCCTGTACTTCTCGGGCACGTGCTTGTCGTACATGTCGGGCGGTTCGATGTAGTGGTCGTCGATGCTGACCATGATCATGTCGTTCAATTCCATGGGAAGCTCCTGTCGGGTGTGGCATTAGAAAGCCGAGATGGCTCAAAGGTGTTTGGTCGCCGTCCGCTCCCGGGCCGCCTGCGCAGTCGGACGTTGGGAGCGGCACTCAAAGTCGGCAAGCCGCCTGCGACCGCGCCACCATGGGTTCGCGCGCCAAAAGTCACTCCACAACCCCATCCCGGCCCGCATGTCGAGCGGAAACCAAACGACCGCCTCTTTTTTATACCAATTCGGGAAGTCTGTCGAGTATCGGCGGAAGGCCTAGCTCAGCCGACCCTATGTCCATGGCGCCGGCCCTCTGCCTGCGCCAACGCCCCCGGGTCAAGATTCGACCTGCTCCGTCGGCTTTAAGGGCGTCCCCGTGCATCGCGCCGTCACCGGGCAACCGACCTCAATCCTCCCAAATTCCCACGACATTGACTTTTTTAGTCGCCTATTATAATCTCCATCAACCCACCTTCGGCTTTTACCCGCAAGAGCGCGCGTCCACCGGCGAGAAGGAATGGTTCGTGGGAGGGTGCTGTGGCGCGGCGTTACACATCCAACGCCAGACGGCGGCACCGAACTGAACAGACACGAGGGGAGTGCACGTGGTCGCAGCAGTTGACGAGATTTACTGGGATCCGTACGACGCCGAGCTCGACAAAAACCCGCATGCCGTGTGGCGGCGATTGCGCGATGAATTCCCCGTGTACCGCAACGACAAGCACGATTTCTGGGCACTGAGCCGCTTCGCCGACGTGCAGGCCGCCTCCTGCAACACCAAGACGTTCTCGTCCTCTCATGGCACGGTGCTCGAGTACATGGGTAACGACTTCGGTGAGTTGGAAGTACTCATCTTCATGGACCCGCCTTCGCACACTGCGCTGCGAGCGCTGATCTCCCGAGCGTTTACTCCAAAGCGGACCTCAGAGATGGAGGACCGAATCCGCGCCCTCTGCGGCAGACTGCTCGACCCCCACCTCGGAAGTGCCGGCTTCGACTACGTCACCGACTTCGCCCAGCAACTGCCCTCGATGGTCATCTCGTCCATGCTCGGCGTGCCGGAGTCCGATAGCGAAGAGGTCCGGCTCAAGATCGACGAGATCTTCCACATCGACCCGCAGGCCGGGATGATCAACGAGATCTCCATCAATGCGCGCATGTGGGTGATGGGCTACATCCTCGACGCGCTCAAGGAGCGACGCAACAATCCCAAAGACGACCTGTTTACCGCCCTGACCCAGACCGAGCTGACCGATGAACAGGGTGTCACCCGAAAGCTGACAGACAACGAGGCCGCCGACTTCGGAGGTCTGCTCGTCACCGCAGGCACCGAAACCGTTGCACGACTTCTGGGTTGGGCTGCAGTCACATTCCCCAAGCACCGCGACCAGCTCCGCTTGATGGTCGAGGACCACAGCCGCATCCCGGGAGCCGTCGAGGAGCTGCTGCGCTATGAGGCGCCGTCACCTGTACAAGGCCGGTGGACGCTCGACGAGGTGGAAATGCACGGGACGGTGATTCCCGCGGAGTCCAAGGTACTATTATTGACCGGGTCGGCCGGTCGCGACGAGCGCCAGTATCCGAACGCAGATAAATTCGACATCACCCGAGAACCCAAGCAGCACGTCGCCTTTGGGATCGGAGCCCACTACTGCCTTGGGGCCGCACTGGCCAGACTCGAGGGTCGAATTGCGCTGCAGGAAACGGTGCGCCGCTTCCCTGAATGGGACGCCGACATGTCCGCTGCGGTACAGGTGCACACAAGCACCGTCCGCGGCTGGAGTTCTGTACCGATCACCTTATGAGACATGCCAATTTCCCGTTCTCACGATAAGCCGGGTTACCGGCTTTTGAAACCACGCTCATGGTGAAGGGTAGGGTGAGGCAGCTGTGAAAGTCGTTGTGGATTGGGAAATCTGCGAAAGTAACGCCATGTGCGCGACCGAGGCGCCAGAAGTGTTCGAAATGCAACCCGACGATACTCTGAAAGTCCTGCAAGAGCAGCCTGACGAGGCACTGCGCAAGAAGGTGCAAGCAGCAGCTCACGCCTGTCCTAAGCAGGCTATTCAAATCCGCGATTGAGTCAGGTCTCAAGGGGCACAAGGGGTTCGAAAC
The DNA here is from genome assembly GCF_001667925.1 of Mycobacterium sp. E2479. Classification (GTDB taxonomy): domain Bacteria; phylum Actinomycetota; class Actinomycetes; order Mycobacteriales; family Mycobacteriaceae; genus Mycobacterium. Next base: position 148,536 of record NZ_LZJR01000154.1, on the reverse strand, counting down.
GGCCCGTGAGCGACGCGAGGGTTTGGCGCAGACCCACGCAGTCAGTCGCTGGCGGGCAGCGGTTTGGCTTCCTTGATGACCAAGGGGATGGTTCCGATCGACAGCGAACCGTTGCCCGCCTTGGTGACGAGCACCTCGGCGCCGGTGTCATCGATGTAGCGCTTGCCCATGAGCGTGCCTGCCGAGAACTCGGGGTCGAAAGTCACGCCCGCGGCGGCCTCGGTGCCAACGGGGACCATCGGTACACCGCCGGCTCGAAGGTCATCGAGACTGTCGGCGCTACGCACCACGATCACCTGGGTGTCGCATACCTGACTCTGTAGACGCGTTCCGTTCTTGATCATGCAGGCTCCTTACTGAAATTCAGCTCGCTGACGAGATCGCGCCGTAGCACCTTGCCGGTCGCATTGGTGGGCAGTTCGTCGCGGAAGACGACCTTGTCCGGGGTCCGTGACCCGCGAAGCTGCTGGCGAACGTAGGAGCGCAGGTCCTCCACGTCGGGTGTGGCACCTGAGGTGGGCACCACGACGGCGACGATGATCTGACCCCACTCGGAATCGTCGGCGCCCACCACCGCGCAGTCGCGCACGCGTGGATGCTCGACGAGGATCTCCTCGATTTCGGCCGGGGCAATGTTCTCGCCGCCTCGAATGATCGTGTCATCCGAACGCCCCCCGATGAATAGGTAGCCCTCCTCGTCGAGGTAGGCCACGTCCCTGGTCGGAAACCAGCCGTATTCGTCGAGTACGGAACCGACGCCTGTGTAGCGGCCCGACACCTGCTCGCCCCTGACGAAGAGCTCACCCACCTCACCGGCGCCGAGCACCGTGCCGTCCTCACCGCGGATCTGCACCTCGACACTTGGCACCGGTTGACCTACCGAACCGAGCCGACGCACGGCTGCCGGATCATCGGATGCAAGCGCTACCCGATGGTCGTCGGGTGTGAGAACAGCGATCGTGGAGCTGGTTTCGGTGAGCCCGTAGGCGTTGACGAATCCAACCTCGGGTAGCAACGAAAGTGCCTTGCGCACCAGCGGCGCGGCAACCTTTGAACCGCCGTAGGCCAGGGTCCGTAAAGTGGGCAACGTCGGCCCCTTTCCGGCAGACTCTTCGAGCACGGCGACGATCCGATCGAGCATCGTTGGCACCACCGTCGCTGACGTAACCCCTTCCTCGCCCACGAGCCTGACCCAGGCATGTGCATCGAAGTTGGTCAGATAAACCATCTTCCGGCCCGCGTAGAGGTTCGACAGTGCAGCTGAGACGCCGGCGATGTGGTACGGCGGCACGCAGATCAGCGCCGCGTCATCGCGATCGGCTGAGCCAAACTCCACCGCGCCGGTGATGTAGCTGGTCAGATTATTGTGGGTCAGCTCAACTGCTTTCGGGGCTGATGTTGTGCCCGACGTGAACAGCACGACCGCAACCGCTTCCGGATCGGCGAACTCAGCAGAGGGTTCGGCGCTGCGTGCAGCGTGCAGGAACTCGGCCGATGACAGCACCTGCTTGCCGGCTGCGCCGATCATGTCTCGGTACTCGTCGTCGACTATCACCAGTGGTTCGGCGAGCCGACCGATGAGGGTACGCAGACCATCGGCGGAAAGTCGGTAGTTCAGTGGGGTTATCGGCATCGCAGCCCGCGCCGAGGCGAACAAGAGCAGCGGCAGCATCGCCCCGCCGGCGCCGAGATAAGCGACATGCTCGGCGCCTGAGGACGCGATGGCACCTGCTCCACCGTCGGCCAAATCGCTCAACTCCGCCACCGTCAGCCGAAAGCCATCGGACACCACAGCCGTCCGGTCCGGATCCGCCGACGACGCCATCTCCAACAACAGCGAAATGCTCATAGTCGCACCGGACCAGCACTGGGAACGTCAGTGCCGGCTCGGCAGCCGTCACTGGCCTGACAATGAACGACGGTACCGCCGTAGGGTCTCAGAACCATTGTGGATTCCCGCTTATCATGTCGGCGCAGTGCTCGGCTACTCGGCCCTGGGACGCGGCACGATATGGACTGTCTCGATTCGGACCGACGGCGTGCGTCGAGCGTTTGCGATCAGCGACAGCAAAGTGTTGGCGACGTCAACGACGTCGCATACCGACTCGGATGTGATTCCCTGCTGTGCCCACGTGTTATTGAGGTCGGCAAGCAGATCCTGGTCGGCTCCTCGCAAAATTTCGGTCCCATTCGTAGGGCCGAGGTTCACCCGGACCACGTTCACCGAAGGGTGCTCTACCCCCCATGAACGCCAAATCTCATCGAGAGCAGCCTTACTCGCGTTATATGCTGCAACCCCTACCCGCGGACGTCCAGTCTCGTGGCTAGAGGTGACTAGGGCGACGGCGCCACGGGCGAAGTAGGGCGCGGCCGCTCGCATCACGTGAGATGCGCCGACGGCATTGACAGCGAATGCGTGCATCCAGGTGGTGGAGTCCGTCTCCTCAATACGGGCGAACGGAACAACAGCACTGGTATATACGAGGGCATCGAGCCCGCCGAGGCGGGTATCGACGGCCCTGAGCACTTCTTCAACCGCTGCAGGGTCGGACACATCGAGCTCGTGCGCCGATCCACCAAGAGCCTTGGACAGCCGTTTCAACCGGTCGAAGCGGCGAGCGGCCACACACACGCGGGCCCCTCGGGCATGCGCCGCGACCGCCACCGCCTCACCGATTCCGGAGGACGCGCCAACGACCAGTGTGCGGACCCCTTCCAGGTCCTGACCCCAGTTCGGCACCTACTCGCTCCTCCGTTGCAAACCGACGTCGGGCGACATCGCGGATACGTGCTCCGTTCAGGCCGGAGATCAGCTCTGAGCGCTCATTGCTATTTTCCTAATTCAGATAAATAAGTCAAGCAAACGCCTACAACCGCTTGAGACCTTGCCCTCCAGATACCGCGCGAATGTCGTCGATAACGTTCTGTCCGTGGCATTGTCTCAGCTCCGGCCGAGCCGCTTCAGCGTCCTGAACGTAATCGAAAAGCCCGCGCCGACTTGCTACGAGCGCACCTATTTCCTGCGACAACGGCATTGGCTTGGAATGTATCGCAAGCGAAACGGCACAAAGTCTATGATGTTTAGATATTTACAGCCTGCAGGGGCCGTTCTAGGCTTGACCACCATGCCCATCCGATCGCAGTTGCGATTCCTCAAAATGTACGGGCCCAGCCTTGCCATGGGCTTCCTCGACGACATGGCTAACGGCGTCGTGCGTGCGGCTCGCAGGCGGCCGATTCCCAGCGGCGTCGAAATCACAGACTTCGATCCGCTCGATCCGGCGACGACGGCGGACCCCTATCCCCACTACCGTGAGCTCCTGTCACGCGGGCCCGTTCTATTCAACCCGCGCAGAGGCATCTACATTCTGAGTCGCTACGAGCACGTACGCGCTGGTGCCCGAGCCTCTCATGTGTTGTCGAGCGCTGACGGTATTTCTTACAACCGCATGCGCTCGCCGTCGCTGCTGACGGTGGATCCTCCCCGACACACCGCAATGCGCAAGCAAGCCCAGCCCGCCTTTACCCGTGGCGCGTTGGAGTCGTGGCAAGCCATGGTCGAACAACTCGCAGTCGACCACACCGCCCCGCTGTTCGCGAATCGTCAAGTGGACGTTGTACATACGCTCGCCGAGCCATTGCCTACGGCTGTGATTGCGCACATCCTCGGCATCGCCGACGACGATTTGGCGGCCTTCAAGGATTGGTCCAACGAAACTGTACGCCTGGCCAACGCGAACATGTCGCTCTCGGGCGTGAAGCAGGGGATCGCCGGTATGAGGGCGATCGGCCATTTCCACCATTACTTCACCAACAAGCTGAGCCAAGGACAACTGCTCGACGAGCACACCGTGCTGGGTCGACTGGTGGCCAACGCGCACAGCGGCAAACTCACCAACGACGAGCTGTTCTTTTTCGCCTTCCTCCTGCTGCTGGCCGGCAACGAAACCACGACGAACATGCTCGGCACACTCTTTCTGACGTTGTCCGACAACCCCGACCAGCTCCAGCTTCTTCAAGATCGCCCAGATCTGATCCCCAGCGCCATCGAAGAGCAGCTGCGGTACTACGCGCCGATTCAAGGTCTGTACCGTACGGCGCGCGCCGACTATGTGGTCGAGAAGGCGACGATCCCCGCAGGATCACGGGTGTTGCTCCTCTGGGGCGCGGCGAATCGAGATCCACGTCATTTCGAAAACCCGGACGAGTTTCGGGTAGAACGCAACCCCACCGGCCACTTATCGTTCGGCTCGGGGGTTCACCTGTGCTTGGGCGCGCAGTTGGCGCGGCTGGAGGGCCACACCGTGCTGCGCGAGATCGTCAAGCATGTGGACCGCATCGAGATCGTGGGAGAGCCCGGCTGGCGTACCAATCCCACACTGCGGGGCCTGGCGAAACTCAATGTGCGGGTGACTCGCCGGGACGCTGCCGCCGACCCAGCCGATCTGGCGGACGCCCACTCGTGAAGGCCGCAACCTCTTAGCACGCGAAGTCGAGAGTGACCCCGCATGATCAATGAAGAGGCGACGGCGCCTCAACTGGTGCGATTCAACTGCTTTCTCTGCGCAGCGTGCTGCGGAATGTACGCAACAGTGGAGGGCGACCAGATCACCAAGGTCGTCGCCGATCGTGACCATCCAGCATCGCACGGCTACAGCTGCAAAAAGGGCCGGAACATCCCACGGGTGCACCATGCCGCGCACCGAATCGACCGGCCGCGCATCGGCGGTCTCGAGGTCGAATGGACCGAATTTTTCGACGATCTGGCGACCAAGCTGCATCGGCTGAAGGACGAGTATGGCCCCGACAGCATTGCGAAGTTCTCCGGTACGGGAACCTTCTCCGTCAACGAGCTGTTCGCGATGCACACCTTCTTTGGAATGGTCGGCACGAAGTCGCTCTACAGTTCACTGACACTCGATGTGGCACCGCTGATGCGGGCGGCTGAGTTGGTGACCGGCTTCACCCAAGCCGTGCCGGTTTGGGTCCCCGATGAGCCGGCCTCGACGTTGACGGTCGTCGTCGGGCAGAACCCGTCGGTGTCCGGCGGCTACGTCGGAACGCCGGCCACCAACTTCAACGACCGGGTCCGCGCGTTCCGCAAGCGCGGCGGCGAGGTGTGGGTCATCGATCCACGAGCCACGCGCACCGCCCGGATTGCAGATCGACACCTCGCGCCCCGGCCGGGGTCAGACGTGTTCATCTTCGCCTGGCTCGCACGCGAGCTCCTGCGGGATGGCTTCGACGCCGACGAGCTCGAAACAGCCTGCGATGCAGGCGATGTCGAGAATCTGCGCACCGTGCTTGCACCCTTTGATCTCCAGGTGGCGACGCACCGGACGGGACTCGAGGAACGGGACCTGCTCGATCTGCTCGCCGCTATCAAGCGGCACGGCAAAGTCTCGTTCCTGCCCGGCACCGGGATTTCCTTCTCTCCCGACGCGGTAGTGACGTACTGGCTGATCTGGGTAGTGAGCATCCTCACTGGCTCGCTGGACCGCCAGGGCGGAATGCGCTTCCTGCCCGGGAACAACGCGATGATGGACGGACCGCAATGGGAAGGGCATGCGCCCGAAGGCGGCTCGACGGGCCCGGGCCCAGCCAGTCGGCCGGAACTTGGCGAGATCTTCACTGAGCGACCGTCCGTCGCCATGGTCGACGAGATCGAGGCGGGAAACATTCGTGCGCTGATTGTCGTGGGAGCCGATCCAATCGGGGCCGCACCTGACGCAGCGCGGCTCCGTGCGGCCCTCGCCACCCTCGAGGTGCTCGTGGTGATCGACATCCTCGAGTGGGAGCTGACGGAGATCGCCACACACGTCGTCCCGTGCACTTGGCAAACCGAACGCCACGACATGCGCTTCCTCCCGCAGTACGGATTCGAACGAGCCTATGTGTCGACGGCGATCGTGGAACCGGGCGCGCAACGCCGGCACGTGTGGCAGGTCCTCTCCGCGGTGGGGTCCCGCATGGGTTTCGACATTTTGTCAGTGATCCCCGGAGTCGACGCCGAGACCGTGACGGACCGAGAGCTGATGTACGCCATTACCCGCCTGACTTGTGCAGACGCCGAGGCCGTCTTCGAGGCGGGTATCGATGGCCGCGACGTCGACTTTCGCTACGGGTGGTTTCACGAGAAGGCGCTGCCGGGCGGGAAGTGGAGGCTCGCGCCTCGCGTGCTGACCGAGCGCCTGCCCGGCCTCGTGTTGCGCAGCGACGTTGCCGGACCCCGCTTGGTCAACGGTCGCACGATCGAAAGTGTCAACAGCTCGCACTACGGGATAACGAATGGCGAAGGAGCTCCTCGCATCCGGATCAGTGCCGACGTGGCGCGGGAACGCGCGATAGAGACCGGAGATCGGGTGCGGGTGCACACGGGACGCGGCGAGGTGACGGGAGAGGTGCTCGTGGATCCGTCGATGGCCCGCGAGACCGTCTGGATCGCGCACGGATGGCACAGCCAGAACGTCAATCGATTGACAGATCCCGCGCCCGATCTGCTGACCGGCCAGCCCAGCGTCACCGCCGTGCCCGTCGAAGTGGAGCGCATCACCACCTGACTATCTCCCCCGTCGAGTCGACGGCGGCGACTTACTTAGGCGCGAAGCGCAGGCACTGGCTGTTGAGCATCAGGTGGTTGACGATGGCCGCAACCGACGTGGGGTACTCCTCGGTCTATTCAACTAAGCGTCAACAGATTCCGGCCGCAAAGCCTGGTTTCTCAGCGTGCTCTGGATCGCCTCGCGCTGTCGCAACCCGGACGACAGATTCAGATCGTCGAAGAGAATGGCACCACCCTCTTGTGAAAGTTGCTGCTGACGAAGACAACTCACGACCCCTCGACGGTCAACATGTTCTCCGACGGCAGTCCCGCGATTGCAAAATAACCGAGACTGTTCGTGCCAAAATGCAATTCGAAGCTATCTTCGGTGACCTGCTTTGGTGGAATGTGATCGGCGGTCGCCTAGTTGGGCGCGAACCGTTGTCCGGCGTCCAGACGCAGGCACTGAACCTTTGGAACCTGACCCTTGTCGGCCCACGGCGCCGGCATCGACAGTGTCTTTTAGCGGAAGACCACAGACACGCAGGCCGTCGAAGTGTCGGCTCGGGTCCTCGCGGTGCAGTGGTGATACCCGACGTGACCGCGCGATCGCGGTGTCCATCGCTCCAATCAAGCTGGACGTATTGATACAAAAGCCAACAGATTCAAGTCGCAAGGCCTGGTTGGCGGCATGCGGTTCAGCCAGGCAACCGTCGGTGGTCCCCGGCCAGAACAGCCCCGCCGGAAATGATACCGAACGCGCAAGCTCGACACTCGCTGCAACCGGCGGTCTCGGCAGTACCTTAGGCAGTTGTGACACCCGGCAATGCGACACCTTTTCCTCTATGTTCCTCTATGCGAATTTTCGAAGCGCACTAGACAAGTCTGGCTCACGCGTAAACCGGCGGGACAAACGTCTCGCGTCGCAGTGCAGCGGTGCCGGCAAAGAACCGTATCGGTGTTCACCAGCCCATAGACCCACAGAACGAGTGCGGGCGGAGGGACTCGAACCCTCACGCTCTTTCGAGCACCGGCACCTAAAGCCGGCATGTCTGCCAATTCCATCACGCCCGCGGCGTGGCGATCGTATCGCTTGCCAAAGTTCCAAGTTGCCGCGAGCTGACCCGATGAATTCGTCGGGCCCAAATCGTGAGCGGTACGGTCAAGGGGTGTCCACTACGCATCGTCGCAGGCCGGCGCTGATCGCGCTGGTGTTCGTCGCGGCGTGCGGATGCCTTGCCCTGGGCTGGTGGCAGTGGACCAGGTTCAATTCCGTCTCCGGCTCGTTCCAGAACCTTGGCTATGCGTTGCAATGGCCGCTGTTCGCTGGGTTCTGCGTGTACGCGTACCGCAAGTTCGTCCGCTATGAAGAGAAACCGCCACCGCCGCGAAGCACAACGGCGATGACGGAGATACCCGCCGGGTTGCTGCCCGAGCGAGCCAAGCCCGCGCCGCAGTCATCCGACGATCCCGCGCTGCGGGAGTACAACGCCTACCTGGCCGAGCTCGCCGCACAAGACGCCGAAAAGCAGAAGAGGACAGCCCAATGACGACACCGGACACGCCCGGATCATCAGTGCCTGCAGTCCCCGTCGACAAGATCCGCACCGCGTTGCTCGGCTACCGGATCATGGCGTGGACGACCGGTCTGTGGCTCATCGCGTTGTGCTACGAGATCGTCTCGCACCTCGTCTTTCACCACGAGATCCGATGGATCGAAGTCGTGCACGGCTGGGTCTACTTCATCTACGTTTTGACCGCGTTCAATCTGGCGGTCAAGGTGCGCTGGCCGCTCGGCAAGACGGTCGGTGTGCTGCTTTCCGGGACCATTCCGCTGCTCGGCATCATCGTCGAACACTTCCAAACCCGGGACGTCAAAGCGCGTTTCGGCTTATAGGTCACCACCGCCACACCGATCTCGCCGGGCGTGACAGCGCGAATGCCCACCTCTGAGCGACAACGGTGGGCAGAGACGAGTTTGTCGCTAGAAGGCGGGCAAAAGGTCAACCCCCTCCGCCGCGTCTGGTGGGGCGAAAGTCAACGACGCCCGGCCGGACCTCGCCAACTTAGCTAACCCCCGGATCGAGCCAGCTTTTCCAGCGCCGGCAACAACAGCCTCAGTGCGCGACCGCGATGCGAGACGGCGTCCTTCTCGCTCGGGCTCAGCTCCGCTGCCGTGCGGTCATGCCCTTGCGGAACGAAGACGGGGTCGTAACCAAAGCCACCGTCGCCGCGCGGTTCCCGCGCAATGCTGCCGGGCCACTCGCCGCGCACCACGACCTCCCCTGCGGCAGAGACGAGCGCACAGGCGGACACGAACGCCGCGCCGCGACGTCCCTCGGGCACGTCGCGCAATTGCGATAACAGCAACGCGGTGTTGCCCGCGTCGTCGCCGTGCGCGCCCGACCAGCGCGCCGACAGCACACCGGGCATGCCATTGAGCGCGGCGACCTCCAGCCCGGAGTCGTCGGCCATCGAAGCCAACCCGGTCGCGGCGAACGCGTCGCGGGCCTTGGCCAAGGCGTTGTCCTCGAAAACCGCGCCCGTCTCCGGCGCTTCCTCGAACGGCGCAACGTCATCGAGCGACACCAAGCTCAATCCGGTCAGACCGGCGGCATCGAGCACCCGGCGCAGCTCGGCCAGCTTCTTCGGGTTACGGCTGGCGACCAGCAGGCGGGTCATCATCTATTCCTAAACACGCGTCTGGGCCGTTGCCGATGCACCCCGGCCACGTTACGCACTGCGAGATATGAGTCGGCGGCGCGAATCGCATTAAGCAGCGCCGGTACGACGTACAGCGCGACACGCCGCAAGGAATAGACAGGGCGACGAAGTAGCTTCGTCCACAGTGAGCCAAAAACCCGATAACGAGACGCTCAAGGCGCTCAATAACAACATCACCGACGAGTTTCGCGCCAACGCCGGCAAGGTCGGTGGGCGATTCGAAGGCAACGAGCTGTTGCTACTCACTACGAAGGGCGCGAAGTCGGGCGAGCCGCGCGTCGCGCCGCTGGTGGTCTTCCGTATCGACGGCAAGTTGCTGATAGTCGCGGGTTACGGTGGCGCCGACGTCAACCCGGGGTGGGTGCACAACCTGCGGGCCAACCCGCGGGCCCGCGTAGAACTCGCCACCGACTCGTTTGACGTCGTCGCGCACGAGCTCGACTCGTCCGAACGTCAGGCGATCATCCCCAAGATCAACGCGACCGTACCCGCGTTCGCGTTCGCGAATTACCAGTCAAAAACCACACGCACCATCCCGATATTCGAGCTGCAAAGAACGAGTCGTGACCGACCGGAAGAGGCTCGTCTTGGCCGCGGTGTCGGCGGTGGGTAAACCGCGGGGCAGTTAGGCCAAGGTGCGGCTGGCGACCAGCAGCCGGGTCAGCTGCCGAACGCCTTCGGCGCCGGGGCTCCCTCGGGAAGGACGCCAGGATACGGAAGCTGGAGTGCTTCGCGCTGCGCGGCGAACAGCTTGTCGCACGCGACCAGCGCCACGTCGAGCAGTTTGTCCAGCGTCGACCGCGGGAACGTCGCTCCCTCACCGGTCCCCTGCACCTCCACGAGGGTGCCGGTGTCGGTCGCGACGACGTTCATGTCGACCTCGGCGCGGGAGTCCTCCTCATACGGCAGATCGACGCGGATCCGCCCGTCGACCACTCCGACGCTGACCGCCGCGATCGCACAGGACAGTGGGCGGGGATCAGACAGCTTGCCCAACGCCGCGAGATAGGTCACCGCGTCGGACAACGCCACGAACGCACCCGTGATGGCCGCGGTGCGGGTACCGCCGTCGGCCTGCAAGACGTCGCAGTCGACGGCGATGGTGTTCTCACCCAGTGCCGCCAGATCGATGCAGGCACGCAGCGACCGCCCGATCAGCCGACTGATCTCCTGGGTGCGTCCGGACAGGCGGCCCTTGACCGCTTCGCGGTCCGAGCGGGTGTGGGTCGCCGACGGCAACATCGCGTACTCCGCGGTCAGCCACCCAAGTCCCGATCCCTTGCGCCAGCGCGGCACCCCCTCGGTCACGCTCGCGGTACACATGACCTTGGTGTGACCGAATTCGATCAATACCGAACCGGCGGGGTGGTCAGTGAAACCGCGGGTGATGACTACGGGCCTAAGCTCATCGTCAAGGCGGCCGTCTTCTCGTCTCGTCACGCCGCCAACACTAGCGGGCAATGCAGCATCGCTGCGGTTAGCTCACACCCGCTCAGAGCGGCGGATATCGAATGTCTCCCCGCACACCACCGCGTGCACGGGACCATCGAACTCGGCCTTGGCCTCGCTGATCACGTCCTCACGCGAGGTCCACGGCGGGATGTGCGTCAGCAACAGTTCGTGAACGCCGGCCTCGGCCGCGGCCAACCCGGCCTCGGTGCCCGACAGATGCAGCGCGGGCGGACGCTCCGGCGAGTGCGTCCATGACGCCTCGCAGAGGAAGACATCGGCCCCGCGAGCCAGCTCGACGAGCTGATCGCAGGTACCGGTGTCGCCGCTGTAGACGAACGATGCCCCAGAGCGATCGGTGATCTTCAGGCCGTAGGACTCCGTCGGGTGAGCAACCACTCGCGGTGTCACCGTGAGCGCACCGATGTTCACCGGCTCACCGTCGACCCAATGACGGACGTCGAAAATGTCCGAACAGTCGTCGATCTCACCGCCGTACGGCGACGATGCCGCGCCCAGGCGCGACCAGGTGTCGCCGGGGCCGTAGAGCAACGCCTTACCCAGCGGACGCGTCGGGTGGTAGCGCCGCCACACGAAGAGCCCGGGCAGATCCAAGCAATGGTCGGCGTGCAGATGGGACAAGAGGACGTGCACGGAACCGGGATCGGCGTACCGTTGCAGCGCGCCGAGGACGCCACCTCCGAAGTCGATGACCAACGGCGGAGTATCCGGTGCCCGGAGCAGATAGCCCGACGCGGGCGAATCCGGACCGACTACGCTGCCCGAGCAGCCGAGCACGGTTATTCGCACGGACACTACTGTGCCATGCCCGATACGAGCGCGACGAAAACATCGCCGCATTGGTGTGACGAGAATCTCGTGCAGTCGTTAATCAATGCGCACCTGATGTACGGTCTGGACACCGGTGACCGCGGGCCCCAGGAATCGCGCCGCCAGCGCGGTGAATGCCTCGGGGTCGCCGGTGGCTTCGAAAACCCGGGTCGCGGGCGGTGCGTCGTGGGGGCGAAGCAGATCCCGTTCGGTGAGCACCCGAAGCACTTCCTTGGCGGTCTCCTCGGCGCTGGAAACCAGGCTCACGTTGTCACCCATCGCCAACTGAATGAGCCCAGACAGTAGTGGATAGTGCGTGCAGCCAAGCACGAGCGTGTCGACCTGCGCGCGCTGCAATGGCTCCAGATAGCCCTCGGCCAATCCGAGCACCTGGCGCCCGCTGGTCACGCCCCGCTCCACGAAGTCGACGAAACGCGGGCAGGCCACCGCGGTGATCTCGGTGTCGCGGGCGGCGGCGAACGCGTCCTGATAGGCGTGCGAGTTGACGGTCGCCTGGGTGCCGATGACGCCGATGCGCCCGTTGCGCGTGGTGGCGACCGCCCGGCGCACCGCGGGCAGGATCACCTCGACGACGGGCACGTCGTAGCGTTCGCGAGCGTCCCGCAGGCACGCCGCCGATGCGGTGTTGCAGGCGATGACCAAAGCCTTGACGCCGCGGCCGACGAGGTCGTCACCGATGGCCAGCGCGTGCGCGCGGACCTCGGGGATGGTCAGCGGACCGTAGGGACCGTGTCCGGTGTCGCCAACGTAGATGATGTCCTCGTCGGGCAGCTGGTCGATGATCGCCCGCGCGACGGTTAGTCCCCCGACACCGGAGTCGAAGATCCCGATGGGTGTTAATGCCGCGCTCATATCTTGGGCCGCGGCACCGGGCTGCCGGCCTTCCTCGTCCGGCCCTTACGCTCCGGTGCGGACAACATGTAGGCGGCCACTACGCCGGCGATCGCTCCGCACAGATGGCCCTGCCATGACACGCCTCCGCATCTGCCGAGCACCGGCATGGCTCCGAGCAGGACGCCGCCGTAGGCGAACATCACGATCAGCCCGATGATGATGTCGCGCATCCGGCGGACGAAGATGCCGAACACGAGCAAGAAGGCCAGCCAACCGAAGATCAGGCCGGAGGCGCCGATGTGGTCGGTGGGCCCGCAACTGCTGCCGATGTCGCCGATGAGCCAGGTGCCGAAGCCGCCCAGGATCCACACGATGGCGGTCGCCCAGACGAACCGGGACAGGCCGGCCAGCGTCATCAGAAATCCCAGGACCAGCAGCGGCACGGTGTTGGCCATCAGGTGTTGCCAGTTCTCGTGCAGCACCGGAGCGAAGATGACGCCCCACAGGCCGTCGGCTTCCAGTGGCCTGATGCCGTTGGCATCCAGCGAGTGCCGGGTCAGCTGGTCGATCAGTTCGATCAGGTACAGCAGCGCCACGAAAGTGAGGATCGTGGCGGCTCCCACGGTCGCGGTGGACCGCTTCCTGCTCGGGGCGGCGGGCGCCCCGGGACGTCCCCGCGAGGGGCCGCCCGCGCCGCTCCTCCTCATCGCTCCGCTCTACATCGTCGCGACGCGGTCTTACCCATGGCTGCCCTTCTAGCGTTTCCGGCATCGTCAAGGCTACCGGCGCTGCGGCCCGGTCGATCTCATCGACCGAAGGCCCCGGGCAGCACGTCGCGGTAGCTCGGTATGCCGGCGATCGATGTCGCCGCAAAGACGCCACCCAGCACCGCTTGGGCGAGGCAATCGGCGGCGGCGATACCCACCTCGGTGGCAAGCGGGGTCTCGGGCGAAAACGCGGCGGGCACCGGTTTCGAACTGGCCGCCGCGTCTACCTCGACCGCCCCGGTGGCCAGCACGAACACCGTGTCACCGTCGACCGGCGTATGCGCCGGGCGGATGCTGCGGGCCAGGCCGTCGTGGGCTGAGATCGCCACCCGCCGACACGCCGCCGGACTCAGAGCGGCGTCGGTGGCCACCACCGCGATGACTGTGTTGAGAGGCTTGTCCACCGGATTCGATGGGGAGGGCAACTGAGCGAAGGCGTCGACCTGCTCGGCCGGCGGCGGCTGCAGACCGAACTCCCGGGTCTGCTCCGCCATCCACGGCAAACCGGTAGTACGGTCGACGACCTCCCCCGCGGAGTTCACCACGGCCAGCGCTCCTACGGTCACGCCGGACGGCAGCGCCCGCGACGCGGTCCCGACACCGCCCTTGAGCGCCCCGGCCCGGGCCCCCACCCCGGCGCCTACGGTCCCGACTTCCATCGCCGCTGCGTCTTCGGCGGCGGCACAGGCCGCGTAACCGAACTCGGCCGTCGGACGGCACTCCCAGCCGCCGACCGGTAGATCGAAGATCACCGCCGCCGGCACGATGGGCACCACGCCGCCATCCATCGCCACACCGCGTTCGCGTTCTTCCAGGAAGCGCATGACACCGTCCGCGGCGGCCAACCCGTAGGCGCTGCCCCCTGCCAGCAACACTGCGTCCACGTACCGCACGGTGTTGGCCGGGTCCAGCAGATCCGTCTCCCGGGTTCCGGGCGCGCCGCCGCGGCAATCCACCGCTGCGACAGTGCCCGGCGGAGTGAGCACGACGGTAACGCCGCAAGCCCAGCCGGCGCCCAGGGACGCGTCGGGATCTAATCGTTGGTGGTGCCCGACGCGGATGCCCGCGACATCGGTGATGGCGTTCATCTGCCGCCAGTCATCGGGGCCCCATCAGCACCAGGACCAGATACTCCTGCAACACCGTCAGCCACTGATACACGTCGAAGTGCACGGCCAGGGGATGGTCGGCCGGTAGGCGTTCCGGGCCCTCCGGCCCGACCTCGAGCATGACTCCCAGGGTCAACCGAATGTCGTTGACCGCCGCGACCCAGGAGTTCGCGTCGTCCTCGGTCAGCTCGAAACGGCCGCCGTCGTGGGGAACCGTGCTCAACAACCGCTGTGCGGCAAGGCGTTTGGCGTCGACGATGTCGGGCTCGTGCAGGCTGCGCAGTGCCGCGTTCAGGCTATCCGCGTCATCGGGCGGCGCGGTGTCCCCGTCGTGGTACCGGTAGAAGTCGGGCAGCAGCCGACGCAACGTGGGGTCCCTCGGGGGATCGGCGTTGCCGGTCTTGATGCCCGTTATCTCCTCGAGTTCGTCTGCGGGCGATGAAGATTCACGTTCGTCGAGCAAGCCGATCATCGCCGTTGCCAAGTTCCTGAGCAGGGCGGCCTCATGCGATGCCAGAGACGACCGAAAACGGGGACCGCTAGCGGTCTCGACCCGCTTCCATTTGCGCACAGGGAATCGCCAGCGCCTCGACGTTCAGCGGTCCTGCTGCATCGTCGCCCACAAACCGGCGGCGTGCAGCTTGGACACATCGGCTTCCATGGATTCGCGGCTGCCGGCGGACACCACGGCCTTTCCTTCGTTGTGCACCTGCAACATCAGCTTGGTGGCGTGCGGCTCGCTGTAGCCGAACAACTTCTGGAAAACATACGTCACATAGGTCATCAGATTGACCGGGTCGTCCCAGACGATCGTGACCCACGGACTCGCCGTGGTCTCTACCGGAGCGGTCTCTCGTTGTCCTGTAGTGCCCGGCTTGGTGGGCGCTGACATAACAACCATGGCCTACACGATACCGAGGGATGGACGACGTACCGAGCCTCAACGGCAGCCGATACCGTTATGGAATGAACGACCCGGTCGTTACTGGGCTGCTGACCGACAAGTACGAGTTGACGATGCTGGCGGCGGCGCTGCGAGACGGCACCGCCGATCGACGAACCACTTTCGAACTTTTTGCCCGCCGACTTCCCGCAGGCCGCCGGTACGGCGTGGTCGCCGGAACCGGCCGGCTGCTCGAAGCGCTGCCGCAGTTCACCTTCGATGACCAGGCATGCCAGTCGCTGGAGCAGTTCCTCGACCCGGATACGTTGCGGTATCTACGCGAATTCCGGTTCGGCGGTGACATCGACGGCTATGCCGAAGGCGAGCTGTATTTCCCCGGATCCCCGGTGCTGTCGGTGAGTGGGACATTCGCCGAATGCGTGGTGCTCGAGACGCTGGCACTGTCGATTTTCAACCACGACACCGCGGTCGCGTCCGCCGCGGCGCGCATGGTGAGCGCGGCCAGGGGACGCCCGCTGATCGAGATGGGGTCACGGCGAACCCACGAACAGGCCGCCGTCGCGGCCGCCCGCGCCGCCTATCTGGCCGGCTTCGCGGCGTCGTCCAATCTGGAGGCACAACGCTGTTACGCAATCCCCACCGAGGGCACCGCCGCGCACGCGTTCACCATGCTGTACGCGCACACCGACTCTCCCGCGGAGTCGACCGAATTGGCCGCATTCCGGGCGCAGGTCGACGCGCTCGGAGTGGACACCACCCTGCTGGTCGACACCTACGACGTGACGACCGGGGTGGCCAATGCGGTGGCCGCCGCGGGGACCGGACTGGGCGCGGTGCGCATCGACTCCGGCGAGTTGGGCGTGCTGGCCCGCCAGGTGCGTGAACAGCTCGACAAGCTGGGGGCGACCCGGACCCGCATCGTGGTCTCCGGCGACCTCGACGAGTTCTCCATCGCGGCCTTGGCCGCCGAGCCGGTCGACAGCTACGGCGTGGGCACGTCGTTGGTGACGGGCTCGGGCGCCCCAACGGCAAACATGGTGTACAAACTGGTCGAGGTGGACGGCTTGGCGGTCCAAAAGCGCAGCAGCCACAAGGAATCCCCTGGCGGGCGAAAGGAGGCGATACGCCTGTCGCGCGATTCCGGCATCATCACCGAGGAGGTGGTGTACTCGGCCGGCCATCCGCCCACCGTCTCCGAACCGGCGCGGGTGCTGACCGTCCCGTTGGTCCGCGGTGGCGAACTGGTTTTCAAACCGAACCTCGCCGCAGCGCGCGAACTGGTAACTTCCGGGCTGCGCAGTCTGCCGTGGGAGGGATTGAACTTGTCGCACGGCGATCCCGCGATCACGACGACCCAGATTCCCGCCGGCCGGCGCTAGCGCCGCGCGAAAAACGACGCGGCGCGAGCGCCGCCCCAAACAGCGAAGAGGGCAGCCACGTCTGACGTTTCCGTGTCCGAGCTGCTGGCCACCGCGGTGGCCGCGCTCGGTGGTAGTGAACGCAGCGGCCAACAGGAGATGGCCGCCGCAGTGGCACAGGCCTTCGCCACCGAGGAACACCTGGTGGTGCAGGCCGGCACCGGTACCGGTAAATCGCTCGCGTATCTGGTGCCGGCGATCGTCCACGCCCTGGACGACGACTCCCCCGTCGTCGTGTCCACGGCCACGATCGCTCTGCAGCGCCAGCTCGTCGATCGCGATCTGCCCCGGCTCGTCGACGCGCTGGCCGATGCGCTGCCCCGGCGTCCGCAGTTCGCGTTGCTCAAGGGTCGGCGGAATTATCTGTGCCTGAACAAAATTCACAACGGCGGGGCGGCCGACGATGAAGAAGGTGACGGCCGGCCGCAGGAGGAACTCTTCAACCCCATGGCGGTCAGCGGGTTGGGCCGCGACGTGCAACGGCTCACCGAATGGGCGTCGAACACCGAATCCGGTGATCGCGACGATCTCAAACCCGGCGTCCCGGACCGATCCTGGTCGCAGGTCAGCGTTTCCGCGCGGGAATGCCTCGGCGTTGCGCGCTGCCCGTTCGGCGCCGAGTGCTTTTCCGAACGGGCGCGTAGCCGGGCCGGCCGTGCCGATGTCGTCGTCACCAACCACGCGCTGCTGGCCATCGACGCCGTGGCCGAATCGGCGGTGCTGCCCGAACATGCGCTGCTGGTCGTCGACGAAGCACACGAGCTGGTGGATCGGGTGACATCGGTGGCTACCGCGGAGCTGACGTCGGCCTCCCTCGGCGTGGCCGCCCGGCGAATCGCCCGACTGGTGGAGCCGGAGTTGATCCAGCGTCTGGAGGCGACGACGGCGAACTTCGCCTCGGTCATCCACGACGGCACGCCGGGCCGCATCGATCGCCTCGACGAGGAGCTGGCGACCTACCTGACGGCGCTGCGCGACGTCGCGACGGCGGCGCGCTCGGCGATCGACACCGCCAACGACCCCAGGGCGGCGTCGGCGCGCGCCGAAGCCGTTGCGGCACTGAGTGAAATATCGGAGACCACGTCGCGCGTGCTGGAATCGTTCGGCCCGGCCATCCCCGACCGCACCGACGTGGTGTGGCTGGAGCACGAGGAGAACAGGGGCTCATCGCGCCCGGTGTTGCGGGTGGCGCCGCTGTCGGTCGCCGGGCTGCTGCGATCCCGGGTGTTCTCGCGGTCGACGGTGGTGCTGACGTCGGCGACGCTGACCATCGGCGGCTCGTTCGACGCCATGGCCACGGCCTGGGGATTGACGGCCGGGGACGGCGACGACGCGCACTGGCGCGGCGTCGATGTGGGTTCGCCGTTCCAGCACGCCAAAGCCGGAATTTTGTACGTAGCAGCGCATCTGCCGCCCCCGGGGCGCGACGGCATTGGCTCCGCCGAGCAGCTGAACGAGATCGCCGGGCTCATCGCCGCCGCCGACGGGCGCACGTTGGGCTTGTTCTCGTCGATGCGGGCGGCCCGGGCGGCGGCCGATGCCATGCGTGAACGGTTGTCGACGCCGGTGCTGTGTCAGGGCGACGACAGCACGTCGGCACTCGTCGAGCAGTTCAGCGCCGACCCCCAGACGTCCCTGTTCGGCACTCTGTCGCTGTGGCAGGGCGTCGATGTGCCCGGGCCATCGCTGTCATTGGTGCTGATCGACCGCATTCCGTTTCCCCGGCCCGATGACCCCCTGCTGGGGGCGCGGCAGCGGGCCGTCGCCGCGCGCGGCGGCAATGGGTTCATGGCGGTCGCGGCCAACCACGCGGCACTGCTGTTGGCGCAGGGAGCGGGGCGGCTGTTGCGCCGCGTCACCGATCGCGGCGTGGTTGCGGTGCTCGACTCGCGCATGGTCACCGCCGGTTACGGCGGCTACCTGCGTGCCTCGTTGCCGCCGTTTTGGCAGACCACGAATGGCGACCAGGTGCGCCAGGCGTTGCAGCGTCTGCGCGCCGCAGCGCCGTCGGAAGAGGGCCTGTCGGCGTGAGCCCTATTGCCAGCAGACCTCGTACACGCGTTGGGGATCGCGTAGGCCTTTGAGCTGTTCCTCGCGCGTTTCGCCGAACTGGAACTCGTGACTGCCCGCAACCAGCCCACGCAGCACCGCCGAGACGAGGATTCCGTTCCCATCTGCTTTCGCCCCGATCCGAGCCGCGAGGATTACGGTGTGCCCGAAAAAGTCCTCCTGTTCGCGAATCACCTCTCCAGTGTGGAGTCCGATTCGCACGCGCAGAACCTGGGTACCGGACTGATCGCGGTATGCCGCTAAATCACGCTGGATAGCGATCGCGCAGCGCAGCGCGCTGCGGGCGCTGGCGAAGGCGACCATGAACCCGTCGCCCTGTGATTTGACCTCGAAGCCACTGTGGGCTGCCAGTTGGCGACGGATGACCGCGTTGTGGCGGTGCAGAAGCTTTAACCAGCGTTCGTCGCCGAGTTGCTCGGCAAGTACCGTCGAGCCTTCGATGTCGGAGAACATAATCGTGACTGTTCCGTCGGGAGCGGCCGCCTTGCTGAGGTCGGGCCGGTCCGCCTCGACGGACTCTGCAACGTCGTCTATCACCGACCACCCCTGCATCGGCTTCTGTTCCCGCTTCACCTCGTCCTGCTCTCGGCGTAGCCGCAGCAGTCGCTCGACCTCGACGCGCATGCCGTTCCGCTGTGCGACGGCATTTCCGTGGTCAATCAGGCCCATCGCCTTGTCCCGATCCGCCGGCTCAGACGTGCTGAGCAGCATGCGTGCGTACTCGTAACAGACCCGAGGCGTCACGTAGTCACAGCCGATCTCCGCATTTCGCGCCAGGGCCAGCTCGAAGTGACGCACCGCGTCCTCATGGCGGTCCGCTGCCGAGGCTGCGAAGGCGAGGAAGGTGTGATTGGAGCCGAGGCACCCGGCTCCGGCCAAAAACAGAGTGCAGCGATCTTCATAGGGCACCAGCAGCTCGTAAAGCGAGTTTGCGGCTTCGCGGGCACAGATGGGGATCGACGCCATCGACAGCACGCAGACCGAGGTCAACCAATCACTGCCGCGCCTGAGCGCCTCGAAGCCGTCGGCCGTAAGCTCCGTGAACCTGGCGCGAGCCTCATCGAGCTGGCCGATCTCGGTCAGCAACCACACGTACGACGCGGGCCACGCCTGCCCGTAACGCGCGGCGGCTTCGCGGCCGACGTCGCGCAGCTGTTCGAGAGTGCCGTCCGCGAGCCGGGTCAGGAAAGAATGCGCGCCAAAGACGACCGTTGCCACCTCACGCTCGGCGCGCTGGCCGATCGACAGCGCAGTCCGCGCGAGCCGCTCCGACTCCTTATAGCGGCCCTGCATCAGCGCTCGCATCGTGCGGAACACCGCCGTCTGCCACAGATAGCGGGGCTGGCGCAATTCGTTGGCCAGTCGGTCACAGGTCGCGATCTCCTGATCGACCGCCCGAAAATCACCCAGCTGGGCAAGCGCGATCAGCCGCAACTGGTGGCCCTCGAACTCCATGTCACGGTCACCGACAATCCGAGCGAGCCGCGCCATCTCCTCGCCCGATGCAATCGCCTCTTCGATCCGGTCGGGACCCAATGTCGACCACTGCCGGCTGTGCATGGCCAGCAGCAAGATCTTGGTGTCACCGACGCGTTCGGCCATTTCGATGGCCAGCGCGCTGGCCCGGTCGGCTTCTGGCAGCGCACCCTTGCAGCGAAGCTCGAGGGCAAGCCGGGAAAGGACTGTCACTCGAAGCGCGCTGTCGCGCGCCGGCAACACCTCGAGGGCCTCATCCAACATCGCCACCAGCTGTTCGTCGGCACGGTCCGTGATCGAGAAGCCGCCCGGGCCACCCCCGTATCCGAGAGCCGCACGCGCGTAGTGGTCGTTCAGCGCCAACTCACGCGCGATCGTCGCCGCCTCGCTGAATGTCTTACGGGCACCTTCGGCTTCGCCGGCCCGCCATCGGGCGTCCCCGAGCGCCAGCAGCAGATCGCATCGGCGTTGCGGCACCACCTCAGACGTCGTGTCGAACAGCCGGAGCGCCGTCGCGTAGAGGCTCACCGCGTCTTCGTAGGCATACGTCGCCGCCGCCCGTTCGCCCGCCCACCACGCGTAGTCGGCTGCTTTTGCGGCATCGCCGTAGGGAGCCGCCTTCGCGAAGTGGAAAGCAATCGCAGACAGGTGGGATTCGATCCGGTCCTCGTAGATCACCTCGATTGCCTCGCCGGCGGCGATATGCAGCTGGGAGCGGCGCAGCGTGGGCAGGTCGTCGTACAGCGCGTCGCGAGTCGCACCGTGCGCGAAACCGTACCGGCCCGGCTCGCCGGCAGACTGCCGCACGATCGCCCCATCGAGGGCCGGCTGCATCCGCGCCAACACTGCGTCTGCTTCGAGCCCGCTGATGTGCGTCAGAATCGGGAGATCGAACTCACGGCCGATCACCGCCGCGGTCGACAGCAGCTCGAGTGTCTCAGTGGGCAGCTTCTCCAACCGACGAGAGACCACTTCGTGGATACCCCGTGGGATGCCCAGCTCCTCACCGTCTCGGATGTTGGTAACCCACCGGCCATCGCGCCAGTCGAGGACTTCCGAGTCGATCAGGTGGCGGACGATCTCTTCGGTGAAGTACGGATTGCCCTCCGACTCTCGGCAAACGGCGTCGGCAAGTGCGAGTTCTTGGCGTCGCTCGAGCGGCTGCTGCAGCACCGCTTCGAGCATCGCCTTGACGTGTTGATCGGAGAGCCCTCGCAACTTGATGCGGGCGTAGCCCCGCTCCTTGCTGAGCCCGGCGATCACTTCGTTCAAGTAATGGCCATCGGGAAGCTCGTCGTCGCGGTAAGTGCCGAGCACGAGCACGCGTGAGTGGGCCAGTTCGCGTACGACGAACGCCAACAGCATGAGCGATGGTTGATCGGCTTGTTGCAGGTCTTCGAGGAAGATGGCAAGCGGTTGGCGATCGGAGGCGCCGATCAGGAACCGCGCCACGGAGTCGAACAGCCGAAAGCGCGCCTGTTCAGCGTCCAGCGGTGGCGATTCGGGGATCTCCGGCATCCGTTCGCGTACCTCGGACACGATTTGTGCGATCTCGAACGCTCCAGAGCCCAAGTCACAAGCGACCGTCTCGGCATCGTGACCGCGTGCATAGTCTCGGATCACTTGGACCCACGGCCAGTACGCAGGAGCACCCGCGCCCGCATAGCAACGCCCCCATAGGACCTGCGCGCCCCGGAGGGCGGCATATGCCGCCGCCTCCGACGCGAGCCGGGTCTTGCCGATTCCCGACTCGCCACTTATCAGCACCGTGCGGCCGCGGCGCCCCACAGCGTCATCGATCGCGGCGCGAAGCTCGTGTGTCTCTCGCTCGCGGCCGAGGAAGGTGCTGTCGGTGATCCGGTCGAGCGCCGCCATATCCTGATTCGCGCTACCGCCACCGCTAACCGCAGCGGTGATGGCCGCCAAGGCATCGCGAACCTCGGCTGCTTGCTGGGGACGCGCCTCCGGCGACTTCGCCAGCATTCTGAGCAGCAACTGGTCGAGCGGCGCCGGCACACCGGAGCGATGCCCGCTCGGAGCGACCGGAGCAGTCGAAACATGCTGGGAGACAATCGCTGCCGCTGACTCACCCGCGAACGGTATTTCTCCACAAAGCAATTCGTACAGGAGGGCACCAAGGGAGTAGATGTCCGAACGCGCGTCGGAACCCCGTCCGAGCGCCTGCTCCGGCGGCATGTAGGCAACGGTTCCGATCACCGTCCCCACGGCCGTCACTCGGGTTGCGCCCTCTGCGACCGCGAGCCCGAAATCTCCGATCTTGGCGGTGCCGTCAGGTGCCAGCCACACATTCTGCGGCTTGACATCACGATGCACCACACCCTGGGCGTGTGCATGCGCGAGCCCACTGGCGATGTCCCCACCGATCCGGACCACCTCTTCGACGGCGAGCCGATGATCCGTTGCGTCTGAGAGCAGGCCGTAGAGGTCACCGCCGGACATGTATTGGCTGATGAGGTATAGCTGTCCCTGCTCCTCGCCGAAGTCGTAGACGTTGACGATGTTGGGGTGTTCGCCAAGCTTCGCCATCGCCTCCGCTTCCCGGCGCGCGCGGCGCATGGCGGTCTCATCCGAGCCGCCGGCCTTGAATACGGCGGCGGCGACCTCGCGTTGTAGTCGGGTGTCAATGGCGAGGTACACCCGCTTGCCGGCACCTTCGCCGAGCAGGTGGCCGAGCTTGTAACGGCCGTCGGCAAGCGTTTTAGGGACCGGCGGGCCGGCGGGCTGCGCCGGCGCGGACCGCCCGCTCAGCGCGGTGCCGCACTCGTCACAGAAGCGCTGGGAACCCGGATTACGGGCACCGCATCCCGGGCATGCGATGTCGACCGCAAGCGGGCCGCCACATTCGCCGCAGAACTTGGCCTGAGGCCGGTTCCCAGCCCCACACCTGCCGCACTGCACGTTTGCGGGCGCACTCATCGGTTACCTCAGCGCCGCGCCCGGTAGTCCGCCCACCAACAACGTCCCCGGACCGACGTGCGTTGCAACAACGGGTCCGATCTCGGAGATGAACTCCGGTTCGGTGCCCAACAGTTCGCCGAGACGCTCGGCCAGCCGGTTTGCCTCCTCGCGCGCAAATGCGTGCTGGACGAACCACCGGTCGGCCCCCGCAGCGCGCCGCTGAACCATCAATTCGATCAGCCGCTCTACACCTCGCCGGTAGGTGCGCACGCGCTCGAGGGCCTTGAGCTCCGATTCGATCGTCAGGATCGGTTTGAGGTCGAGCGCGGATCCGACCCACGCGGCTACGGTGCCCACCCGGTTGCTGCGGCGGAGGTAGTCGAGCCGGTCCACCAGGCCCCAGCCTTTGACTTCCTTGCGGGCTTGGCGTATGCGCTCGACAACACCTTCCGAGTCGGCTCCCCCGGCGGCGGCTCGCGCTGCCACCAGCGCCTGGAGGCCAAGGTGTCCGCCGAAGCCGGCCGAGTCGATCACGACCACATGTTCGCCGCCCTGGCCCTCCAGTTTTGCGGCTGCCTGTCGAGCCATCGAACACGTCTCGGAAACGCCAGAGGAGATCAGCACCGAAACCACGGCGGCGTGCTGCTGCAGCAGCCGGTCGAAGATCGCGAGAAAATCCTCGACCGCAGGCGCCGATGTTTTCGCGATGTTCTTCGACGCGTCCAGTTCCGCATAGAAGCGTCCGAAATCGCCGTCGAACTCCGACTCGCGCCGCAGTCCGTCGCCGGTGTCGTAGTACTGCGGCACTACCGTGATACCGAGCTTGTCGACGAGCGCGGGCGGCAGGTAGCCAGTGCTGTCGGTAACCACCGCGACGTCGGCCATGCGCGCACTCCAGTCGGTTCCCGAACACCGTGAACATGTCCGGCCACGACCTTTAACCGCAGCAAGCGTACTGCCGCAGATCCAATGCCGGGGCCAGTCTGCTGACTTTCGTCAAATAACTTGGCACTCAGCCGGGATCAGCGGCCGAGAGGTTCGCTAACCCAACGCCGCACTGGGAAGACCACCCACGGTCAACATCCCGGGGCCGGTATGAGTTGCCAGAACCGGTCCGACCGCAGAAACGAACTCCGGCTCGGTGCCCAACAGCCCGACGAGACGCTCGGCCAATCGCTGCGCCTCCTCGTGCGCATGGGCGTGCTGGACGAACCATCGATCGGCGCCGACCGCCCGGCGCTGCCGCATCAGCTCAACCAGGCGTTCGACGCCGCGCTTGAACGTGCGCACTCGTTCGACGGCCTTCATCTCCGATTCGACCATCAATATCGGCTTTAGGTCCAGCGCCGATCCGATCCATGCGGCCGCGGTACCTACCCGGCCGCCGCGCCTCAGGTATTCAAGGGTGTCGACGAGGACCCATTGCCTGATCTCCTGGCGAGCCCGGCGGACCTGCTCGGTCACGCCCTGCAGGTCGGCTCCCGCCGCGGCGGCACGCGCCGCAGCCAGCGCCTGACAACCCAGGTGGCCGGCCACGCCGGCCGAATCGATGACCACTATCCGCTCGGGGTCCACCCCCGCCGCCGCCTCCCGTGCGAACTCACACGTCGGCGATAGGTTTGAGCCAAGCATGACCGCGACCACGGCGCTGTGCTGCTGCAGCAGGCGTTCATAGGCCGCAACGAAATCTTCGAGCTTGGGAGGCCCGGTCGTCGCAACGGACTTCGACCCGTCCAGTTCGGCAAAAAAACGTGCCCAATCACCGTCGAAGTCCCACTCACGCTCCCCGCGCCCGGGTAGCTCATGACCGCCGGTGGGCGAGGCGGCACCGGTGATGTCGTAGTACAGCGACACCACCGTGATGCCCATGCTGTCGACGAGCGCCCGCGGCAACGCGCAGGTGCTGTCGGTCACCACCGCGACGTCAGGCATACGCACCCTCCAATGCCGCTCCGGCAAGGCCTCCGGCAACCAACGTCCCCGGACCGGTGTGTGTCGCGAGCACCGGGCTGAGCTCCGAGATGAACTCTGGCTCGGTGCCGAACGTCTCAGCGAGGCGCTCGGCCAACCGCTTCGCGTCCTCGCGCGCATCGGCGTGCTGGACGAACCACCGATCGGCGCCGACCGCGCGCCGCTGTTGCATCAACTCGACCAATCGCTCGACAGCTCGCCTGCGCGTGCGCACGCGTTCGACGGCCCGGAACTGTGATTCGACCACCAAGATGGGCTTGAGGTCGAGCGCCGATCCGAGCCATGCGGCGGCGCCGCCGATCCGGCCGCCGCGACGCAGATATTCAAGCGTGTCGAGAACGACCCACTGTCTGACTTCCTGACGTGCCCGGCGCGTCGCCGCAACCACCCCCGCCGCGTCTTCCCCAGCGGCGGCCGCCCGCGCGGCAGCGAGCACCTGAAGCCCCAACTGGCCGGCCGCACCGGCAGAGTCGATCACCACCACCCGCTCGCCACCGCGGCCCTCGGACTCCAGCCGTGCAGCTGCCTGCCGGATCATCGAGCAGGTCTCGGACAGGCCCGATGAGATCAGGACCGCGACGACTGCGCTGTGCTGCTCCAACAGCCGGTCACAGACAGTGACGAAATCCTCGACGGTAGGCGGTGACGTCTTCGCAACGCTTTTCGACGCGTCTAAATCCGCGTAGAACCGTCCGAAATCACCGTCGAAGTCCGACTCGCGCAGCGGGCCACCGCCGACCTCGTAGTACAGCGAAACCACCGTGATTCCTTGGCTTTCGACGAGCGCACGCGGCAACGCGCAGGTGCTGTCGGTCATTACCGCGACATCAGCCATGCGCAGATCCACCCTGCGCGACCTCCATGATGCGGGGCAGGGCTTCACGGGTCGCGATTCGGCCGGCCTCGCGGGCGCGGTCAATCTGGTGCCATTCGAGGAAGCCGATGCTGCTGGTGTCGGGGTGGATCGCCAGATCGGCTTGCTCGAGCATCGTGGACGTCGACATCGCGCTGCCGATGGTCATAGTGCGCATGAGGGTGTCGACGACATTCGGCACCCGCGGTGAGTGCGCCAGATTCGTGGCGACCGCGGGGGTTGCCTGCTGACCGGTGCCTATGCTCACCGCGAGCAGTGGGCCCTCGTGGCGCGCCAGCGTCGTTACCGGGAGGTTGTCCAGCACACCGCCATCGACGTGTAGCACTCCGTCGTAGACGACCGGTGCGTACAAACCTGGCACCCGCAGGGAACAACCGACGACATCGGCGAGCGGACCTCGTCGATGCACGACGGCCCGGCGCGCCAGCAGATCGACGCTGACACAGCGGAATTCCTTCGGCAATTCCTCGACTAGCTGTCCCCCGAAGACACTGTCGAGAGCGCCCAAGGTACGCCGCCCCCGAATCAGTCCCTTGCTCGGTAACGTGTAGTCGCTGGTCGGGTTGCTGCGAATGAAGTACTCGTAGATATTGGCGTCCACGGCCGCTGCATCCTTACCGGTGGCCGCGAGCGCCGCGATGATTGCCCCCATACTGGTCCCGGCGTAACGATCGACCACGACCCCTGCGGCCTCCAGCTCGTCCAGCACTCCAAGGTGCGCAAACGCCCGGGCCGCGCCACCGCTGAGGACCAACCCCAACGAGCGGCCCGCGATGCGGGCGGCGAGCGGGCGCAGATCGGCAGCGGCGTCGGAGCCGACGGCATGCACCGAGCGAGGCGCTATCAACTCCTCCCACAGGCGCCGATGTTCGCGGCTGGCGGGCGCTCCTGCGAGGACTAGGTCGGCGCCCGCCGCTCGTGCCGGCAGCGGCGCCGACGGCGGTGCCGGATCAGCGGTGACCAGAACTATCCGGTCGGCCGACCGCAGGCAGAAGTCGCGCCATTCCGCCTCATCGGCCGCCGCGCGCAACACCACCTTGTCCGCGATCCGTTCGGCGCGCTCCAACCCATCGCGATCGACCCGGCCGGGATCGGCCACCTGCAACCGCCCCGATAGCGCGGTGACCAGTTCGGTGGCCACCATCGCTACAGGTGCGTGTTCATCGAGGCCGATGACCCCCACCACCGCCTCAGGCGCCGGGGCACGGGGAAATGCCGGGGGCGGGGCCTGGTGTAGCCGGGTCGCCAAGACCCGGACCAAAGCCTCGAGGACTCCTGAGTTTGCAATCTTGTCGAATTGGGTCTTTGTCAGCCGCACGAGCGTCGAGTCACGCACTGCCCGAATGGATGCGGAACGGGGCGCATCGATCAGCAATCCGAGCTCTCCGACGACCTCCCCGCGGCCCAATTCCGTTAGTACGACGTCATTCTGGAGCACTTGTAGGCGACCATTCCGTACAACGTACAAAGAATCGGACGCGTCGCCAGCATGAAACAGGTACGACCCCGCCTCCAAGTCGATCTGATCCGCGTGGTCTCGCAGCTCTGCCAGGCTGACCGGATCCAGCCCCGCAAACAGCGGGAGACCGCCGAGCGGATCGATCTCACCATCGGAGGCCGACCGCACCTCGGGTAGGGACACCAGCCCGGGCGCCCAGGGCGACTTCGGCGAATCGACTTGCGGCGGAAGCTGTGATGCGTCGGCCACCGCGGCGAGGTGGCGAGTACGGCCAAGTAGCACCCCGCCGATAGCGACGATCGCAAAGCAGACCGCGGCCAGCACCCAACCGCGTCGCAACGTCGCTTCGGTGGCACCGTGAGCCGGCGTTCCGACGACAATGACCAACAACGCGATGCCGACCACGGCGCCGAGTTGGCGCGTGCTGCTGACCACCGCCGAAGCGGTGGCATAGCTGCCGCCCGCTGCCAGCCCAGCCAGGGCGGCGCTGCCGAGCATCGGCAGCGTGGCCCCGACCCCGATGCCCTGCAGTATTTGACCGGGCAGCCACTGCCCGAGGAAATCGGGTTTGGACCCGACGCGTCCGATGTACCACAGGAGGCTGCCCGTCCACATCAACGCGCCCGCGACGATGATGAGGCGGTAACCGTGCCGGTCGGCGACGCGACCGAGTACCGCGGCGACGATAGCGGCGACGAACGCGGCCGGCGCCACCGCCAGGCCCGCGCGCAACAAGTTGTAACCCCACACGTAGTTGAGGAACAACACGTGGGTCAGCAGGTACGCGTAGAAACCGGCGCTGGCGATCAGCGTCAGGGCGTTGCCGGCCGTGAAAGACCGGATGCGCAGAAAAGCAGGCTCGATCAGCGGCGTCGGATGACTCCGCGAACTCATCACGAACCCAAGCATCGCGACCACCGCGGCTAGGAATGACCCGACGGTTGCCAGGCTGACCCAGCCCCAGTCCGGACCCTTGACCAAACCGAGGGTCAAGCAACCGAGCCCGACGGCGAGCAACACCGCCCCCCGTAAGTCGGGCACGCGACGGCGACCCGAAGCGCGGCTCTCGACCAGTCGCCGCCGGGCCACCGCCACAGCTACAACGCCCAGCGGCAGGTTGACCAAAAAGACCCAGCGCCAACTCGACGCCTCCACCAGAGCGCCGCCGATCGGCGGCCCCAGACCGGACGCGATGGCGGCTGCCGCGCCCCATAAGCCGACACCGTGCGCGCGGCGCGCCTCGTCGAAACTCTCGACGACTAGCGCCAGCGACGCCGGCACCAGGACCGCGGCGCCCATGCCTTGCAGTACCCGGAATGCGACGAGCTGGCCGACGGTGTCGGCGGCGGCGCACAAGACGGACGCGACGGTGAACAACACCACGCCGTAGATGAACATCCGCTTGCGACCGAGCAAGTCGGCAAGCCTGCCACCCGCCACCAGGAACGCGGCGAAGGCGATGTTGTAGGCGTTGAGTATCCACGACAGGCTGCTGATATCGGTGCTGTGGAAGTACCGCTGGATGGCTGGGAAGGCGATGTTGACGACCGTTGAGTCAAGGAACGCGAGGAAGGCACCGAACGCCGCGACCAGCAACACCGCCGTCGGTGAGGGTTGTCGACGTCGAGTGAGCGGAACCGCCGGCCGTCTCGCGCCGAGGCGTCGTCCACCGAGCAGGTGCATGACCGAGTCGAATTTAGCGACCGCTCCGGTATCCCCGGGCATCGCGTGAGCGCCGGTCTGATTCCCGCGAGTGGCGGAATGAGCAGCGGTTTTGTTCGCCATGACGCATCTCCGCTCAGTGAGGCTATTGCGCCGATGTGCAATTGTTGCCCAAAAAGCACGGTGGAGTGGGGCTTTTTTAATAATGAGGATTGGACATACGACAGACCGGTTCGCCCCGAGCTGGGGGTAAACCTGCGTCGGTCGAATCTTGTTGAGCGCGAGCTGGATTCACTCTTTGTGGGCGCCGGCTAGCGCGCCAGCGTCACCAGACCGAGCTCGTTGCTGGCGGCCAGCATCGGATTGTGCGGCAGCACGCGCACGGTGTAGCCGACCGATCCCGCCAGCGGCAGCGGGGTCGTCGTCGAAAAGACCTGGTTGCCGCCCTCGGCGGTGCCCGTGTAGGACATCTCGACGGTGATCGGGTCCAGCAGCGCATCGCTGGCGTCGACCCGGCCCAGCAGCGCCTGGACCGTGACCTCGTCGGTCGCCAGGCCGGCCAGTTGCACGGTGGCGGTCAGGGTCAGCTTCGAGCCAAGCACCGGACTGTCCGGCAGGCCGGTGCTGTCGACGTCGGTGATGACGATCTTGGGCCAGGCCTCCTGGGCGCGCCGGCGGTAGGCGGCCAGCGCACGGGCCGCGCCGAACTCGCCGCCGCTGGCCGCGTCTTCGGTGGCCTCGACGGGTGCGATCGTCTTGCGCAGCGACTGGGCGGCCGGTGTGTAGTACTGCTCGACGTAGTCGCGCACCATCCGCGACGCCAACACCTTTGGTCCCAGTGTCTGCACGGTGTGGCGCACCATCTCGATCCAGCGCGGCGGCACGCCGTGTTCATCACGCTCGTAGAACTTCGGTGCGACGGCTTCTTCCAGCAGTGTGTAGAGCCCACTGGACTCCAGGTCGTCGCGCCGGTTCTCGTCGGCGATACCGTCGGCAGACGGTATCGCCCAACCGTTTTCGCCGTCGTACCACTCGTCCCACCACCCATCGCGGATGGACAGGTTCAGCCCGCCGTTGAGAGCGCTCTTCATTCCCGAAGTGCCGCAAGCCTCCAACGGCCGCAGTGGATTGTTCAGCCAGACGTCGCAGCCCCAATACAGCAGGCGCGCCATGGACATGTCGTAGTCGGGCAGAAATGCGATGCGGTGGCGCACCTCGGGCCGGTCGGCAAAGCGCACCACCTGTTGGATCAGCGCCTTGCCGCCGTCGTCGGCCGGGTGCGACTTGCCCGCGACGATCAGCTGAATGGGCCGCTCCTGGTCGAGCAGCAGCCGTTCCAGCCGTTGCGGATCACGCAGCATCAGCGTCAGCCGCTTGTACGTCGGCACCCGCCGTGCGAACCCGATGGTCAACACCTCTGGATCGAATGCTGTTGCTATCCAACCCAATTCGGCTTCGGAGGCACCGCGTTCCAGCCATGAGCGACGCAGCCGCTGCCGGACGTCGTCGACCAGCAGGGACCTCAGCTGCGAGCGGATCCACCACAGATGACCCGCATCGACCTGCTTGAGACGCAGCCAAACTCCCGGATCGGCAAACGAATCCGACCCGGCCAGCTCACGGCCCAGCTGCAGCCACTGCGGCGCCGCCCAGGTGCGCGCATGAACACCGTTGGTGATCGAGCCGATCGGTACCTCACTCGGGTCGAAGCCGGGCCACAGTTCGTTGAACATGGATCGGCTCACCCGTCCGTGCAGCGACGAGACGCCATTGGCGCGCTGGGCCAGCCGTAGACCCATGTGGGCCATGTTGAACTTGGTGGGGTCGTCCTCGGCGCCGAGCGCCAGGATGCGAGCCGTCGGCACCCCCGGCAGCAGCACGGGTGAGGCATCCGATGTCCCGGGTTCGGCTTCGTCGCCCGTATGGTCGTCGAAGTACAGCTGCACCATTTCGATGGGGAATCGGTCGATGCCGGCGGGCACCGGGGTGTGCGTGGTGAACACCGTGCTGGAGCGCACCACCGTCAGCGCGGTGTCGAAGTCCAGTCCGGAGCCGGTCATCAGCTCGCGGATGCGTTCCGCTCCGAGGAAACCCGCGTGGCCCTCGTTCATGTGGAACACCTCGGGCGCGGGCAGGCGGTGTATATCGGTGAAGGCACGAATCGCCCGCACGCCGCCGACGCCCGCCAGGATCTCCTGCCTCATCCGATGTTCTTGGTCACCCCCGTAAAGGCGATCGGTGACGCCACGCAGATCGTGCTCGTTCTCGGGGACATCGGAATCCAGCAACAGCAATGGAACCCTGCCCACCTGCGCAACCCAGATCCGGGCGTGCAGCTGCGCTGAGTCCGGCAGCATCAACTCGACCAGGGCAGGCTCGCCGGTCGCATCGGTCAGCAGCCGCAGTGGGAGGCCTTGCGGGTCCAACGAGGGGTAGGTCTCGTTCTGCCAGCCGTCGGCCGTCAACGACTGACGGAAATACCCCGAGCGGTAGTAGAGGCCCACCGCTATCAGCGGCACACCCAGATCGGACGCGGACTTCAAGTGGTCGCCGGCGAGAATGCCCAACCCACCGGAGTAGTTGGGCAGTACCTCGGCGATGCCGAACTCCATGGAGAAGTACGCGATCACGGCCGGCATTTCGACGCCCTGCTGCTGGTACCACAGCGGGCGACTCAGGTAATCGTTCAAATCGGCGGTCAGCGCGTCGAGTTGGCCCAGGAACGCTTCGTCCAGCGCCAACTCGTCGAGCCGCGCCGGGCTGACCGCGCCCAGCAACGCCACCGGATCACTGCTGCAGCGCTCCCACAGGCCCGGGTCGATGGTGGCGAAAAGCTCCTGGGTGGGCTTGTCCCAGGACCATCGCAGGTTGGTCGACAGCTGGTCCAGCGCGGTCAATCGCTGCGGAAGGTGAGCACGGACGGTAAACCGGCGGAGGGCTTTCACGCGTTAATACCTTACTGAGGTTCTCAGCCCGCGCACGGTGGGAAGGATCGCTTTCCGTCGGCGGTGTGTGACCGAAGACTAGGGTGGGTATCGGGTAGTTATCGGGGTCGCAACGATGCCTCCCCGCACAGAATGTTTCCCCACGACAGGAAGTTTCCCGACGAGCGGCATTCCGCACGGTGCACATCGCGGGGTTGGCCGCACACAATCGGAACGGAGTGGTGGTGCCGGGTCGTGTCGAGATCGATGACGTCCAACCGGTCGTTTCCTGCGGCGCGTATCCCGCGAAAGCAGTGGTCGGCGAGGTCGTGCCGGTCAGCGCTACGGTGTGGCGAGAAGGCCATGAGGCCGTCGCGGCCACCCTGGTCGTGCGCTACCTCGGGCCGAGCTATCCGCAGGTAACCGAGACCCGCCGGGCCAAGGCGGTTCAGGCGCCGGCGAAGCCGATGACCGAAGGCGATGGCAAAGTCAATCAGCAGCGGATCAAGCCCCTGTCGCTGCCGATGACGATGGGCCTCGAGCCCTACGTATTCCACGGTCAGTTCACCCCCGACCAGGTCGGGCTGTGGACCTTTCGGGTCGACGGGTGGGGCGACCCGATCCATTCGTGGCGGCACGGGCTGATCGCCAAACTGGACGCCGGTCAGGGCGAGACCGAACTGTGCAACGACCTGTTGATCGGCGCCGGGTTGTTCGAGCGTGCGGCGACGGGCGTGCCGCGCCCCCTGCGCGAGCCGCTGCTGGCCGCCGCCACTGCGCTGCGCAAGCCCGGCGACCCGATCACCCGGACCGTGCTGGCGCTCGGGCCGGAGATCGAAGAAATTCTGGCGGACTACCCCCTGCGCGATCTGGTCACCCGCGGCGAACAGCACGCCGTCTGGGTGGACCGGCCGCTGGCCCGGTTCGGCTCCTGGTATGAGATGTTTCCCCGCTCGACCGGCGGGTGGGACGCCGAGGGCAACCCAGTACACGGCACCTTCGCGACGGCCGCCGCCCAGCTTCCGCGCATCGCGGCGATGGGATTCGACGTCGTCTACCTGCCGCCGATCCATCCGATCGGCAAGGTACATCGCAAGGGCCGCAACAATTCCCCGACCGCCGCCCCCGGGGATGTGGGCTCCCCGTGGGCAATTGGCAGCGACGAGGGCGGCCATGATGCCGTCCATCCGGATCTGGGCACCATCGAGGACTTCGACGCCTTCGTCGCCGCGACCCGCGAGCTGGGCATGGAGGTAACGCTGGACCTGGCGCTGCAATGCGCTCCGGACCATCCCTGGGCGCGTGACCACCGCGATTGGTTCACCGAACTGCCCGACGGCACCATCGCTTACGCGGAAAACCCGCCGAAGAAATATCAGGACATCTATCCGATCAATTTCGACAACGACCCAGCCGGCCTTTATGACGAGGTGTTGCGCGTGGTCCGGCACTGGATCGACCACGGCGTCAAATTCTTTCGCGTCGATAACCCGCACACCAAGCCACCGGATTTCTGGGCCTGGCTGATAGCGACGGTCAAGGCCGCCGATCCCGACGTGCTGTTCTTGTCCGAGGCGTTCACGCCACCTGCTCGGCAGTACGGTCTGGCGAAGCTGGGTTTCACCCAGTCCTACACCTACTTCACCTGGCGCACGGCGAAGTGGGAGCTGACCGAGTTTGGCAACGACATCGCCAAGCTCGCCGACTTCCGTCGGCCCAATCTGTTCGTCAACACCCCCGACATCCTGCACGCCATCTTGCAGCACAACGGGCCTGGAATGTTCGCCATCCGTGCGGTGCTGGCAGCGACCATGGGACCCGCGTGGGGAGTGTATTCGGGCTACGAGCTGTTCGAGCACCGCGCGGTGCGGGAGGGCAGCGAGGAGTACCTGAATTCCGAGAAATACGAGTTACGGCCCCGCGATTTCGCGGCCGCCCTCGCCGAAGGACGATCACTCGAGCCATTCATCACGCAGCTCAACGCAATTCGCCGAGTGCATCCCGCGTTGCAGCAATTGCGCACGATCCACTTCCACAGTGTGGACAACGATGCGCTGCTCGCCTACTCGAAGTTCGACCCGTCGACCGGCGACTGTGTGTTGGTGGTTGTGACGCTCAATGCCTACGGCGCCGAGGAAGCGACGCTGTTTTTAGACATGGCAGCTTTGGGTATGGAGCCCTACGAGCGTTTTTGGGTGCGCGACGAGATCACCGGCCAGGAATTCCAATGGGGTCAGGCCAATTACGTCCGCATCGATCCGGGGCAGGCGGTCGCGCACATCATCAACATGCCGCTCGTGCCGCATGACTCACGGATGACACTGCTACGAAGGCGATGAAACGGACCGGAGGTGAAAGGGACATG
This sequence comes from Mycobacterium sp. E2479, assembly GCF_001667925.1. GTDB lineage: Bacteria > Actinomycetota > Actinomycetes > Mycobacteriales > Mycobacteriaceae > Mycobacterium. Next base: position 114,218 of record NZ_LZJR01000154.1, on the reverse strand, counting down.
AGCCAAGCCGATCAACTCGCTCGGACACACTTGGCGCCCGATCCGGCCGACCTGTCGCGCCTGGTGGCTGGCACACACCACAACCCGCACAGCATTCTGGGCGCCCACGAATACGGCAATCACACCATCATTCGTGCGTACCGGCCGCATGCGGCCGAAGTCGTCGCGCTGGTTGGCCACGATCGATTTCCCATGCAGCACATCGAATCCGGCCTTTTCGCCGTGGTGTTGCCATTCGTCAACTTGATCGACTATCGGCTACAGATCACCTACGAAGGTGCCCAGCCGTACGTCGCCGCCGACGCATACCGCTTCCTGCCGACGTTGGGTGAGGTCGACCTTCACCTGTTCGGCGAGGGACGCCATGAGCGGCTGTGGGAAGTCCTCGGCGCACATCCTCGCTCGTTCACCACGGCCGACGGCGTCGTCACCGGGGTGTCGTTTGCGGTGTGGGCGCCCAACGCCAAGGGCGTCAATCTGATCGGTGAGTTCAACGGCTGGACCGGCGATGAAGCTCCGATGCGGGTGCTGGGGTCCTCGGGCGTCTGGGAGTTGTTCTGGCCCGGGTTCTCCCTCGACGGGCTCTACAAGTTCCGCGTGCACGGCGCCGACGGCGTCGTGACCGACCGAGCCGACCCGATGGCGTTCGCCACCGAGGTGCCGCCCCACACCGCCTCCCGGGTTACGCGCAGCAACTACACGTGGGATGACGCCGACTGGATGACCGAGCGCGCGCAGCGCAACCCGGTGTTCGAGCCGATGAGCACCTACGAGGTCCATCTGGGTTCGTGGCGTCCGGGACTCAACTATCGGCAGTTGGCCCGCGAGCTAACCGATTACGTGGTGGAGCACGGTTTCACCCACGTCGAGCTGCTGCCGGTCGCCGAGCACCCCTTCGCCGGATCGTGGGGCTACCAGGTGACGTCGTACTACGCGCCGACGTCCCGCTTCGGGACACCGGACGAGTTCCGGGCCCTGGTCGACGCCTTGCACCAGGCCGGTATCGGCGTGCTGGTGGATTGGGTGCCGGCGCATTTCCCCAAGGACGCCTGGGCGCTGGCGCGCTTCGACGGCACGCCGCTCTACGAGCATTCCGACCCGCAGCGTGGCGAGCAACTCGATTGGGGCACATACGTATTCGACTTCGGTCGTCGGGAGGTCCGGAACTTCCTGGTGGCCAACGCGCTGTTCTGGCTCGAAGAATTCCACATCGACGGTCTACGCGTGGACGCGGTCGCTTCGATGCTCTACCTCGACTACTCACGTCCCGAAGGCGGCTGGACCCCCAACATCTACGGGGGCCGGGAGAATTTGGAGGCCGTACAGTTCCTGCAGGAAATGAACGCCACGGTGCACAAAACCGCCCCGGGCATCGTCACCATCGCCGAAGAGTCAACCTCATGGCCCGGGGTGACGCGGCCGACCAACCTTGGCGGCCTGGGCTTTTCGATGAAGTGGAACATGGGCTGGATGCATGACACGCTCGATTACATCAGCCGCGACCCGATCTATCGCAGCTTCCACCATCACGAGATGACGTTCTCGATGCTGTACGCGTTCAGCGAGAACTATGTGCTTCCGATCAGTCATGACGAAGTGGTCCACGGCAAGGGCACGCTGTGGGGCCGGATGCCGGGCAACAACCACGTCAAGGCGGCCGGGCTGCGCAGCCTGCTCGCCTACCAGTGGGCGCACCCGGGCAAACAGTTGCTGTTCATGGGACAGGAATTCGGGCAGCGCGCCGAATGGTCTGAAGAGCGCGGCCTGGATTGGTGGCAGCTCGACGAGCAAGGGTTCTCCAACGGGGTCCTGCGCCTGGTCCACGACCTCAACGACATCTATCGCGGTCACCCGGCGCTGTGGAGCCAGGACACCGTGCCCGACGGCTACTCCTGGATCGACGCCAACGACTCGGGCAACAACGTATTGAGTTTTTTGCGGTACGGCACAGACGGCTCGGTAATGGCGTGCGTCTTCAACTTCGCGGGCACCGAGCACAGCGGGTATCGATTGGGTCTACCGTCGGCCGGTCGCTGGCGCGAGGTGCTCAACACCGACGCAACGGCCTATAACGGTACGGGGATCGGCAATATGGGCGGCGTCGACGCCACCGAAGACCCGTGGCATGGCCGGCCGGCCTCTGCACTGTTGGTGCTGCCACCCACGTCGGCGCTGTGGCTGGAACCCGAGTAAGGCCGCTTCAGTACAGCGCGTTGGCGAGATTACGCCGTCCGACGACAACCTCGGGATCAGCGGGGTCGAAGAGTTCGAACAGCTCGACCAGCCGGGTACGCACCAGGGTGCGATCGTCCCCGGATGTGCTGCGCACCAAGGCGATCAGACGGTCGAATGCGGCTCCGACATCCTGATTGAGGATCTGCACGTCGGCCGCAGCGAGGGCGGCTTGGATGTCGCCGGGCGCGGCATCGGCGACGGCGACGGCATCCGGGCGTTGCGCGGTTGCGCGCGTGAGGAATTCGATCTGCCGGATCGCGCCCTTGGCTTCGGTGTTGGCCGGGTTGGCGTCCAAAATCGACTGATACGACGCCTTGGCCGCGTCGAAGTCGCCGTCCTCCAGCTGTTGGCGCGCCGCGGCCAGCTCGGGATCGACGGCCTCCGCCTCACCGGAACCCGTTGAGCCCTTGAGCTTTCCGGCGGTCGCCGAGAGAATCTGGTCCAACCAGCCGCGCAGCTGCTCGGGCGGCTGCATTCCCTGGAAACTCGAGATCGGCTGACCGGCGGCCAGCGCCACGACGGTCGGGACCGCGTCGACACCGAATATCTGCGCGACCCGGGGCGCGACATCGACGTTGACCGTCGTCAACGACCACTTGCCGTCGTCCTGCGCGGCCAAGCCGGCGAACGTGTCGAGCAGCTGGACGCACGCGTCGCTGCGCGGCGACCACAGCAACACAACGACTGGTACTTCTTCCGACCGAAGCAGCACCTCGGCCTCGAAGTTAGCCTCGGTGACGGCGATGATTCCGCGGTCACCCCCAGCGGACGACGGCGCGGACCCGGCGGCAGGATCGCCCGCCGGCTGGGGCCGTTGCTTGAGACCGGAGAGGTCGACCGCACCAGCCAGGGCGGGGCCGATAGAGGGTCGCGGACGCGTCACACCGTCAAGTTTGTCATGTGCCCGGGCTACCCATCCACCCGGTCACGACCGCTGTCCGGCAGCCCCCGACAGGGGCGCAAATGCCCCCGCAGCAGGGTCGTGATCGGCAGATATGACGAAGATCACAATTGGTCATCGGCGGGCCGCGCCAGCAACGTCGGCGACAGCCGGCTAACCCGCGCGCAGGATCAGGGCGTCGCCCTGCCCGCCGGCCCCGCACAGCGCCGCGACAGCGTATCCAGAGCCGCGTCGTGACAACTCCAGGGCGGCGTGCAGCGTGATCCGTGCTCCGGACATCCCGATTGGATGCCCCACAGCGATCGCGCCGCCATTGACGTTGACCAGGTCGGGATTCACGCCCAGTTCACGGGTCGATGCCAGCGCCACCGCGGAAAACGCCTCGTTGATCTCGATGACATCGAGCTGGTCGACCGAGATGCCCTCTCGGCTGATCGCCTTCTTGATCGCGTTGGCCGGTTGCGACTGCAACGTGGAATCCGGTCCGGCCACCACGCCGTGCGCGCCGATCTCGGCCAGCCAGGTCAGCCCCAGTTCCTGAGCCTTGGCCTTGCTCATCACCACCACCGCCGCCGCGCCGTCGGAGATCTGGGAGGCCGAACCGGCGGTGATGGTGCCGTCGCGGCGAAATGCCGGCTTGAGGCCGGCCAGCGACTCGGCGGTGGTGTTGGCGCGGATCCCCTCGTCCTCGGTGAACTGCAGCGGATCACCTTTGCGCTGCGGAATGTTGACGGGCACCACTTCGTCGGTGAAGACGCCGTCCTTCCATGCAGCGGCCGCCTTCTGGTGGGACCGCGCAGCGAACTCGTCCTGCTCCTGCCGGGTGAATTTGTCCGCGTCGTTGCGCTGCTCGGTGAGCGCGCCCATCGGCTGGTCGGTGAACACGTCGTGCAGCCCGTCGTAGGCCATGTGGTCGAGCACCGTCACGTCGCCGTACTTGTAGCCCGAACGGCTGTCCATCAGCAGGTGTGGTGCCTTGGTCATGGACTCCTGGCCGCCGGCCACCACCACGTCGAACTCGCCGGCGCGTATGAGCTGGTCAGCCAGTGCGATGGAGTCAATACCGGACAGACACATCTTGTTGATGGTCAGGGCTGGAACATCCCAGCCGATGCCGGCCGCCACGGCCGCCTGGCGTGCCGGCATCTGACCGGCCCCGGCGGTCAGCACCTGGCCCAGGATCACGTAGTCGACCGCGGAGGCCGGAACATTGGCTTTCTCCAGGGCGGCGGCGATCGCGATGGCCCCCAGATCGCTGGCGGAGAAGTCCTTCAGCGAACCCATCAACTTGCCGATGGGTGTCCGCGCTCCAGCAACGATCACCGACGTTGTCATGACTATCTCCTAAGGCCTGCTGGGCGCTCCCTCGATGGCCGTTTCAGCATCCCGGAGAAGCGCAATCTTTGCCGCCAGGTTACCGTTATGTGATGACGACCGATCAAGTTGACGCCCGTCAGATCCTGGCCACCTCCCTGGTGACGGCGATCGATCACGTCGGCATCGCAGTCGCCGACCTGGACGCCGCCATCACCTGGTACCACGACACCCTCGGCATGATCCTGGTGCACGAGGAAGTCAACGAGGAGCAGGGAATCCGCGAAGCCATGCTGGCTGTGCGCGGCGCCCCGGCGGGCACCGCGCAGATCCAGTTGATGGCCCCCCTTGACGAGTCCTCGACGATCGCGAAGTTTATCGACAAGCGCGGTCCGGGCATCCAGCAGATGGCCGTTCGAGTCAGTGACCTCGACGCCCTGTCCGACCAGCTCCGTGAGCAAGGCGTGCGCCTGATCTACGATGCGCCCCGACGCGGCACGGCAAACTCCCGGATGAACTTCATCCACCCCAAGGACGGCGGTGGGGTGCTGATCGAGCTCGTCGAACCGGCGGCCTGACACTCCCGACCCTCACGACCACCTCCTGGTCGGACCGCGGGTAGCGCGGTGCGTCCAGCATGGCGTGTGCCAATGCCGGCGGTCCTCGACTTGACCCGAGCCACCCCCCACCGTCGAATCGATCGGCCATACCACCAGATGTGCTGAGCCGGAGCGTATTTCGTGATCGCAGCCGGGGCACCTATAGGTTTTGACCGCACGGGCCGCCGGGACGGGACGGACTTCGTACTCGTGGCCGTCGGGGCCGGGTTCCACCCGGCGCGGGGCCGACGGCGCCAACGGCCGGCGTGGCGGGGTACGACGGCGAGCCATGGGTTCAGTCTAGTGGCGACATCTCAGAACAGCCGGTACTCGTCGCTATCCATGCCGCGCATCTTGTCGTAATCCAGTGTCAGACAGCGGATCCCGCGATCGGTCGCCAATGTGCGGGCCTGCGGCTTGATCTGCTGAGCGGCAAACACCCCTTTTACCGGTGCGAGCACGCTGTCGCGGTTGAGCAGGTCCAGGTAGCGGGTGAGCTGCTCAACACCGTCGATCTCGCCGCGGCGCTTGATCTCCACCGCCACCGAGCCGCCTCGTTCGTCACGGCACAGCAGATCGACCGGGCCGATGGCCGTCATGTACTCGCGGCGAACCAGCGTGTAGCCCTCGCCCAACAGTTGCACGTGCTCGGCGAGCAGCGCCTGCAAGTGCGCCTCGACGCCGTCCTTCACCAACCCGGGGTCGACGCCCAGCTCGTGGCTGGAGTCGTGTTCGATCTCCTCGACCGTGATGCGCAATTGTTCCCCGGCCTTGTTCTCAACCACCCACACCGGGGCCTGATCACCGGTTTCTTCGGTCAGCCAGCACGGCGGGCTCATCCAGTTCAGCGGCTTGTAGGCGCGGTCGTCGGCGTGCACACTGACCGACCCGTCGGCCTTGAACAACAGCAACCTGCGGGCGGATGGCAGGTGGGCGGTGAGCCTGCCGACATAGTCAACGGTGCATTGGGCGATCACTAGACGCACCCGACTCACCTTAAAGGCTCGCCGACGACATAGGCTGACGCCACGATGTTGGCCAACCAGACCATCGCAAAACGCCTGGGCAGGGTGCTTGAGAGAGTCACCCGTCAGAGCGGCCGCCTGCCGGAAACCCCGGCGTACGGGTCGTTCCTACTCGGGCGGGTCTCGGAGAGCCAACAACGCCGACGCATCCGCATTCAGGTCATCCTGACCGTGCTGGTGCTGGGCGCAAACCTGATCGGCATCGGCGCCGCGCTGCTGTTGGTGACGGTCGCCATCCCCGCACCGAGCGTGTTCCACGACGCGCCCTGGTGGGTCACCTTCGGCGCCGCGCCGGCCTATATCGCACTCGCACTGACCGTGGGTGTCTACTGGATCACTCGCCGGACCGTGCTCGTATTGCGGTGGGCGATCGAGGAGCGCCCGCCGACCCCTGAGGACGAGCGCAACACGTTCGTCGCCCCGTGGCGAATCGCGCTGGTCGACCTCATTCTGTGGGGCGTCGGGGCGGTAGTGCTGACGGTCCTCTACGGCCTGGTCAACACCTTGTTTATCCCGCGGTTCCTCGTTGGGGTGGGCTTCTGCGGCATTCTGGTGGCCACCGGGAGCTATCTGCTCGCTGAGTTCGCGCTGCGGCCGGTGGCGGCCCAGGCGCTCGAGGCGGGGCCACCGCCACGGCGACTGACGGCCGGCATCATGGGCCGGACCATGACGGTGTGGTTCCTCGGGTCGGGTGTGCCGGTCATCGGCATTATCGTGCTGACCACATTCCAAATTCTGATGCGAAACTTGACCGAGACCGAGTTCGCGGTCGCGGTGCTGATGGTGTCGTTTGCGACGCTGATCTTCGGATGCGTCTTGATGTGGATCCTGGCCTGGCTGACGGCGACACCGGTGCGCGTAGTCATGGCGGCGCTGCGACGCGTCGAGCAGGGAAACCTCCGCGGCGATCTGGTCGTGTTCGACGGAACCGAACTCGGTGAGTTGCAGCGCGGTTTCAACGCGATGGTCGATGGTTTGCGCGAACGGGAACGCGTGCGTGACCTTTTCGGCCGGCACGTGGGCCGCGAAGTCGCCCTGGCCGCCGAGCGCGAGCGGCCGAAGCTGGGTGGCGAAGAGCGCCACGTCGCCGTGGTCTTCATCGATATCGTCGGTTCCACGCAGTTGGTGACGAACAGGCCACCGGCCGAAGTCGTCAGTGTACTGAACCAATTTTTCGCCATCGTCGTCGAAGAAGTGGATCGACATCGCGGGCTGGTCAACAAGTTCGAAGGCGATGCGTCGCTGGCGATCTTCGGAGCACCGAACCACCTCGACAACCCGGAGGACGCGGCACTCGCTGCCGCGCGCCGCATCACCGAGCGACTGGCCAATGAAATGTCTGAGCTCTCGGCTGGCATCGGTGTCGCTGCGGGTCGTGCCGTTGCCGGAAACGTCGGCGCCAGGGAGCGTTTCGAATACACCGTGATCGGTGAGCCGGTCAACGAGGCGGCCCGCCTGTGCGAGCTTGCCAAGTCGCACTCGACGCCGCTTCTCGCGACGGCGGACGCCGTCGAGCATGCGAGCGAAAACGAGCGAGCCCGTTGGTCTTTGGGCGACACCGTCACCCTGCGCGGGTATGAGCGTCCCACTCAGCTGGCGTCGCCGGTCGACCGGTGAATGATTGGTTTCGAGTTGAATGGGCGCGGCGACAATTGCATAACGTCTGATCGAAAGTTTCACGTACTTGCAATGTCGGTGAGCGGTCCCGCGGACAAGGCCGGGCGGTTCGCCCAGTCCGGTATTGCGGGCCCGCCACTGCGTGCGCCAGGTGGGCGATCCCGGTCGGCACCTGAGCGGGTACGTGTCTTCTTGGCTACGCGCATTCGTTGGTGATCCGGGCTCAGACCGCTGTCTGGTAATAGTCAGGTCCCAAACCGGCCGTCACGACGATGTCGCTTTTCCGCTAGTTTTGTCGGTGGACGGGTGTAAGTCTGGAACCGTGCACAGCGATTTCGAACGTTGTTACCGCGCCGTCCAGTCCAAGGACGCCCGGTTCGACGGATGGTTCGTCACCGCGGTGCTGACCACCCGCATCTATTGCCGGCCCAGCTGCCCCGTGCGGCCGCCGTTCGCGCGTAACGTGCGGTTTTACCCGACGGCAGCGGCCGCGCAGCGAGCGGGCTTTCGAGCATGCAAGCGCTGCCGCCCCGACGCGTCCCCAGGCTCTCCGGAGTGGAATGTGCGCGGTGATGTCGTGGCGCGGACGATGCGCCTGATCGCCGACGGGACGGTGGACCGCGAAGGTGTCGGCGGCCTGGCCGCCCACCTCGGTTACACCGCCAGACAGCTGGAGCGCCTGTTACAGGCTGAGGTTGGGGCCGGCCCACTCGCGCTGGCCCGCGCGCAACGTGCGCAGACCGCCCGAGTGCTCATCGAAACCACGGACCTGCCATTCGGCGATGTCGCCTTCGCCGCCGGTTTTTCCAGCATCCGTCAGTTCAACGACACCGTGCGCTCCGTCTTCGAGAGCACACCGCGCGCGCTGCGCCAGCGCGCGACGACACCCCCCGGCTTGACCTCGAATTCCCCCGGCCCCGTGTGCCTTCGGCTCCCGGTACGCACACCCTTCGCCTTCGCCGGCGTCTTCGGTCATCTGGCCGCAAGCACGGTGCCCGGTTGCGAGGAAGTCCGCGACGGCGCCTACCGTCGCAGTCTGCGCCTTCCGTTCGGCAACGCAATCGTCACCCTGACCCCCGCCGTGGATCATGTCCGGTGCGTGCTCGTGCTCGACGATTTTCGTGATCTGACAACCGCTATCGCGCGTTGCCGACGGCTGCTGGACCTCGATGCCGACCCGGAGGCGGTGGACGAAGCGCTGAGCGACGACGCGGAGTTCTGCGCCGTCTTAGCCAAGGCGCCGGGGCAACGGATCCCGCGCACGGTTGACGAAGCCGAACTGGCGGTGCGCGCGGTGCTGGGCCAGCAGGTGTCCACCAAGGCGGCGAGCACCCATGCGGGGCGCCTGGTCGCCGCCTACGGGCAGCCGATCAACGATCCCGACGGAACGTTGACCCACACCTTCCCCGCCGTTGAGCAGCTCGCGGACATCGACCCCATCCATTTGGCCGTGCCCAAGGCCCGGCAGCGGACACTGAGTGCTCTGGTCGGCGGCCTCGCCGCCGGAACTGTCGTGTTGAGCGCCGGCTGCGACTGGGAAAGCGCCCGAAGGCAATTGCTCGGCTTGCCAGGGGTCGGCCCATGGACCGCGGAAGTGATCGCAATGCGCGGCCTGGGCGATCCTGACGCGTTTCCCGCCAGCGATCTGGGCCTGCGCATGGCCGCCAAACAGCTGGGCCTGCCGTCCGACGAGCGCTCGCTCGTCGCGCGCAGTGCGCGGTGGCGACCCTGGCGTTCCTATGCCACCCAATACCTTTGGTCCACTCTCGAACATCCGGTAAACCGTTGGCCGCCACAGGAGGTCGCATGATCGAGTACCGAACCATCGACAGCCCAATCGGACTGCTGACCCTTGCTGGTCGCGGCTCGGTGCTGACGAATCTGCGCATGGTCGACCAGACCTACGAGCCGAACCGCACCGACTGGTCGCCGAACCCGCGGGCGTTCGGCGAGGCCGTCGAGCAACTCGGCGCGTATTTCGCCGGCGAACGCACCGACTTCGACTTCGACTTCGACCTGCGCGGCTCCGAATTCCAGCGCAAGGTATGGGAGGCGCTGCTGACGATCCCGTATGGGCAGACGCGATCCTATGGACAGATCGCCGATCAGATCGGAGCTACCGGGTCGGCACGCGCGGTGGGTTTGGCCAATGGACACAACCCGATCGCGATCGTCGTTCCGTGCCACCGGGTCATCGGCGCCAACGGCAGCCTTACCGGCTACGGCGGCGGACTCGACCGAAAACGAACGCTTCTCGATATGGAGCGCAGGCACACGACGGCCCAGATGGATTTATCGCTATTCGATTGAAAATTCCGCCATTTATTTGCAGATGCAAAAACACCCCCGTTGCCGGGGGTGTTTTTGTGTATGTTCGGCGGTGTCCTACTTTTCCACCCGTATGGGCAGTATCATCGGCGCTGACAGGCTTAGCTTCCGGGTTCGGAATGGGACCGGGCGTTTCCCTGTCGCTGTGGCCGCCGTAACTCTATTTAAATTTGTTTGGTGGGGGGTGTGGCGTCAAAGTTGTTCTGCGGCGAATAGCCGTCGAACTGGAGTGTGGTTGCGATTGTGTGTTGGTAAGTTTTCGGCCGGTTAGTGCCAGTTCCCTGCACCCATTACTGGGCTTCCAGGTCTGGCCTATCGAACCCGTAGTCTGCGGGGGGCCTTATCCCTCTAAAAGGGTGAGAAACCTGATCTTGGAGAAGGTTTCCCGCTTAGATGCTTTCAGCGGTTATCCTGTCCGAACGTGGCTATCCAGCCGTGCCCCTGGTGGGACAACTGGTATACCAGAGGTTCGTCCGTCCCGGTCCTCTCGTACTAGGGACAGGTTTCCTCAAGTTTCTGACGCGCGCGGCGGATAGAGACCGAACTGTCTCACGACGTTCTAAACCCAGCTCGCGTGCCGCTTTAATGGGCGAACAGCCCAACCCTTGGGACCTGCTCCAGCCCCAGGATGCGACGAGCCGACATCGAGGTGCCAAACCATCCCGTCGATATGGACTCTTGGGGAAGATCAGCCTGTTATCCCCGGGGTACCTTTTATCCGTTGAGCGACACCCCTTCCACTCAGAGGTGCCGGATCACTAGTCCCGACTTTCGTCCCTGCTTGACTTGTAAGTCTCGCAGTCAAGCTCCCTTGTGCACTTACACTCAACACCTGATTGCCGTCCAGGTTGAGGGAACCTTTGGGCGCCTCCGTTACATTTTAGGAGGCAACCGCCCCAGTTAAACTACCCACCAGGCACTGTCCGTGAACCGGATATACGGTTCGACGTTAGGTGTCCAATACGATCAGAGTGGTATTTCAACAACGACTCCATACAAACTGGCGTCTGTACTTCACAGTCTCCCACCTATCCTACACAAACCGTACCGAACACCAATACCAAGTTGTAGTGAAGGTCCCGGGGTCTTTTCGTCCTGCCGCGCGTAACGAGCATCTTTACTCGTAGTGCAATTTCGCCGAGTCTATGGTTGAGACAGTTGGGAAGTCGTTACGCCATTCGTGCAGGTCGGAACTTACCCGACAAGGAATTTCGCTACCTTAGGATGGTTATAGTTACCACCGCCGTTTACTGGGGCTTAAATTCTCCGCTTCACCTTACGGTTAACGGGTCCTCTTAACCTTCCAGCACCGGGCAGGCGTCAGTCCGTATACATCGTCTTGCGACTTCGCACGGACCTGTGTTTTTAGTAAACAGTCGCTACCCACTGGTTTCTGCGGCCGGATCCCGCTCCCACCGCAAGGGTGTTCACGGTATTCCGGCCCCCCTTCTCCCGAAGTTACGGGGGCATTTTGCCGAGTTCCTTAACCATAGTTATCTCGTACGCCTTGGTATTCTCTACCTGACCACCTGTGTTGGTTTGGGGTACGGGCCGTGTATGTGCTCGCTAGAGGCTTTTCTTGGCAGCAGAGGATCACCGAATTCGCCTCAATCGGCTATGCATCACCTCTCAGGATTAATGAGCGACGGATTTGCCTATCGCTCTCCCTACAGGCTTGCCCCAGTATTACCACTGACTGGTACGGCTGCCTTCCTGCGTCACCCCATCGCTTGACTACTACCAGCGAAGGTCCCACGCAGCCCCGAAACTCCATGCCCCCGAAGGGGAATGGTCGATCCGGTTTTGGGTGGTTAGTACCGCTGATTCATCAGGGACGCCTATACACGGGTACGGGAATATCAACCCGTTGTCCATCGACTACGCCTGTCGGCCTCGCCTTAGGTCCCGACTCACCCTGGGCGGACTGGCCTGGCCCAGGAACCCTTGGTCTTACGGCGGGCAAGGTTCTCACTTGCCTTATCGCTACTCATGCCTGCATTCTCACTCCCCCACCCTCCACCACCGGTCACCCGGCGGCTTCGCTGAATGAGGGACGCTCCCCTACCCACATCCACGTAGACGTGAATGTGCCGCGGCTTCGGCGGTGTGCTTGAGCCCCGCTACATTATCGGCGCATAATCACTTGACCAGTGAGCTATTACGCACTCTTTCAAGGGTGGCTGCTTCTAAGCCAACCTCCTGGTTGTCTCTGCGACTACACATCCTTTTCCACTTAGCACACGCTTAGGGGCCTTAGCCGGCGATCTGGGCTGTTTCCCTTTCGACGTACGGAGCTTATCCCCCGCCGTCTCACTGCCACGCTTTACACCACGGCATTCGGAGTTTGGCTGACGTCAGTAACCTAGTAGGGCCCATCGGCCATCCAGTAGCTCTACCTCCGTGGTGAACCACGTAACGCTGCACCTAAATGCATTTCGGGGAGAACCAGCTATCACGGAGTTTGATTGGCCTTTCACCCCTACCCACAGCTCATCCCCTCAGTCTTCAACCTAAGTGGGTTCGGGCCTCCACGCGGTCTTACCCGCGCTTCACCCTGGCCATGGGTAGATCACTCCGCTTCGGGTCCAGAACACGCCACTACACCCCAAAGGGGATGCGCCCTATTCAGACTCGCTTTCGCTGCGGCTACCCCGCACGGGTTAACCTCGCGACGTGTCCCTGACTCGCAGGCTCATTCTTCAAAAGGCACGCCATCACCCCACGAGGAGGCTTTGACGGATTGTAGGCACACGGTTTCAGGTACTATTTCACTCCCCTCCCGGGGTACTTTTCACCATTCCCTCACGGTACTAATCCGCTATCGGTCATCGAGAAGTATTTAGGCTTACCGGGTGGTCCCGGCGGATTCACAGCAGATTCCACGGGCCCGCTGCTACTCGGGAACTGATACAAGGTAGGTGACGGGTTTTCGCGTACCGGGCTCTCACCGTCTGCGGCAGACCATCCCAGGCCATTTCTGCTAACCACGACACTTTCTGACTACCCCTCAGCCAGGTAGAGCTGAGACATATCACTCCCACAACACCGCGCGCACAACCCCTACCCGGTTATACATGCGCGCGGTTTAGCCTGTTCCGCGTTCGCTCGCCACTACTGACGGAATCACAATTGTTTTCTTCTCCTACGGGTACTGAGATGTTTCACTTCCCCGCGTTACCTCCCGCACCCTATATATTCAGATACGGGTAACACGACATCACTCGTGCTGGGTTTCCCCATTCGGAAATCCTCGGATCAATGCTCGGTTGACAGCTCCCCGAGGCATATCGCAGCCTCCCACGTCCTTCATCGGCTCTCGATGCCAAGGCATCCACCATGCGCCCTTAAACACTTACTTACACACAAGAGTTAAAAAAGAAATTACACATTTCGATGAACATGTCAGCCACGAAGGACTACGCGTTCATCTAGATGCTCGCAACCACTATCCAATACTCAAACACCACACCCCACCACCAAGATGGAGGGACTCCACACGGATCGACCGAGTGTTGTCTCAGGGCCCAATAGTGTGTCTGGCAATCATTTGCTGTTGTGCACCCGGCTTTCGTCCACTACAGACGAAAACCCCTCACGGCTCGCACCCCACCAATTGGAGTGCTTTTCGTGGTGCTCCTTAGAAAGGAGGTGATCCAGCCGCACCTTCCGGTACGGCTACCTTGTTACGACTTCGTCCCAATCGCCGATCCCACCTTCGACAGCTCCCTCCCAAGGGTTAGGCCACTGGCTTCGGGTGTTACCGACTTTCATGACGTGACGGGCGGTGTGTACAAGGCCCGGGAACGTATTCACCGCAGCGTTGCTGATCTGCGATTACTAGCGACTCCGACTTCATGGGGTCGAGTTGCAGACCCCAATCCGAACTGAGACCGGCTTTAAAAGGATTCGCTTAACCTTACGGCATCGCAGCCCTTTGTACCGGCCATTGTAGCATGTGTGAAGCCCTGGACATAAGGGGCATGATGACTTGACGTCATCCCCACCTTCCTCCGAGTTGACCCCGGCAGTCTCTCACGAGTCCCCGGCATTACCCGCTGGCAACATGAGACAAGGGTTGCGCTCGTTGCGGGACTTAACCCAACATCTCACGACACGAGCTGACGACAGCCATGCACCACCTGCACACAGGCCACAAGGGAACGCCTATCTCTAGACGCGTCCTGTGCATGTCAAACCCAGGTAAGGTTCTTCGCGTTGCATCGAATTAATCCACATGCTCCGCCGCTTGTGCGGGCCCCCGTCAATTCCTTTGAGTTTTAGCCTTGCGGCCGTACTCCCCAGGCGGGGTACTTAATGCGTTAGCTACGGCACGGATCCCAAGGAAGGAAACCCACACCTAGTACCCACCGTTTACGGCGTGGACTACCAGGGTATCTAATCCTGTTCGCTCCCCACGCTTTCGCTCCTCAGCGTCAGTTACTGCCCAGAGACCCGCCTTCGCCACCGGTGTTCCTCCTGATATCTGCGCATTCCACCGCTACACCAGGAATTCCAGTCTCCCCTGCAGTACTCTAGTCTGCCCGTATCGCCCGCACGCTCACAGTTAAGCCGTGAGATTTCACGAACAACGCGACAAACCACCTACGAGCTCTTTACGCCCAGTAATTCCGGACAACGCTCGCACCCTACGTATTACCGCGGCTGCTGGCACGTAGTTGGCCGGTGCTTCTTCTCCACCTACCGTCAATCCGAGAAAACCCGAACCTTCGTCGATGGTGAAAGAGGTTTACAACCCGAAGGCCGTCATCCCCCACGCGGCGTCGCTGCATCAGGCTTGCGCCCATTGTGCAATATTCCCCACTGCTGCCTCCCGTAGGAGTCTGGGCCGTATCTCAGTCCCAGTGTGGCCGGACACCCTCTCAGGCCGGCTACCCGTCGTCGCCTTGGTAGGCCATCACCCCACCAACAAGCTGATAGGCCGCGGGCCCATCCCACACCGCAAAAGCTTTCCACCAAAAGACATGCGTCTAAAGGTCCTATTCGGTATTAGACCCAGTTTCCCAGGCTTATCCCGAAGTGCAGGGCAGATTGCCCACGTGTTACTCACCCGTTCGCCACTCGAGTACCTCCGAAGAGGCCTTTCCGTTCGACTTGCATGTGTTAAGCACGCCGCCAGCGTTCGTCCTGAGCCAGGATCAAACTCTCCAAACAAAAACTCCTCGCAGAACGAGGTGAATTCAAATCAGAGATACCTGACAAGACGCCAAAAACTGGCATCAAATACGGCCATACCGACACACGGGGAGTGTTTAGGTATGGCCAAAAAAACAACAACAAAATAAAAAGACCAAACACACTATTGAGTTCTCAAACAACACTTGTTTCGCCCGTTTTGGGGCAACCCTGCCAGCTTAATACAGGTCTGACGGGTCCGTCAACTCCCAGGATCTGATCTTCGGGAGACCATCTCGGGAGCGGCCGTGCCAGGCTAGTACCAATCCAGCGAGGGAGTCAAGGCCCCGCTTTCGTCCACCTTCGCGTTGGTGATACGCGGCTGTGGAGGCCTGGGGGACTTGGCCTTTGGTTACTGTACCCGCTCGATCTCCGCTCCCAAAATCGCCAGGTTTTCCACGAACAGCGGGTAGCCACGATCGATGTGGAAGACGTCGTGGACCTCAGTGTCTCCGTCGGCGACGAGGCCGGCCAAAACCAGGCCGGCACCCGCCCGGATGTCCGAACACCACACCGGCGCACTCGACAATTGCGGCAAGCCCCGCACGACGGCGTGATGTCCGTCTGTCCGGGCATCGGCGCCAAGGCGGATCATTTCTTCAACGAATCGAAAGCGCGCCTCGAATACGTTCTCGGTGATCATCGACGTACCGTCCGCGATCGAGGCCAGGGCGATCGCCATCGGCTGCAGGTCGGTCGGAAACCCCGGAAACGGCAGGGTCGCGACATTGACGGCCTTCGGACGCTCGTACTGCGCCACCCGAAAGCTGTCGTCGGTTTGGGTCACGGTGGCGCCCGCGTCGTGCAGCTTATGCAGCACCACCTGCAGGTGCGCGGGGTCGATGCCGGTCACCGTGATGTCTCCGCGGGTTATCGCGGCGGCGATGCCCCACGTGGCGGCGACGATGCGATCCCCGATCACGCGATGCTCGGTCGGGTGCAGCTTTGGAACGCCGATGATGGTCATCGTCGGCGAGCCCGCCCCCTCGATCTGCGCGCCCATCTGGTTCAACATGGTGCACAGATCCACCACGTCGGGCTCGCGCGCCGCATTGTGGATGGTGGTTACGCCCTCGGCGACGACCGCGGCCATCAGGATGTTCTCGGTGGCTCCCACCGAAGGGAATTCCAGCTGAATCTCCGCGCCGCGCAACGTATCGGCCTGGGCCACCACGCATCCGTGCTCGATGTTGCATTGCGCACCGAGCTGACGCAGGCCGGCCTGATGCATGTCCAGCGGGCGTGATCCAATCGCGTCGCCTCCCGGCAGCGCGACGCGGGCGCGCTTGCACCGGCCAACCAGCGGTCCCAGCACGCACACCGACGCGCGGAATTGTCGCACCGCGGCGAAATCGGCGTCGTATTTCGGTTCATCCGGAGAGGTGATTCGGGCGACATCACCGTCTAATTCGACGGTCGCGCCCAGGCCGCGCAGCACCTCCGCCATCAGCGGCACATCGAGGATGTCGGGGCAGTTGGTGATCGTGCTGGTGCCTTCGGCCAACAGCGTCGCGGCCATCAGCTTGAGCACGCTGTTTTTTGCGCCCCCGACTGCGACTTCGCCTGACAACCGGTTGCCGCCGGTCACCACGAATCGCTCAGCCACCCGGGTCAGTCTAGTGAAGCGGTATCGGCTTGTCAGTCAGCCAACCCACACCCGAGTACGGTTTGCTCATGGCTGTACACCTGACTCGCATCTACACACGAACCGGCGATGATGGAACGACGGGATTGAGCGACTTCTCGCGGGTCTCCAAGAATGATCCTCGCCTGGTGGCCTACGCCGATTGCGACGAAGCCAACTCGGCGATAGGCGTAGCCGTCGCGGTGGGTCAGCCGGACGAGAAGCTCATGGGCGTGTTGCGGCAGATCCAAAACGATTTGTTCGATGCCGGGGCGGATCTGTCGACCCCTGTTGTCGAGAATCCCGAGTATCCTCCGCTGCGCGTCACCCAGCCCTACATTGACCGACTCGAAAAGTGGTGCGACGCATACAACGAGCCGTTGCCGAAGTTGAATTCCTTTGTACTGCCCGGTGGTTCGCCGTTGTCGGCGTTGCTGCACGTGGCCCGCACCGTGGTACGCCGAGCCGAGCGCTCGGCGTGGGCGGCCGTCGATGCCGCACCGGGGCAGGTCAACGTCCTGCCCGCGAAATACCTGAACCGTCTGTCAGATCTGCTTTTTATCCTGTCGCGCGTGGCCAACCCCGACGGCGACGTGTTGTGGAAACCGGGCGGCGACAACGCCACCACGAGTTAGTCCCGCCGGTCGTCGTCCTTCCCCGTCTAGGGTGGCGCGGTCTACAGGCTCCGCCGACGGGAACGCGGCGATGGACGTGACTCCAGCCAGGACAAGAACGCGGTCAACGCGCCCTTATCCAAGGCGATCTCGTAGCCAGACCTGCGGTCCTGGGTCGTATCGCGCAACTCGATGACGACGATCTCGTCGGTCATGATGTCGAACTCGTCGCCGCGCGGTGCCCGCCTGGACACGATCTCCACGCCTCGCCGGCTCAGCCGCCGGTCCGGCCACAGTCGCACACTGGAGAGCCGGTAGAAAGCGGCTTCGCCTCCGCGATAACGGATTACGCCGTGCCGCCAACCGTGGCCCCCGACCGCGGGAATGTCTCGCATGATCCCCGCCGTGCCGCCCTGGCGCAGCTTCCACAGCCGATAACTCAGCCCGATGACGGCGCTCGCCAGCACGACGACCAGCACGACCATGCCGACCATGGGCGCGCTCATGGGCGGTTAGTCGATCGCGCCGACGGCACGCAATCTCGCGCGCCCCTTGGCGGCGATGCGCGGATCGTCAGACTCAGCGGCCTCTCTGGCGGCGCTCTCGTCGATCTCCGACTCGAACTCGGCGGATTCGGCGAGGATCGTCACCGATTCCTCGGTGACCGATAAAAATCCGCCGTCCACCGCGACCCGCAGATCGTCTTCGCCCTCTCTTTCGACGCGCACCATTGCGTCGTCGACCAACTGCGCTACCAGCGGGATGTGCCGCGGCAGGATGCCGATCTCACCGACGGTGGTGCGGGTGAACAGAAACGTTGCCTCACCCGACCAGATCTTTCGGTCGACGGCGACTATCTCAACGTTCAATTCAGCCATGCCACAGAGCCTTTCAGAGCCTTCTCGCCCATGCCTCAGGAATCAAGTTTGGCGCCAAAGCCTTCGGCCTTTTTAGCCAAGTCATCGAGGCCACCGATCAAGAAGAACGCCTGCTCCGGGATGTGGTCGAAATCGCCCTTGGTCAGCCGGTCGAATGCCTCGATGGTCTCCTTCAGTGGCACCGTCGAGCCGGGCTGACCGGTGAACTGCTCGGCCGCCATCATGTTCTGCGACAGGAATCGCTCGATGCGCCGTGCGCGCTGCACGAGCTGCTTGTCCTCTTCCGAGAGCTCGTCGATACCGAGGATCGCGATGATGTCCTGAAGGTCCTTATACCGCTGGAGGATTCGGATGACTTCCTGCGCCACCCGGTAGTGCTCGTCACCAACCACACTCGGGTCCAGGATGGTCGAGCTCGAGGCCAGCGGATCCACCGCGGGGAAGATACCCTTGGAAAACACCGAACGTGACAACTCGGTGGTGGCGTCCAGGTGCGCGAATGTCGTTGCCGGCGCTGGGTCGGTGTAATCGTCGGCGGGCACATAGACGGCCTGCATCGACGTGATCGACTTGCCTCGCGTCGAAGTGATGCGCTCCTGCAGCTCACCCATCTCGTCGGCCAGGGTCGGCTGGTAACCCACCGCGGACGGCATACGACCGAGCAGCGTCGACACCTCCGAACCTGCCTGGGTGAATCGGAAGATGTTGTCGATGAACAACAGCACGTCCTGGCCGGCCTCGTCGCGGAACCACTCGGCCATGGTCAGCGCGGACAGCGCCACCCGCATACGGGTGCCGGGCGGCTCGTCCATCTGGCCGAACACCAGTGCGGTGTCCTTGAGCACGTCGGCTTCCTTCAGCTCGACCCAAAGGTCGTTGCCCTCACGGGTGCGCTCTCCCACGCCGGCGAAAACCGAAGTACCACCGAAGTTTCGGGCGATACGGTTGATCATCTCCTGGATCAGCACCGTCTTGCCGACGCCGGCACCACCGAACAGCGCGATCTTGCCACCGCGCACGTACGGGGTGAGCAGGTCGACGACCTTGAGGCCGGTCTCGAGCATTTCGGTGCGGGGCTCGAGCTCTTCGAACGCCGGCGGCTTGCGGTGAATCGACCAGTGCTCGAAGCCCTCACCGTATCCCGGCTCGTCCAGGCAGTCACCCAGAGCGTTGAAGACGTGGCCCTTGACGTCTTGGCCAACCGGCACCGAGATCGGCTTGCCACTGTCGGTTACCTCTACTCCGCGCACCAGGCCGTCGGTGGGCTGCAGCGAGATGGTGCGTACCAGGTTGTCGCCGAGGTGCTGCGCGACCTCGAGCGTCAGGGTCTTCGCGAGCTCCTCGAATGTGATCTCGGCGTTGAGCGCGTTGAACAGCTCCGGCACCGAGCCGCGCGGGAACTCGACGTCCACGACGGGGCCGGTGATTCGCACCACGCGGCCGCTGGTCTCGGACTTTGTCGACTTGTCGGTCTTTTCGTCAGTAGCAGTCATTTTCTTCTTCCTCGTGTGCTACTTAGCGTCGGCCAGTGCGTTTGCGCCACCGACGATTTCGCTGATCTCTTGGGTGATCTGAGCCTGCCGCTCGCGGTTCGCCATCAGCGTGAGCTCTTTGATCAGGTCATCCGCGTTGTCCGTTGCCGACTTCATCGCTCGTTGACGCGACGCGAGCTCCGATGCCGCCGACTCGAGTAACGCCGCGTACACCCGGGTCGTCACATACCGCGGCAATAAAGCCTCGAAAAGCGTTGTCGCGTCTGGCTCGAACGAGTACAGCGTATGGAGTTCCTCGGTGTCCTCGACGTATTCCATGACCAGTGGAGCGATGCGGTGCGCCACCGCGGCCTGCGACATCATCGACTTGAACTCCGAGTAGACGATGTGCAGTTCGTCGACGCCCTGGTCATCCTGTGACTCGTCATCGCCGGTCCCCGCCATGAAAGTCTCGACCAGCGTGGACGCGATCTCCGCGGCGTTTTCATATTGGGGTTGCTCGGAGAAGCCCGTCCACGATTCCGTGATGTCCCAGTTGCGGAACTTGAAGTAGTTCTGCGCCTTTCGGCCCACCGTGTAGACGACCGGCGTCTTACCTTCCTCGCGCAGCAGGGAGAACAGCTCCTCGGAGCGGCGAAAGATGCTCGAGTTGTACGCGCCGCACAACCCGCGATCCGACGACACCACCAGCACGCCGGCGCGCTTCGGCTCTTCTCGTTCGACCAGCAGAGGGTGGTCCAACGCGGCTTCGGAGGAGAGCGTGGTGAGCATCGACGTGATCTGGAACGCGTACGGCCGTGCGGATTCCAACCGGGCCTGCGCCTTACCGATGCGCGAGGTCGCGATCATCTCCTGGGCCTTGGTGATCTTCTTGATCGACCCCGCCGACCGAATCCGGCCGCGTAATTCGCGAAGTGTTGCCGCCATCGGTAGCTACTTCTTGTCCTTGCCGGAGGTTTTCTTCTTTTCCTTCGGCTTTTCCTTCTTGACCTGTACGGACTCTTTTTCCAGCTCCTCTTCGTCCAGGGCCTCGACGTGCTCGTCAGGCACGACCGATCCGCCGCCACTGGCTGCGAAGCCCTTCTTGAAGTTGTTGATGATCTCGGTCAGCTGGTTCTCGCCCTCTTCGGAGAGTTTTCCGCTGTCGCGGACACCGCCCAGGAACTTCTCTTCCGAAGCCCGCATGTGGTCCAGCAGCTCGGTCTCGAAACGCCGCACGTCCTCGACGGGAACAGAGTCCAGGTGACCGCCGGTGCCCAGGAAGATCGAAACCACCTGCTCCTCAACCGGCATGGGCTGGTACTGCGGCTGCTTCAGCAGCTCGACCAGGCGCTCACCGCGCTCCAGCTGGGCCTTGGACGTCGCATCCAAGTCCGAGGCGAAGGCGGCGAACGATTCCAGCTCGCGGTACTGCGACAAGTCGAGTCGCAGCGAGCCCGCGACTTCCTTCATCGCCTTGATCTGCGCCGCACCACCCACGCGCGACACCGACACACCGACGTTGATGGCGGGCCGCACACCCTGGTTGAACAGGTCGGACTCCAGGAAGCACTGCCCGTCGGTGATCGAGATGACGTTGGTGGGGATATAGGCAGAGATGTCGTTGGCCTTGGTCTCGATGATCGGCAACCCGGTCAGTGAGCCACCACCGAGGTCGTCCGACAGCTTGGCGCAGCGCTCCAACAGGCGCGAGTGGAGATAGAACACGTCGCCGGGGTACGCCTCACGACCCGGCGGGCGGCGCAGCAGCAATGAGATCGCGCGGTACGCCTCAGCCTGCTTGCTCAGGTCGTCGAAGACGATCAGCACGTGCTTGCCGTCGTACATCCAGTGCTGGGCGATCGCCGAACCCGTGTACGGCGCAAGCCATTTGAAGCCCGCGGAGTCGGATGCCGGGGCCGCGACGATGGTCGTGTAGTCCATCGCGCCGCCCTCTTCCAGGGCGCGCCGGACCGAGGCGATCGTGGTGCCCTTCTGGCCGATGGCCACGTACACGCAGCGCACCTGCTTGCGCTCGTCGCCGCTCTCCCAGTTCTCCCGCTGGTTGAGGATGGTGTCCACGCAGACGGCGGTCTTGCCGGTCTTGCGGTCACCGATGATCAGCTGGCGCTGGCCGCGACCGATCGGGGTCATCGCGTCGATGGCCTTGATACCGGTCTGCAGCGGCTCGCTCACGCTCTGCCGCTGCACCACCGACGGCGCCTGGATCTCGAGCGCGCGGCGAATATCGGTGTCGATGTCCCCGCGTCCGTCGATCGGCTCGCCGAGCGGATTGACGACGCGCCCCAGGAACGCGTCGCCGACGGGAACCGACAAGACCTCGCCAGTGCGCTTGACTTGCTGTCCTTCTTCGATCTTCTCGAAGTCACCCAGGATCACCGCGCCGACGCTGTGTTCGTCCAGGTTGAGCGCGACGCCCAGGACGCCCCCGGGGAACTCGAGCAGCTCCTGGGTCATGACCGAGGGCAGGCCTTCAACGTGCGCGATGCCATCCCCCGCGTCGACGACGGTACCGACCTCTTCCCGGGCGGTGTCGGACGTGAAAGAGCCTACGTACTCCTCGATGGCGCTCTGGATGTCATCAGCGGAGATTGTCAACTCGGCCATAGCTTTTCGTCTTCCTACTTGATCTTGGTTCGCATGTGGTGGTGATAGGTCGGTCGTGGTCAATCAGGTAATTGAGCCTCGGCCGCGGCAAGGCGAGAAGCGAGTGTCCCGTCGATCACTTCGTCGCCCACGGAGATGAGCAGGCCGCCCAGTAGTTCCTCGTTGATCTGCAGCTGGACCGCCACCGTGTTCCCGTAGATGCGGCCAAGCACGTCGGTGAGCCGAGATCGTTGGTCGTCGCTGAGTTCGGCCGCCGCCCCGACCTGAGCGACGATCTCGCCGCGGCGGGCCACGGCGACTTTTGTCAGGAACTGAACAGCCTCCTCGGCCGGCTCGCCTCTGAGCAGTTCGACCGTCTGGGTCAGCAGCGCGACCACGATGCGGTTCACCCTGCCGCTTGCGCTGTCAAGGACCTTGCGCAACAACGCAACCCGGTCTTCCACGGGAACGGAGTAGTCGCCCAGCAGGATGGAAAGTTGCGGCTGCGCGTCGAGGATGCGGGAAAATCGGAACAGCTGTTCTTCGACCTCGTCGACTTCGTCCTCACGTTCGGCGACTTCGAGCAACGCTTGCCGAGACACGTGTTCGATCGCGTCGATGAGGTCGGAGTTGGCCGACCAGCGCTCCGATACGGCCGAGCGCAGCACCTCGAGGGTGGGGTCGCCGACCTTGCCGGAGAGCAGCCGGTCGATCAACTTGACCCTGGGGGCGCCGTCCTCGGCGGGGACGGTGAGATACCGCGTGACGACGATCTCGCGGTCCAGCATCTGGGCAACCTCTACCAGTTCACTGGAGAGAGTCGAAAGCCCCTTGTTGTCAAGGTTTTTGGCTATGGTGCTGAAGTTGTCCGACAGGTTTTCCAGTGCGACACGACTCGACGAGCGCATTTTGCTCAGCAAGGGATACTGGACGTCGACCGAGGCGGGCGCCATCTCGTCGAGCTGTTCGAGGAACCGGTCGACGGTCGCCGACCGCTGTTCGGCGTCGGCGACGTAGTTCCGCACCAACTCACCCGCCTGGCGCACCGCTTCGTGGCCCAGTTCCAAACGGAGTTGCCGGCTCAGCTGGGTGCGCAAGAGATCGACCTGCCGGCTGCCCTGCGAACCGATGCGTTCGGCTTCGACATCAGCCTGGGCCCTTAACTGTTCCACGATGCGCCCGGCGTCAGTCTGGGCCTCCTCGACGATCCGTTCGGCCTCCTCCTTCGCGGCTTCCACAGCCTTGCTGTGCGCCGTGGTCGACTCGGTCAGCCGATCACTTGCCGTCGCAGCATCTTTCAGTTGTTGGCGCACAGCGTCTTGCCGCGCGGCCATCAGCCGACGTACCGGCGGCACGACATAACGCACCACCAGGAACACGATGGCCGCAAAGCCCACCAACTGGCCGATGAAAGTCGACATACGTAATTACCGTCCGGATGTCTTGGTTGCTGATGTGGTCGCCGCGGCGGGGGCGACGTCGACGCCGAGGATTCGACTTGCCAACGTCGCCGACATGGACGCCACGTTGGCGCGCAGATCCAGTTCCACGGCGTCCCTCTCCCGCTTCAATTGCTCGGATGCCATTTGCAACGTCGACATCACCTGCTGTTCGGCACGGGCGCGCGCGTCTTCGACCACCTTACGACCTTCGGCGCGGGCATTGTCGCGCAACGACGACGCCTGAACCCGCGCCTCGGTCAGGGCTTCTTCGTAGTCGGCCTTGGCCGCCTCGAATTCCTCGGTCGCCTTCTTGTTGTCCGCAGCCGTCTTGGCGACCATGGCGTCGCGCTCGCGCAACACTTTCATGACCGGCGGCACGACGAACGTGCCGATGACGGCTAGCACGATCAGGAAGATGGCCAGCACGAAGAAGAATGTGCCGTTGGGGACGAGGAAGTTGTTGCCTCCCTCGGCCACCATCTGGCTGGAAGCCAGAATGCTCAGGTTCGCGTCTCGCATTGCAAGCGAATTACTTGACCGGGGTAGCGAAGACGAACAACGCCATGAACGCCAGGTTGATGAAGTAGGCCGCTTCGACCAGACCGACGGTGATGAAGAACGGTGTGAACAACCGGCCCTGCGCCTCGGGTTGCCGGGCGATACCCGAAACCAGCGCGTTACCGGCAATGCCGTCACCGATACCGGCGCCGATCGCGCCGCCACCCATGATCAGCCCACCGCCGATGAGAGCGGCGGCAGCGATTTGAGGGTCCAGGGCTGCCATTCTTTCCTCCTTTATTCGGGGCCTATCTGGTAGCGGTCTACCAGGCCTCTGTAATGGTGCGTGGGACAAAACACTTCATGACGCTCTCAGTCATGGTGATCCTCGATCTCCATGGCTTGGCTGAAGTACAAGATGGTCAAAATCGCGAAGATGAACGCCTGGATCGCGCCGACGAACAGGTCGAAGGCCTTCCAGATCGCGTTGGGTGCCCACATGATGTACGGCGGGAAGAGCGCGATCAGCGCGACCAGGATGCCGCCGGCGAAGATGTTGCCGAAAAGTCGGAGCGACAACGAGATCGGCTTCGCGAGCTCTTCGACGAGGTTGATCGGCGCCAAGAACGCCACATGCCCCTTGACCACCGCCAGCGGATGCCCGAGTATGCCGCGGCGCCAGATGCCCGCCACGTGGTAGCAGACGAAGACGAAAAGGGCCAGCGCCAGCACGTAATTGATATCCGCCGCCGCCGACTTCAGCAGCTCGGTCGCGTGTCCGGATTTGTCTTTGTACTGCAGCGGGAGCACCGAAAGCCAGTTGGAGATAAGGATGAACACGAAAATCGTGACGGCCAACGGCAGCACGAACGGGGCGATCCGCATGCCGATGGCGCTCTCGATCTGTCCGCGCATCTGCTCGGTGATGGCCTCCCAGAACAACTGAACACCACTGGGCACGCCCTTCGAGGTGATCTTCGCACGCAAGAAGAAGGCCAGCCCGAGCACGATCACCGCGGCGATCGCGGTCGACAGAATCGTGTCGGTGTTGACGGTCATGCCAAGCCACGTGGCTTTAGTGTGCTCGCCAACCTCGATTGCCGACTCGGCCAGGAACGTCGTCCCAGTCATCGTTGCTGTTCCTTACCTTCCGTTCCATCCGATCCGGTGATCACGCCGCCTTGGTCGGCACCATTCGAAGACTCCGTCCAATCGCCGGCGCGCAGCTTCTTCCACACTGGAAGGGCTGTTGAGGCGACTAGTAAGACCTGAAAAAGCGCCAATCCGAACACGACGCCCAGGCCGGCGGGCCGGAAGACGTAGGCGATGATCAGCCCGACGACGGTAATGATTGCCAGCCGCGCCGCCGAGTTCACCGCCATCGACCTTTTCAGCGGGTGATCCTTCGCGGTGATCGATTCAACCGAGCGACGCACCAGTACCGCGTTGAGCAAACCCAGGAAAAGCCCGATACCGAAGAAGGCCCCGACCATCAGGTGACCGGACAGCCCGGCTGCGAGCACCGCCACCGCGGTGACGGCAACGCTGATCGCGAAGAGTCGAACCGGACGGAAAGCAACAGAGGGAAACACCAACGGCGCGTCCTGCGCTGGTGTCGTCACTGCAGCACCTCAATCCCAGGTTGGTAAAACGGAACCCCCCCGACCGACTGATCGGTGGTCCGCCGAGCGTATCGCACGTCACAGTTGAATCACCCAAGGGGTATCTCCCGACGCCGGTCTCGAACCAGCCCACTCGGATTG
Organism: Mycobacterium sp. E2479; assembly: GCF_001667925.1. Classification (GTDB taxonomy): domain Bacteria; phylum Actinomycetota; class Actinomycetes; order Mycobacteriales; family Mycobacteriaceae; genus Mycobacterium. Next base: position 88,108 of record NZ_LZJR01000154.1, on the reverse strand, counting down.
CCCTCCGATGGACCGGTAACCTGCACGGCTTTTTGGGGTTCTACCAGCACCGTACCACACAGTTGACCCCACTACTACTCCTCGTCGTAGTACTCGTCTCCGCGCCGCAGGAGCGGGATCGCCGTCGCGATGCCGGCCACCACGATGGCACCCAGCATCACCGCGGCGGTATCGCGGGGGCGGAAAAAGATCGTGCTGGCCGCGCCGAACGCGACGATCCCGACCCACAGATAGATCAGCAACACCACCCGGCGGTGCGAGTGGCCGATCTGCAGCAACCGATGATGCAGGTGCATCTTGTCGGGGCTGAACGCGCTGCGGCCCGCACGGGTACGGCGCACGATCGCCAACAGCAAATCGAGCATCGGTACGAAAATGACCGCGGCCACCAGCAGGAACGGCGACAGCAGCACGAACACATCGCGGGCACCGTAGGCGTTCTGCGAGACCGGGCCTGCGGCGGTCGTCGACGCGGCCGACAGCATCAGGCCAATCAGCATGGAGCCGGAGTCGCCCATGAAGATTTTGGCGCGATGGAAGTTGTGCGGCAGAAAGCCCAGACAGGCCCCGGCGAGCACCACCGAAATCACCGCGGGCGGATAGAACAGGACATCACCACCGTGGTCGCGCAGCAGGCCGACCGAGAACATGCAGATCGCTAACGCCGTGATCAGTCCCAGCCCGGCGGCCAGACCGTCGAGCCCGTCGACGAAATTCATCGCGTTGACGACCGACACCGTCAGCGCCAGGGTCAGCAGGATCGACGAGGCCTGGTCGAGCACGATCGTGCCGACGCCACCGATGGGGATGTACAGGACGCTCCACGCCACGCCCATGGTGACCAACACGCTGGCCGCCGTGATCTGACCGGCGAACTTGGTCAACGCATCCAGACCCCAACGGTCGTCGATAAGGCCGATGCCCATGATGACCGCGCCGGCCACTAAGACCGCGGGCATGCCGCTGGAGTAGACGAACCCACGGGTGAGCGCCGGCAGTTGGGACGCCAGAAACACGGCCGTGATGACGCCGAGGAACATCGCCAGCCCGCCCATCCGGGGGGTGGGCGTCACGTGGACGTCGCGCTCCCGCGGATAGGCGACCGCGCCCAGCCGGGTGGCCAGCACCCGCACCGGTCCGGTCGCGAAGTAGGTGATGATCGCTGCGGTCAACCCCACCAGCGCCAGCTCTCGAAGCGGAACACCGGCGCCGCGGTCGGCCAGCGCGAGCAACCCATCGGCAAGGTAGGTTGCGTCGCTGGACATCATCGAGACCGTACTGGACAAACCTGGCACCTCGACACCCGCTCCAGTCAGGCCGGCGCGGTCAAGCTTTCCGGATCGACGGCGAGTACTTCTGCGATCCGCTCGGCGCTCACCGGACCCGGCCGCAGAATCCGCGGCGTGGCAGCGGTCAGATCGACGATCGTGGAGGCGGCACCTTGATCGGATTGGCCCGCTTCGAGATAGACGTCCACCAGATCGCCGAGTTGGCTGCGCGCCTCGCTGGCGTCCACGGCGGCCGCACGGCCGGAGACGTTGGCGCTCGACACCGCCAGCGGCCCGACTTCGCGCAACAGTTCAATGGCAACGGGGTGCAGCGGCATGCGCAACATCACCGTGCCGCGGGCATCGCCGAGATCCCACTGCAATGACGGCGCCTGGTTGACCACGAGGCTCAACGCCCCCGGCCAGAAAGCGCGAATGAGGTCACGGGCCCCGTCCGGCATGGTGTACACGAGTCCCTCGATAGTGTGCCAAGAGCCGACCAGCACACCGACCGGCATGTCGCGACCCCGGCCTTTCGCCGACAGCAACGCGGAGACCGCGGCGCTGTTGAACGCGTCGGCGGCGATGCCGTACACGGTGTCGGTCGGCATGACGACCAGCCGGCCACCCTTGAGCGCTTCTGCCGCTGCGGCGATTCCGAGTGAGCGCCGATTGGGGTCGGCGCAGTCGAAGACGTCAGTCATCGGCGCCGTTGTCCCCCGTAGTTGCTCTCCTGCGGGCCGTCACGAATCGTGGTCGGCCGGTCAGATCTCGCCGGGCTAGGACGTCTTCGAAACATCCTGCGCGACCGAATAACTGAATCGTCTGCGCGGAGGTGGTGTCGTCGTGCTCGACGCCGATCACTCCGCCAGGGCGCAGCCAGCGACCGGCGAGACGGACGAGTGGGGCGATCACCGCCAACCCGTCTGGACCGCCGAAGACGGCCCGCCGCGGATCATGTTGCGCGACTTCGGGATCCAGTACGGCATCGTCGGGGACATAGGGTGGATTGGCCACCAACAGATCGACTCGACCGTCCAGTTCGGCGAGCATGCCCGGTTGAGAGGCCAGCTCGGTGACGTCGGCGCACAGCAGCTCGATCGTCGTGCCCTGCGCATTGCGGCGCGCGTACCCCAGCGCGGTATCGGAGTTGTCGATGGCGACGATGCGCGCCGCCGGCCGGTGGTGGGCCAGCGCCACGGCCAAGGCGCCCGAACCGGTGCACAAGTCGACGATGAGGGGCTGCGCCGCGAGTTCTTGTGCGGTGGCCCATTCCAGCAGGGCCTCGGTCTCGGGCCGGGGTGTGAAGACCCCCGGACCGACGTGCAGCGTCACGGGGCCGAATGCCGCCGTCCCCACGAGATGTTGCAACGGCACCCGCCGCGAACGAGCGGCCACGGCGTCGCGGTAGCGCCCGAGAAAGTCGTCGTCGGGCGATGCCAGCAGGGCCAGGCGGCCGCGGTCGGTTCCCGCCAGGTGCGCGGCCAGCTGCTCGGCATCCCAACGCGCAGAATCGATTCCCGCTTCGGCAAGGGTGACCGCAGCATCGTCGATCGCACGCCGCAGGGCGTTCATGCCTGTTGCAGCCTGGACTGTTTGTCAGCGGCGGCCAGGGCGTCGAACAGGGGGTCGAGGTCGCCGTCGAGAACCTGGTCGAGGTTGTGCGACTTGAAATTGATCCGATGGTCCGCAATCCGGTTTTCCGGGAAATTATAGGTGCGGATGCGTTCGCTGCGGTCGACGGTGCGAATCTGGCTGGCCCGGTCCGCCGAGGCGTCGGCGAGCGCCTGCTCCTCGGCCAAGGCCTGCAGGCGCGCGGCCAGAACCTGTAGCGCGCGGGCCTTGTTCTGCAGCTGCGATCGTTCGTTCTGACAGGTGACGACGATGCCGGTGGGCAGGTGCGTGATGCGCACCGCGGAGTCGGTGGTGTTGACGCCTTGACCGCCCTTCCCCGACGAGCGATAGACATCGATGCGCAGGTCCGACTCGTCGATCTGCACCTCGCCGACTTCTTCGGGTTCGGGATATACGAGCACACCCGCCGCCGAAGTATGAACGCGGCCTTGGGATTCCGTCACCGGGACGCGCTGCACCCGGTGCACTCCACCTTCGAATTTCATCCGCGACCAGACCCCGTCGGCGGAGTCGCCCTTGCTGGCGATCGCCAGCGTGGCGTCCTTGTAACCGCCGAGGTCGGAGGTGGTTTCGTCCAGCACGGTGACGGTCCAGCCGTGCCGTTCGGCGTAGCGGATGTACATCCGCGCCAGATCAGCGGCGAACAAGGCCGATTCTTCGCCGCCTTCACCGGATTTCACTTCGAGCACGATGTCGTCGGGGTCATGCGGGTCGCGCGGTGCCAGCATGTCGGTCAGCTGGGTGTCCAACTCCGACACCTGGGTTTCCAGATCCGTCACCTCGTCGGCGAAGGATGCGTCGTCGGCGGCCAACTCTCGTGCCGCTTCCAAGTCGTCGCGCGCGGCCACCAGCTTGCGGTAGGTGCCGACGATCGGAGCCAGCCGCGCGAACCGCCGTCCGGCCTTGCGGGCCTCATCGGGATTGCTGTGCAATTCCGGATCTGCCAGCCGCCGCTCGAGGTCGGCATGCTCAGCCAACAGCACATCAATGGTCTGTACCGGCTTGGTCACTGCCACACCTCCTGCCCGGGTCGCCTGTTGTTACCGCAAACAAAAACCGACGCCCGGCCCGTGCGACGGTGCGCACAGTTCGGGCGTCGGTAACCGAGCTATTTGTCGGCAGCAGCGCCGGCGCCGCGCTTGCCGTACCGCTTCTCGAAGCGGGCCACGCGGCCACCGCTGTCGAGGATCTTCTGCTTGCCGGTGTAGAAGGGGTGGCACTGCGAGCACACCTCGACGACGATCCGCCCGCCGTCCTTGGTGCTGCGCGTCTGGAAGGTGTTGCCACACCCGCAAAGCACCGTGGTCTCCGCGTAGGCGGGGTGAATGTCAGCTTTCATCATGTCCTCTTCGATCGTTTGTCGCCCGCTCCCGTTCGAAACCGGACGGTGGGCGTGAACTCCGAACCTCACGCGGTCAGCGGATAATCGAGCCTCGATTATGCCAGGTCAACCACCATCATCCCAAACAGCGGGCCGCTCCCGCGCATTCCCGCCAGACCCCATCTGGCTTCGAGTCCGCCCGCTGGGCTAGTCGTTATCCATCGCCCCGGGGGTCGTCTTGGACACCTGGACCAGGAACTCGTAGTTGTTCTTGGTCTTGCGTAGCTGCGACATCAGCAGGTCAATGGCCTGATGCGAGTCCAGGCCGGACAGCACGCGGCGCAGCTTGTGCACGATCGCGAACTCATCCGGCGAAAGCAGCAACTCGTCCTTACGGGTACCCGACGGGTTCACATCCACCGCCGGGAAGACCCGCCGCTCGGAGATCTTGCGGTCCAGCTTGAGCTCGGCATTACCGGTGCCCTTGAACTCCTCGAAGATGACCGTGTCACCGGTCGACCCCGTCTCGACCATCGCGGTGGCGATGATGGTCAGCGACCCGCCTTCCTCGATGTTGCGCGCGGCGCCCAGAAACCGCTTGGGCGGGTACAGCGCGGTGGAGTCGACACCACCGGACAGGATCCGGCCCGAGGCGGGCGACGCGTTGTTATATGCGCGCCCGAGTCGGGTGATGGAGTCCAGCAACACGACGACGTCCTTGCCCTGCTCAACCAGCCGCTTGGCCCGTTCGATCGCGAGCTCGGCGACCGAGGTGTGGTCCGAAGGCGGCCGGTCGAAGGTTGAGGCGATGACCTCACCCTTGACCGAGCGCGTCATGTCGGTGACCTCCTCGGGCCGCTCATCGACGAGCACGACCATGAGGTGGCATTCCGGGTTGTTCCTGGTGATCGCGTTGGCGATGTCCTGCAGGATCGTTGTCTTACCGGCCTTGGGCGGCGAGACGATCAGCGCGCGCTGGCCCTTGCCGATCGGCATGATCAGGTCGATGACGCGGGTGGTCAGCCGGTCGCTGGTGGTTTCCAGACGAAGGCGCTGGTTGGGGTACAACGGCGTCAGCTTGGAGAAATCGGGCCGCTTCTTGGCGTCCTCGACCGAGCCGCCGTTGACGCTGTCCAGGCGCACCAACGGGTTGAACTTCTGCCGCTGGTTGGGCTGTTCGCCTTCCTTCGGCACGCGCACCGCGCCGGTGACCGCGTCACCACGACGCAGGCCGTTCTTGCGCACCATGTTCATCGACACGTAGACGTCGTGCGGGCCGGCCAGGTACCCGGAGGTGCGCACGAAGGCGTAATTGTCGAGAACGTCAAGAATGCCGGCTACCGGCTGAACGACGTCGTCCTCGCGCAGCTCGGTGTCGCCACCCTCGCCGGATCGCTCACCCCGGCGACGGCGGTCACGGAAGCGGCGGCCCCGCCGGCCCTGACGGCCCTCACCGTCGTCGTCCTGCTGGTTGGAGCCTCCGCGGCCCTGCTGACCGCCGGAATTCTGATCCTGGTCGCCGCCGCCGTCCTGGCCACGGTCGTCATTCTTGTTGTCTTGCTTGGTTTTCTCGCGGCGGTCAGCCTCACCGGGAGCGGCGCCTTCGCGGCTGCCTGAGCTCTCGCGGTCGGCCTCGTCGTTGCCGCGAGCGGAAGATCCCGCGTCGCGGGACGCGCCGCGTCGTTCGCGGCGGGGCGCTTCGGTCGTCGCACCATTCTGGTCGCGCTCGGGTGCCGGCGCCTCGGCGCTGTTATCGTCGTTCTTGTCCTTGTCGTTGTTGTCCGACTTGCCGCTGGCCTCAGCGGACTTGATGCCATTGGCGGGAGCGCCGTTGGCCTGCCCCCGGACTTCCTTGATCGCGGCGATCAGTTCGTTCTTACGCATACCCGACGTCCCTTTGACGCCAACTTCATTGGCCAGCGCGCGCAGTTCGGGCAGCACCATCGTGGACAGTGCACCACCGGAGACGTTGCGTTTCGCGTCTGGAGTGTCAGCGGTCACGGCGTTCGACAGTTGATTGGCATCAGTGTTTTCGCCAGCCGTGAACAGGTCCGTATCAGTCACGGATTTCCTTTCTTCCCCCGCTGATCAGGTCATACGGGGGGTTCGTTGCATTCAGGCAAATTGCCGAGTGCGCCCAATCATCGACATTGCAACGGTGATCGCCTGGATTGGCGGAGTAAGCGGCGAACCTCGTCCACAAGAAGAATTGGTGTTGTCCTAGCGGCAAGGCAGTATGGATGCAGATGCAGATGCTGCGATTGCTGGACGGCTCCGAGGATAGCCCGCATCCTTGCCGGAAGCAAGCAAACCCTCCGGCCATGCCGTGGATCAACCGACGACGGTTACTCCCGGGCTCCAGCGAGCTGGTTCGCCGGCGGTCATTTCGGTGATGGTGAATCCGATCGTGGCGCCGTAGTCGATGACTTCCGGAGGTAACTCGGGCGCGGTGGTCAGCGCGATCAGCGAAGGTCCCGCCCCCGAGAGCGTCGTCGCAATGTCATGACGCCGCAACAGTCGCAAATATTCCGCAGAGGACGGCATGGCAGGTGCGCGCTGCGACTGATGCAACACGTCTTCGGTGGCGGCCATGAGCAGGTCCGGGCGTTCAGTGAGCGCTACCACCAGCAGCGCGGCCCGGCTGACGTTGAAGCGCGCGTCCTCGTGGCTGATCTGCTCGCGCAGCAGCACACGGGTGTCCGCGGTGAGTGAGCGTTCCTCGGGAATCGCGGAGTACAGGTGGATATCGGGATGGAGCCGCAGCGGCACCGCCGCATACTGCGGGTGAGTGCCACTGCGATCAACCCACGCAACGACCGCACCACCCAACACGGCGGCAGCCGCGTTGTCGGGATGACCCTCGAACTCCGAGGACAGCTGGATCAGTTGACTGTCGCTGAGCGGTTTCCAATCCGTCTGTGCGACAAGGCCGTTTGCGGCCGCCAGCCCGCCGACCACCGCCGCGGCCGAGGAGCCGAGGCCGCGCGAATGCGGGATCGCGTTGCGGCAGCGCACCACCAGGCCCGGCGCACGGACCCCCATGGCCCGCAGCCCGCAGTCCAGGGCACGGACCACCAAATGTTCGGGCCCCACCGTCAGCTGGCCTGCACCCTCGCCCTCGACCTGCACAACCAGCCCGGAATCGGTGGTCTCGACGATGATTTCGTCATAAAGGCTCAACGCCAGACCAAGAGTGTCGAAGCCGGGCCCAAGGTTGGCGCTGGACGCCGATACCGCGGCGCTGGCCACTAAGCCGGCAGGCAGCATCGGGGTCGTCAGCAGCCCTTCGTTCGTCACTAGGCCAGCCCCAGCTTTTCGACCACCAGTACCGGGTCCACCGGCAGCGGAGTCACGGTTGGCATATCCCGCAGCGCGGTGTCGGGGTCCTTGAGGCCATTGCCGGTCACCGTGCACACGACCGTCGACCCGCGGGCCACCCAACCGTCGTCGACGGCCTTGAGCAGTCCGGCGATGCTGGCCGCCGAGGCGGGTTCGACGAAGACGCCTTCGGACTCGGCAACAAGGTGATAGGCGGCCAGGATCTCTTCGTCGGTTGCGGCCAAGAAGCGGCCGTTCGATTGCTGCTGCGCGTCAACGGCAGCCGTCCATGACGCGGGCGCGCCGATGCGGATCGCGGTGGCGATCGTTTCCGGGTTCTTGACCGGGGCGCCACGCACCAGGGGGGCCGCGCCGGCCGCCTGGGTGCCCAGCATGCGCGGCAACTTCTCGATCAGGCCCTCGTGGTGATACTCCGTGTAGCCCTTCCAGTACGCGGTGATGTTCCCCGCGTTGCCGACCGGCAGGGCGTGCACGTCCGGCGCGGTGCCGAGCGCGTCGACGATCTCGAACGCCGCAGTCTTTTGTCCCTCGATTCGCACCGGGTTGACGGAGTTGACCAAGGCGATCGTCGGAAAATCGGTGGCCATCTTGCGGGCCAACTCGAGGCAGTCGTCGAAGTTGCCGTCGATCTGAATGATCTTGGCGCCGTGCATAACCGCCTGCGCCAGCTTGCCCATCGCGATCTTGCCCTGCGGTATCAGCACAGCGCAGGTGATACCGGCTCGCGCCGCATATGCCGCCGCCGACGCCGAGGTGTTCCCGGTCGACGCGCACAACACCGCCTGCTGGCCACGGGCCAACGCGTCGGTGACTGCCATTGTCATGCCCCGGTCTTTGAAAGAGCCCGTGGGATTGAGGCCTTCGACCTTCAGATGCACCGTGCAGCCGGTTCTTTCCGAGATCCGGCCCGCCGCTATCAGCGGTGTACCCCCCTCGAGCAGGGTGACCGGGGTCCAGTCGTCGCCGACCGGCAACCGATCCCGGTATGCCTCGATGAGACCGGGCCACGGCTGATGAACGGCGGTACGCGGTGCGCTCACAGGGTGGTCCCTTCCAATCGCAGCACGCTGGTCACGGTCTGCACCGCATCCAAATCAGCCAGCGCCTCGACGGTTTCAGACAGCGCCGCATCGGTGGCGGTGTGGGTGACCACGACGATGCGGGCCCCCACCCGTCGCCCGCCTTCGTCCACGACGCCTTCCTGACGGACCTCGGCGATGCTCACCTCGCGCTTGGCGAATTCGGCTGCCACTGAGGAGAGCACACCGGGCTTGTCGGCGACGTTCATGCTGACGTAATAGCGCGTGGAGATGAAACCCATTGGGGCCACCGGAAGCTGGGCATATCTGGATTCCTTCGGCCCGCGACTGCCCAGCACCCGGTTGCGTGCGGCCATCACCATGTCACCGGTTACCGCGGACGCGGTCGGCGCGCCGCCGGCACCCTGGCCGTAGAACATCAACCGCCCGGCCGCCTTTGCCTCGACCACCACCGCGTTGAAGGCGCCGTTGACTGCGGCCAGCGGGTGTGACAACGGCACCAACGCCGGATAGACGCGGGCCGAAACCCGCTCCTGGCCGGTGTCGGTCGTGATGCGCTCGCAGATGGACAGCAATTTGATGGTGCAGCCCAGCGCTTTGGCCGACTCGAAGTCGGCCGGGGTGACTTTGGTGATGCCTTCGCGGTAGACGTTGTCGGCGGTCACCCGGGTGTGGAAAGCGATGGACGCCAGAATCGCGGCCTTGGCCGCCGCGTCGTAGCCCTCGACGTCGGCGGTGGGGTCGGCCTCGGCGTAGCCCAGCGCGCTGGCTTCGGCAAGCGCCGTTTCGTAGTCGGCACCGGTGTCGTCCATCGCGGACAAGATGTAGTTGGTGGTGCCGTTGACGATTCCGGCCACCCGTAACACCGTGTCGCCGGCCAACGACTGCGTCAGCGGACGGATGACCGGGATGGCACCGGCGACGGCCGCCTCGAAATACAGGTCGACATTCGCACTTTCGGCGGCCTGCGCCAACTCGCCGGTGGAGGTGGCCAGCAGCGCCTTGTTCGCGGTGACTACCGATTTACCGTGCTCGAGGGCACAGAGGATGGCTTTGCGGGCCGGCTCCACCGGTCCCATCAGTTCCACGACGATGTCGACGTCCTCGCGCGCGGCGAGTTCTTCGATGTCGTTGGTGAGCAGTTCGACAGGGACACCGCGTCCCTCGGCGACGCGGCGCACTCCGACGCCGCGTAACACGACGGGCGCGCCGACGCGAGCGGCGAGGTCATCGGCGCTGTCCCCGATGATTCGGACAACTTCGCTGCCGACGTTGCCCAACCCGAGTACCGCCACGCCTACCGGCCTTTCGTCACGGGGCACAGGTCACCTCACTTCCAGACTCAATAGATCGTCGACCGTCTCACGGCGCAAGATCAGACGCGCGCGCGCGTCCCGCACCGCGACGACGGCCGGGCGGCAAATCATGTTGTAACGACTCGACAAGGAATAACAGTAGGCGCCGGTGGCAGCCACCCCGATCAGGTCGCCGGGTCGCAGGTCCCCCGGGACCCAGGTGTCGCGCACCACGATATCGCCGCTCTCGCAATGCTTTCCGACTAAACGGGCCAGCTCCGCCGGTGCATCGCTGAGCCGTGAGACCAAACGGGCATCGTACTGCGCGTCATAGAGTGCGGTGCGGATGTTGTCGCTCATGCCGCCGTCGACGCTGACATAGCGCCGATGAGCGGTGGCGCTGACGTCGACGTCCTTGACCGTGCCCACTTCGTAGAGCGTGATGGTGCCGGGCCCGGCGATGGCGCGCCCCGGCTCGACTACCAGCCGCGGGGCCGGCAGGCCCACGGCCGCGGACTCGTTCCGCACGATCTCGCTCAGCTTGGCCGCCAGCTCATCCATCGGCGGCGGATCGTCCGCGGCGAGATAGGAAATGCCCAGTCCACCACCCAGATCCACGGTGGAGATCTGCGCGGTTTTCTCGACACCGAATTGTTCGACGGCCTTGTGCAGCAGACCGATGACCCGGCGCGCGGCGAGTTCAAAGCCGGCGACGTCGAAGATCTGCGAACCGATATGGCTGTGCAGACCTACCAGCCGCAGGTGCTGCGTGTCGAATACCCTGCCGACCGCGTCCAAAGCCGCACCGCTCGCCAACGACAACCCGAACTTCTGGTCCTCGTGTGCCGTGGAGATGAACTCATGGGTGTGCGCCTCGACACCGACCGTGAGGCGAACGAAAACATCCTGGACGATGCCCGCCTCCCGCGCGATGGTATCGAGCCGCTCGATCTCAACCATCGAGTCCAACACGACATGGCCGACACCCGCTTTGACCGCTGCCGTCAGCTCGGCAACGGATTTGTTGTTGCCGTGGAAGGTGATTCGCTCCGGCGGGAAGTCAGCGTGCAGCGCGACGGCCAGCTCACCGCCGGTGCACACGTCGAGGGAGAGTCCTTCTTCGTCGATCCAGCGCGCTATTTCGCTGCACAGGAACGCCTTGGCGGCGTAGTGGACGTTTTTGCCGCCGCCGAAGGCCGACGCGATCTCTCGACAGCGAGACCGGAAGTCGTCCTCGTCGACGACGAACAGTGGGGTGCCGTACTCCTGGGCGAGATCGGTCACCGCTACTCCCGCGATGCTGGTGACTCCGGCCTCGTCGCGAGCAACGTTGCGGGGCCAGACGTTGGGCGCCAGCAACAGCAACTCCTCGGGGGATTGCGGTCGTAGCGGGCTTTCGGCGTGGCGGGTCTCTTCGGCGTGCCGAGGACCGGCGGGGTGAACGTTCACATTCGCTCCGGAGCGGTGACGCCCAGTATGGCCAGCCCGTTGGCGATCACCTGGCGGGTCGCTTGGCACAGCGCCAGGCGCGCGGTGTGCAGATCGGTCGGTGACTCGTCGCCCTGCGGCAAGACCCGGCACGAGTCGTAGAACCGGTGGTAGTCGCCGGCGACGTCTTCCAAGTATCGGCATACCCGGTGGGGTTCGCGCAGCGTTGCCGCGGTGGCGAGCACCCGCGGGAATTCGCCGATGGTGCGCAGCAGCGCCCCCTCCTTATCGTGGCTGAGCAGCTCGAGGTGCCCGGTATCGGGGACCAGGCCGAGTTCGGCGGCGTTGCGGGCCAGCGCCGAGAGCCGCGCGTGCGCGTATTGCACGTAATAGACCGGGTTTTCATTCGACGCCGAGGACCACAGCGCCAGGTCGATGTCGATGGGGGTGTCCACCGAAGAACGGATCAGGCTGTAGCGCGCGGCATCGACGCCGATCGCCTCTACGAGGTCGTCCAGCGTGATCACCGTTCCGGCTCGCTTGCTCATTCGGACCGGCTGGCCGTCGCGGACCAGGTTGACCAGCTGCCCGATGAGCACCTCGACCGCGGCCGGGTCGTCGCCGAAGGCCGCCGCCACGGCCTTGAGCCGGGCGATGTATCCGTGGTGGTCGGCCCCCAGCATGTAGATGGACAGGTCGAAGCCCCGCTGTCGCTTGTCCAGGTAGTAGGCGATGTCACCCGCGATGTAGGCCGGCTTGCCGTCGCTTTTGATGACGACGCGGTCCTTGTCGTCGCCGAAGGCGCTGGTGCGCAACCACGTTGCGCCGTCCTTCTCGTAGATGTTGCCCGTTTCGCGCAGCCGGGCGATGGCTTCGTCGACCCGACCGCTGGTGTGCATAGAGTCTTCGTGGGTGTAGATGTCGAAGTCGGTGCCGAACTCGTGCAACGACTCCTTGATGTGGTTGAACATCAGGTCGACACCGATTTGGCGGAAGGTCTCGCGCATCTCGGCGTCGGGCAGACTCAGCGCCTCTGGCGCCTTCTGCAACACCTGGGCGGCGATGTCGTTGATGTAGGCGCCGGCGTACCCGTCTTCGGGGGTGGGCTCGCCCTTGGCCGCGGCGATCAGCGAGCTGGCGAACCGGTCGATCTGGGCGCCGTGATCGTTGAAATAGTATTCGCGCACCACGTCGGCGCCCTGGGTGGATAAGAGCCGGCCCAACGCGTCGCCGACGGCGGCCCAGCGGGTCCCGCCGATATGGATCGGCCCGGTCGGGTTGGCCGACACGAACTCCAAGTTGATGTGGCGGCCGGCCAGTGCGTCGGAGTGGCCGAAGCGGTCGCCGGCGTCAATGACGTTGGTGACGACGACGGCTTGCGCCGATGCCTCGAGACGCAGGTTGATGAAGCCGGGTCCGGCGACCTCGGCCGACGCGATGCCGTCCGCCTGTGACAGCGCCTCGGCGAGCCACCCGGCCAGCTCGCGGGGATTGGCACCGATCTTTTTGCCGAGTTGCAACGCCAAATTACTGGCGTAATCGCCATGCTCGGGATTGCGCGGACGCTCCACTGTGACCGTCTGCGGTAGCGAGGCAGCATCCAGCCCGCGCTCGGCCAGCACCGCGACGGCGGTGGTTTTGAGCAGCTCAGCGAGGTCAGCGGGGGTCACGACCATTCATCCTATTGGCTGGGGCGTCCCCGCCTCGAATCCATTGCGGTGGCGGGGCGGCAGCCTCAATGCGTTAGTCTGTCTCTGCTTGTTCGCAAGCCCCATGGCGCAACAGGTATGTCGGTGCGCCCCCGTAGCTCAGGGGATAGAGCGTCTGCCTCCGGAGCAGAAGGCCGCAGGTTCGAATCCTGCCGGGGGCACCATTAGCACAGGCAGAATTCCGTGCGGCATTCGTGCAATTCAGTGGCGTAGCTTCCTGCTTCTAGTGACGTGCCGTCTCCAGCTGTTTTCGCCACGCGAATTCCATCACGCACTTGTGATCAGGATTTCATCGGCGATATGGGGCAACCGCCTCTGGCTCGCTTCGGACGGTCACTTGGGGAGATTTGCAAACCCGTCGGTATGGCGTGAATATTTGCGCTTAATGCCAACTGCTGTTCTGAATAGCGACCATTGTCGCTTGATGGGTTTGGGGAGCTCGGCGATATGGTCTGGATCGCAACCATCGGGCGCACAAGGGAAAAAATTCGCCCTACTGCGGAGGAGCACTGGCTCCGCCCAATAGTTCCTGTCTACCTTCTCGATAAACCGTTGAGCGGCATCCAAGGTGTCCATGACGTCAACCACACGCTCGTTGCGGATATTGGTGTATTCGACAGCCCATACCTCGGTGGGCCACTCTGTCGCGAACAACACTGTCATGACGTTGGACCGATCGCCACTGACTCAACTTGCATGCGCCACGACTCGCCTGGATTGCTGTCCAGAGGTGATTGGCAGGCCTCGTCGTAGCAAGTCGAAGTTGTCGGGACGATAGGTAAATTCAGCATAAGCAAAGTAGGCATCTGCTGGTGAGGATAACCAGATGCTATCGCCGCTGCGGAAATCACGTTCGCGAACGCGACAGCACTGATCATCGCTATTTTCGTAACGGTCATTGGCCAACTGTAAAGACATCAATCGCCAGACTCGCCGGTCGTGTTTTCTTCGTGACTTATTTGGAATGCTTCTTAGACACGCGTATAAAGGTCCCCAACCGGGGAGTAGTCGGCCGACCAGTCAAGACACAGCTGCCAGCGCAAAAAACCGGCACTAGGACGCCATGTCAGTGCCCCTCTTCGCCCTAGATCACGCGGTGTTGCGGTATATGGATCGCGGCCCGCCGAAGCTCTGCCGTAGGCGGACGATTCGGTTTCCGGCGTGAGGGATATCACCGCCCGCCGGTGCGGGTCGGTTCAGCGTCGTGCCAGCACGAAAGCCTCAATGTGTCGATCTCCGGCCCGCACTTCGTACTTTCGCCAGCCGGGATACAGCGCCACACCTTTGGCCCAGATCTCGTCGCGCTCCCGTGGCGTCGCGAGCCGCGCGGTGGCACGCCAGGTATCGCGGCCGATGGTGACCGTCGCTTCCGGGTTCGCTTTCAAATTGTGGTACCAGGCCGGATGCTTGGTACCGCCGAAGTTGGACGCGATGAGGCCCACGCCGTCCGGGTGCGGGATGCCGTAAACGGCGACGGTGCGTGGTTGACCCGATTTGGCGCCCGTGGTGGTGAGCATGACCACGGGGACCCCGGTCGCGACCTCTGCGAAGCTGCGCCTACCACCGGTGGCCTTGGTGATGAGGCGGTCGAGGTGGTGCGCGGTCGGACGAAGAAGCGCCACCCCTACGGTCGTGGAGGCGAAGCGGCGCATCGCCCGATGGAAGGCATTCGCGTCGTCAAACGATCGCCCAGGCATGGTGTCATTGTGGTCCCCACGCCCGGTCGTGAACAAGCAATCGGAAAACGCACCCCACGCGTCACAAACGACATTAAGCTGCTGGTCGTGGGCGTGAAAGTGTTCGCTAACGGCCGGGGCCGATGGCTCGCGGTAGCGGCTTCGCTCGTCGTCTCCGCCGCGATGATCCACGCGCAGGGCACCACGACGCGGTGCTGTGTCGAGACCCCCGAGGCGGCCCCCACGACCAGCGCCGCCGCGGCTCCACCACCTGCCGGCGCGGCGCGGGCCGCCAGCCAGGCCGAGGTGGAAGCATTGATGGCGCTGGCCCCGCCCGCCCCTTCTGCGGGTCAGCAATTTCAGCTCGCATTGCCTCGCGGCGTCGCGTCCGAGGAACGGTTGCAGGTCAAGACGATTTGGGCGGCGCGCGTCATCAGCGTGCTCTTCCCTCAGATCAAGACAATCGGCGGATACCGCGAGGACGCGCTGCCGTGGCATCCCAACGGGCTGGCGATCGACGTGATGATCCCGAACTACCACAGCGCCGAGGGCATCGAACTCGGCAACCAGATCGCCGGCTACGCCTTGGCGAACGCGAAACGATGGGGCATCAACCACGTGATCTGGCGGCAGAAGATCTATCCGGGCGTCGGCGGGGGCAACTGGATGGCGGACCTGGGCTCAGAGACCGCAGACCATTACGACCATGTTCACATTGCCACCGGCGGCGGCGGCTACCCGAACGGGCACGAAACCTATTACATCGCCTCGATGACCCCTACGCCGCGGGACTGATCCGCAAGTTATTACCCCGCTGATCTCGCTCGGCCGTGCCATGCGGCGCCGCGGCAGGGGTCGACGTCATGCTGACCCGGCGGCGAACGCCGCGACCGGCATTTCGACGCTCCCCTGGCAGGGACCGCCGTGGATGTCTGTGTGCCAGGTCCCGCGCAGTGACCCGTCGGGCTGCGGTGCATAAAAGGCCCACGACCTCGCGGGCGCCCACACTTTCGAAAGACCCTCGCCCATGTAGCAATCCCATTGGAAGTCGAACCGCTCGACCCACTTGGCTCCGTCCCAGGTGTAGCGCGAAGGCTGGGGCAGCGTCGGATTCTTCGGCGTTGGGCCGTTGGTGGCGGTGGCCACGCACGTGCCCGAGGAACATGCGGTGGTGAAGACGTAATCCGCGCTGAAGGTCGGTTCGGCCTGCGTGGCCGCGACGCTGCTGCCGGATTTACTCGCCGCGTACCTCACCAGTGAGTATTTGCCGTTCCACGAGGGTGGCACCGCATTTGCACACATTCCGGGCGCCCCGACGAGCAACGCGGCGACGGCAGCGAGCACTGTTACCACCCGAACCCGCGGCCGCATTGGGTCAATGCTGGGCGTTCGATGACGCGGCGTGATCTCGGCGCGGACACGATCGCGGTGTCGTCGCGGGATTCATCACACTCGCAGAAGAAACAACCCGTAGGCCGCAACCGACTGCGCGTCGACGATGTCTCCCCCGCGGATCATCTGCTCGACCTCGTCGCGCGAAAACCACGCGCTGCGCATGTCCTGCTCCTCGTGCTCGCGGTCGGCTTCTCCTTCGGCGATACCCGTGGCCAAGAAAACCCAGCCGCGTTGACTGGTCATTCCCGGGGCGACGTCGAGCCGGCCGAGCGTTTCGAAGGACGTTGCGCGCAATCCGGTTTCCTCACGCAACTCGCGTTCGGCCAGCTCGGCGGGTTCCGCGTCGGCCAGATCGGGAGCCGTGCCTTGCGGAAACTCCCAGCGCCGCTCGTCGAGGGGATAACGAAACTGCTCGACCAACCGGAAGCGCTGGCCGTCGTACGGCATGACGAGCGCGTAGGCCGGTTTGTCGACGACGCTGTAAATACCGACGCTGCCGTCCGGGCGGCGGATGTCATCCTCTCGCAGCACCATCCAAGGGTTCCGGTAAATTTCACGGCTCGCGAGGCGTTCGATGAAAGTCACGACGCCAGTATTGCCGCGAATGCCATCACTCATTCGGTGACGGCGGTGGGGAGTAGCGTCCAAACCTATGCCGTCCCCGGAAGCCATCACCGAAACCGTCAATCGCTACCTCGCGCTGGTGGCCACGGGCACCGCCGACGAGATCGTGACCCTCTACGCCGCCGACGCCACGATCGAAGATCCGATCGGATCCGACATTCGCCGCGGTCACAATGCCATCCGCGAGTTTTACGCGGGATTCCAAGACGCGAAGAAGGACACCGAACTGGCCGAATTGCGGATCTCCGGCAGCGAAGCCGCCTTTTTCTGGCATCTGACGCTCGACGCCGGTGATACCCGTACCCGGATCTCGCCGATCTCGACGATGTCGTTCGACGCGGACGCCAAGATCGCGTCGATGCGAGCCTTCTGGTCACCCGCGGACGTTCAGGCCGTGTGAATCGGCCGAAGACGTCGCCAAGTTTGTTGATCGACAACTTAACTCGGAATCCGACCACGGATGCTCTGCACGAGCATGGTGGCGTCGTCGCCGAGATCGCCGCCGATGACCTCGATGTCGACCACGGCGTTCGACTTGGCCGCCAGGGCCCGCAGTGCGCTGGTGTGCTGGCCGCCGACGTCGGTGGTCCGCCCCTTGTCCTGCACGGTCCCCGGGGTGCTGCGCACCGATGTCATCGGGCCGGTTTGCACCGGGGTTTCAACGTCATAGATGCCGGACATGCCGCCGTGCGAGTACGTCAACTGCCTTCCGGCGCAGCTGTTGCTGATTGATGGCGCCAGCGACGAAACTTCTTGCGGCCGCGGCATTGTCGAATGTCGCGACGAACTCCGAAACGCCATGCGGGAAACCATTGGTGTGTCGCCCCAGATCCACGCCGTAGATGGCACGGTAGCCGCTGCCGCGATGGGACGCCGTCAAGCCGTTGAATACCGCGTCGGTGCACTCCGGAGGATCAAAGCTGTCATCGTGTTGCAGCTCGTGCGTCTGGGTCCATGTCTTGTTGACGTACATGCCAGGCGTCCTGGTGAGGCCGTCAACATCTTTCCCGGTGAGCACCAGCGACTGGAGCCCGTCGGGCGTCACCGACGGTTCGGGCGGCGCGAGCGAGGGCACTCGGCGAGACCCACTCGCCAACCGTCTTCGCGTTTGAGGACATGTCGCGCTGGCGTCAACCGGCATAGTGCCCGATAGTCGTAGCAGCAAGTGAGCGCCAATGTCATCAGAGGTGGGATTTATGCGTGATGACTCACCACGCGGGAACGGCCGCGATTGCGAGGCGGCCGTCGCGGCGGAACGCGAATGAGCACACGCCGCCACATCATCGTCAGCGGTGACGACGCGCTCGCGACCACAATCGCCGAGGAACTGAACCGCGCGGGCGCCACGATCATCAAGCTGCACAGCGAGGAGCTCACCGGTGCCGACCTTGGCCGCGCAAGCGCGATCGTGTGCGCGGGGGCCGATGACGCGAAGAATCTCGAAATCGCCTTGCTGGCAAGGAAAACGAATCCCCATGTGCGCGTGGTCGCCCGCCTGGGTAACGACGTGCTGCGCGCCGCGGTGGCCGACGACAACGGTCCGGGAGCCATTCTGGACGTCGCCGACCTCGCGGCGCCGTCGGTCGTCGAGGCCTGCCTATCCAGCCACACGCACCCGGTCGAGGCGGCCGGAATCAAATTCCTGGTGTCGGGGGCCGAGGCACCGCGCGACGCGACCCTCCGCGAGATCTACGGCGACCTGGCACCGGTAGCCGTGATTCACGGCGAGAACTCCGCTGCGCCCGACGAAGTGGTGCCATGTCCGGGACGAGACCATCCGGTGCGTGCCGGAGACTGGACGGCCATGATCGGCAGCGCCGATGAGCTGGCCGCTCGCGGGATAAAAACGCCCCGCCCGAGCGCGACACGCTCTCGCCAGTCGTGGATGCGGCGAATTTCGGACGCCGCGCGGGCGATGCGCGATGACGTCAATCCCATGATTTTCCCGGCCATTCTGCTCGCGCTCAGCCTGCTGCTCGCGTCGACGATTGTGGTGCACACCTCCTATACGAAGCCGCGGCTGTCCTGGCTGGACGCCCTGTATTTCACCGCGGAGACCATCACCACCGTGGGCTATGGCGAGTTCGGCTTCGCACAACAATCGGCGTGGTTGCGGATATTCGCCGTCGGCTTGATGTTCGCCGGCGTGACGACCACCGCACTGCTCGTCGCGTTCCTGGCGGACTTGCTGCTGTCGCGCCGCTTCCTGCAGTCGGCCGGGGTCCGCCGGGCACGCCATTTGCGCGACCACATCATCGTGGTCGGCCTGGGCTCGTTCGGCAGCCGCGTCGTCGGTGACCTGACCGCTGCCGGATACGACGTCGCGGTGATCGAGCGTGACGAGAACAACCGATTCCTGTCGACCGCGGACGAACTGGACGTGCCGGTGATCTTCGGGGATGCAACACTGCGCCAGACGCTGGAGGCAGCCCGCGTCGACCGCGCCCGCGCCGTAGCGGTGCTGACTCAGGACGACATGGTCAACATCGAGACCGGAATTGTGCTGCGCGAGATGCTCGGCCCCCGGGTGATGCCTGAGGTCAACCGGCCCGACGTCCCGATCGTGCTGCGGATCTATGACCGCACCCTCGGCGAGGCCGTGGCCAAGCGATTCGGTTTCGAGAACGTTCGATCGACTGTCGACCTGGCCGCGCCCTGGTTCATCGGTGCCGCGATGGGTCTGCAGGTGCTGGGGACGTTCTCGGTCGGGCAGCGTTCGTTCATGGTCGGCGCCATGCACGTGGCGGCGGGTAGCGAACTCGACGGGCTGCGGATGTTCGAGCTGTCCACCCAGACTCGTGTCATCGCCATCACTCGCCGGGATGCGCCCGTCGAGCTGCACCCGCGGCGGGACGCGTGGCTTCGTGGCGGCGACACCGTCTACCTGGTGGGGCCGTACCGCGAGCTGCTGGAGACGCTGCGCAAGGGACAGCCGTCGCAGGAGCCCGCCGTCACCGACGAGCACCGAACCGATAGGGCGGCGACCTGAGGCACGCCGGTTCGGACAGCGGGGCGACCGGAGACTACAGCCGCGCTGCCACGTCCGCGGCGCGACGAAGCTGATCGACATCCGAGCTCGTCGGAATGAGCTGAACTTCGTCGGTGCCGATCGCCTCGAACCTGCGCAACACGTCCACGAGCTCGTCTTCGTTGCCGGCCCAGCCCGTCAGCGGCGCCATCGCATCGACGTATTCCGCCGGAATCCAGTTCATGTAGCGCCGCAGATGACGGTGGATCTGGCCGCGAGACGCCTCGGACGTTCCGAACGCGAACCAGAACGAAGTGATCAAGTGGGGTTGGGGCTTGCCGGCCTGGGCCCAGGCTTCTCGGGTGACGTCGAACAGCTCGTTCTGCTTGCCGACGTCAAGGTCGAGGGTGGTGCCGGCCAGCCCGTCGGCCCACTCGGCCGCACTGCGGATGGTTTTGGGTCCGATGCTTCCGACGAACAGCGGCGGACCGCCGGGCTGGACCGGCGCCGGCCCGACGGGCAGCACCGATTCGGAGGTCTTCTCCCCCGCCCAAACGCGCTTCATCACAGCTACGCGTTCGGCCATGCCGCGCATCGTCTGTGTCGCCGGATCGGCACCCACGGCGTGGTAGTCCTCGTGCCGGCCGCCGACCCCTATGCCCACGGTCAACCGGCCGCCGCTGAGCAGATCGCCGGTCGCCAGACCCTTGGCGAGCATGACGGGATCGTGCAGCTGCGGCACGATGACGGTCGTCAGCAGCCGCACCCGGTTGGTCCAGGCGGCCAGCGCTCCCAGCAATGTCAGGTTGTCCGGATTATCGAAGGCGATCCGCTCGCCCCAGCACAACGACGCGAACGGGCCCTCGTCGATGGCGCGCGCCCACGTCTCGAGCACCGTGGCGTCCAGATCCGGCTCCATCACCGGCATCGTCATCGCAATCTGCACGACGGCGATTCTGGCATGTTTAACATGCGGCCTTTCAGTGGAACCATGGACCGAATGGCGTTCACGAGTAGTTCCATCGCACATGTCCGACTGACCGTGACCGATATCGAGCGGTCGCGCCAGTTCTACGAGAGCGTGTTCGGTTGGCCGGTGCTGCTGGAGGTCCCCGACAACGCCAGCGAAGCTGCCCGTAATCAGTTGAGCTTTCTGTACGGCGGCGTCATCTACGACCTCGGCGGCACCCTGCTCGGGCTGCGGCCGGTCGCCGCTGACCGCTTCGATGAAGACCGTGTCGGGCTGGACCACATCGCCTTCCGGCTCGGCAGCAAGGATGAATTAGATTCGGCGGCAGCGCATCTCGATGAACTCGGCGTCGTCCACGAGCCGGTCAAAGACATCGGGCCGTCCTACATCCTGGAGTTCCGCGACCCGGACAACATCGCCCTGGAGCTAACCGCGCCGAAGTAGCGCAGCGTTGTCGAGCCGGCATCGGAGTGGTTGACTGGAAAGAACTATGGCCATCAGTTTCAACCACACCATCGTCGCGTCACGCGACAAACACGAATCCGCCGAGTTTCTCGCCGAGCTCTTCGGGCTGCCCAGCCCAAAGCCCTTCGGCCACTTCATGGTTGTCGAGCTCGAGCACGGTGCAAGCCTCGACTACGCGGATGCACCCGAGGGCGCGGATATCCCCCGGCAGCACTACGCGTTCTTGGTCTCCGAGCAGGAGTTCGACGCCATCTACGACAGGATGCGGTCACGCGGTCTGCAGCACTGGGCCGATCCGGGCGCGACGCGCCCCGGCGAGATCAACCACAACCACGGCGGGCGGGGAGTCTATTTCCCGGATCCGTCCGGCCATGCCATGGAGATTCTTACCAGCCCGTATGGATCGGCGGGCTGAGCGAGCAACCGCTGCGCCTAGTCGCCGCTGCGCGCGGCGCCGTGCCGGCGGCTTTCCTGCTCGCGATAGTCGTCGGCCAGCTGCACGACATGCTTCGGCAGGCCACCCGTGGCGACGTCGGCCAGCGTGGTTTCCTCCAACACCGACCGCATGCTGGCCCGCAACGCCCGCCAGACGTCGGTGAGCGCCGCCGTCGGTCCCGAGTACGGCAAATCGCCCAGCCCGATGTCACGCACACTGGCCAGCGGTCCGTCGATACAGCGCAGCACGTCGGCAATGCTGATGTCTTTCCCGGAGCGGGCCAATTCGTAGCCACCTTCGCGACCGCGATGGCTTCGCACCAGCCGGTCAGTGCGTAGGTTGGTCAGAATGTCGACGAGAAATTGCGGCGGAATGCCCTGGGCGTGGGCCAAATCGTCCGTCTTGACCAGGGTTCCGTCGGGAACCGTGGCGAGCTGAATCATCGCCCGCACGGCATACTCCGCTTTCGCCGACATGCGCACTTACAGGATTGTGCCATCCAGCGACACAATTTCGGTGCAGCCTGGCTGATGCGGCGCCTATCCGAGTGAATCGAGCAGGTCGACGACCCGCTGCGCCTGATCGTCGACGGTCTCGTCCGGGGTGAGCCGAAGATCGGGGCGCAGCGGCGGCTGATACGGGCTGTCGATACCGGTGAACTGGCTGATCTCCCCGGCGCGCGCCTTGGCGTACAAACCCTTGGGATCGCGTCTTTCGCATTCCTCGAGCGGGGTGTCACAGAAGACCTCGATGAAGTCGAAGCCGGCGTCGGCGTGCACATTGCGGGCGAGTTCACGTTGCCCGGCCAGCGGACTGATCGCCGGCACCAGCACGACGCTGCCGCAGTCGGCCAGCAACGCCGCCACATGCGCCAGCCTGCGCAGGTTTTCAGCCCGGTCGGCCATGCTGAAGCCCAAGTCGGCGTTCAAGCCATGCCGCAAATTGTCACCGTCGAGAACGTAAGCGGGCGCTCCCTTTTCGAGCAGCTTCTGCTCGACCAGCATGGCCACCGACGACTTGCCGGAGCCAGACAGGCCGGTGAACCACACCGTCCTGCCCCGAGGCCGTGCCTCGGCGATGGTGGATGATTTGTGCCGCACCGTGTTCGGGCTCGCGGACTGTGCCGAAGCATCGCGCAACACCATGCCGGCCGCCACCGTTGCGTTGGTGTTCGGGTCGATGAGGATGAACGAACCGGTGCTGGGGTTGCGGGTGTACTCGTCGAGCAGCAGCGGCACCTGGGTGCGCAACGAGATGCGGCCGAGTTCATTGAGCTGCAACGCCGTTGCCGTCTTGTCGCGGTGCAGCGTGTTGACGTCCAGCCGGTAGTCGAGCGCCGTCACCCTGGCGTGCGTGGTTCGCGTGGTGTGCTTGATGACGTAGCCACGGCCGGGTTCCAGAGCCGCATTGTCGGCCATCCAGCACACCGTCGCATCGAACTCGTGCGCGACCCGGGGCTGATTGTGGGTGCGCGCGATCAAATCGCCCCGCGAGATGTCGATCTCGTCGGCCAGGGTCAGCGAAACCGCCATCGGTGGGAAGGCTTCTGCCACCGGACCATTCGGCCCATCGATCGCAGTGATGCGGGTGCGTTTGCCGACCGGCAGCACCACCACTTCGTCGCCGGGACGCATGACCCCGCTGGCGACGCTACCCGCGTAGCTGCGGTGATCCTGGTGCTCGCGAGTGTGCGGGCGGATGACGTACTGGACCGGGAACCGGACGTCGACCAGGTTGCGGTCCCCCGCGATGTACACCTCTTCGAGGTGCGACAGCAACGCCGGCCCCTCGTACCAGGGGGTCTGCTCCGACTTGCTCACCACGTTGTCGCCGTGCAGCGCAGAAAGGGGGATGGTGGCCACGTCGTGCACGTCCAGGCGCGCGGCGAAGGCGTGGAATTCGTTCCGGATCGCTTCGAATTTGTCTCTGTCCCAGCCGATCAGGTCCATCTTGTTGACCGCGAGCACGATGTGCCGGATGCCAAGCAGGGAGGCCAAAAAGGCGTGCCGGCGGGACTGTTCGAGCAAGCCGTGCCGCGCGTCGACCAGCACGATCACCAGCTGGGCGGTCGATGCGCCGGTCACCATGTTGCGTGTGTATTGGATGTGGCCCGGGGTGTCGGCGATGATGAATTTCCGCTTGGGAGTGGCGAAGTAGCGGTAGGCGACGTCGATCGTGATGCCCTGTTCGCGCTCCGCCCGCAGGCCGTCGGTCACCAACGCGAGATCGGTGTAGTCGTGTCCACGGTCCTTGGACGTCTGTTCCACCGCCGCCCACTGGTCTTCCATGACGGCCTTGGAGTCATACAGCAGGCGACCGATCAGGGTGGACTTGCCGTCGTCGACCGAACCCGCGGTCGCCAGGCGCAACAGCGTTGTCATCAGAAGTATCCCTGCCGCTTGCGGTCTTCCATGCCGGCCTCCGAGATCCGGTCGTCAGCCCGGGTGGCCCCGCGTTCGGTCAGCCGCGACACCGCGGTCTCAGCGATGACCTCGTCCACCGTGGCGGCCTGGGATTCCACGCACCCGGTGCACGTGACGTCCCCGACGGTGCGGAAACGCACCATTGTTTCGAACACCGGCTCGTCGGCACGTGGCTGCATGTTGCGGTCGACAGCCAGCAGCATGCCGTCGCGGCGAAACACCTTGCGCTGATGCGCGTAATAGATCGACGGCAGCGCGATGTTCTCGGCGCCGATGTAGGACCAGATGTCGAATTCGGTCCAGTTGGACAGCGGGAACACGCGGATGTGCTCACCTTTGTGATGGCGGCCGTTGTAGAGGTTCCACAGCTCGGGGCGCTGGGCCTTCGGATCCCACTGACCGAACTCGTCGCGGAAGCTGAACACGCGTTCCTTGGCGCGGGCCTTCTCTTCGTCGCGGCGCGCTCCCCCGAACGCGGCGTCGAACTTGTTCTCCCCGATGGCCCGCAGCAGCGTCACGGTCTGAATCGAGTTGCGCCCCTGGCGCGGCTCGACGACGCGCCCGGCGTCGATGTCCTCCTGGACCGAGGCGACCACCAAGCGCACACCGTGCTCGGCCACCAACTCGTCGCGGGTCGCGATCACCTCGTCGAAGTTGTGCCCGGTGTCGACGTGCATCACCGGGAAGGGCAGCCGACCGGGGCGAAACGCCCGCAGCGCCAGGTGCAGCATGACGATGGAATCCTTGCCGCCGGAGAACAGCAGCACCGGCCGCTCGAACTCCGCGGCCACCTCGCGGATGATGTGGATCGCCTCGGCCTCCAGCGAGCGCAGATGACTCAGTTCGTACTGTCCGGCGGCGGGGGCCACCTTGAGATCACTGGGCATAGCTCCCTTTTGCTAAATCCTGGTCGATTTGACCATATTTGCTATCTTAGAAAGCTATAAGACCAGCTCGCCCCCGCGCTGTCAACCGCACGAACCGCGGTCGCCTGACCGCGCGGCGCGCGAGCCCGCCACCGGGCACATCGCGCCAAGAGTCGCGGCCGCCCTTTCACGGCCGCCGGGGGTGCGAAAACATGGACGAATGGCTGCCTCCCCCGAACCTCTCCCGTCCGCGCCGAGCGGTCGCGACGTCATCGCGCAGTTCCTCCCCCAATCCCCGTTCGTCGTCAAGCTGGGCATCGTCGCTGACCGGCTCGCAGCAGACGAAGTGCGGCTGCGGCTGCCCTGGGACCCGTCCAACGTGACCATCGGCGACATGGTCCATGGCGGCGCCATCGCCACACTCGCCGATCTCACCGTCATGGCTGCGGCGTGGTGCGGTGCGGAGGCTCCGCCCGAGCTGCGGGGCGTGACGGTGTCGATCACCCTGGACTTCATGGCACCCGCCCGGGCCACCGACTTGATCGGGGTCGGCCGGGTGCTGCGGCGCGGCCGGTCGTTGGTCAACTGCGAGGCCGAGATCGTCGACCCACAGGGCACGCTGGTGGCCAAAGCGCTGGCAACCTACAAGGTGGGTTAAGAACGCCCGGACAACTCTCGCCGAGCCAGGCCGTTGCCGGCTCCTCCTCACCCGTTAAGCGGGCCGTGTCAATGCCGAGCTAAAGCGTGACTTCGTCGAGCTTGCCGGTGGCCACATCGAAGATGAATCCGCGCAGCGAGACGTGCTTGGTGACGAACGGGCTGCCCTCGATGCGGCGCAGCGATTGCCGGACATCCTCGGCAATGTCGCCGAACGCCTCGGGCGCCCACGGCGGTTTGATCCCGGTCTCCTCCTGGATGCTGCGCTTGAAGTCGTCATCGGTAAAGGTGAGCATGCCGCAATCGGTGTGGTGGATCAGGATGATCTCCCGCGTCCCCAGCAAGCGCTGGCTGATGGCCAGCGAGCGGACAACGTCGTCGGTGACGACTCCCCCGGCGTTGCGGATGACGTGGGCCTCTCCCTCGTTGAGCCCGAGGAGGCGGTAGACGTCGAGCCGGGCATCCATGCATGCAACGACCGCGACGTGTTTGGCCGGCGGCATCGGCAGGGGGCCCTCGAAGGTGCTCGCATAATCCGAGTTGTTGGCCAGGTATTCATCGGTAACCGTCACACAAGCCTCCTAGACAATGTCCGGCCCGAACCGTGCTGCGTTGCTAGACGACCCGGCACCGCGGTGGATCCTAACAATCGATCACACGCGATTCACGCGTGAGAATCAACCCGATCCGAAGGCGAGCGACCGCGCCGGGCAACCGCAACGCGCGACGCTTCACTGCCGGCTCGATAGCCTGTCCCAATGCGACGTGGGGTGTGCGGACGGGCATGACTCGGTTTCTTGCACGCCGGTTGCTCAACTACGTTGTGCTGCTGGCGCTGGCATCGTTTCTGACGTTCTGCCTGACGTCGGTAGCCTTCAAGCCACTGGACAGCCTGTTGCAGCGCAACCCCCGCCCGCCACAAGCCGTGATCGACGCCAGGGCCCACACGCTCGGCTTGGACGAGCCGATACCGATCCGCTACGCGCATTGGGTGTCGCATGCCGTGCGCGGCGACTTCGGCAAGACCGTCACCGGGCAGCCCGTCGGAACGACGCTGTGGCGCCGCATCGGGGTAACCGTGCGCCTGCTGGTCATCGGTTCGCTGGTGGGCACCGTGCTTGGCGTAGCGGCCGGGGCGTGGGGCGCCATTCGCCAATATCGGCTCAGCGATCGCGTGGTCACCGCGGTGGCGCTGCTAATTCTCAGCACGCCGACATTCGTGATCGCCAGCCTGCTGATCCTTGGCGCGCTGCGGGTGAACTGGGCCGTGGGCATCCACATCTTCGACTACACCGGAGAGACCTCACCTGGGGTGACCGGTGGGACCGGCGCGCAGCTGCTCGACCGGTTACGGCATCTGATATTGCCGTCACTGACCCTGGCGCTGACCGCAGCGGCTGGATACAGCCGTTACCAGCGCAACGCGATGCTGGACGTCCTCGGCCAGGACTTCATCCGGACGGCGCGTGCCAAAGGGCTCACCCGCCGCCGGGCGCTGGTCAAGCACGGGCTGCGCACCGCACTGATCCCGCTGGCCACCCTGTTCGCCTATGGCGTGGCCGGCCTGGTCACCGGCGCGGTGTTCGTGGAGAAGATCTTCGGCTGGCACGGCATGGGTGAATGGCTGGTGCAGGGCATCACGACGCAGGACACCAACATCATCGCGGCGATCACCTTGTTCTCCGGCGCGGTGGTACTGCTGGCCGGCCTGTTGTCCGACCTGTTTTACGCGGCACTCGACCCCCGGGTGCGGGTGTCATGACGTCTGAGGCAAATATCGCTGCCGCCCAAGGGTTTTCGGGCCAAGAAAGCGCGGTCTTCACCTCACGCCGCACCTTGGTGCTGCGGAGGTTCGCCCGCAACCGGTTCGCTGTGGCATCGCTGACGTTGTTGGTGTTGCTGTTCGCCGGCTGCTACGCCCTGCCCGCGGTCCTGCCCTATTCCTACGAAGACCTCGATTTCACCGCACTGCTGCAGCCGCCGAACGCGCGCCACTGGCTGGGCACCAACGCGCTGGGTCAAGACCTGCTGGCACAAATCCTGCGTGGGATGCAGAAGTCGATGCTGATCGGTGTCTGCGTCGCGGTCATCTCCACCGGCATCGCCGCCACCGTCGGGTCGATCGCAGGCTATTTCGGTGGCTGGCGCGACCGCGCGCTGATGTGGGTAGTCGATCTGCTGCTGGTGGTGCCCAGCTTCATCCTCATCGCCATCGTCACGCCGCGACTCAAGACCTCGTCCAACGTCTTGATGCTGGTCCTGCTGCTCGCCGGATTCGGCTGGATGGTCAGCTCGCGCATGGTGCGCGGCATGACCATGAGTTTAGGTGAGCGCGAATTCATCCGGGCCGCAAGGTATATGGGGGTCTCCAGCCGCCGCATCATCGTCGGTCACGTGGTGCCGAACGTGGCGTCCATCCTGATCATCGACGCCACTCTCAACGTCGCCTCGGCCATCCTGGCCGAAACCGGCCTGAGTTTCCTCGGTTTCGGCATTCAGCCACCGGACGTGTCGCTGGGGACGTTGATCTCCAACGGCACCCAGTCGGCGACCACCTTTCCCTGGGTGTTTCTGTTTCCCGCGGGCGTGCTGGTGCTGATCCTGGTGTGCGCGAACGTCACCGGCGACGGCCTGCGGGATGCGTTCGATCCGGGCAGCGCGGTGCTGGGCGGTGGTGGGTGATGGGCGCGCTGCTCGAGGTGACCGACTTGGCGGTCACCTTCCCGACGGGCGGCGCCCCGGTGACCGCGGTCCGCGGTGTCAGCTACCGCATCGAACCCGGCGAAGTCGTCGCCATGGTCGGCGAATCCGGTTCTGGCAAGTCCGTTTCGGCGATGGCGGCCATCGGCCTGTTGCCCGAGTACGCGCGCGTGTGCGGGTCGGTGCGGTTGCACGGCACCGAACTGCTGGGCCTTGGCGACGACGCGATGTCGCGATTCCGCGGCAAGACGGTCGGCATGGTATTCCAGGATCCGATGTCGGCCCTGACGCCCGTCTACACCGTCGGCGACCAGATCGCCGAAGCGATTCAGATCCACCAGACTCGAGTGGGCAAAAAGGCCGCCCGCCGACGAGCGGTGGAATTGCTCGAGCTGGTGGGAATCGCGCAGCCGGAGCGACGCGCCCGCGCTTTTCCGCATGAGCTGTCCGGCGGCGAACGACAGCGGGTGGTCATCGCGATCGCCATCGCCAACGACCCCGACTTGTTGATCTGCGACGAGCCCACCACCGCGCTGGATGTCACGGTGCAGGCGCAGATCCTCGAGGTGCTCAAAACGGCGCGTGACATCACCGGCGCCGGAGTGCTCATCATCACGCACGACCTCGGCGTGGTCGCTGAGTTCGCCGACCGCGCGCTGGTGATGTATGCCGGGCGAGTTGTCGAATCCGCTGACGTGAGAACCCTTTACCGAGGCCGCCGGATGCCCTACACCGTCGGGCTGCTGGGCTCGGTCCCGAGGCTCGACGCCGCCCAGGGCACCCGGTTGGTGCCGATCCCGGGTGCGCCGCCATCACTGGCGGCCCTGGACCCCGGTTGCCCCTTCGCTCCGCGCTGCCCGCTGGCCATCGACGAATGTCGGCTCGAGGAGCCGAAATTGCTTTCCGTGGGCGCCGATCACCGGGCGGCGTGCATCCGCACCGATGAGGTCGACGGGCGAAGCGCCGCGGACATCTACGGGGTGAGCACCGAATCGCGCCAACCCGAATTCGCAGGCACCTCGGTCGTCGTCCGGGTGCGTGACCTGACCAAGACCTACCGGCTGACCAAAGGCTTGTTGCGCCGCAGCGCCGGTGAAGTTCGCGCTGTCGACGGTGTCAGTTTCGAATTGCGGCAGGGCCGCACCCTGGGCATCGTCGGCGAGTCCGGTTCGGGCAAGTCGACCACCCTGAACGAGATCTTGGAACTCACCAGGCCCCAATCGGGTTCAATCGAAGTGCTGGGCACCGATGTCACCGCGCTGAACGGTGCGAGCAGGCGATCGCTGCGGCGCGACATTCAGGTCGTGTTTCAGGACCCGGTCGCCTCGCTGGACCCGCGGCTACCGGTGTTTGATCTGCTCGCTGAGCCCCTGCGGGCCAACGGATTCGACAAGAGCCGCACCAACAACCGCGTCGCCGAGCTGCTCGACATCGTGGGACTGCGCCGCGCCGACGCAGTCCGCTACCCCGCAGAGTTCTCCGGTGGGCAAAAGCAGCGCATCGGCATCGCTCGCGCTCTGGCACTGCAACCGAAGATCCTGGCGCTCGACGAGCCGGTTTCCGCGCTCGACGTGTCCATCCAGGCCGGAATCATCAACCTGCTGCTCGACCTGCAAGAGCGGTTGAACCTATCCTATCTGTTTGTCTCCCATGATCTTTCGGTGGTAAAACACCTGGCGCACCAGGTCGTCGTGATGTATTCCGGCGCCATCGTGGAGCAGGGCGACAGCCGACAAGTCTTCGCCGATCCGCAACACGAATACACCCGACGACTGCTCAGCGCGGTGCCACGACCAGATCCGGGCCGACGTGTCTAGCCGGGCGGTCAAAGCGGCCACGGGCACCCGCGTCGGGTCGCTGTTCTTCGCGGTCGCGCTGGTTCTCCCGGGCTGTTCGCCGGCCGCCGAGTTGATCCCCGAAACCGGCCATAACGCGCAGGTCGGCTCGACGAGCGACGTCAACCCTCACGACCCGGCCACCCTGCAGGATGGCGGCAACCTGCGACTCGCGCTGACAGAGTTTCCGCCGAACTTCAACATCCTGCACATCGATGGCAATTCGGCCGACGTCTCCGCGATGATCAAGGCCACCCTGCCGCGGGCCTTCGTCATCGGACCGGACGGCTCGACGGCGGTCGACCACGACTACTTCACCAACGTCGAGCTCACCGGCACTGCGCCGCAGGTGGTTACGTACACCATCAATCCCCGGGCGGTGTGGTCCGACGGCACGCCGATCACCTGGGAGGACATCGCCAGCCAGATCCACGCCCTGAGCGGCGCCGACAAGACCTTCGAGATCGCCGGGCCCGGCGGCGCCGACCGCGTCGCGTCGGTGACTCGCGGTGTCGACGATCGCCAGGCCATCATGACCTTCGCGAAGCCTTACGCCGAATGGCGGGGCATGTTCGCCGGCAACGGAATGCTGCTGCCCAAGAGCATGACGGCCACCCCCGAGGCGTTCAACAAGGGCCAGCTGCAGGGGCCGGGTCCCTCGGCCGGCCCGTTCGTCGTCTCGTCGCTGGACCGGACCACCCAGCGGATCGTGTTGAGCCGCAACCCGAAATGGTGGGGCGCCCGGCCCCGCCTGGACAGCATCACCTACCTGGTGCTCGACGACACCGCGCGGCTTCCGGCGTTGCAGAACAACACGATCGACGCCACCGGGGTCAGCACGATCGACCAGCTGACCATCGCGCGGCGCACCAAGGGGATCTCGATACGGCGCGCCCCCGCCCCGGCGTGGTCGCACATCACGTTCAATGGCGCCCCGGGCTCGATCCTGGCCGACCGGGCGTTACGTGTAGCGGTAGCCAAGGGGATCGATCGGCAGACCATCGCCAGGGTCGTCCAGTACGGCCTCACCAACGATCCGGCCGCGCTGGGCAACCACATCTACGTCGCCGGGCAGCAGGGCTACCAGGACAACGGCTCGGTGCTGCCCTACGACCCGGCCGCCGCCGGCCGAGCGCTTGACGCGCTCGGCTGGAAGCGGGCCGGACAATTCAGAGAGAAGAACGGCCGGCAGCTGGTCATCCGCGATCTGTTTTACGACGCGCAGGGCAGCCGGCAGTTCGCGCAGATCGCCCAGCACAGCCTCGCCCAGATCGGCGTCAAACTCGAGCTCGTCTCGCGGTCGGGCAACGGCTTCTTCACCAACTACATCAACGTCGGAGATTTTGATATGGCGCAATTCGGTTGGCTCGGAGACGCTTTCCCGCTCTCGTCGCTGACCCAGATCTACAAGTCCGACGGAGAAAGCAATTTCGGCAAGATCGGCAGTGGGCAGATCGATGCCGCCATCGAAAGCACACTGGAAGAGCTCGATCCGGCCAAGGCGCAAGCGTTGGCCAACGATTTGGACAAGATGATCTGGGCGGAGGGATTCAGCCTTCCACTGATCCAGTCACCCGGTGACGTCGCGGTGCGCAGCTCGCTGGCCAATTTCGGAGCAACCGGCCTCGCCGACCTCGACTACACCGCAATCGGTTTCACGCGGCGTTGAGCCGCCGTAGCCGACTCGGAATCGGCAGGGCCCCCTCGACGATGGCCGCCGCTGCGAGTGCCTTCCACAGCAGCCGCACCTCCGGACGCGGCGGCAGCGCGTCCAGCGCCGATGCCTGTGCGGCGAGGCCCTCCAGGTCGCCCCGCCGAACCGCGTCCGCCGTGGCGAGCGCCACGGGCTCACGAAAATCCAGCGCGCTGTGTGCCATGCTCGGCAAGCTCAACAGCACCGCATTCGGCAGCAGCGACGCGACACGGTGCGCGACGGCCGGCGGGGTGATCAGGTCACGACCTCCAGAAACCACCGCGGTGGGCCAGTCGAAATTCGGCATCTCGGCCGCCAGGTCGTAGGGCTCGTCCTCGAAAGTCACACGTTGGGTGCGTGCTCTACTTTCGGCGATCGCGGGATCGAGCGGTAGGCCATCAGGTTCGGCCGCGTAGTCGAGTTCACGGAACGCAATGCGGCTCACCAAGTCTTCCTCGTAACGGTATGGCAGGTTGCTCAGGGTAATAAATCGGGACAGCGCCCACCACAACAACTTTCGTTCGTCAAGCAGCAGGTCGAGTTGACGCTCGAGCAGGTCTGTTCCGCCATACCCGTAGATTGTCGCGACGACCTGGGTCGCCGTGGCATTCATGACGCCGGCGTCGACGAGTTTGCGCATTTTCGGTGCTACTGAGGCGGTTTCGGGGCTGTCACCCTTCAGCAACAGCCGGCGGATCGCGCGGCGCACGATAACGATGTCGTGGCGGGACAACAGGGGTGAATCGAGCACCATGCCGCGAACCCGGTGCGGATGGCGCACCCCGACGCCCGCCGCGATGTAGGTGCCATACGAGGCCCCGTAGATGACGGCCGACTCGGCTTGAGCGTCGTCGAGCACCGCGGCCACATCGTCGACCACCTGGTTGACGGTCATCGATTGCGGCGGCAGATCGGCGCCCGAATCGTCGTGGCGCGACATTCCTACCCCGCGGTGCTCGATCATGATGACGTCGAGGCCGGCCGCCGCGGCCCGCCGCCGCAGCCCCTTGTACATCTGCACGGAGGCGACTCCCGGCCCGCCGGGGATGATGACCAGCGGATGGGTGGACTTGCGTCCCGAGCGAACGTAGTACAGATCGA
Organism: Mycobacterium sp. E2479; assembly: GCF_001667925.1. GTDB lineage: Bacteria > Actinomycetota > Actinomycetes > Mycobacteriales > Mycobacteriaceae > Mycobacterium. The sequence goes on along the minus strand of NZ_LZJR01000154.1, from coordinate 55,264 downwards.
ACTCTTCGGCGCTGTGCGGGGAGATGGGCCGGCGCACGGGCCGTACCCCCGGCAGTTTCGCCAGTCTCTCCTGTATTCGGCTGCGTTTCCCGTTCATCGTCATCAGCGTCGGCCCGCCATGGTCCCATTCTGCAGGCAAGGCGACCAGCCGGCAGCAAATCTGGCTGACCAGTGGTCGGCTATCGGCGGCCGCCAGGGCTAGGCGCTGAGAACGATGCGGTGTGCGCCCTTGACACCGTTGTAACGCTCGGGGCTACAGGTGAGCACGATTACCTGTCCGTGGGTGCCCACGGTGTCGAACAACTCGCCCATCTTGGTCAACCGCTCCGGGTCGGTGAAACCGAGCGCGTCGTCGACCACGACCGGGACGGCGTCCTCCTTAGCGACCAGGGCCGCGCCGGCCAACCGCGCCAAGATGCCGAGTTGCTCCTTCGCGCCACCCGACAATGATTCGTATGGCACCGTAATGCCGTTGATCGTGCGGCTGCGGATGCATAAGTCGCTGTCGATATCGACCTCGAAACTCGGGCCGAATACCGGGCGGCCAAGCCGCTGCAGTTCCGCTCGGTAGGGCTCAACGTAACGCCGCCGAGTGGTGTCACGGTGGCGCGTCATGACCGAGCGCAACAGCTGCGCCGCCCGCGCGCGGCCGCCCACCTGGCCGTGTTCGGTGGCGGCGTGCTCGCGTTCTGTTTCCGCGGCGTCGAGCTTGCCCTGGCGTCCCTCGGTGCCGAACACCGAGAGTTCGATGGTGACCTCACGCAACGCCCGGCTGGCTTCTTCGTAGCGCTCACGCAGCGTGTCGGCTTCCTTCTTGGCATCGGTCAACTCGAAGGCGACCGCGTCCGGTGATGCCGCGGCCAAGGCGTCGGTGAGCTCGGCGACTCGTTGTTGCGCTGCCTGAGACGCAGCCAACGCTGCGACCGACGCGGCCGCGAGTTCGTCATCCTCGGCCGACGCGCGCTCGGCCGCCAGCCGGGCGGCAGCCGCGTCCAGCTCGGCGCGCCGAGTCTCCAAGGCGTTTTGCAGAACCGTTGCCCGCGTGGCCAACTCGGCGAGCCCGGTCGCGGCGGCGGCAGCGGCCTGACGACGGGCCTGGCATTCGCTTGATGCGGCCGCTCGGGCCTGGAGGACCGTGGCGAGTTCGGCACGGGCAGCGCCGATATCCACGAAAACAGGTTCGGCCCCGGCGAGTTCTTCGGCGTGCAGCTGCGCCAGCCGCGACCGCAGCTCGTCGACCTGTTCGTCACCATGCAGGCCGGCCAGAGTCGCCGTGAGCTGATCGCGGGTGCTGTGCAGCTCGCGGCGATGCTGATCGGCGGACCGTGCTGCGGCAAGGTCGGCCACGTCACCGGCGGCCAGCGCCGCCGCAAACTCTTCTTGTGCTGCAGCATGTTTGGCGTGAATGTCCAGTGTGGTCGCACCCGGGGTGACCCTGGCGGTCAGAACGCCGGGAACCTCCACCGCGGTAGGCCCGGCTGCGGTGATCGACCAGCTTTGCCCGGCCGGCAAGGAGATCTGCTGGTCGGCGACGACCAGTTGAATGTCTGCGGCGGCGCTGAATTCGATGGCCGTCGAGGTCAGTGCCAGCTGGTCCCCGGTGCGGTCGACCGCGGCCGCGGCGTCCTCGATTCGCCGGAGCGCTGCCTCGGTGACGGCGATGACGCTGAGCTCAGCGCTAATCCGCTCGCGTTCTCGCTCGATGGCCTCGATCTTGGCCAACCGCGCGGTCAGCCGGTCGGCCTCTTCGCGGGTGGTGAGTTGGTCGACCGTGCGCCGAGCAACTTCCGTGCGGCGTTCCAGCTCGGCGAGAGTCTCGGTGGCCTGTTGCAGGGCGGCGCCGGCTGTTTCGGCCTCCGCGCAAGCGGCGGCTTGGGCAGCCGCGGCTTCCAGTGCCTGCGTTTGTATTTCGGCTACGGCACCGGCCCGGGTGTCGATCTCGGTGAGCAGTTGCCGGCGTGCTGTGTGGGCGCCGTTGGCCGCCGCGACGGTGGCGGCAGCTGCCTCGGCGACAAGTTGAGCTTCTCGCCGCTGCGCGGTCAGCGCTGCGATTTTGTCGGCGGCTTCCTGCGCGGCGGTAACCCGCGGTCCGGCGGCGATCCGGCGCTGGGAGAGGTCGGCCACCTGCTCGGTCAACACGGCATGACGAGCCACCCGATCGTCGACCTCGGCAACGGCCGCCGCGCACTCGGCGACCGTCGCCTCGGCGTCGGCCAGCCGGGTTATGGCGGCCGCCCACTCGCCCGTCGGCCGTCCGGTTGGGGTGAAGTAACGCCCGTATTCGGCGTCGATGCGTTCAATCAGCAAAGGTTCCGTGCCGCATAGCCCCCCGCTGTCTCCGGCGGCCACATCGAGCGCCCGCGAGAGCGCGTCGCACCCGGACAAATCCACCGCGGCGGTCGACGTCGCCTGCAGCACCCGCTGGGCGTGCCACAGGTCGCTGTCCACCGTCTCGGCCAGCATCGCCCGGACCCGTTCGTGGGCTTCGTCGCCGGTCAGTTGTTCGCGGCACGGCCGGACCACCGTCAGCTCCGTCTCGCATTTCTTGTGAAAGCGCTTCCGGTAGACGAAACGGTAAGGGCCGCAGCTGATTTCCGCGGATACCTCCGAACCCACGTCACTGTGGGTGGGCTTGACCTGCTTGACTTCCTTCTTCGTCGAGCGGTCGCGGGCTTCCAGGAGCAGATCCAGGGCCTCTATCATCGACGACTTGCCGATCTCGTTAGCGCCGCACACCACCACCACGCCATGGTCGGGGAATTCGATTTCGCGGTGCGAAATGCCGCGATAGTTGGTCAGGGTCAGCCGGTGCAGTTTCACGCCACGCCCCGGTCGGTAAGGCGCAGCAGAAGCGCCAGCGCCGCCTGCGCATCCGCGGCGGTCGCGCAGCCCTCCTCGCGCGCGGTGGCCATCAGTTCCTCGACCGCCGCGGCGGCGAAACCTCCGATACCGAGGTCGCTGAATTCGCCGTCAGCCGGGATCACCGCCAGGTCGGTGCGACGTTCCCACAGGCCCAGCCAGGCGAACAGCCGCGCGTATTTGTCCAGGCAGGCATCCAGCGCGGCGCGGTCGGTGACCGTCAACGAACCGGTCAGCCCCAGACGCACCACGGTTCGATCCTTTTCGGTGATCAGATCCAGGTTCATGTCGAGATCGGCGATGTCGCGGCTGGTGTCGACCTGCCGGTGCATCGTGACGAACCGCCAGCTTCCGACGTGCCGTGGCGTCACGACGACCGCCCGCTGCGGGTCGGCCTCGTCGATGTCGACGATCAGGACATGACCGGGGTCGGATTCCACATCGTCGAAGTTGGTCACTTCCGGGGAACCGGAGTACCACACCCGGCCGGTGTCACCGACCTGGGTGAGCGAGTGCTTATCCCCCAGCGCCACATAGTGCACCGCGCCGCGGCTCAGCGCGTCGTCGACCTTGGCGAGCCGGATCAAGGAGGGCTTGTCCCGATCGGGATCCAGGACGTCGACACCGCCGTGTGCGACGAGGATCCGGGTGCTGACACCCGCGGTCAGGTCGTCGAGGACGTCGGCGACCAGGTCGGTGGTCGGCACCTTTGACCGCCACGGCGCGGCCACGATCTGGACCCCGGGACGGACCTGATGCACACCGCCCCGATCGAGCACCACGACGTTGTCGGGACGTTCGCCGGCGAACAGCGCGCTGGTGTACACCGATGCGGCGTCCAGAGGATCGTGGTTGCCGGGCAACAGGTACACCGGAATCCCGATGGCGCGCATGGCTTCCAGGGATTGCCCGACCACGTTGGGCGGAAGCTGATTGTGTTCGAAGACATCACCCGACACGACGACAAACTCGGCGCCGACTTCTGCCGCCAACACGCCCAGACCGGCAACCGCGTCGCGGCGCGCCGCCGAATAACGGGGCTGCGCGTCACCAGCGAGGAAGTGCCTGGTCATGCCCAACTGCCAGTCGGCTGTGTGCAGGAATCGCATGCCGGCGACCTCCTAGCGAAGTGCGTGTTTACCAGGGCATCGCGAGTTTAGGTCTGCGCACCGACAACAAGCGGGACCTCCACCGGCACGTCTAGGTCTGAGAAATCCGACAAGTGATCCACCAGCGGGTGCCAGCGTTATCTGCGTCGCCCCAATCCTCAGCCCAGTCGCCGACGCGGCAAGCGCAGCGAGCGGGACCATGGGTACGGCGCGCGACGCGAGGCGGCCGGCGCGTCGTGTCGACCTGCCTCAATCAGCGTTCGGGTACGGTGACGATTCAGCTGCGTCCGTACCCGACGGCCACGATCAGGCCCACAGCCGCTAGCAGGAGAAACATTGTCGCCACCGGGTCGATTAGTTCGAACATCATGTGATCACCCCCGCCCGGGCAGGACCGCCAGTGATGGACGATTGAACGCGTCGTGTCTGAGCTCCCGACGTATATGGTTGTGGTTCAACATCTCCGGGCGCCGTGTGCTGAATCGCGGCTAGATGATCGGTCGTCACGTCACACCGGCCGTGTGAACTCCGTACGGCACGGCTTCAAGCAGTGTGACGGTCAGGGTCGCGCCACTGGGCAGGGTATAGGTGCGCCGTTCGCCGGGGCGTGCGCCCGCGACCGCGGCGCCGAGCGGGGATGCCTTGGAGTAAACCTCGATGTCGCTGCATTCCGTGCCGCGCACACCTAAAAGGAAGGTTTCGGTGTCACCGGTATCGTCGTAACGGACGGTCAAAACCATGCCAGGCTCGGCGATCCCGTCGTCGGGTGGGTCTTTTCCCACGACGGCATTGACCAACAAATCATGAATTCGTTGGATTCTGGTTTGCGACGCGTGTTGGACGGCGATGGCGTTGTCGTCCGACTGACTGTCAGCGGCTGCGCGGCCGTGCAACTCACGTAACCTGGCCAGTTCCCTTTGTAGCCGCTCATAGCCGCGCGGTGAAATCCACACGGGTTGGGTGCTGGTCATGGTCGTTGCTCTCCTAATGTGAGGGGGTTTGCGGTCGCGGCCTCGGGGACGCGAAAGTCGCTGGTGCGGTTGGTCTCCGGACGATATCTGTTAGTAAGGTGCTTGAGTCGCTGTTGACATCGGCGCGCGGCGGGCTGACTGCGACCGGGCGCACTTCGTTCGGTACATCTCATAGGGCACGGCCTCCAGCAGCGTCACCAGTCGTCCTGTCTCATCGGGAATCGAGTAGATGCGCTGGTCGCCGGGGCGCGCGCCGGCTATTGCACGGCCCAACGGCGACGCCATCGAGTAGACCTTGACGTCGGCGCCTTCGCTGCCGCGTCTGCCCAAGAGGAACGTTTCGGTCTCGCCGGTGACGTCGTAGCGGATGGTCAAAACCATGCCCGGTTCGGCGGTGGGGTCATCGGCAGGATTCTCGCTGATGACCGCCTTGGTCAGAAGGTTCTGGATTGCGCGGATACGTCGTTGCAGCGCTATGCGGTTCGCGTCGAAGTCCATTGAGTCGTCCGGAATTTCAACGATCAGCCCTGACCGCAACGCGTTGAGTTGATTCCGCAGGCGGTTGTAGTGCTGTCGTGTCATCCAGACGGATTCAGTGCTGGTCATTTTGAGTGGGTGTCCTTTCGTTTATCGGGGGAGCGTCGTCAGAGGCGGGCCAAGGTAGGCAGCCGCCGCTGACGACTCGGAGGCCCTTGGTGGGCGAAGCTCCGGTGCGGTTGGAGGTTTCTCGTGAGCGGTTAGCGTCCGGTTCGGCGCAACGGATCGAAATCGCGCAGTGCCTCGGGTTGCTTGCCGGTGGTGATCTGTTCGGCTAGCAGTCGACCCGTCACGGGGCCGTGCGCTAAGCCCCACATGCCGTGCCCGCCCGCCACGTACACGTCACGGGCCACCTCACCGATCAATGCCCGGCCATCGGGGGTGACCGGGCGCGCACCCACCCACAGATTGCTGCGCACGTCCCAGCGTGCTCCATCCAGCAAGGGGCTGACTGACGCGACGATGGCCTCCACCCGTTGGGCGGCGCGAGCTTCGCGCGGCTGGCGGAATTCCAGGGTGCCCGAAACCCGCAGCGCGCCTTTGTAGGGCGTGCACGCTACCCGTGCGTCCGGCAGGTAGATGGGGCCCGATACCGGGCGATCCACGGGGACGGTGAACGAGTAGCCGCGACCGGCGTGCACCGGGACCGGCAGCCACCGGCTGGCCAACCGTGGCAGCCGTGCCCCGGTGGCAATCACCGCGGCGTCCGCGAACAGCGGGGTGCTGCGGCGCGGGTAAACCATAGCGCCGTAGCGCGTGCTGACCACGTCGTCGATCTCCAGAGTGCGCACAGCGGCCCCACGAGACACCACCGAACGGCCCAGGGCTTCCACGAACCGTCGCGGGTCAACGAAGCGCTGACCATTGATGTTCAGCCCGGCGGTGACCGCCGGCGATGCCAGGGGCACTTGCTCGCGCAACGCCTCGCCAGCCAGGGCGGTGACATACATTGTCTGACCGGCGTTTTCAAGCTGATGGAGCGTGTCCATCAGGCGCTGCGCCGCTTCGGTGCTGCGAAACACCGCGGTGATTGGCGAGTCGGTCACCGGAGCATCGACTCCATTGGCGGTGAGCACGTCGAAAGCTTCGATGCTTTCCTCGTTGAGCGCGACGTTGGCTCGCATCGCCCGTTGCCACGACGATCGCCGGCAATTGGCCAGAAACTGCATCAAGAAGACACCCAGGTGCGCGTCGGCGGTCAGCTGCATGTGTAACGGAGCTGTCGAGTCGAAAAGGGAACGGAGCCCCCCGCGAAGTACCGCCGGGGAGTTCAACGGAAGGGTCAGCCCCGGGGCGATCCAGCCGGCGTTACCCCACGACGCACCGGCCGCAACGCCGGTGCGGTCGATCACCGTGACATCGACGCCGCGCTCCTGTAAGAACCACGCCGTTGACAATCCGACGATGCCGGCGCCGATGACGATCGCCGACCTGGGTCCGCCCTCAATGCGCTCGACGCTACCCATCGCACACCTCCGCAACTGAATTTGACTTGGTAATTCCATGGTGGGCTGCACGGGCACATCGGTGTTTGCCGGAAACCGACAACGACAGTGCGAAGCATTGTCGCCGCCCGACAACGTGTTGCCGCGGCGCACCCGAAGCGACCACAGCCTGAGCGACGAGAGCGCCTCGTAGGTAGGAAAACTCAATCCCGCGGACGCGCACCGCGGGACTGGGTTGGGGATCGAAGCAGGCGCGCGCTTGCTTATCGTCGCTCGACGAGGCGGTCGAAGCTCTGTTGCCATCCGTCGTAGCGGAGCCGGTCAAGCGTGATACGTACCCGGGCGAACAGGGCGACCGCCAAGAGGCTCACGGCCCACCAGGTCGCTACTGCGAAGGCCAGCGCGTCGTCGCGGGCCGTGTTCACCGGTCGGGCGACCGGGACGCCCTCGTCATCGACCCATATCTCAATATCGTCGCCGATGTTGGCTGTCAGCGGCGCGGTGACGTCGCCGGTGCGTTCGGTCCCGGCGGCAAACCATCGGGCCGGAACGGTCACGGTGGGGCTTTCAAGGTTGCGGCCAGGGTGACTGCCTCCGGTAACAGTCGCGGTCACCGGGTGACGAGTTTGGACCTGCTCGGCATAGAGCCGGCTTCGAGAATCGTGGACCGCTGTGCCCACGGCTGCACTGATAGGCACGGCGATCAGCGACGCCGCAACGACCAACGCCAAAACCATTGCCTCCACCCGGTCCGTCGTGCGTATCAGCGGATTACGGCCAAACAGGCGCATGAACAACCTCCACGGCAAACGCACGCTGAAGGTCTCCATCGCGGAGTCATCATCCGGTCGGCGGTCGGCGATCGATCGATGATCGGGGTCTGAGGTGGACATCGAACGTTTCCTATCGGCGATTCTTCGTGGGTTTGAGGTATGGCGAGGGCGGCGTGAACCCGCCTTCCCTCAAACCTGCCCTCTGAGTTGGCAACCTTCATGATGGTGTGGATCGCTGCCGAAAGCTTTGCCGCAACCGGACAACGACGCCGCCTCGGTTTGTCGGGTGCCGACAGCGGCCTCGATCAATCTGTGTCGATGGCCGCGAGTTCTATCATCATCGCCAGCCGCTTCCTGGCATCGTCTAGCGGCAGATTGGTGATTTCGGCCATCTTGCGCAGTCGGTAACGCACGGTGTTTTCGTGCACTCCCAGCCGTTCACCGGCCTCGGTCGGGTCACCCTGGGCCTCCAGCCATGCGCGCAGCGTGGCCACGTAATCGGTCCCGTGGGCGCGGTCATGGCGGCCGAGCTCGACCACCGGGCCACGGGATGGCGAGCGGCCTGAGCGCGCCGCAGTGCGCAACCGCTGCAGCAGGATGTCGGCCCATGACTCGTCATAGACCGGAGGCGTGGCCTCGGGTGACATCTCATGCAGCGCAAGACATTCCTCGGCTTCCCGGCGTGCGGCGGCGAGGTCCGTCACCTCAGCCGCACCACTGACGCCGGCCAACATCGTCACCTGTTCGGGGAGGGCCGCGCGCAGACCGGTTACCCAGCGCCTCGCCGACGCCGCCTGCCCACCCGGAAGCAGCGTGTAGACGATATTGGCCGCCAAAGCGCTGCGACCAGGCCGTGACCAGCCGAACCCGGCAGTGGCGCGCTCGAACGCCATCAACAGGGCGGCATCGCGCTCATCGCCGATGAACGCCTGCAGCGCAATAACTCTCAAACCGTCATGCGGCAAACCCAGCCTGCTCGCCACCATCGCGGCATCAGCCGTGCCCTCCAGCAACCGCATCACCAGTTCGGATTCGACTTGGCGCTCCAAGTCCGCGCTGGCTCGTGACCGCAGAAGATGCAGGGCCACCGTGTGCGCACTGTCGGCCAAGGCGGTGCGCGCCGCTTCGTCCAGCGGCGCCGAACACGCCACCCACACCGACCCGATCAGCTCTCCCCCGGAGCGCACGGCCACCACCATGCGCCCGATCAAGCCATGTTCGGAGTCCTCGGGGACAAACAGCGGCTCGTCGGAGACCCCCAGGTGTGCGAATACGCCCCGCGCATCGAACACAGCGCGCAGCTGCTCCGGTGTCTGTCGTGCCAAGATGGTCTGCACCCGCGCCGGGTCGGCATGCTGTTGCAGTTTCGAATACGCCAGCACCCGCAACCGCCCATCGTGAATGACAACCGGGCTGCCCACGGCGTCCGCGAGGCTATCGGCCAGCGCGAACAGATCCGTTGGGCCACGACCGGATTCAGTCTCACGGCCCTCGAGCACCAGTCCGTAGACGACCGTACTCACCTCGCTCCACGTCAGCGTCGGGTCGACGACCATGACCGCGCCGATTTCGGCGTCCTCGTCAAACGCGATCGGTTCCTCACCGGCGCGCACCAACACCACGACAGCGCGCGCTGAAGCAGCCCACTGCACCGCTTCGCCAAGGGAACCGGCACCGATGGCCAGCAGAACATCGCCTACCGCCACACGGTCCGACGCGGGTTCGTGGATCACCACGCTGCGCAATTCGGTCGACCTGGGCACCGACGACCAACGCAAGCGGACTCCATAACCACCCAGCACGTTCACCAAGCGGTCCAACGTGATCACCGGCGGCTCCTCATGCCGAACTGCTAGTCAGCCTAACCAGGAGTCAAGCGCGTCCCAGGGAAATGTCTTGCCCGATTTTCTCAGTCAGGCCTCGCTACGGGATTGCCGCGCGTTCACGAGCGGGTCCTGTCAATCAGGCAATGATCATGATGATGGTGACGAGCACTCGGCGTAGCCGTCTCGGGGCCGCACTGATTAATCTGATTTTTCGTGACTGGTCACCGCACCTTGCTGTTGATGCGGCATGCGAAGTCCGATTACCCGCCTGGCGTGGCCGACCATGAGAGGCCGTTGGCACCGCGCGGCATCCGGCAGGCCGGCCTCGCCGGCGACTGGCTGCGTGCTCATGCGCCCACTGTCGAGCGCGTGCTCTGCTCCACGGCGACACGCACCCGTGAGACGCTGCTGAACACCCGTATCGAGGCGCCGGTGCGATACAGCGAACGTCTCTATGCGACCACCCCGGGCACGATGATCGACGAGATCACCACGGTGGACGACGACGTCGGCACGCTGCTGGTGATCGGGCATGAGCCGACGATGTCGGCCCTGGCACTGGGCCTCGGCGCAGCGCCGGATACGAACAATACTGCAGCCGAACGTATTTCGGCCAAGTTTCCGACGTCGGCGATAGCGGTGCTCACGGTGCCGTGCGCCTGGAAAGAGCTGGAACTCGGGACGGCGACGCTGATCGACTTCGAGGTGCCGCGCTGAGGTCGGCAGGCTAGTCGTTGGCGGCGACCCGCCGCGCCCGGCTTCGCCGCGCTTGCGATCGCCGCTAGGAGTTGGTGGCCAGCGTCAGCTCCATCAGCTTGATGGCCTGTCCGCACGCATCGATGCCCGGCGCCTGCGGGTTGATCCACCATCCGACCACCCCGGCCGCATCGCTGGCAACGCCGCACGCACCGTTCGCGTCGTCGGGCCGCATCACGATCGAGTCGATGCCGGCGATCGAACGCGTCTCGATCTTGTACTTCAAGAATTCGGCCACCTTGCGCTCGTTGGACAGGCTGCCCTGCTCGAACCAGAACCGGGTGATGTCGATCAGGCCGGCCGGGTTGGCTGCCTGCCAGCGGCAGATCGCACCGACGAACGTGCTCTGGATGTCGAGCGGGTCGGCGCCCACGGTTTTGGCGAGGATATCGCTGGTCAAGACCTCGCATTCCTTGAGCAGGTTCGGATACTGCTGCTGGGAGTTGTTGTTGCGGGGCACATTGCCACCAGCCTTGACCGCGTTGCCTCCGATCGAGCGGGAGCAGCCAGTCAACACCAGCAACGCGGCAAGCAATGCCGTTGCCGCATTGCGGGCTGTCCTTCTGCTGCGCGATCCGGCGCGCATCGCGGCCGTCATTTCGAGTTCGCAATCGATTGACGAGCCAACTCTTTCGCTATGTCACATGGCGGCGGGAACGGCTTCTGACTGAAACTGATTGACCACTCGATGAAGTCGTCCTGAAACTGAATGCCCACCTCACACAGCGAGTCGCCCAGGTTGGGCTCGTTACCGATGGCGATGAAACCGCTGTGGCCGTTGATGTTGATGTCGTCGACGCTGGCACGCGAGAGTTCCTCGGTTTTGCGCTCGCGCCCGATGGGGCTACCGCGATACCACGAGAAAGAGAAGTGCGGACCGAGGATGCCACCGCCCGCGAGCCACTGGCACCCCACGGAGTTGCGGGCGGTGTTGATCAGTCCGTTGACCCTGGTGAGCTCGGCCACGGTCTGGTCGCTGATGCCGCCGCACTGCGGGAACATCGCGCCGTGGCTGCCCTGGCCGCTCTGCGGTGTCGACGACGCCGTCGCTCCCGGCTTGTTGCCGCCGGAATCCGAGCAGCCCGCGGCCGCGGGGATCAGGATCGTCAATGCTGACGCCACGAGAGCCAGCGCCCTCGTGTCACGCCGCACCGCTGCCCTGCTTCCGTTCCGCCCGCTGCTGGTCCACACGATGCACTGTAGCGGCAGCCCAGCGGGTCAACCACCGACGCGCCTGAGCAGGTAATTCCAGGCTGCCAACAAGCGCTGGGCGAACCTTGACCGTCCGGTGGTTGGCGAGGACGGCCGGGTGGACGGTATGCGACAGTTACCCAATGCTCCTGGCACTGCTGCGCCAGTACATCCAGCCGTACCGACGGCTGGTCGCGGTGCTGATGGCGCTGCAGCTGGTCAGCAACCTCGCATCGCTGTATCTGCCGACGGTCAACGCCGCCATCATCGATCAGGGCATCGCCAAGGGCGACACCACCACGATCGTCCGGCTCGGCATGGTGATGCTCGGGGTCACCGCCTTGCAAGTGTTGTGCTCGGTCGGGGCCGTCTATTTCGGCTCGCGCACCGGGATGGGCTTTGGACGCGACCTACGCGCGGCGATGTTCGAACACGTCACCACCTTTTCCGAGCGCGAGACCGCCCGATTCGGAGCGCCGACGCTACTCACGCGCAGCACCAACGATGTGCGGCAGATCCAATATCTGGTCCAGATCACCGGCACCGTTCTGGTGACGGCCCCGATCATGTGCCTCGGCGGGATCTTCATGGCCATCCGTCAGGAGGCCGCGCTGACGTGGCTCTTGTTGGTCAGCGTGCCGATAATGGCCGTGGCCAATTACTGGGTGATGTCGCACATGCTGCCCCTGTTCCGCCGAATGCAGGGCCTGATCGACGGCATCAACAGGGTGATGCGCGACCAGCTGGCGGGCGTCCGGGTCGTCCGCGCATTCGCCCGCGAAGATTTCGAGCGCGACCGCTTCGCCCGCGCCAACACCGCGCTGTCGAAGACCGCACTGACCGCGGGCAACTGGCAGGCGTTGATGCTGCCGGTGACCACGCTGACCATCAACGTGTCCAGCGTCGCGCTGATCTGGTTCGGCGGGTTGCGCATCGACCGCGGCCAGATGCAGGTCGGCTCGTTGACCGCCTTCCTGGCCTACTTCACCCAGATCCTGATGGCGGTGTTGATGGCGACGATGACGCTGGTGGTGTTGCCGCGGGCCGCCGTCTGCGCCGAACGGATCACCGAGGTGCTCGCCACCCGCCCCGCCGTAATTGACCCTCCGAATCCGCTGTCCCCCCGCGGAGCGATCACCGGGACGATACGTTTGGACGGCGCGACGTTCACCTATCCGGGCGCCGATCGCCCGGTGCTGCAGAATATTTCGTTCACCGCGCTGCCCGGAGCCACCACCGCCATCGTCGGCGGCACCGGTTCGGGCAAGTCGACGCTGGTCTCGCTGATCTGTCGGCTCTACGACGTGACCGGCGGAGCCGTCACGGTCGACGGCATCGACGTCCGCGATTACCAGACCGAGCGGTTGTGGTCGGCGATTGGGCTGGTTCCCCAGCGCGGCTACCTGTTTTCCGGAACGGTTGCCGACAACCTGCGGTACGGCGCTGCACCACACCAGTCAGTCACCGACGAACAGATGTGGGAAGCGTTGCGGATCGCCGCGGCAGACGATTTCGTGCGTGCCCACGACGATGGGCTGCACATGCGCGTGGCCCAGGGCGGCATCAACTTCTCCGGCGGTCAGCGGCAACGACTCGCCATCGCACGGGCGGTAATCCGCCGGCCGGCCATTTATCTATTCGACGACCCGTTCGCCGCGCTCGACGCGCGCACCGACGCCCGGGTCCGCGCGTCACTGCAGGAGGCTTCCGGCAATGCCACCATCGTCGTTGTCACCCAACGTATCTCGATCGCATCCAAAGCCGACCAGGTGATCGTTATCGACAACGGAAACCTGGTGGGCGTGGGCACGCACGAATCACTGCTGGCCGATTGCCTCACCTACGCCGAATTCGCGGACTCGCAGTCGGTCGGCGCCGTGCGGTCGGGCCAAGTCGGGGGCACGTCGTGACCCGGGCGGCCACCACGACGGCCAGCCGGCCCGCTCCCGTCACGCGTTCGCGTGACTTCTGGGGCGCGGCCGCCCGCCTGGTGAAACAGCTTGCGCCGCAACGGCGATTGTGCATAGCGGTGATGGTCTTGGGAATCACCGGCACGGCGATCGGAGTGGTCGTGCCGCGGGTCCTGGGGCATGCCACCGATTTGCTGTTCAACGGCGTCATCGGCCGCCGGCTCCCGGCCGGAATCACCAAGGCGCAGGCCGTCGCCGCCGCACGCAGCCGAGGCGACAACACTTTCGCCGACTTGCTGTCCGGAATGAACGTGGTGCCGGGCCACGGCGTGGACTTCGGGGCGGTCGCCCGAACCCTGACGCTGGCCCTCGGACTTTATCTCGTTTCCGCGGTGCTGATTTGGGCGCAGGCCCGGCTGCTCAATGTCACCGTGCAGCGCACCATGGTGACGCTGCGTTCCGATGTCGAAAACAAAGTCCACCGATTGCCGTTGTCCTTCTTCGATGGCCGGCAACGTGGTGAACTGCTCAGCCGCGTCACCAACGACATCGACAACATCCAAACCTCGCTGTCGATGACGATCAGCCAGCTGCTGACAGCGGTTTTGACCGTCGTGGCGGTGCTCGCGATGATGCTGTCCATCTCGCCGCTGCTGGTGGCGATCACCGTGCTGACAGTGCCGTTGTCACTGCTGGCGACGCGAGCGATCGCGCGACGTTCCCAGCGGCTGTTCGTCGCCCAGTGGACAAGCATCGGGCGCCTCAATGCCCACATCGAGGAGACCTACAGCGGTTTCACCGTGGTCACGACGTTCGGCCACCAGGCCGCCGCGCGCGAGCAATTCCGCAACCTCAACGAGGACGTCTACCACGCCAGCTTCGGGGCCCAATTCTTTTCCGGGCTGGTGGCACCGGCGACGACGTTCATCGGCAACCTCGGCTACGTCGCCGTTGCGGTGACCGGTGGCCTGCAGGTGGCCACCGGTCAGATCACACTGGGCAACATCCAGGCGTTCATTCAATATGTGCGGCAATTCAATTCACCACTGAGCCAGCTGGCCGGCATGTACAACACTCTGCAATCAGGGGCGGCCAGCGCCGAACGCGTCTTCACGCTGCTCGACGAACCCGAGGAATCGCCGGATCCCATGCCTGCCGCCCAATCCGGCCCGGCGGGCACCACACCCCGACCGGGTAGGCGCGTCGAATTCGCTCACGTGAGCTTTGCCTACCGCCCGGGCATCCCGGTGATCGAAGACCTGTCCATGGTGGCCGAGCCGGGCAGCACGGTCGCGATCGTCGGTCCGACCGGAGCGGGCAAAACCACGCTGGTGAACCTGCTGATGCGGTTCTACGACGTCGACGCGGGCCAGATCCTGCTCGACGGTGTCGACATCACCACGATGGACAGGCAGTCGCTGCGGTCTCGAATCGGCATGGTGCTGCAGGACACGTGGCTTTTCGACGGAACGATCCTGGAGAACATCGCCTACGGACGTCCCAATGCCAGTGAAGACGATGTTCTCGACGCCGCCAAAGCCGCCTACGTCGATCGTTTTGTGCAGGCGTTGCCGGCCGGCTATCAGACCCGAATCAGCGGTGACGGCGCCAACATCAGCGCCGGCGAAAAGCAACTGATCACCATCGCACGCGCATTTCTGGCCCGCCCACAATTGTTGATCCTCGACGAGGCGACCAGTTCGGTCGATACCCGCACCGAGGCTCTTATTCAGCACGCGATGTGTGAACTGCGTCGCGATCGCACGAGTTTTATCGTCGCGCACCGACTTTCGACGATCCGTGATGCCGACCGAATTCTGGTGATCGAGAGCGGTCGGATTGTCGAACAGGGCAGTCACGCCCAGTTGGTCGCCCGGCGGGGCGCGTATTACGCGATGACCCAGGCCTAGCGCCGGATCTGCGGCCGCGAGGGTGGGACCTCGGCAAGCCGACCCGTGCTGACACGCGCGGCAATTGCTCCCGTTATCGTGCGGTGAGACGGGTGGGCGCTTACCGTCATGATTGCTCAGTCACGGGTTGCAATCATGTGTCTGTCCACAAAGTCTTGGATGAGACCGGCAGTCCAGGGGTCGGTTTGGAAGGATTAGGAATGAGTGACGAGCAGTCCTCGCGGGCGGGGTCGATGTTCGGCCCTTACCACCTAAAACGGCTGCTGGGGCGTGGTGGGATGGGTGAGGTCTACGAAGCCGAACACACCGTCAAGGAGTGGACGGTTGCGGTCAAACTCCTCTCCGAAAGCTTCAGCAGAGACCCGGTCTTTCGTGAGCGGTTGAAACGCGAAGCACGCACCGCCGGTCGTTTGCAGGAACCGCACGTGGTGCCGGTGCACGACTACGGCGAGATCGACGGCCAGATGTTTCTGGAGATGCGCTTGGTCGAGGGCACCGATCTGGACAGTGTGCTCAAGCGCTTCGGCCCGCTGACTCCACCCCGCGCGGTCGCCATCATCACCCAGATCGCATCCGCGCTCGACGCCGCCCACGCTGCCGGAGTGATGCACCGCGACATCAAACCGCAGAACATCCTGGTCACCCGCGATGACTTCGCCTATCTGGTCGACTTCGGCATCGCCAGCGCAACCACCGACGAGAAGCTCACGCAGCTCGGCACCGCGGTCGGCACCTGGAAATACATGGCCCCAGAACGGTTTTCCGATGCGGAGGTCACCTACCGCGCCGACATCTACGCGCTGGCCTGCGTGCTGTTCGAGTGCTTGACCGGATCCCCGCCCTATCGAGCCGACAGCGCCGGCGTGCTGGTCTCCGCGCACATGATGGACCCCATCCCCGCGCCCAGCGAGCAGCGCCCGGGCGTCCCCAAGGCCTTTAACGCGGTGATCGCCCGTGGCATGGCCAAAAAGCCCGAAGACCGCTATGCCAGCGCGGGTGACCTGGCCCTGGCCGCCAAGGAAGCGCTCAGCAACCCCGATCAAGACCGAGCCGCCACTATATTGCGTCGCAGCCAGGAAGCCGCCCTGCCCACCGCGGACATCCCCGGCGCGCAGGCCCACGCCGCTCCAGCGCCTCCACCGGCGTACCAGCCCACGTACAACACCCCGCCACCATCGCCATTCGACCCGACCCCCAGTTCCGGTCCGATACCGTCGCAGAGCCCTCAAGCGTGGGCCCCAACCAGCGGCCCGATCCTCGCGGCCGGACAACCCGCGCCGCCCTATTACCAAGGCGGCAACGCCAACTGGGGCGGCCCGCCCCAGTTCACCAGCTCGACGCCTTGGGGTCAGCCCGCGCCCAAGCCGCAGCGCAATGTCTGGCCGATCATTGTGGCCGTCGCCGTGGTGCTCGTGGTCATCGCGAGCGGGGTCGGTATCTGGCTGGTCGTTCGACCCAAACCGGAACTGCCGCAGGCCGCGCCGTTGGGGCCCGAACGCCTCAGCGCGCTGCTGCTCAGCGCGGCCGATATCAACGCGGTGATGGGCTCGTCATCGATGCAGCCGGGCAAACCAATCACGTCGACGGACACCTCCTCGGTGACGGTGTCCGCGCCCGATTGCCAGGGCGCGCTCTACACCACCCAGGATCGTGTGTACGCGGGCACCGGCTACTCGGCCGTCAGTGGACTGGTGTCTTCGGAGCCGGGCGATAACTACGATCACTGGGTCAACCAGGCCGTGGTGCTTTTTCCGTCCGCCGACAAGGCCAAGAGCTTCGTGGAGAACTCCGCAGAAAAGTGGAAGGGCTGCGCCGGCAAGACGGTGACCGTCACGAACAAGAGCAAGACCTATCGGTGGACCTTCGCCCAGGTTCAGGGCGCCCCACCGAAGGTCACGCTGATGGACACCCAGGAGGGCGCGGACGGCTGGGAGTGTCAGCGGGCCCTCAGCGTGGCCAACAACGTAGTCGTCGACATCAACGCGTGCGGGTACCACATCAGCGATCAGGGCGGCCAGATCGCCGACAAGATCGTCGCCAAGATCGACAGCGAAAAGCCGGAAGGTTAACCGTCGCACCACTAAAGCGCTGCGGCCTTGTCACGACTGCAGGTCAGGTCCCTGGGCGCGTAGATCGTCGACCGCCGACATGGCGTCGCGCAATTTGGCCAGCCACTCGTCGGCGTGTTCACCGACCAGCTTCACCGACCACGCGAGGGCATCCGCGCGGGAGCGGGCGACACCGGCATCGACCAACGTGTCCAGCACCTGGCGTTCGGGTTGCTTCAGCCGAGTCATGACCGGTACTGCGATGTGGGTGAACAGAATTCGCTCGGTGCCTGTCCTAGAGCCGACCTCCACGCCCCAGGAAACCTTGCGTCCATAACGATCTTGCGCTTCGTCGGCGATGCGCATGCGCTCCGACCGGGTTTCTTCGCGGAATCGTGAAGCTCGCCCGGCCGCGCGGGCCTCGCTCGCTTCGCCTTCCGCGCTCGTCGGATCCGGGAGCTTCCCGATGACGGTGATTTCTTCGCGGTCGACGACCACCGTGGGGTCGTCGTCGAACCAATCATCCGGAAGACGTCCGGCGAACCATTCCGCGGCGTCGCTGGCGTCTGGTTGCTGGGCTTGCTGCCAACCCCCGGGGCGGCCGTACCGCCGCCCGTGTGTGTGGTGGGACTTCATGATTACATGATTACATCGTTGCAAAGTTAGGGGAACACCGTTTCTCCAGCAGCGAAACACTGGGCAGAAAGGAGGAGCGCCTCCCCCCTTGTCCGGCGCCAGGCCAGGGGTTTCCCAGGGCACAACCCGACTGAGAAAAGCCGTTGATCTGGGCTGTTCGACGGCGTATTTTGGTTAGCGAAGCAGGCCCGGAAGCGACCAATTCGAAGTGCCGGAACACGGGGTAGGAATCCGGCCGCGTAGGACACGCGTAAGACGGAGTCAGACGCCCCCTAGAGTCGCGCCGGGCCTGCCCTTGTGTCATCCTTGCGGGCAGCGTGCCCGTTAGTCCCCGTCGCCCCGCCGGATGCGAAAGAGTTTCACCTCGTTCTTCAGGCCCTTGAGGCGGCGGGCGCCGGCGAACGACCCGGAGAACTCACCGCTGTCGCCGATGTCGTCCCACACCGAATCGGCGACCAAGACGGTGCCCGGGCGCGCCACATTGGTGACGCGACTTGCCACATTGACCGGGCTGCCGAACCAGTCGCCGGCGCGGCTCACCGCCATTCCAGAGGCCAATCCCGCTCGCAATCGGGGAAAGTCATTGTCGGTGTCGATGGCTTCCACGAGTTTCAGGATGACGTCGAGCAAGGGACCCGGGGTCGGGCAGACAAACATCACGGCATCACCGATGGTCTTGATGAATCGCACCGGTGGCACGCTCAAGTCCCGGGCGAGGACGGCCAGCCGGTTGGCCAGGTGACCCAGCTCCTCGGGCGATACCGCCTCGCCGATCCGGGTGAAGCCGACCAGGTCCGCGAAGGCGACGGTGATTTGGCGCGCCCCAGGGAGCGGCTTGCCGGCCGCGCGCTCCGCGGCATTGACCGCTTCGGTCTCCATCATGTGCCGCAACTGCATGAACAACATCTGCTCGATCATCGGACCCAGCATCGGCGCGATCTCGGTCACCAAAGCCTTTGACGCCTTGGCGATTTCGAGCTCACTGGCCCCTGGGCGCATGATCGCCGAAAGCGCCGAGTACCGCATCACCTCAGCCGCCCGCGACAGTCCTTCGGCGAGCACCTGCACCACCAGAACCACCTGTTCGGGATCCAGCCCCACCTCCACGAACCGCTGGGCGAAGGCCGCGGCCTCACCGTCGGCGCGCATGTGCACTACCGCGTCGGGGTCATCGACTCGGACCAGACCGATCGCGCGCTGCACGCGTTGAAGCAGCCCCAGGTCGATGCCGTGGGCCTCACTGATTTCGCGGGTGG
Organism: Mycobacterium sp. E2479; assembly: GCF_001667925.1. Taxonomy (GTDB): domain Bacteria; phylum Actinomycetota; class Actinomycetes; order Mycobacteriales; family Mycobacteriaceae; genus Mycobacterium. The sequence goes on along the minus strand of NZ_LZJR01000154.1, from coordinate 36,037 downwards.
ACACGTAGGTACCGTCGTCGCCGATGAGATGGCGCGTGGCCAGCAGCAGGGGTGGATTCGTCGTGCGGATCTCCTCGGCGGTGACGCCCTGCTCGAACAGCCATTTGATGAGTTCGGCCCGTTCGGTGCGTGCGCTTCCCTCGAGCCCCTCGAGCAAATCGTCGATGTTGTCGTCGGCACCGTCCTGCACGTCGCCAACGTACAACGAAGGCGAGCCATGATGTGAGGTGATGAGCACACCGTTGTTGCGGGGACTCCCGCCGGTCGTCGACGAGCGCGCCAGGACGCTGATCCTGGGTTCGTTTCCCAGCGCGCAATCACTGGCGACGGGCCAGTACTACGCCAACCCACGTAATGCGTTCTGGTCGATCACCGGTGAACTGTTCGGTTTTGACGCGGCCGCACCCTACAACAGACGACTGGCGGCCCTGCGGTCCCATGGTGTCGCGCTCTGGGATGCCCTGCACGCGTGTCGGCGGGTCGGCAGCGCCGACTCAGCGATTGAACTAAAAAGTCTAGCCGCCAACGATTTTGGTAAGTTATTCGCGCATTATCCGACTATCAAGACGGTGTACTTCAACGGAGCCAAGGCCGCCGACCTTTTCCGCAGGCTGGCGACGGCGCCCGATCGAATCCGATATCAACGCCTGCCGTCGACCAGCCCGGCTCACGTGATGCGGCCGGGCGCCAAGCTCGCGGCCTGGCGGGTGATCGCGAGCGCGGCGCAGCCGGGCGAAGCGGGTCACCGCCGATAGACCCAGCGGGTGATCGCGAGCGCGGCGCAGCCGGGCGAAGCTTGGAGCTTTATGAAATCGGCGGCAAGTGGACGGCCCACGGTCGGGCCGCTTCGATCTGTGCCGACAGCGACAACAGGGTCGCCTCGTCATACGGCCTGCCGACGAGTTGGACCGACATCGGCAGGCCGTCCCGGTCGAAGTCCCACGGCACCACCGCCGCGGGCTGACCGGTCAGGTTCCAAATCTGTTGATAGGGAACGTATCGTCCGACCCTCAGCAGTGTCGACACGGCGCCGCGGCGTTGAAATGCACCGATACGGGACGGGCCTGTCGCGGTGCCGGGGGTGACGACGACGTCAACATCGTCGAAGATCGCCTGAATCCGCGAGATCACAGCATCCTCGTTCGCTCGGATGGCCTCCATTCGCCGGTCCGAGAAGAATGACCCCAAGCGGGCGATGTTGCGGGTGCGCGGTTCCAGCCGTTCCGGGTGGGCGAGGGCGTCCGCGTCGTCGCAGATGCCGCGCAAATAGCGGGGCAGATAGTTGGCGAACATCGCTGAAATCGGATATTGGGGGTCGGCGGTGATGACTTCATGGCCGAGGTCGCGAAGCAAAGCACCGGCCTGGTCGACCGCCGTTAACTCCGCCTTGCCGACTTTGACCGGCAGTGGGGTTGGAACCTTGGTGCTCAACGCGATTCGCAACCGGCCGGGGCTGCGCCCTGCCGCGCTCACAAACTCCCCACCGGGACCGGGCACCGTCGACGTCGCATCCAGAAACAGGGCCGCGTCGATCACCGTGCGCGCGATCGGCCCGTTGACGCTCAGCCCGTACCAGGCGTCGTCGTGCGGTTCCAACGGCACGCGATCGCGTTGCGGCTTCAGGCCGAACACCCCGCACCACGTCGCCGGGATGCGAATAGACCCGCCCCCATCGGACCCCAATGCCAGTGAAGCCAACCCGGCAGCGACCGCGGCGGCACTCCCACCGCTACTGCCGCCCGGCGTACGGGTCAGATCCCATGGGTTACGGGTGGCGCCAAAGGCCGTTGACTCCGTGTAAGGAAACATCATGAGCTCGGGCACATTGGTTTTGCCGATGATCACCGCACCCGCCGAACGCAACCGGCGCACCACCTCCGCATCGGAGGTGACAGCGGGTCGATGACCGCCGCTGCCGAACGTCGTCACCTGGCCGGCGACGTCGACATCGTCCTTGATCGCGACCGGCACGCCGAGCAGCGGTAGCCGCTCGCCTGCATCCAGGCGCTGCTGCGCCACCGCAGCCTCATATCGAGCCTGGTCGGCGAGCACCACGCGGTAACAGCGCAGCTGGCTGTCCAGCCGGGCGATCCGCTCCAGGTAGACCTCGAGCAACTCCGGCGCGGTCAGTTCACCATTGGCCAGCATGCGCGCGTGTGCTGCCGCGCCGGCGAAGGCGACATCGTTCACCGCGGCAGCGTATCGGAGAAGCTGGTGGCGGCCCCAGACTGGTCTCGCGTGGCTAGAACGCAACAACCAGTACCGTGGGCGACATGTCCTGCGTGTTCTGTGCGATCGTCGCTGGCGAGGCCCCGGCCATCCGGATCTATGAAAACGACGACTACCTGGCCATCCTCGACGTTCGTCCGTTCACCCGAGGTCACACGTTGGTGGTGCCCAAACGGCATAGCGTCGATCTCACCGATACCGCGCCGGAAACGCTGGCCGGGATGGTGACCCTGGGCCAACGCATCGCCCGGGCCGCGCGCACGACCGAATTGGCCGACGCTACCAACATCGCCATAAACGACGGCAGCGCCGCTTTCCAGACCGTGCTCCATATCCACCTGCACGTGCTGCCCCGGCGCAACGGCGACAAGCTGTCGGTAGCCAAGGGATTGCTGTTGCGTCGCGACCCCGACCGGGAGGCCACGGGCCAGATTCTGCGCACCGCGTTGACCCGCATTGATGCGAGTCAGTCGGATTGAGCCTATCGTTCGGCGCCCAACGAAAGATTAGCCGCGCGCCGAAGCACTTCAGCGGGCGCGCTACCAAACGAGGGCTAGAACAATTCCTTCGCCAGTAGCTCCAGCGTCACCACCCGCCCCGGCGCAGTACGGGGATCGGTACCGCGGCGGGCCGAGGCCACCGGGTTCACCATGACTTCGTCGACGCCGAAGCGGTCGGCCAGTGCCCGGATCTGGTCGGCGGCGTCGGCCGGCGTCCCCAAAACGGCTCGCTTGAAACCGCTTTCGACGATCCGTCGTTGTTGTTCGGTCAACTCGGCGACCGCCGCCTCCTCGACCAGCGGCACCGGCCCGAGCGGCTGCCCGGTCCGCAGCCGGGCCATCATCTGCAGATTGGGCAACATCAATGCCGTTGCCTCTTCCCGGGTTTCGGCCACCGCCGCGTTCACCGTCAGAAACGTCAACGGCTCGGCGGCGAGCTCACTCGGCCTGAACCGCGAACGGTAGACCTCAAGCGCTTCTTTGGTTCCGTTGCCGGAAAAGTGATGCGCAAACACGTACGGCAGCCCTTTGGCGGCGGCCAGATGCGCCGAATACATCGACGATCCCAGCAGCCACAGGCGCGGTTCGCCGGCCGCGGCCGGGGTGGCCTTGAGCGTGTAATTACCCGAGCGCAACGGAACCCGTACGCCGCGAGCGCTCATCAGGGCCGCCACGTCGTCGAGATATTCCGGGAAGTTCTCGATGTCGCGGTCGTCGCGACCGCCGCGCAACGCATACGACGTCACGGGATCGGATCCGGGCGCCCGGCCGATACCGAGGTCGATCCGGCCCGGGGCGGCGGCTTCTAGGAGCGCGAACTGCTCGGCCACGGCCAGCGGGGCGTGGTTGGGCAACATCACACCACCCGAGCCCAGCCGCAGTTGCGAGGTCTGCGCGGCCAGGTAGGCGATCACCACTGGCGGGCTGGTGGCACCCACCGACGGCATGTTGTGATGCTCGGCGACCCAGTAGCGGGTGAAACCCAACCGATCTGCGGCTTGCGCCAGCTGCACCGTGGCCGCCAGCGCGCCACCAGTCGTCTGGTCGGTGCGCACCGGAATGAGATCTAGGACGGAAAGACGCACGGAAAAGTCAACGCACGCGGGCCGACAAACGTTCCCGCTGCGGGCCGGGCCGGCTCAGTAGTCCTTCAGCGTGATCGAGGCGACGATCCGGTCGAATACCTCTTGCGGTATCGGCGCACCGCCCGGAATGTTGTCCACCACCAGCCACTGGTTGCGCTTAACATAGTCGCTGAACTCGCGGTGATAGTTGGCGAAGCCGGCTTCGTGGTCGACCGTTTCGCCCTGGGTGGCGGCCTTGAGCTCACCCGCCAGGATGTAGGCGCCCAGCAGGGCAACGCTGGTCCCCTGTCCTGAAAGGGGCGAACAGCAATACCCGGCGTCGCCGACCAGCGCCACGCTGCCCCGCGACCAGCGATCCATCTTGATCAGTGACATCTCGTCGAAGTAGAAGTCCGGCGCGCTGCGCATGTACTCGAGCAGTTGCGGACGAACCCAGCCGTCACCGGCCATCCGCCGCTCCAGTTCGGCGAATTGGGCCTCGACGTCGCGGTAGTCGATCCGCAGATCGGTTTCCATGAAACCCAACATCGCCCGCGCCTCGGCGTTGTTACGCGCGCTGTAGACCCCCGCCATGGTGGAGTCGCCGTAGTGCCACGTCTGCCAGTAGTCCAGATCCAAGAAGTTGGGCACGGTGAAAATCGCCGCGTGCGTCCCCAGCTTCTCGATGAAATTTTCTTCCGGTCCGAAGATCAGACGCCGCACGTTGGAGTGCAATCCGTCCGCGCCGATGACAAGGTCGAAACTGCGCGGCGCTGCCCGCTCGAAGGTGACGTGGACGGCGGCGCCATCGTCGTCCACGGCGGTGATGGTGTCGTCAAAGAGGTATTCGGCCCTCCATTGGCTTGCGCCGTAAAGCAATTCGACCAAGTCGTCGCGCAGCAGCTCGATGTCGGGGCTATCGATGGGCCCACCGGTGGGTGTCGCCTCGGTGTCCCGGGACAATTCGTTGCCATCGCGGTCCACGACGGAGGAGCCCCGGATTTGCGTTCGGCGCTTCTGCGCGGCGCCCAACAGCCCCATCCGCTCGAGCACAGTCAGCGCCGGTCCCCGCACGTCGATCGCCTGACCGCCCGGCCTCGGCCCGCGGTGCCGCTCGACCACGGTCACCGAAAAGCCATACCGCTCAAGCCAAAAAGCCGTCGCCGCGCCCGCCACGCTGGCGCCGGACACCAGCACCTCTGTCACTTGATCCCTGCCAGTTCTTTTGCCTCGCGGAAGACGTCGTCAAGCATCACTGGAGTCAACCTACCGGTGAACATGTTTTGCTGGCTCGGGTGGTAGCAGCCGAGCAATCGCACCCCGGGCGCCAGGTCAGCGACGACGCCATGACCGAACCGGGGCTTGCGCCCGGTCGAGGTGCCCGGGAGCCGCAGCGCGATCTGCCAGCCGAATCCGCCCAGGGCCACGACCACGCGAACATCGTCGGACACCAGCCGCCACTCAGCCTGCAGCCACGGCCAGCAGGTGTCGCGCTCCTCCGGCGTCGGGGCGTTGGCGGGAGGCGCGCACCGCACCGGCGCGACGATGCGAATCTTCTTAGTCTGCAACCCATCCGCGGCGTCGACACTGGTCGGTTGATTCACCAGCCCGGCCCGGTATAGCGCCGCGTACAACTGATCGCCCGAGCGGTCGCCGGTGAACATCCGTCCCGTGCGGTTGGCGCCGTGCGCGGCCGGCGCCAGCCCGACGATCAGCAGCCGGGGCCGCGCCGACCCCCAACTGGGTACCGGCCGCCCCCAATACGGTTGGTCGGCAAACGCTCGGCGTTTGACGACTGCCACGTCCTCGCGCCAGCTCACCAACCGCGGGCAGGCCCGGCAGACGCTGACCAGGGCATCGATTTCGGGGATTGACGCGGCATGCTCGGCAAGTTCGGCGACGGCTTCGGCATCGGCTGCCACCGGTGTCTGCGGTGTGGCCGGATCGCCTGGCCATCCGGTGCCGGCGCCAACCGGCGAGCTGAACTCCTGGCCGGTACGGGGGTGGGCGAGCACATGAACATCCTGCATGAGCCGAAAAATTCGGTCGCTGCAAACGGCGCTTTGGCATACATTCAGCGGCGAATTCCCATGAAAAGTGGCCCTGCACTCCTGATCCTGTTCGCCACGTTGATGGCGACGGCGGGTAGCGGCATCTCGATAGTCGCGTTCCCGTGGCTGGCGTTGCAGCACCACAACAGCGCGCGCGACGCCTCGGCCGTGGCCCTGGCCATGACGCTGCCGCTGGTGCTATCCACTCTCGTCGCCGGCGCTGCGGTCGACCGCTTCGGACGCCGCCGGGTGTCGCTGGTCTCCGATTCGTTCTCCGGAGCGGCGGTGACCGCGGTCCCGCTGATCGCGTGGGGCCTCGGTGCAGACGCGCTCAGCCTGGCGGTGCTGGCCGTCCTGGCCTTCTTCGCCGCCGCCTTCGACCCGGCCGGAACGACGGCGCGCGAGTCGATGCTGCCCGAGGCCGCCGCCCGCGCGGGCTGGTCGCTGGCCCGCACCAACAGCATGTACGAGGCGATTCTCAACTTGGGGTTCATCGTGGGCCCCGGCCTCGGGGGCCTGATGATCGCGACCGTCGGCGGCATCAACACGATGTGGGTGACGGCGGGGCTGTTCGGGCTGTCCATCTTGACGATCGGGTCGTTGCGGCTCGAAGGCGCTGGAAAGCCCGCGCGCGAGTCCCGGCCCGGATGGATGTCCGGCATCGCCGAAGGGTTGCGCTTCGTCTGGAATATGCGGGTGCTGCGGACGCTGGGCTTGATCGACCTGGCCGTCACCGCGCTCTACCTGCCGATGGAAAGCGTGCTGTTTCCGAAGTACTTCTCCGATCGCCAGCAACCCGCGCACCTGGGGTGGGCGTTGATGGCCATCGGGTTCGGTGGTGTGGTGGGAGCGCTCGGCTATGCCGCGCTGTCCAAACGTCTGCGACGGCGCGCGGCTGTGCTGACGGCGACCCTTACCTTCGGGGCGGCGACCGTCGGGCTCGCGTTCCTGCCGCCGTAGCCGGTGATCCTGGTGCTGTGCGCGGTCACCGGCGTGGTCTACGGACCGATCCAGCCGATCTACAACTACATGATGCAGACCCGGGCCCCGCATCGGCTGCGCGGCCGAGTGGTCGGGGTGATGACCGGGTTGACCTACGCGGCAGGCCCGCTGGGCTTGCTGGTGGCCGGGCCGCTGACCGACGCGGCCGGGTTGAAGGTCACGTTCTTGGTGCTGGCGGTACCGATCCTGCTCATCGGCCTGGCCGCCTGCCGGCTGCCGTTGCTACACGAACTGGACCGCGCGCCGGAGTTCGCGGAAGACTCGGGGCCGTCAGGCGGGGCTTAGTATCGGGCCGTGAGCTCCGACGCCCTGGCCAGCCTGATCGCTGACCTGCCCGATGGGATGATCGTCACCGACCCCACGGTGACCGAGGGCTATCGCCAGGACCGCGCCTTCGACCCGTCGGCCGGCAAGCCGCTGGCCGTGGTGCGGCCGCGGCGCACCGAAGAGGTGCAGACTGTGCTGCGCTGGGCCGCCGCACATCGAGTACCCGTGGTGACGCGCGGCGCCGGCAGCGGCCTCTCCGGTGGAGCGACCGCGCTGGACAACGGGATCGTGCTTTCCACCGAGAAGATGCGCGACATCGCCATCGACCCGGTGACCCGCACCGCGGTATGCCAACCCGGGCTGTTCAACGCCGAGGTGAAAAAGGCCGCCGCCGAGCACGGCCTGTGGTATCCGCCGGATCCGTCGTCGTTCGAAATCTGCAGCATCGGCGGCAATATCGCCACCAACGCCGGCGGGCTGTGCTGCGTGAAGTACGGCGTCACCACCGACTACGTGCTGGGCATGCAGGTGGTGCTCGCCGACGGCACCGCGGTGCGGCTGGGCGGCCCACGGCTCAAGGACGTCGCGGGCCTTTCGCTGACGAAGCTGTTCGTCGGCAGCGAGGGCACGCTCGGCGTGGTCACGGAGGTGACGCTGCGGCTGGTGCCCAAGCAGAACGCGTCCAGCATCGTGGTGGCCAGCTTCGCGACCATCGAAGACGCGGTCGAGGCGGTGCTCGGCGTCACCGCGCGGCTGCGCCCCTCCATGCTCGAGTTCATGGACTCGGCGGCGATCAACGCCGTCGAGGACACCCTGCGGATGGATTTGGACCGCGGGGCGGCCGCCATGCTGGTGGCCGGGTCCGACGAGCGCGGCCGCGCCGGCAGCGAGGACGCCGAAATCATGGCCGAGGTTTTCGCGGAACACGCTGCCACGGAGGTGTTTTCGACCGATGATCCCGACGAGGGCGAGGCGTTCGTCGTTGCACGGCGAATGTGCATCCCGGCCGTCGAAGCCAAGGGTTCGTTGTTGCTCGAAGACGTCGGGGTGCCGCTTCCGGCACTGGGCAAGCTGGTCACCGGGATCGCGCGCATCGCCGCCGAACGTGACCTGATGATCTCGGTGATCGCCCACGCCGGCGACGGCAACACCCACCCGTTGATCGTCTATGACCCCGCCGATGCCGACATGACCGAACGCGCCCACCTGGCGTTCGGCGAGATCATGGACCTGGCCGTCGGGCTGGGCGGCACCATCACCGGCGAGCACGGCGTCGGCCGGTTGAAGCGGCCCTGGCTGGCCGGCTATCTGGGCCCTGACGTGATGGACCTTAACCGGCGCATCAAGCAGGCGCTGGATCCGCACGGCATTTTGAACCCGGGGTCGGGGATCTAGTTTCACCGCTGAGCGCCCCGATGGTCAGGGAGTCGGTACCCAGCGCCCGACCGCCTGGGGATGGTGTCGGGGGGCGGGCTGCACGGGACATTTCTCTCCGACGGCGGTTGACATATTGCCGCCGCTGTCGTACGAATGAGACATGGCTGCTGTTATGTCTCACGACGCACCGGTCAAGTTTCAGCTGCCCACTGCCGACACATGGTCCAATCCGTGGCCCATGTACCGCGCTTTGCGAGATCACGATCCGGTGCACCACGTCGTTCCGGCGAACCATCCCGAAGATGACTACTACGTGCTTTCCCGGCACGCCGACGTATGGGCCGCGGCACGCGACCACGAAACCTATTCCTCCGCACAGGGGTTGACCGTCAACTACGGCGACCTGGAAATGATTGGGCTGCAAGATAATCCACCGTTTGTGATGCAGGATCCGCCGGTGCACACCCGGTTCCGCAAGCTGGTCTCGCGCGGCTTCACGCCGCGGCAGGTCGAGGCGGTGGAACCCAAGGTCCGCGAGTTCGTCGTTGAGCGCATCGAGGGGTTGCGCTCGGCCGGCGGCGGCGACATCGTCACGGAGCTGTTCAAACCACTGCCGTCGATGGTGGTCGCCCACTATCTCGGTGTGCCGGAGGAGGACTGGGTCCAATTCGACGGCTGGACCCAGGCGATCGTCGCGGCCAACACCGCCGAAGGCGGCGTAGCGAGCGCACTGCAAACCGTTGGCGATGCGGTCGGTTCGATGATGGCCTACTTCAATGGACTGATCGAGCGGCGCCGGACCGAACCCGAGGACGACACGATCTCGCACCTGGTGGCCGCGGGCGTCGGCGCCGACGGTGACATCGCCGGCACGCTGTCGATTTTGGCGTTCACGTTCACCATGGTCACCGGGGGCAACGACACCGTCACCGGCATGCTCGGTGGCTCGATGCCGCTGCTGCATCAACGACCCGACCAACGTCAGCTGCTGGTCGACAACCCGGGCCGCATTCCCGACGCGGTCGAGGAGCTGCTGCGGCTGACCGCGCCGGCCCAGGGACTGGCCCGCACTGTGACCCGCGACGTGACCGTAGGTGAGACCACCATCCCGGCCGGGCGCAGGGTGTTGCTGCTCTACGGTTCAGCCAACCGCGATGAACGCCAATATGGTTCGGACGCCGACGAACTCGATGTGACCCGCTGCCCGCGCAACATCCTGACGTTCAGCCACGGCGCGCACCACTGCCTAGGCGCCGCCGCCGCCAGGATGCAATCCCGGGTCGCGCTGACCGAACTGTTGGCCCGCTGCCCGAACTTCGACGTGGACGAATCGGGCATCGTCTGGGCCGGTGGCAGTTACGTCCGTCGTCCGCTGTCGGTGCCGATTCGAGTGAAATCCTGATGCCCGACTGGCTGGGAACCCACCGGACCGAGGCGGCCGCCGACCGGATCCTCGATGCCGCCGCGCGGCTCTACACGCAGCGCGACTCGGATTCGATCGGCATGAACGAAATCGCCAGGGCCGCAGGCTGCTCGCGAGCGACGCTGTACCGCTACTTCGAGAATCGCGAGGCGCTGCGCACCGCCTACATCCACCGCGAAACACACCGGTTGGGCCGCGCAATCATCGCGCGCACCGGCGAGATCGAAGACCCACGCGAACGGCTGGTCGCGAGCATCCTCGTTACGTTGCGGATGGTTCGCGAAAACCCCGCGCTGGCATCCTGGTTTGCCACCTCCCGCCCGCCGGTGGGTGGCGAACTGGCCGGGCAGTCCGACGTGATCACGGCCCTGGCGGTGGCGTTCTTGCACTCGCTGGGAACCGATGATCCCGCCGCCATCGAACGCCGCGCCCGCTGGACGGTGCGGGTGATCGTCTCGCTGCTGACCTACCCGGGTCGCGACGAAGACGACGAGCGGGCGATGATTGAGGAATTCGTCCTGCCGATCGTCGCACCGGTTTCCGCCCGCGGCTAAGCCCGCGCGTCACGCCGGGCGGCCCGCGACCATCGTTGGAAGTGCCCGCCTCCGAGCGACAACCTGTTTCCGCTGGTCACGCCGGTAAACGAGGTTGTCGCTGTGAGGCGGGCAAATCGCCTCTCCAGCCGCGCAGAGACTCCCGGGGTCGGTGTTACGGACGGTGCACCGCGGCGCCCGGCTGTGCTCCGACGGGGCGGCGGCCGACTCAGTCCCGGATGCGGGTGAACCGGTGCAGCAGCCATGCCAACGGGATGGTCACCACCACCGTCGCCACGTAGAGGTACAGCATCGAGCCGGTGTAAACGCGCGCGCCAACGATGTAGTCCATCGCGAATTCCATGGTGATCAGATGGATCAGGAAGATCTCGTAGGAGATCTCTCCCAGCCACACCATCGGGCGGCTGGCCAGTATTCGGGAATACCAGCCTTGGATACTTGGAGCGCCGCCCAGGGCCAGCGGTGCCACCGCAAGTGCGGCGATGACGGCATAGAAACACGTCTTGAACAACGCTTCACTCATTGTCGCCGGGGAGGTCGTGGGCGCCCCGGCAATGGGCGTGGACACGATGAAATAGCAGATCACCGCAAGAGGTATGGCCACGAACCCGTACGCGCGCAGCCGCATCTCCTGCAACACGGTCAGCATCATGCCGGCAAGGAACCAGGCCAAATAGGTAGGCAGCCACAGCCGCGCGCCGTCGGGAAACCAGTGATCGGTGTGCACCAGGACCAGCCACGCCGGGCTGATCAACGCCATTGCCGCCAGGGCACCCAGCACGAGTTTCGGTTGCCACTGCCGTCGGCAAATCACCACCAGCAGCAGGTATGCCAGCAGCGGCAGCACGACGTAGAACGAGCCCTCCACCGCGAGGCTCCACATCTGAGTCAGCCCTTGGTGCAGATACTTGCCCAGGTAACCGTCGCAGTAGATCTGCGTCAGCGTCAGATTGCGTGCCAGCCCCAGCCAGCTGTGTCCGGGGTTCGGCCCGGCATCGCGGAAGTGGTACAACACATAGGCGAATAACACGGTAATCACGTAGGCCGGCATGATTCGTCGAACGCGGTGCCACGCATAGCGACTCAACGACGGCGGAACGCGGCTCTCGGCCGCCGACTTAACCCACGGACGAAACAACAGGTAGCCGGAGAGCACGAAGAAGATCGGCACCCCGATCTCCATCCGGGAACCGACCAGACCCCAATACCCGTGCGTGTATTTGCCGGTGGTGTAGGCCGCGTGGGTGCCGACAACGAGGAGCGCTGCGACCGCGCGGATTCCGGTCAGCGAGGCGACCCGGTCGACGCGGGAGGTCTGCTCGAGCCCGCCCTGGGCGTCTTGCTCTTCGGACAGCGTCATCCGCCGTGTTTCCTGCGCGGCTTGCCACCGTCTCGGCCGCGGGGCTTGTTGGCGGATGAGCGCTCCGGCTGAAGGTTGATCAAAACGCCCGAGATCCGGGTCTGCTCAAGCCTTTTCAACGTCGATTTGCCCAACTTTGCGGGCAGCTCCACCAAAGAGTAATCCGGCCCGATCGCGATGTGGCCGAAGTCGCTGCGATGCAGCCCACCCTCGTTGGCGATGGCGCCGACGATCGAGCCCGGACCGATCTTGTGCCGCTTGCCCACCGCGATGCGGTAGGTGGCCAATGGCTGTGCATTTCTTGGTCTTTCGGGACGGTCACGTCGCTCGGTGCGCCGCTCGCGGCGCTCCGGTGGCGGTTCGGGCGCCATCAGGAATTCTTCACCGTCGCGGGATTGCAGGGCCAGTGCGGCAGCGATGTCGGCCATCGGGGTGTCGTGCTCGCGTTCGTAATCCTGGACCAACTTGCGGAACAGGTCGATTCCGGGTGAACCCAGCGCCGTGGTGATGGAATCTGCGAATTTGGCCACCCGTTGCGCGTTGACATCCTCGACGGTGGGTAATTCTGTTTCGGTGAGCGTTTGCCGCGTGGCCTTTTCGATCGCCTTCAGCAGGTGGCGCTCGCGGGGGGAAACGAACAGCAGCGCGGTTCCCGAGCGACCGGCCCGACCGGTGCGCCCGATCCGGTGCACGTAAGACTCGGTGTCGTGCGGGATGTCGTAGTTCAGCACGTGCGATATCCGCTCCACGTCCAGTCCGCGCGCGGCCACGTCGGTGGCGACCAGGATGTCGATGCTGCCGTCTTTCAATGCGGCGACGGTGCGCTCGCGCTGGGCTTGCGGGATGTCGCCGTTGATGGCGGCCGCGGAAAAGCCTCGGGCCCTCAACTTTTCCGCGACTTCCTCGGTGGCCTGTTTGGTCCTGACGAAGACGATCATCGCCTCGAACGGCTCGACTTCCAGAACCCGTGTGAGCGCGTCCATCTTGCGCGGACCGGCGACCTGGATGTAACGCTGCGAAATGTTCTCGGCGGTGGCGGTTTTCGCTTTGGTGCTGACCTCGAGCGGATCGTGTAGGTACTTGGTGGTGATCTTGCGAATCGCCGGCGGCATGGTCGCGGAGAACAACGCCACCTGTTTGTACTCGGGGGTTTCGGACAGTATGCGATCGACTTCCTCGGCGAATCCCATCGTGAGCATCTCGTCGGCCTCGTCAAGCACCAGGTAGTCGACGTGGGACAGATCCAGCGTCCCGCGCTCGAGGTGGTCGATGACCCGGCCCGGGGTGCCGACCACTACGTGTGCCCCGCGGCGCAGCCCGGCCAGCTGCACGCTGTAGGAGGAGCCGCCGTAGATCGGCAGCACGTTGATCTTGGGCAGGTGCGCCCCGTACCGGCTGAACGCCTCGGCCACCTGCAGGGCCAGTTCCCGGGTGGGGGCGAGCACCAGCGCCTGGGTGGCGGAGCTGGTGACGTCGATCTTGGACAGGATCGGGATCGCGAACGCGGCGGTCTTGCCAGTGCCGGTCTGGGCCAGCCCGACGACGTCGGAGCCCGCCATCAGCGCCGGAATCGTCGCCGCCTGAATGCCGGTGGGCGACTCATAGCCGACGTCGGCGATCGCCCGCAAGACCGAGGGATTGATCTGCAGGTCGGCAAACGTCGGTAAGGCAGCTTCAGTCGAGCTGTCCGAGGGGGTCATCGTCCAAGGAGTCTAGTGGTGATCGCGAGCTCAACGGAGTTGAGCGCTGCGGGTCACCACCAGACGGCCCCGTGGTGATCCGAGCTCAACGGAGTTGAGCGCTGCGGGTCACCACCAGACGGCCCCGTGGTGATCGCGAGCTCAACGGAGTTGAGCGCTGCGGGTGATCGCCGGCACACCCGGCCGTGCCTGCCGCAGCCGCGGACCCCATGAAGGTACGGTGCCCGATGTGTGGTCGTTGCCATGTCGTACCGAGCCACTGACCGGCTCGGCCGCTGTCGTTCTACTCGCCGTCACGCTGACGGGCTGCGGTTCGGGGGACTCCACCGTCGCCAAGACGCCCCAGGCCAGAACCACTTTTGCCGCGTCCGTCACGGCTCCGGCCACCCTCCCGGCGGCCGCGCCACCCGGCAACGCCCCTCCGCTTGATCCCTGCGCGGTCAACCTCGCCTCGCCCATCATCGCGAAGGTGGTCTCCGAGCTGCCTCGCGATCCGCGCAGTCAGCAGCCCTGGAGCCCCGAACCGCTGGCGGGCAACTACAACCAGTGCGCGCAGCTGTCCGCGATCATCGTCAAGGCCAACACCAACGCAGTGAGTCCGACCACCCGCGCAGTGCTGTTCCACCTCGGCCAATTCATCCCGCAGGGCGTGCCCGACACCTATGGATTCAACGGCGTCGACGCGGCGCAAACGACGGGCGACACCGTGGCACTGACCTATCCCAGCGGGATCAAGGGCCTGAACACCGATGTGAAATTCCACTGGAACGGCAACGCGGTCGAACTGATCGGCAACACCCCCGCGCACTGATCCGGGGCACGCCCGCCCGGCACGGCCCTGTTGTCGGAGCGCTGACCTACAGTGGCTCCAGTGTTGGTCTCCGGCGACAGCATCGTGTACAGCGCATCGGATCTGGCCGCCGCCGCCCGCTGCGAATTCGCACTACTACGGGAGTTCGACGCGAAGCTGGGCCGCGGTCCCGCTCCCGTCACCGTCGAGGACGAACTGCTCACGCGGACGGCTGACCTCGGTAGCGAACACGAGCGACGCGAACTCGCGTCGCTGCGCGACCGGTACGGGCCGGCCGTCGCGATCATCGGCCGCCCGGCCTACACGCCCGCGGGCCTAGCGGCGGCCGCCGACGCCACTCGGCGCGCCGTCGCCAACCACGCTCCCGTGGTGTATCAAGCCGCCATGTTCGACGGCCGCTTCGTCGGCTTCGCAGACTTCCTGGTGCGCGAGAACGAACGGTACCGGGTCGTGGACACCAAACTGGCCCGCTCAGCTAAGGTAACCGCGCTGTTGCAACTGGCCGCCTACGCCGACGCGTTGGCCGCCGCGGGCATCCCGGTCGCTGCGGAGGCCGAGCTGCGCCTTGGCGATGGAACCACGGTGCGGCACCGGGTTCGCGACCTGATCCCGGTGTACCGCTCGCAGCGCGCCCGCCTGCAGCGCCTCCTCGATGAGCACTACGCGGGCGGCGCCGCGGTTCGCTGGGACGACGAGGGCGTGGCCGCCTGCTTTCACTGCCCGCTGTGCCTCGAGCAGCTGCGGGCGGCCGACGACGTGCTGCTGGTGGCCGGTTTGCGAGTAAGCCAGCGCGACAAGCTCTTTGATGCCGGCATCAGCACCGTCGCCGACCTGGCCGATCTTCGCGGACCAGTGCCTGGACTGGCGACCAGCGTGCTGAACAAACTCGCTATCCAGGCCAAACTACAAGTCCGCCAACGTGAAACCGGCGTCCCACAGGTCCAGGTCATCGATCCGCAACCGCTGGCCCTGCTACCCGAGCCCGACCCAGGGGACCTGTTCTTCGACTTCGAGGGCGACCCGCTGTGGACCACCGATGGACGTGAATGGGGCCTGGAATATCTGTTCGGTGTTTTGGAAGCAGGCCCGATGGGCAAGTTTCGCCCGCTGTGGGCGCACAACCGGGCCGACGAACGCAAGGCGCTGATCGAGTTCTTGGCGCTGGTGGCCAAGCGCCGCAAGCGCCGCCCCAACATGCACATCTACCACTACGCGCCATACGAGAAGAGCGCGCTGCTGCGACTGGCCGGTCGCTATGGAGTGGGCGAGGACGAAGTCGACGAACTACTGCGCAGCGGCACGCTGGTCGATCTTTACCCGTTGGTGCGCAGGAGCATTCGGGTGGGTGCGGAGTCATTCAGTCTCAAGGCGCTAGAGCCTCTCTACATGGGGGCTCAACTGCGCGTGGGTGACGTGACCACGGCCACCGGTTCGATCACCTCCTACGCACGATACTGCGAACTGCAGGCAGACGGCCGCGGCGACGAGGCCGCATCGGTGCTCAAGGAGATCGAGGACTACAACCACTACGACTGCCGCTCGACCCAGGAATTGCGGAATTGGTTGATGTTGCGCGCCTACGAATCCGGCGTGGTACCGATCGGCGCTCAGCCCGTGGCCGACGGCAACACTGTCGACGACCGCGACCAACTGGCGGTGACGTTGTCGAGGTTTACGGGAGCCGCCGGCGTCGACGTCCGCACCCCCCAGCAGACGGCCGTAGGGCTACTGGCCGCGGCGCGCGGCTACCACCGGCGCGAGGACAAGCCCTTCTGGTGGGCGCACTTCGACCGGTTGAACTTTCCCATCGACGAGTGGGCGGATGACACCGACGTGTTCGTCGTCGAGCACGCGTCGGTCAGCGTCGACTGGCACACGCCACCACGCGCGCGTAAACCGCAGCGGCGGCTGCAACTGCGCGGCGAACTGGCGCGCGGCGACTTGAAGAGCGATGTCTTTGCCCTCTACCACCCTCCGGCCCCGCCCGGCATGACCGAGAGCCCCGACCGGCGGGCGGCCGGGCGGGTCTCGGTCATTGAGGCCGACGATCCAGCGGTCCCCACCGAAGTGGTGGTACTCGAACGAGTTGGCGCCGATGGCAAGACTTTTCACCAGTTGCCGTTCGCGCTGACTCCAGGTCCGCCCATCCCGACGACGGCGCTACGGGAGTCAATCGAGGCAACCGCGGCCGGGGTGGCGGCCGGATTGCCGCAACTGCCGCGCAGCGCGATCATCGACGTGCTGCTGCGGGGCGCGCCCCGCGCGCGGGGCGGCACTCCCCTCCCCCGTAGCGACGACATTGTCGCCGATATCACCGCCGCGCTACTCGATCTGGATTCGTCATACCTGGCAGTGCACGGTCCGCCGGGCACCGGCAAGACGCACACCGCGGCGCGGGTAATCCACGACCTGGTCACCGAGCATGGCTGGCAGGTGGGTGTGATCGCGCAGTCGCACGCCACCGTGGAAAACCTGCTGGACTGTGTAATCGATGCCGGTCTGGATCCGCAACGGATCGCGAAGAAGCGCAACGACCACCGAGCCCCGCGCTGGCGGGAGATTGACGGCGGCGCCTACGCCGCGTTCCTCGCTGACACCCCGGGATGCGTGATCGGCGGAACGGCATGGGATTTCGCCAACGCCAATCGGGTGCCGCCGGGAAGCCTAGATCTCCTGGTAATCGACGAAGCAGGCCAGTTCTGTCTGGCCAACACCATCGCCGTGGCCCCGTCCGCCGCAAACCTGTTGCTGCTCGGAGATCCTCAGCAGTTGCCGCAGGTCAGCCAGGGCACTCATCCCGAGCCGGTAGACGTTTCCGCGCTGGACTGGCTGGTCGACGGCCAGCGCACCCTGTCCGACGAACGCGGTTACTTCCTAAACCTCACCTACCGCATGCACCCGGCCGTCTGCGCAGCGGTTTCGGCGCTCTCCTACGAGGACAGGCTGCATTCGCATGAGTGCACCGCCGCCCGCCGCCTCGACGGATGTCAACCCGGTGTGAAACTGCTTTCGGTTGAGCATCAAGGCAATTCGACCGAAAGTCCCGAGGAGGCCGATGCGATCGCCGCCGAGATCAACCAGCTGCTCGGCGCGGCGTGGACCGACGAACACGGCACAAGGGGGTTGGCCGCCACCGATGTGTTGGTGCTGGCGCCCTACAACGCCCAGGTCGCGCTGCTACGTCATCGGTTGACCGCCGCGGGGCTCGCCGGAGTGCGGGTGGGGACGGTCGACAAGTTCCAGGGCGCACAGGCGCCGGTGGTCTACATCTCGATGACAGTGTCATCCGTGGACGCGGTGCCCCGCGGAATGTCCTTCCTGCTCAACAGGAACCGGCTCAACGTCGCGGTAAGCCGCGCCCAGTACGCGGCCGTGGTCGTGCGCTCCCCGTCGCTGACGGAGTATCTGCCCGCCACACCCGCGGGCCTGATCGATTTGGGCGCCTTCCTGGCGCTCACCCAGCGCGATCTGCGGTGACCGCCTAGCCGGTCGACGAGTGCCGGCCCGAACCGGTGGGGTCGTCATCGGGATCGGAGCGGTGATGCTGACCTCGCAGCGATTCGCCTTCGGGGAAGTACCGGCTCCCCGAGCCGTTGACCTGGCGGCGTGGCGGCCTAGTGAGCCGATCACCGGGCGGGAGGGATTTGGGCGGGCGCCGCACCGCCACCTGGCGAAGGCGTTTGCCGTTGTCCACGTGAGACCCGTTGTGGGCGTAGCCGATTGGTTCAAACGCCGCAGCGGAATCGCCGAGCGACGTGCGCCACGAATCGGCGGGGTCACGGCGCGGCACTCCGGTGGGCGCCGGTTGCGGACGATCAATTCGCTGCCGGGGCGGCTGCGGATGGCTTCCCCACCGTGCGTCGGGCTCGCGCACCAGGACCAACTCTACGTACTGGTCGTCGTCGTAGTCGTCGTCGATCACGCCGTCGTCGGGCCCGAGGGGATCGTCGCCACCCCCGTTATCGCCCTTGCCCGCCCACGGCGCGAAGCCCACCAGGAACAGTGCGGTGATGATCCCGAACAGCGCGATGAACGCCGGCAGCAGCACCGATTGCGACATCGCGGCCGCGAACGGTTCGCGAAGGAACCCGGGCAACTGCAAGGTGAGCGTGTCCTCGCCGGTGGCCTCGCCGGACGGCTGCCGCGGCATCTCATCGCTTATCCGCCACGTCATGAACGCGGCCATACCGGCGCTGCCGAGCACAGCACCGAGCTGGCGCACGGAGTTGTATACCGCCGAGCCCGCGCCGGCCAAATGCGCCGGCAGGTTACGCGTCGCGGTGGCGGTCAGCGGCGACCACACGAACGCCATCCCGACCCCCATCGCGAAGAACGGCAACACCAGCCGCCAGATCGGTGTCGTCGGTGACATCTCGAAGGTGATCCAGGTCAGCGCGATGGCCAGCATCGAGAAGCCGAAGCCGAGCACGGGCTGCGGATGGTACTTGTCGACGAGCCTGCCGACGAACGGCGCGAAAACGCCATTCGCAATCGCCATCGGTGCGATCAGCAGCGCCGAGCGCGTCGGTGAGAGCCCGCACACGGCCTGGGCGTAGAAAGTCAGCGGCAGCATCATGGCCGTCGCGGTGAACGAGATGATGGCGACCCCGACGTTGCACAGGGTGAAATCTCGGTCACCGAAGATCGCCAAGGGAATCAGCGGCTCGTCGGCGTTCAGCGACTGCCAGAACGCGAAGGCCGTCATCAACCCGACGCCAGCGACTATCAACGCCCAGATCCAGGGTTGCCAGTGCGCGGCCTGCCCCTGCTGCAACCCGAATACGATCAGGAAGATGCCGGCACCAGACAGCGCGACCCCGATCAGGTCGAAACGATGCGACTGGGTGGGCAGCACCGGAATCAGCCAATACGCCAACACCAGGCCGATGACACCGATGGGGACGTTGACGAAGAAGATCCACTTCCAGCCCAGCCCGTCGACCAGGACACCGCCGGCCAGCGGGCCCACCAGGCTGGCGACACCGGCAGTGGCGCCCCACAGGCTCACCGCGACACCGCGGCGCTCCGACGGGAAAATCCGGGTGATGGTCGACAGGGTCTGCGGCGTGAGCAGCCCCGCGCCGACGCCCTGTACGACGCGTGCCGCGATCAGGACCGCGGCACTGCTGGCCAACCCGCACCACACCGAGGAAACGGTGAATACGACCAGCCCGATCAGGTAGAGGTTCTTGGGACCGAACCGGTCACCGAGGCGCCCGGCTACCAGCAACACGACCGCGTAGCCCAGCAGGTAGGCGCTGGTCACCCAGACGACGGTGTCGTAGCCGATGCGCAAGCTGGCCATGATGGTCGGGTTCGCGATGGCGACGATGGTCGAGTCGACCATGATCATGAAAAAGCCGATCATCATGGCCCACAGCGGGTTCCAAGGATTCTGCGACTGCTGCGAGCTTCGGGTGAAAAAGTCCCAGCGGTTGGCGGCCCGGGCCGGCCCCGATGCCGCGCGCCTCCCGGGCGTGCGGGGCGTAGCCGTCGTCATCCACCCCACCTCGTTTCGGTTTCGCGCCCACCCGCTGCTGTTCAGCCGTATCGGCGCGGCTCGTCGACTGGTCCCACCCACGCAGATACACCACGCGCGCTGCGCGGTAAACAGGATGAGGACCGGCCGACGGCCCGGACCGTCGCAGACATCCAGCCTGCATTATTCCCGGTGAGGCAATAGGGCCGGCAGCCAAGGACCCGGTCAGGGTGCATAACGCGTCAGGATTTGCCGCGGGCACGTTAGCCTGGGGGAACGCCGTTTGCAGGAGAGACAATATGCGGGGTCGACGGAAAAGGTCGCCGAACCGGTTCTTCACCATGTCCGACGCGAAACAGCAGCCGACCGCCGGCAACGGTCGACCGAAAATGTCGGCGCGGGCATTGGCGCAGGTCATCGAGCGGAGCTCGTGGCTGCAGGGCCCGGCCGCCGAGGCCTATGTGACCCGGCTGCGCAACGCGAATCCGAACGCCAGCCCGGCGGAGATCCTGGCCAAGCTGCAGAAGAGATACCTGGCCATTGTGACCGCCGGCGGCGTTGCCGTGGGGGCCGCCGCAACCGTCCCCGGCATCGGCACAATCAGCGCCCTGTCCGCGGCAGCCGCGGAAACGGTGACGTTCCTGGAGGCCACCGCGTTCTTCGTATTGGCGGTGGCGGTGGTTTACGACATCCCGGCCGATCACCGGGAACGCCGCCGCGCGCTGGTGCTGGCGGTCCTCGTCGGCGACAACAGCGAGCGCGCCGTCGCCCAGCTGATCGGTCCGCGCCGCACCAGCGGCGGTTGGGTCTCCGAGAGCCTGGCCGCCCTGCCGCTGTCGTCGATGTCGAAGCTGAACTCACGGCTGCTCAAGTCGTGGGTCCGGAAGTACACCTTGCGGCGCGGCGCCCTGTTGTTCGGCAAACTGTTGCCGGTCGGCATCGGCATCGTGGTGGGCGCCATCGGCAACTATCTGGCCGGCAAGAAGATGACCCGTAACACCAACCGGGCGTTCGGCGCTCCGCCCGCGCGCTGGCCCCGCGCGCTGCACTTGGTGCCTCCGATTCACGAAGCCGGCTAGCGCGCGGCCGTCTGCCTGTTCCCTCGGTCAACCTGGCGGATCGGCGGCGAAAGGTTAGCCTTTATAGGGCGGAAACAATGGGTACCGCCATGGGTGTGAGGCGTTCGGTCGTCCGGGGCCGACAAGGGTGCAAGCGCCGCGGGAATGCGCTTGCGGAACAGAAGGATTGAGGCGAACTGCGGTCGTGAGCAACATAAGTTCACCATTCGGGCAAAACGAATGGTTGGTCGAGGAGATGTACCGCAAGTTCCGCGACGACCCCTCGTCGGTCGATCCGAGCTGGCACGAGTTCCTGGTCGACTACAACCCGGAGCCCGCGGGCGAATCCACGCAGGCTGCTCCGACCAGCGGTGATGGAACGCAGGCTGCCGCGGCGGCCCCGCCGAAGCCGGCTCCGGCGTCCCCGCAGACCACCGAGACCGCCAAGCCCGTAGCCCCTCCCGGCAATGGGGTCGCGCCGCGACCGGCGAAAGCCGCTACTCCTGCGCCGGCGGAAGGCGACGAGCTGCAGACGCTGCGCGGCGCCGCGGCGGCCGTCGTCAAGAACATGTCCGCGTCCCTCGACGTGCCGACGGCGACCAGCGTCCGGGCCATACCGGCCAAGCTGATGATCGACAACCGCATCGTCATCAACAACCAACTCAAGCGCACCCGCGGTGGCAAGATCTCGTTCACTCACCTGCTGGGTTATGCGCTGGTGCAGGCGATCAAGAAGTTCCCGAACATGAATCGGCACTACGCCGAAGTCGACGGCAAGCCCACCGCGGTGACGCCGGCGCACACCAACCTCGGCTTGGCCATCGACCTGCAGGGCAAAGACGGCAAGCGTTCCCTGGTGGTCGCCGGCATCAAGGGCTGCGAGACCATGCGGTTCGCACAGTTCGTCACCGCCTACGAGGACATCGTGCGACGCGCCCGCGACGGCAAGCTGACCGCCGAAGACTTTGCCGGCGTTACCATTTCGCTGACCAACCCGGGGACCATCGGCACGGTGCACTCGGTGCCGCGGCTGATGAACGGCCAAGGGGCCATCATCGGTGTCGGCGCCATGGAGTACCCCGCGGAATTCCAGGGCGCCAGCGAGGAACGCATCGCCGAGCTGGGCATCGGCAAGCTGATCACGCTGACCTCCACCTATGACCACCGCATCATCCAGGGTGCGGAGTCCGGCGACTTCTTACGCACCATCCACGAGATGCTGCTGTCGGACGAATTCTGGGACGAGATCTTCCGCGAGCTGGGCAACCCGTACCTGCCGGTGCGCTGGAGCACCGACAACCCCGACTCGATCGTCGACAAGAATGCCCGGGTGATGGAGCTGATTGCGGCCTATCGCAATCGCGGTCACCTGATGGCGGACGTCGACCCGCTGCGATTGGACGGCAGCCGGTTCCGCAGCCACCCCGATCTCGAGATCCTCAACCACGGCCTGACGCTGTGGGATCTCGACCGGGTGTTCAAAGTCAACGGCTTCGCCGGTAGCGAATACAAGAAGCTGCGCGACGTGCTGGGCTTGCTGCGCGACGCCTACTGCCGCCACATCGGCGTGGAGTACACCCACATTCTCGAACCCTCGCAACAGGAATGGCTGCAGCAGCGCGTCGAGACCAAGCACGTCAAACCGACGGTGGCCGAGCAGAAGTTCATCCTGAGCAAGCTGAATGCGGCCGAGGCCTTCGAGACCTTCCTGCAAACCAAATACGTTGGCCAGAAGCGGTTTTCACTGGAAGGCGCGGAAAGCATCATTCCGATGATGGACGCGGCGATCGACCAGTGCGCCGAGCATGGACTCGACGAGGTGGTCATCGGCATGCCGCACCGCGGCCGGCTCAACGTATTGGCCAACATCGTCGGCAAGCCGTACTCGCAGATCTTCAGCGAGTTCGAGGGCAACCTCAACCCAGCCCAGGCGCACGGCTCCGGGGACGTCAAGTATCACCTGGGCGCCACCGGCGTGTACCTACAGATGTTCGGCGACAACGACATTCAGGTGTCGCTGACCGCCAACCCGTCGCACCTGGAAGCCGTTGACCCGGTGCTGGAGGGTCTGGTACGCGCTAAGCAGGACCTGCTGGACCGCGGGGCCGACGACCACGGCGACGAAAAAGCCTTCTCGGTGGTGCCGATGATGCTGCACGGCGACGCCGCGTTCGCCGGGCAGGGCGTGGTCGCCGAGACGCTGAACCTGACTAACCTGCCCGGTTACCGCGTCGGCGGCACTATCCACATCATCGCCAACAACCAGATCGGCTTCACCACCGCGCCGGAGTACTCACGGTCCAGTGAGTACTGCACCGACGTCGCAAAGATGATCGGAGCGCCGATCTTTCATGTCAACGGCGACGACCCGGAAGCGTGCGCGTGGGTGGCCAAGCTGGCCGTCGACTTCCGACAGGAGTTCAAGAAGGACGTCGTCATCGAC
This sequence comes from Mycobacterium sp. E2479, assembly GCF_001667925.1. Lineage (GTDB taxonomy): Bacteria > Actinomycetota > Actinomycetes > Mycobacteriales > Mycobacteriaceae > Mycobacterium. Next base: position 12,719 of record NZ_LZJR01000154.1, on the reverse strand, counting down.
ATGCTGTGCTACCGCAAGCGCGGCCACAACGAGGGCGACGACCCGTCGATGACCAACCCCGCGATGTACGACGTCGTCGACATCAAGCGTGGCGTCCGCAAGAGCTACACCGAAGCCCTGATCGGCCGCGGCGACATCTCGATGAAGGAAGCCGAGGACGCCCTGCGCGACTACCAGGGCCAACTGGAGCGGGTGTTCAACGAGGTCCGCGAGCTCGAGAAGCACGGCGCGCTACCGAGCGAATCGGTAGAGGCCGACCAGATGCTGCCGGCGGGCCTGGCCACCGCGGTGGATAAGGCGCTGCTCTCGCGCATCGGCGACGCGTTTCTGTCCCTGCCCGAGGGCTTCACCCCCCACCCACGCGTGCAGCCGGTGCTCGAAAAGCGGCGCGAGATGGCCTACGAGGGCAAGATCGACTGGGCCTTCGGCGAACTATTGGCGCTCGGCTCGCTGGTGGCCGAGGGCAAGCTGGTGCGGCTATCGGGTCAAGACACCAGGCGCGGCACCTTCTCCCAGCGGCACTCGGTGATCATCGACCGCAACACCGGCCAAGAGTTCACGCCACTGCAACTGCTCGCGACGAACGCCGACGGCACTCCTACCGGGGGGAAGTTCCTGGTCTACGACTCACCGCTATCGGAGTACGCCGCCGTCGGCTTCGAGTACGGCTACACGGTGGGCAACCCGGACGCTCTGGTGTTGTGGGAAGCGCAGTTCGGCGATTTCGTCAACGGCGCGCAGTCGATCATCGACGAGTTCATCAGCTCGGGTGAGGCGAAGTGGGGCCAGCTGTCCAACGTCGTACTGCTCCTGCCACACGGCCACGAGGGGCAGGGGCCCGACCACACCTCAGGCCGCATCGAGCGCTTCCTGCAGCTGTGGGCCGAGGGGTCGATGACGATCGCCGTGCCGTCGACACCGTCCAACTACTTCCACTTGTTGCGGCGCCACGCCCTTGACGGCGTGCAGCGGCCGCTGATCGTGTTCACACCGAAGTCGATGCTGCGCAACAAGGCTGCGGTGAGCGATGTGCGGGACTTCACCGAAATCAAGTTCCGCTCGGTGCTCGAAGAGCCGACGTACGAGGAGGGCATCGGTGATCGCAGCAAGGTCACGCGGGTCCTGCTGACCAGCGGGAAGCTCTACTACGAGTTGGTGGCACGCAAGGCCAAGGACAACCGCGAAGACGTGGCGATCGTGCGCATCGAGCAACTCGCCCCACTGCCCAAGCGCCGGCTGGGCGAAACGCTGGACCGCTACCCGAACGTCAACCAGTACTTCTGGGTGCAGGAGGAGCCGGCCAACCAGGGTGCCTGGCCGCGATTCGGACTGGAGCTGCCAGAGCTGTTGCCCGACAAGCTGACCGGGATCAAGCGGATCTCGCGCCGGGCGATGTCGGCTCCGTCGTCGGGCTCGTCAAAGGTGCACGCGGTCGAGCAGCAGGAGATCATCGACACGGCCTTCGGCTGATCGGGACGACCACTGGATCCGCGACCCGCGGGAATCGGGGACCGCTCCTACCGGCTAGCCTCAACGCAAACGTGCCGATAAGGAAGGGTGCTCATGCAAGGGTTCGCCGGAAAGGTCGCGGTGGTGACGGGCGCGGGTTCAGGTATCGGGCAGGCGCTGGCCGTCGAGCTGGCCCGCTCGGGCGCCAAAGTGGCGATCAGCGACGTCGACCTGGAAGGCCTGGCCCACACCGAGGAACAGCTCAAGGCAATCAATGCCTCGTTCAAATCCGATCGGCTCGACGTGACCGAGCGGGAAGCTTTCTTGGCCTACGCCGACGGCGTCAAGGAGCACTTCGGCAAGGTCAACCAGATCTACAACAATGCCGGCATCGCCTTCACCGGCGACGTCGAAGTCAGCCAGTTCAAGGACATTGAACGGGTGATGGACGTCGACTTCTGGGGTGTCGTCAACGGCACCAAGGCGTTTTTGCCGCACCTGATCGCCTCCGGTGACGGGCACGTCATCAACGTATCCAGCGTGTTCGGGCTCTTCTCGGTACCCGGGCAGGCCGCATACAACTCGGCCAAGTTCGCCGTGCGCGGGTTCACCGAGGCGCTGCGCCAGGAGATGGGGGCGGCCGGCCACCCGGTGGCGGTGACCACGGTGCACCCGGGAGGCATCAAGACTGCGATCGCTCGCAACGCGACGGCCGCCGAGGGGCTCGACCCCGAACAACTGGCCAAGCTGTTCGACAAGCGGCTCGCCCGGACCAGCCCGGAACGCGCCGCGAAGGTCATCCTGGACGCGGTCCGCAAGAAGAAGGCCCGGGTCCTGGTCGGCACGGACGCCAAACTCCTGGACGTGATGGTGCGGGTGGCGGGCCCGTACTACCAACAGCTCTTCGGCCCAGTCATGGGCCGGTTGATGCCAAGGGTCTGACCCTCAGCGCCCGAGCGGATGCTCGGCCAGCCAGCCGCCCGCCACCGCCTGCGGATCGGCACCGTTGCGCACTTGCCGGCGCATCTCGACCAAGGCCGCGGTATCCAGCACACCTGCCACTTCGTTGATCGCCAGCAACTGCCGATCGCTCAGCGCATTACGGCGATAAAGCGGCACCACATTCTCCGCACGGATCAGTGCGGGTTTGCCGTCGGACAGCGCGACCAGGTCGCCGGGGATGCCGGGGTCGGCCGAGGTGGTCCACCCCGCCGTCAGCTGCCCGGTCCGAATTGCGGCGAACATTGTTGCGCCGTCCGGGAATTCACGTGGCTTGGGCAGGCGGCAGGGGCCGACCGACGACGGTTCCTGCCGCCCGACGACACTCCCGACAACGAGGCCGTCGCAGTGGCGGGGCAGGGTGCTCAAGTCCGCGCTGACGTCACTACCGCCCCACGCCTTGGCGGTCGGCCGACTGACCAGCAACACGGGCTTGTCTTCGGCAGCCGTCGTGTAGTCGCCCGCCACGACTCCTTCGGGCAGCGCAGCGATCATTGCGCGGTAGACGTCTTTGTCCGACATCGCCGTCGCGCCGGGCTGCAGAACTAGCAACGTGCGGCCGGTGAAGGCGGGTACGACGGTGAACGCACCGGAATCCAGCTGCGGCATTGGGTCGGCCGCCGTCGCGGCCCGCGCACCGAAGCCATAAGACCGCAGGGCGGCGACGTAGATGCCGGCCAGCAGCGCCGCATCGGCGTCAGCCCGGGATCCGACCACAGTTTCGGCACTGGCCCGACGGTCGCCGGGGTCAGCGCCGGCTGCGCAACCCGCCACCGCGAGTACGGCGGCGAGCAGCGGTGCCGCCAGCCTGCCGATTCTCAACCCCGAGCGACGGAAGTGTCTGAGGCTTCCGTGGCGAGCGCCACCGCCTTGGCGACCGCGTCCCCGACCCGGGTGTCCAGTGCGCTGGGGACGATCCGGTCGAGCGCGAGGTCGTCGCTGACGACGGAGAAGATCGCCTCGGCCGCAGCGACCATCATCTTCTCGGTGATCCGGCGCGCGCCGGCGTCCAGGGCACCGCGGAACACCCCCGGGAAGGCAAGCACGTTGTTGATCTGATTCGGGAAATCGCTACGGCCCGTGGCCACCACCGCGGCGTGTTTGGCCGCGATCTGCGGGTGGATCTCCGGATCGGGGTTGGACAGCGCGAACACGATCCCGTCGGGTGCCATGGTGGCGATCATCTCTTCGGGGACCACGCCGCCCGACAACCCCAGGAAAACGTCGGCGCCCCGGACGGCTTCGGCCAGGCTGCCGGTCAGGCCGGTGGGGTTGGTGCGCCGCGCCAGAGCCGCCTTGACGTGGTTCATGTCGTCGCGACCGGTGTGCAGAACCCCACGCGAGTCGAGCACGGTGATATCCGAAACACCCATCGCCATAAGAAGATTGGTGCACGCGACACCGGCCGCGCCGGCTCCCGACACCGCCACCTTCAGCGAGGCCATGTCGCGACCGAGTACCTTGCTGGCACCCATCAGCGCGGCCAGCACCACGATCGCCGTGCCGTGCTGGTCGTCGTGCATCACCGGGCAGTCCAGCGCTTCGATGAGGCGCCGCTCGATTTCAAAACAACGCGGCGCGGAGATGTCCTCGAGGTTGACGGCGCCGAACGTCGGGCGCAAGCGCACCAGGGTTTGCACGATCTCGTCGGGATTCTTGGTGTCCAGCACGATCGGGATGGCGTTCAGCCCGCCGTACGCCTGAAACAGCGCGCACTTGCCCTCCATGACCGGCAGCGACGCCGACGGCCCGATATCCCCCAGGCCAAGCACTGCGCTGCCGTCGCTGACGACGGCCACCAGCCGGTTCGCCCAGGTGTACCGGGCGGCCTGCGCGTGGTCGGCGGCGATCGCACGGCTGACCTGTGCCACGCCGGGGGTGTAGGCGATCGACAGAGCGCGCTGGGTGTCCAGCGGGGACGTCATGCCTACGGAAAGCTTGCCGCCTACGTGTGCCTCGAAGATCTCCGCGTCGGTGATCACGCCGTTCACGGCTTGCGCCGGTATCGATTCAAGCAATTCGGACACGCGCTTCAGCGTACTGACTACCCATTAGTAGCCCTAATTGGTGATGTGGGTCATACCAGCCGACCCGCGGTGATCAGATCAGCTTCAGCTCAGTAACCGCGTTGCGCTCGTCGACCAGCTCGGCGGTGGTCTTGTCGATGCGGCCGCGGGAGAACTCGTCGATGTCCAGCCCCTGCACGATCGACCAGTTGCCGTCCTTGGTGGTCACCGGGAACGACGAGACGATCCCCTCGGGCACGCCGTACGAGCCGTCGGAGAAGACCGCCATCGACACCCAGTCGCCGTCCGGGCTGCCCAGCAACCAGGACCGGGCGGCGTCGACGGTGGCCGAGGCGGCCGAGGCGGCCGAGGAGGCGCCGCGCGCGTCGATGATCGCCGCGCCGCGCTTGGCGACCGTCGGGATGAAGTCATTCTCGATCCAGTTCTGGTCGTTGACCACCTCAGCGGCGTTCTTGCCGCCGACCTCGGCGTGGAAGATGTCGGGGTATTGGGTGGCCGAGTGGTTGCCCCAGATGGTCATCTTCTTGATGTCGGTGACCGGGGCGCCGGTCTTCTTGGCCAGCTGCGAGATCGCCCGGTTGTGATCCAGGCGGGTCAGCGCGGAGAACCGCTCCTTCGGGATGTCGGGAGCGTTGCTCAGCGCGATCAGCGCGTTGGTGTTGGCGGGGTTGCCCGTCACGCCGATGCGGACGTCGTCTGCGGCGACGGAATTGAGCGCCTTGCCCTGCGCGGTGAAGATCGCGCCGTTGGCCTCCAGCAGGTCGCTGCGCTCCATGCCCGGGCCGCGTGGCCGCGCGCCGACGAGCAACGCGAGGTTCACACCATCGAAGACCTTGTTCGCGTCCGCGCCGATCTCCACGCCAGACAGCAATGGGAACGCGCAGTCATCGAGCTCCATCACGACGCCCTCCAGCGCCTTGAGGGCGGGCTCGATCTCAAGGAGACGCAGCTCGATCGGGCGATCGGCGCCCAGCAACGAGCCGCTTGCCAGGCGGAACAACAGGCTGTAGCCGATCTGGCCGGCGGCGCCGGTGACAGCGACCTTGAGAGGACTTGCGCTCACGTCGATTACTCCTTGTGGAGAAGTTCGTGCAGGTTTGGGTTTGGGCTCGAAACTAGCGCACTGCGCTCGACGGACAATCTCCGGTCCGCTACCAGGGCTTTCTGGGACCTGATGGTCGCGCTTTGAAAAGCCGGAACGCGTACCATGGACCACCGCTTGGTCGGACCTGCGCAATGCTGGGAGGTGGATGTGTTCCAGGGATTCGACGCCTTGCCCGAAGCGCTTCGACCCGTTGCGCACGAGCCGCACGCCAAGCCGGTCCCGGCCCCAAAACCGCCCAACGAGACGCTGGTTGACTGCGCCGTCTACGAAGACGGCCACCGGTTGCCCGGCAAACTCGGTTACGCGGCCGCGCTGGATAAGGTGCGCGAAATCGAAGCGCTGGGGCACGACGGATTCGTCTGGGTCGGATTGCGCGAACCCAACCAGTCCGAGATGCAGGAAGTGGCCGATGTGTTCGGGCTGCATCCGCTGGCCGTGGAAGACGCCGTGTGCGCCCATCAGCGGCCGAAAGTCGAACGCTACGACGACACCTTGTTCCTGGTCCTCAAGACCGTCAACTACGTCCCCCACGAATCGGTGGTGCTGGCCCGCGAGATCGTCGAGACCGGCGAGATCATGGTCTTCGTCGGCAAGGATTTCGTGGTCACCGTGCGACACGGCGAGCATGGCGGACTGTCCGAGGTGCGCAAGCGGATGGACGACGACCCCGCTCAGATGCAGTTGGGCCCCTACGCGGTGTTGCACGCGATCGCCGACCACGTGGTAGACCACTACCTCGAGGTGAGCAGTCTGATGTTGTCCGACATCGACAGCATCGAGGCGATCGCGTTCGCGCCGGGCAGCAAGATCGACGTCGAGCCGATCTACCTGCTCAAGCGCGAGGTCGTCGAACTGCGCCGCTGCGTCAATCCGCTGTCGGCCGCCTTCCACCGCATCCAGACGGACAACAAAGATGTGATCTCCAAAGAGGTGCGACGCTATCTGCGCGACGTGGTCGACCACCACTCCGAGGCCGCCGACCAGATCGCAAGCTACGACGACATGCTCAACTCGCTGATTCAGGCGGCATTGGCCCGGGTCGGGATGCAGCAGAACAACGACATGCGCAAGATGGCGGCCTGGGCCGGTATTTTGGCGGTGCCCACCATGGTCGCCGCCATTTACGGGATGAACTTCCGTTTCATGCCCGAGCTCAACTGGACGTGGGGGTACCCGGGGATCATCGCCTTGATGACGGCCGCTTGTGTGGGCCTGTACTTCCAGTTCCGGCGCAACAACTGGCTCTAGGCCGCGCGCTGGAGCGGAGTCAATCGGGCTGTGCGGCCGGACGATTCGGATTCAGCACGTCGACGCCGTCGTTGTCCCACGCTTGACGCATCGCATCGGCACCCTTGAGCCGCACCCACGCCGCTTCGGTGGCAGTGATGGGGGTGGCCGACAGAAACTGCACCGGGTCCCGGGGCGGGTCCAGCGGCAGATCGCGAATCCCACTGCGGCCCAACAAGACAGCGGTGAAGGGCACCCGCGACGACGGGGATGCCCACAGCGGTGAGCCGAGATCGACCAGCGCGTCGGCGCACAGCACCACACCTTCGACCGTCGGCGTCGCCGCCAGGATCGCCAGGCTGCGGGCGATGCCGGAGACCGGACCGGGATCGCGCAACTGAAGCACGATTTCGGCGCGCGGACCGCGCAACGGATCGCTGATGTCAAGCGTCGGTTCGGTCATCGGGTGGCGCGAGCAGCCCAGCGTGACGTAGTGCACCGTCGTGTCCGGCTCCCGGAAACGCAACACCTCGATGGTCTCGGTGCCCAGAAATGTCACACTCGCCGCTTCGGGGTCGGCGTCGGTGAAGTGAGCCTGCAGATGCGCGCGCACTCGACCCAGCGTCACGGTGTCCCCGACGGCGCGATGGTCAAGTTAGCCCCGGAATCCGCATCGAAGACCACCAGCTTGGTCGTGTCTAAGGCCAATTCGATCGATTGCCCGATGGCCGCCTTCGATTCGGCGGGAACCCTTGCCACGAACTGGTCTTTATGGCCTTCCGACTCGGCCGCCAGCTCGTCCAACTGGGCAGAGTGTGCCGCCCACGCCGCGGTGGAGAAGTAAATGTACTTGTCCGCGCCCAGCGACTCGACCAAGTCGATCTTCACCTGAAAGGTCAGCGCCCTGATGCGCTGGTAACCATCGATCAATCCAGCGTCGGACAGATGCTCGGGCCGCACGCCGACGATGACGTTAGCGGGTTCCGGATGCCGGGCGACCACCTCTTGGATTTCCGGCGCCAGCACCACCTCGCCAAATGGCAGCTTGAGCCCGACGGGCGTCAGTGAGGCCGGGAAGAAATTCATCGCCGGCGAACCGATGAACCCGGCGACGAACAGGTTGGCCGGATGCTCGTACAGCTCGTCTGGCGCGCCGATCTGTTGCGCAACACCGGAATGCATCACCACCACGCGATCGCCTAGTGTCATGGCCTCGGTCTGGTCATGCGTGACGTAGACCGTTGTGGTGCCCAGCCTCTTTTGCAGCCTGGCGATCTCGCCGCGCATCTGGACCCGCAACTTCGCGTCCAGGTTGGACAGCGGCTCGTCCATCAGAAACGCTTTGGGATGCCGTACGATGGCCCGACCCATCGCCACCCGCTGCCGCTGCCCGCCCGACAATTGCGACGGCTTACGATCCAAAAGTTCCGTCAGGTCAAGGGTTTTCGCTGTTTCCTCGACCTTCTGCGCGATCTCAGACTTCTTCATCTTGGCCAGCGTCAAGGGAAACGCGATGTTCTGCCGCACCGTCATGTGTGGGTATAGCGCATAGGACTGGAACACCATCGCAATGTCGCGGTCTTTGGGGGCCTTCTCGTTCACCCGTTCGCCGCCGATGCGCAGCTCGCCGGACGAGATGTCCTCCAGCCCCGCAATCATGTTAAGCGTGGTGGTCTTCCCGCAGCCCGAAGGGCCCACCAGGATCAAAAATTCGCCGTCGGCGATGGTGAGGTTGAGGTCATGCACCGCCGTGGCGCCACCGGGGTAACTCTTGCTGACATGGTCCAGCACGATCTCGGCCATCGAGTTATCCCTTCACGGCGCCAGAGGTCAACCCGGCGACGATTCGTCGTTGGAAGATTAAAACAAAAACGATGATGGGGACCGTAATCACGACGGCGCCGGCTGCGATCGATCCCGTCGGCTCCTCGAACTGCGAACTGCCGCTGAAGTTCACGATTGCCACCGGCGCGGTGATGGCCGCTTTGGTGGCTGTCAGCGTCAACGCCAGCAGCAGATCGTTCCAGGCGAAGATGAATACCAGGATCGCCGCCGTCACCACGCCGGGGGCCGCCAGTGGCACGATCACCTTGCGGAACGCCTGAGCCGGTGTGGCGCCGTCCATTTTCGCCGCCTTCTCCAGATCCCAAGGGATCTCGCGGAAAAAGGCCGACAGCGTGTAGATCGCCAACGGCAGTGCGAAGGTGATGTACGGCAGAATCAGGCCCGGCCAGGTATCGAACAAGCCGATGAATCGTTCGATGTTGAACAACGGCGTCACGAGTGAGATCGCGGGAAACATGGTGATCAACAGGGTGGCCCCGACGAGCAATCGCTTGCCTGGAAAGGCCAGCCGGGCAATGGCGTACGCCGCCATCGCACCGAGCACCACCGCGATCACGGTGGTGATCAACCCGATCCCGAGGGAGTTGAGCAGCGCCGAGCTGAAAAAGTCGCCGCGAAAGATGCCGCGATAGTTATCCAAGGATGCCGATGACGGAATCAGGTTGCCGTCTTTGACAGTTGAGCTCGGCTTCAGCGACAGACTAAAGATCCACAGCACCGGAAGTAGCGCATAGACCGCCACCACGGTGTCGACAACGGCCCAGATCGCGGTGCGCCGCGCGCCCGCTCCGTCAGCGGCCATCGTTGTCACCTCCGGGGGCCGCCGCGCCGAACACCTTGATGAACACCCACGCGATCAGACCGGCACAGACGAAGATCAGCACGCTGATGGCAGAGCCAAGCCCGACGTTGAATCCCTTGAACAGGTTGTCGTATCCCAGCATCGACACCGATCCGGTGTTGTTGGCGCCGTTGGTGATGACGTAGATGTTGTCGAAGATGCGAAACGCGTCCAGTGTCCGGAATAGCAAGGCAACCACCACCGCCGGCTTGATGATCGGCAGCGTGACCGCGGTCAGCCGCCGCCACGCGCCGGCCCCGTCGACTTGGGCCGCATTCAGCAGATCTTCCGGGACCAACGCCAAGCCGGCCAGCAACAGCAGCGCCATGAACGGCGTTGTTTTCCAGACCTCGGCGAGGACGACGATCGCCAACGACGGGATCTGATCGGTCAGTGGTGCGCTGCCCCGCGGCAGCAGGTTGGCCAGATAACCTGTTCCTGGCGTCCACGCGTAATACCAGCTGTACGACGCGACGACCGTGACGATGCCGTACGGGATCAGGACCGCGGTGCGGACCAGGCCCTTACCGACCACGGTGCGGTGCATGACCAGTGCCAGCGCCAAACCCAGCACGAATTCCAGGGATACCGAAACCACCGTGATGGCCAACGTCACCGCCAACGCGGTCCACCAATAGCGGTCGGTCAGTATCGTGACGTAGTTGTTCAGCCCGACGTACGCGGTGTCGTCGGGGACGGCAAGGTTGTTGCGCTGCAGGCTCAACCACACCGCGTAGCCGATCGGATACGCCGTCACCGCCAGCATCAAGACTGACGCCGGCGCGATCAGAATAAACGCCAGCCGCTGTTCGGCCCGCCGGCCGGGACACCGCGGTGGCACGGAAGACGTTCGCGCGGTGTCGGTTTCGGCATCGACTACTGTCATAGCCGCCGCTTCTCGTCGCGTCGCTCTGCATCGTCGCCGGCGCATGTCACGGCAGCAGCCCTCTTCCGTCGATCGCCTTCTGCACCTCGGTGCTGAGCTCGTCGGCGGTCCGCTCGGGGTCGATCCTTGTGATCGGGCTCAGCGTCGCCGCGAGCCGGATGGCCACACCCTGGTAGACCGGCGTTGCCGGGCGCACCGCGGCATCAGTGAGCTGGCGGCGGATGATGGTGTACATCGGATATTTGCTCTGGAATTGCGGATCGGAATACAACGAGCTGCGCACCGGCGGCAGGCCGCCCTCGATCGAAACGTACTTCTGATGTTGCAGACTTCGCAGGCAGCGGATGGCTTCGAATGCTTCGGCGCGGTGACGGGTGGTGCTGGCCACCGCCAGGTTTGCGCCGCCGATCGTCACCTTTGCCGGACGGCCCGGTGCCACACCGGGATACGGCGCGAAGCCGAAGACTTTCTGGCTGGCTTCATATGCGATACGGAACTGCTGGTCGTTCGGCACGAATGTCCCGGCGTCGTTGATGGTGCCGGCCAGCTTCGGATCCCGGTTGAGCGGCAGGAAGGGCACCCCGCCCTTCACCGCATTCTCCAGCATGGACGCCAGCGCGTACGGCCAGTTGACCGCGAGCGCGGCCCGACCTTGTTCCAGCGCCAACCGAGCAGTGCTCTCGTCGGTTCGGCTGATCGACGGATCGGCTCCGGGCGCGATGGCCACCGACTTGAGGATGCGCAGCGCGTTGATGGTGGCCGCGCGATGCAACGGCGTATCGGTGAGCGTGACGCGGCGACCATCCTCGGAGAGGACCTGACCGCCACCGCTCACCAGCAGCGTGTTGAACCAGACCACCAGACCTTCGCCCTCGTTGGCCTGCACGCCGATCCAGCTGGGCTGCCCCGCATCGTGCAATCTGGCGGCCTCAGATACCATGCCGTCCCAGGTTCGCGGCGGCTGAGTCACCAAATCAGGCCGATACCAGAGCAATTCGGTGTTCGTGGTGACGGGTGCTCCGAACAGCTTGCCTTGCCAGCGCGCCGTCGACAAGGGGCCCGGCAGCGTGTCGACCGTGGCGTCGGCCTCGGCTCGCCCTTCGGGATCGGCGGACAACGGCAACGCCCAACCGGCCTCGGCGAACTCGGCCGTCCACACCACGTCCAGCGACATCACGTCCAGTGTGCGGTCGCGTCCGGTCAGCCTCCGGGCCAGCTGCAAGCGCTGTTCGCCGGGAGCCCGCGGCAGACTGATCTGCCGAATGGCGAAGCGGCCGTTGAATTGCCTGGTGCAGTCCTGGGCCACCGCGGTGAACGTCGCACCGTCGGCGGCCGTTGTGTAGAAGCTGATGACCAGCCCGCGACTTTCCGATCCGCACGCCGATACCGCCGCCGCGATGATCGCCGTCGCCAGCGCGATAGCGCCCATCCGGCGCACGCGCCCGCGCCGACTCACCACTAATTCACACCTCTCGCGCGCGACTCAAATCGCCAAGCGCGCCAACAGGTCCCGCGCCTTCTCTGCGTTTTGCGGATCACAGAGCACGTCATAGCGTCCGGCCACCAACTGCATGGTCGAGCTGAAATCCCGTGTGCCGCGCGCCATCGAGTAAGGAACGGCCGAAGTGATCAGTCCGAAGAAGATACCGGCGACCAGACCCGTGGCCAGCGCCCCCCACGGGTTCGGGCTGAAGAAGCCCAGCACGAGCCCGATGAACAACCCCAGCCACGCCCCGCTCAGCACGCCGCCGCCGAGCACCTTCGGCCACGTCAGCCTGCCGGTGACTCGCTCCACCTGCATCAGGTCGACACCGACGATGGTCACCTGCTGCACCGGGAATTGCTGGTCGGACAAGTAGTCGACGGCGCGCTGCGCCTCGGCGTAGGTGGGATACGACCCGACCGGCCAACCCCGCGGCGGCGTCGGCAGTCCGGGCGTCCCACGGCGCCCCGGCGCACCCGGTGGCGTTGCGCCGGGAACCTGCCCAGGCTGGAAAGAATTAGTCATCGCCGCTCATTGTCCTCCGCCTCGGGCGTCATTTCATCTCAGGCCTGCCAACCTATCCACCGACCTTTCACCACCTGCGCAAACGCGACGCGCCGTGCCGTGCGTTTTGTCGGACGCCGCTGCCACGACGAGCCGAGGTTTCCGTCCGGCCGACGCTGGACACGTCACGGCATCTTCGTGTGCCCCGTCGGCGATTCGCGGCGGCGCCGGCCACCTGCGGATGGGCTAGGTTGAACACCATGACAGCTCCCGGCGGCGGCTTCGGCGAGGGTGGCCATGACGAAAAGGCTGACTCGTCCGCCGGCAGCGGAGCCGGCGAGCAGCCGGATGCG